>JBGTCV010000008.1:0-53476 GCA_041748655.1 Promineifilaceae bacterium (SeqCode) | reverse complement strand
AACAGTTTGTTGCCTCGCCACTTCACTTTTTAGGGAAGGTCCTGGGCGCAGCGGAAGCCGATGTCTACGTCGAAAGTGTTACCAGAAACGACATAGCGGCGGCTGGTGGTAAAAAAGTTGCCGTTGCGGTTGTCGAAGCTGCCACCCCGGTATATCTGACTGCTGCCAGAATCCAGGTTGACAGGATTGTTTTCCGGTGAGTTGGCGTAAAAATTGCTGTCAAAACGATCCTGCACCCATTCATTGACATTGCCCGCCATATTAAAGACACCAAATGGACTGACGCCATCGGGGAAGCTGTTTACCGGCTCTGTGTCCAGAGAATTTGCGGCGGAAAAAGTGAGAACAAACTCGTTGCCCCAGGGCCAGGTAAAGTTGTCTGGACCGCTGGCAGCAAATTCCCACTCAGCTTCGGTGGGCAGCCGTTTGCTCGCCCAGTTGCAGTAAGCCACTGCCTGGTTCCAGGTGACCCCCATTACCGGGTGGTTGACAAAAGCGGGATCGTCCCGATAGCCAGCTCGCCGGAACGAGTTGCGCAGATTGGCCTGGGTGCAGCCACCTTCCGCTACGCAGGCCTGATATTCGCCATTGCTCACCTCAAACTGGTCGATGAGGTAGGCGTCGAGCGTCACAGAATGCTCTGGTCGCTCATTAGGTTCGCCCGTTTCTGAACCCATCAGGAAGGTGCCGCCGGGGATGAGCACCATGCCTTCGGGAAGGGGAATCTGGGTTGGTTCGGGCGTGGGTGTTGGTTCAGAGGTGGCGGTTGGCTCTGCGGCAGGTTCGGCTATTTCCGTTGGTTCTGCATCTACCGCCGTAGTGGCGGTTGGTTCTACGACTTCACCTTCTTCGCCTGTGCCGATTGACTCATCTTCTACAGTTTCGCCAGGGTCTACGACGGCCAGGTCTGCTCCCAATGCCAAAGCAGTAAACGTGTCGTAATGAACGTGTGCCCTGGTTTCGTCGAAGGTTTCGACGTAGAAGCCCAAATCGCCGCTGCTGTAGCTGCTGTCTGTGAGGCTGGTGATGATACGGCCGTTTACAAAAAAGAAGAAACTGCTGCCGCTGGCGTCCACCCGCAGGCTGTCGGCTGTTGCTGCCGAATTGCCCTGTAACCCATCTACGCTGCCGCTGGCTAACGTTTCCAGGCCATCGTTGGACGCTTTAAGCACAGCCCATTGGCCAGACCGAGGCGCCACGGTAAAGGCGTAAAATTGGCGATTGTCTACCTGTCGCAGCAGCAGACCGTACCGGTATTCACCCGTTTCTGTTTCCACAATATCGGTAAAGATGCGGGCTTCCAGGCTAATATTGCTGGCTTCGGTGCCGAATACGGCCGTTGCCACCTGATTCTGCCCCGTCGCTTCTACATGGTAAAAGTTTGGCGGATGATAACCGCGCCACGCCGTATCTTCTTTCACGTCTGGCCAACCGCTTGCCGGGTCGCTGAAATCATCTGTTAGCACAACGATGGCATCGGGTACAACCTCCACTTCCGTGGCGGCACAGCGCATCCCCGTTGAAGCAATCATTGTGGGCAAATTGGGGTCGCCTTGCAGCCGGTAGGCCATATCTTTCAAGAAATCAAAGGCACCACCACGGGCGACTTTTTGCCCGCCTGGTACGGCTACATACGGTTCATCAACCCACTCCCAGACGTTGCCCGCCATATCGAACAGGCCAAAGCCGCTCCGATTTGGCGGTATGCTGCCGCTGGGGTATGTGTCATCTTCTGGCAAGCTGACGCCGGTCTGGCTGTCGCCCCAGGGAAAAAGCAGCCCCTGGTTACCGCGTGCCGCTACTTCCCACTCGGCCTCAGTGGGCAGCCGCTTGTTTTGCCATTCACAGTATTCGATAGCATTTTCCCAGGTCAATCCCCGCACGGGATGATTTTCTTTGCCGACCGGCGGCGTGCCGTTGACCCAGCTGCTGGGTGGCTGGCCCTCACTTTCAGCGAGAAAGGCGGCGTACTGGCTGTTGCTCACTTCAAATCTGTCTATCCAGTACGATTCCAGAGTGATTTCTTGCGGCGCAGCATATTGAGCACCGCTGAGATTTGCTCCAATGGTGTAGCTGCCACCAGGAATTTGTACCATTCCTTCTGAAGTGGGTAAATCGGGGGCAAACAGGCCGGGCAGTATAAGAATTGCTGCGGCAATGAGAGCGAGCAGCCCCACAGCTCCCAGCGCCCACGGCAGCCAGCGGCGTGACGACGCGGCCCGCTGCTGCTCTGATTTAATGCGGGGTTCTGCCCCAATATCGGTTGGCAAAACGACCGTTTTATCTGCCGATTTCGGTTTATTTTCTTTTTTGGGTTCGGGTTTGGTTTGGGAAACGGCCGTTTTGGGAGGCGTTTCTGTTACTGGAGGAGGTGTAGTATAGGCCATCGTTTCCGAAGTTCGGCTGCTCATCTGCCGCCCAACTTCACGCAGAGCGATCGCCATTTCTATGGCCGAACCAAAACGCTGCTTGGCGTCTTTGGCCAGAGCTTTTTCCAATATGGCGTTAAACACGTCGGGCAAATTGCTGTTGTAGAGGCGTATGTCTGGCAGCGGTTCGTTGACGTGTTTCATCATCACCGTCAGGGCAGATTGTCCCTCGTAAGGGGGACGCCCACAGGCCATCTCATACAGCATAACACCCAGCGAGTAAATGTCGGCACGGTGGTCTATCTCACCCCCAACTACCTGTTCGGGGGCCATGTAAGCAGCCGTGCCAATGGTCGCACCGGTAGCTGTTTGCACGTGTCCACCACCGCCAACCAGTTTGGCAATGCCGAAGTCTAGCAAGATAGGCTGCCCCAGCAGGTTGATGATAACGTTAGACGGCTTCAGGTCGCGGTGGACCATGTTGTGTTCATGCGCATAGGCGACGGCTTCGCAAAGTGGCACCATGATTTGGAGCGCTTCTTCCAGCGGTAGACGGAGTCCAGCCTCTTTGAGCTCTTTCAGGCGGTTGTCCAGTGGATTTCCCGCGATATATTCAAAAACGATGTAGTAGATACCGCCCTGGTGATTAAAATCGTGCACCAGCATAATGTTGGGATGGCGCAGACGGGCCACGGCGGCCGCTTCTTGTTCAAACCGCTTCACAAATTCTGGGTGTTCGGAAAGATGTGGGTGAATCAGTTTGATTGCAACGGTGCGTTGTAAATTGGGATCGGTGGCCTTGTAGACAGAGGACATGCCGCCTCGCCCTAGTAACGATTCGATAATGTAACGGCCACCGATAGTGCGACCTGTCCAGGTTGGTTGTAAATCACTCATCTTGAATCTCCAGATTCTTTGTGTTTACTCAATGCTGCAAGTGGCTGGGGACTAAATATGCCCTCAATGACCATGACGCGTGTTAAACGCGCTGCTGCTAATTTTCAAGGTAATGTGCTTATTTACGGCCGTTCCAACTAAAACCTATTGTTGGCCCTACTGAAAAAACCACAGATTTCGCAGACTGCCCAGATTTTTTGTAACTATTCGGGTCTCAGAGATGCGACACACTTACTTAAGGACAAGTGCGTCGCACTTGTATGGATGATTGTTGTACAGGATTTTATATGTTTACTATGCAAATTATGGCATATTCAACCGCTCATTTCCACATTTTAAACGAGGAACAAAGGGTTTACTGTAAAATGTGCGCTAAATTTGGGCCTGTTTTGTGTAAATCGGGTTAAGGTTTTGTTTCGCGCAGGCCTTTTAGGAAGGCGATAACATGCTGCCCCAGCGTCTCCAGGCGATAGCCGCCTTCTTGTACCACAACCGTAGGCACGTTTAAGCCTCCAATTCTTTGGCCCATCTCGGCAAAATCGGAGGTGTCTAGCAAAAAAGTGCCGGTTGGATCTTTCTCACCTGTATCGACGCCCAGGGAGATGAGCAAGGTATCGGGTACAAAGGCAGGAATCTGGCTGAGCGCCTGGGTGAGGGTGGCCAGATAAGCAGCGGCCCGGGTACCGGGTGGCAGCGGGTAGTTGTGGTTGAAGCCGAGGCCAGGACCGTAGCCATATTCGTCGGCAAAACCCCAGTAGTAGGGGTATTCATAGCGTGGGTCGGCATGAATGGAAATGAAGAGGACGTCGGAACGGCCGTAAAAAATCTCCTGCGTGCCGTTGCCGTGGTGATAATCCACATCCAGAATAGCGACGCGCTGCCCCTGCTGCACCAGCCAGTTGGCGGCAATGGCCAAGTTGTTGAGGTAGCAAAAGCCGCCAAATTGGTCGGCGGCGGCATGATGGCCGGGCGGACGGCAAAGGGCGTAGGCGATTGATTCCTGGTTGGCTGCTTGATTGGCCAGGGTGAGAGCAGCGGCGGAAACGGCCGTTTGCGCACTCCAGTAAGCAGCCTGCCAGGTTTGGGCAAAAATGGGCGAAGAGGTATCAAAACAGTAACGGCCCAGCTGTCCAAAAACGGAGTAAAAGTGGCGCTGCGAGCGCGGTCGCAAGCTGAACGTTTCAGGAATGGCCACATCGCGGCCTGTTTCCAGCTTCATCTGCTCGTGGGCATTTTGCAGCAGGGTGATCAATTCATGGGCATGCACATCCTGAATAGGGGAGAGACCAAAATCACCTGGATGTGTGATAGGACCCAATTGAGCCGACTGGATGGCATCGTGGATGATTTGACCGCGCACGGCCACCTCCGCATAGTATCGGTTCCAATGATCGTCATCTGGCCGGTGCAGCGCGGCAGGATCATGTGCCTGATGCTGGGGGTAGTAAAAAGTATGCATGGTTTTATTATGCCAATTTATGTGAAAGGTGAAAAGTTTTTGCAGATTTTTTGGATCACATGTCGTTTCCTCCGTTAATTTATAGTTAATGCGTCATCTTGTTCGGTGGAGGTAGGGGCTGCTTCTCTATTCTATACAGGCCAAAAATAGCCTATAATGGCCCTAACTCCCATAAATAAGGAAAAGATACGATGGAAATTGCAATGATTGGTTTAGGTAAAATGGGCGCAAACATGACGAAGCGCCTGCTGCAAGGCGGCCACCGGGTGGTTGTGTCGGATTTGAATCAGGAGGCGGTGGAAACGGCCGTTGCCGCAGGAGCCACCGCTGCCGATTCCCTGGATGCGCTGCCCAACCTGTTAAGCACCCCTCGCGCCGTCTGGGTTATGGTGCCTGCTGGCGACCCCACCGAAAACGTCGTCAACAATTTATCTGGCATCCTCAATCCCGGCGATATCATCATCGACGGTGGCAACAGCAACTACAAAGAGAGCATCCGCCGCGCTGCTGCGCTGCAAGAAAAAGGGCTCCATTTTGTGGATGTCGGCACCAGCGGCGGTGTTTGGGGACTAACCGAAGGGTACAGCATGATGATCGGCGGCAGCGCCGATGCCGTGGCGCATCTGCAGCCGGCGTTGGAAACATTGGCTCCCGGTGCAGATTTCGGCTGGGGGCACGTTGGCCCCAGCGGCTCTGGCCATTTTGTAAAAATGGTACACAACGGCATCGAGTATGGCCTGATGCAAGCCTACGCCGAAGGGTTTGAAATCATGAAAGCCAAGACAGATTTGGGCCTAGATTTACACCAGATTGCTGAAATCTGGCGTTTTGGCAGCGTGGTGCGCTCTTGGCTGCTGGACCTGACGGCCAACGCTCTGGCCGACGATTCGGAATTGAGCGACATTCGCGGCTGGGTAGCCGACAGTGGCGAAGGACGCTGGACAGTGTTTGAAGCGATTGACCTGGACGTGCCCGCGCCGGTCATCACCGCTTCGCTGCAGGCCCGCTTTGTAAGCCGCCAGGACGAAAGCTTTGCGGCCAAGCTGCTGGCCGCGATGCGCAACCAGTTTGGCGGCCACGCTGTGAAAAAAGCTGAGTCTTAGGCACGAGACGGCGCGAGCAATACTTTATTGCAGCGAACGGACTGATCGCCACTAGCTAACATCAGTTACACTCCAAATAATAGACATCATTGGAATTAACGTTATGTCAAAAACAATCCGCAGATTTCGCAGATTTTTTGTCTTTAATCTGCGAAATCTGCGTTAATCTGCGGATCAATTCTTATTTCCGATATTGTGTACTACCTGGCGCTAATGGTGCATTCCAGGGCCAGGCGCAATGCCAACCAGCAGGATCAGACGATCCTCGCTCATATTTTGCACGCCATGCGTCACGCCAGCTGGTGCCCAAACTACCTGGCCCGTTTCGGCAACCACCTGTTCCTCACCCAGCCAAAAAAGACCTTCACCCGCCACAACGTAGTAAAACTTATCCTGATCTTCATGTTCATGCGGCTTTTGCACCTGGCCTGGTTCCAGGCAGTTAACGCCAAGCAGCATCGCCTCACTGTGAAACAGCGTGGCCTTAAAAAACTTCTCTGGCTGTGAACCAACATAATCCTGCAACTTTTTTACAAATTTCATAGTCCCTCGCTTCAGATGAGTCGTTAAGTTAAGGCTGCCAGGCAGACATAGACCAGCGTCGAATGATGCCGCTGCCTGGTTCCTTTCCCAATTGTAGGACGCTTCGATTGCAAAAGAAAATGTCGGCACAGGCAGCGCCAATCGTTGGCCTGGGCAAGGAGAGGCAGCAATTTGTCGCGGCAAACGGCCGTTAGCTCATCCAGCTTGTTGGGCTTAACATACTTTGTCATCAATTACTGGCTTCTGGTCCCGTTTGTTCACCGGCCAGAGCAGCTATACCCCCCAACATAACTTTAGATAGAGGAGAGAGTTTTTAGATTCCTCTACAATGATGTCATGGCTGTATCTGCCTGCCGGTACCATTTAAACCAATCGGGAGCAAGACGGACCGTGTTCCTGTATTATTTGTTGCAAATAGGAGAACATTATGATGTGGAAAAGAATCTTTATGTTGTGTATTGGTTTTTGGCTGCTGACAGCCTGTACAGAAAGGCAGGCTGCCCCTGAGGTGACGGATACGCCGCTGCCCGCTACGGCCGTTTCCACCCCCCTCAGCCTCCCTTCCCCCACCGCACCGCCGGTACTCACGCCCACCATTGTCATTCCCACCATGGCACCTGGCGAGACGGCTACCCCACTGCCAGCTGCGCCCGAAGTGACGCTGCCGTCTAAACTGACCTTTGCTACTTTTCGGGAAACGGCCGTAGACACCATCCCCGCCATCTTTCATGATCCCATCCAGCCCAACCTCAGCAACGTCATCGTCCCCTTTGTTTTCTCAGAGGAGCAGGTGAACCGGCTGGTGCAGGATGGCTTTGTGGTAAGCCCCGGCGTAGAAAAAGAGTTCTTCACGGTCTACGAGCAGGCCCGCTACGCCAACGTGCCCACCTTTGTCACCAGCGACTCCCTGCTGCACGTCTACCACCTGCTGTTCGGCAAAGTGCTGCGCACGGCCGAACGCAACGCATTCATCCCCATGCTACACCAGCTGAACCAGGCCATGCTGGCCCAAACCGACGCCCAATACCAGGCATTGCAAGGCACCGAATGGGAAGATGCCGCCCGGCGCACCGTGGCCTTCATTGGCGTGGGCAGCCAGCTGCTGGACCCCACCGTGGAGGTTCCCGCCTACGCCCAGGATTTGGTCGAAGCGGAGCTGGCCCAAATTGAAGACGCCGCCGGCATCATGCCCTCGCCGCTGTTCCCTGGTCTGGAAAATGGCGAAGATTACACCCAGTACATTCCCCGCGGCCATTACACTATCAGCGACGATCTCACCGCTTACTTTAAGAGCATGATGTGGTACGGCCGTATGACCTTCCGCCTCAAAACCGATAATCTTGACGTGGGCCGGGCTGAAACCCGCGCCGCGCTGCTGCTGGTACACGCCCTGCGCACCGCCCAGGTAAACGACCAGCCAGCCCTGCAAACCTGGCTCGATCTGTACAATCCCACCGTCTTCTTTGTGGGCCGCAGCGACGACCTCACCGCCTTCCAATACCTGGAAGTGATTGACGAAATTTACGGCCCGGCACCCGACCTGCTGACAATCGCCGACGAAAGCCAGCTCGACACCTTCATCGCAGCGGCCAACGAACTGCCGCCGCCCCAAATTCTGGGCATCGTGATCAGCGTCAACGATGACGTTGAAGAAACGACCAAAGGATTCCGCTTCATGGGCCAGCGCTTTGTGCCCGATGCCTACATTTTCCGCCAGCTCATCTACCGCAACGTGGGCACGCCAGAACATGCCCGTATGCTGCCCAAGGGGCTGGACATCATGGCCGCTATGGGTTCGGATCGTGCTTACTTCCTGCTGGATGAGATGGGTGAAACCAGTTACGCCAATTACCCGGAGCAAATGGAGAAAATGCAGATCTGGGTCGATGGCCTGACGACTGAGGAGTGGACGGAAACGCTCTACACCACCTGGCTCTACACCTTCGAGCCGCTGCTGGCCGTGCCGGGGAGCGGCTATCCCCAGTTCATGCAGAGTGACGCATGGCTGGACAAACAGCTGAACACCTCCCTGGGCAGCTGGGCCGAGCTGAAACACGATACCATCCTCTACGCCAAGCAGGTGTATGCTGAATTGGGCGGGGGTGGCGGGGCGCCGCAGCCATTACTGGCCAGAGGCTATGTGGAGCCAGTGCCCGAATTCTACGCCCGCCTGGAGGCGATGACGACCATGACGCTGGAAGGGCTGGACGAACGCGACCTGCTGGGTGAGCAGGACCGTAACAGCCTGCAGCGGCTGCAAAGGTTGGCCGCCGCCTTGCAGGTGATGGCCGAAAAAGAGCTGCGCGGCGAGCCGCTGACCGAAGCCGAGCACAACCTGATTCGCTTCTATGGCGGCGAACTGGAGCATCTGACGATGGCCGCAGCCGACCGCGAAGATGAAGACCCTGCCGCCCAGCCAGTAATGGAAGAGGAGCCCCAAGCGGCCGTTATTGCCGATGTGGCCACTGCCCCAGACCCGGATGGGGACGGCATTTCCAATCCGGTGGTGCTGGAAGAGGCCGTCGGGCGCATCAACGAAATTTACGTGGTGGTGCCGCTCATCAACGAGGATGGCACCATCCAGCTGCAAGTGGCCAAGGGGGGCGTCTTCTCTTATTACGAGTTCACCTGGCCTGCCGAGGATCGGCTGACCGACGAGAAGTGGCGGCTGATGCTGGATGAAGGCACTGCACCGCCGCTGCCGGAATGGACAGACAGCTTCTTTACCCCCGAAACAGAATATGCCGCTTTCCAGCAGGCCATCTACAGCTTCCAGCGCTCTGTCAGCGAAGCGTATTGGTATCTGGAGCCGACCTATTTCTATTCTATTTCCGACAATGTCCGTGACCAATTTGCCGCTGAGTTTGACATCTTGCTCGAGGCAAATCAGTATGTGGGCCGCCAGTGGCACCACGCCAGCTACCGCTCCTTCGACATCCAATCAGAGGATCGGGTGGTGGTGACGGTGCGCGAAACCTGGGAAGATGCGCTGTACAGCTTTCAGGATTCGCCCGGTGAATGGAATGGCACGCTCAACGCCGCACGCGGACCGTATACGCTGGATGTGACCTATACGCTCGAAAAAATCGCTGAGCGGTGGCTGATTGCCAACGTCGTTTACAGTAATCAGCCGCCCGCCTGGGAAGAGTGAGGCGAATGGCCAAACCCACCGTTATTCTCGTCGTTCTGTTGGCCCTGTTTTTACTGCTGCTCCTTTCACTGACCCGGCAGAGAGAATCCCTGAGTTCGGCAGCGGAACCGGTACCCGCTGCCGACTTGTCTGGTTATCCCTGGTTTTATTTGCGAGACGGCCGTTCCCTCACCCAAACCGAAACCGTCGTTGAACTGATTGCCGTAGGGGACGTGATGCTGGGCCGGGGCGTCGCCCACGTGCCGGACCCGCTGGCCAACGTGGCTCCCTGGCTCCGCGCCGCCGATCTGGCGCTGGGCAATCTGGAATCCGTCATTGTGGCCGAAGGCACGCCGCGCAAGGCCCCGCCGGGCGAGCCGCAGCCCATCATCCTGAACGCCCCGGTAACGGCCGTTTCCCACCTCACCAACGCTGGCTTTGATCTGCTCACCCTAGCCAACAACCACAGCCTCGATTATGGCCCAGACGGCCTGGCGGAAACGGCCGTTCGCCTACAGCAGGCCGGGATCACCCCGCTGGGCGTTGGGGCAAGCGCAGACGCCGCCTACCAGCCCGTTTTTCGCGAGATCAACGGGGTACGCCTGGCCTTTCTGGCCTATAACGGCGTGCCGGAGCCAGTTATCGGTGAGCGGTTAGCGGTGAACGGTGAAAGGTGGCAGCGAGCAGAATGGGATGTGGCCCGAGCAACGGCTGCCGTTGCTGTGGCGCGAGAGCAGGCGGATGTGGTCATTGTTTCCCTGCATTGGGGCTACGAATATCAGCTGCGGACCGATCCCTGGCAGGAAACGGCCGCACACGCCCTGCTGGCCGCCGGGGCGGATCTGGTGCTGGGGCATCATCCGCATGTGGCCCAGCCCGTCGTGGTGGAGGCCCAGAGCGGGCAGCTAATCGCCTACAGCCTGGGCAACTTTCTGTTTGATCAGACAGAAGAGCCAACGAATCAGGGGCTGGCCCTGCGTATTTTTGTGGACGCCGACGGGCTGCGGGCGGTGCAGGCGCTGCCGCTGTGGGCTGGGCCGCAGCCCCATCTGATGACGCCAGCCGAGGCTGAACCGCTGCTGGCCCGCGTGCAGCCCGCCCCGCCCCGCCTGGCCTTTGCCTGCCAAAAAGAGGGCTGCACACCTGCGGCTGAAGTGGCCGCTGACGGCGAACAGGGTTGGTTCTGGTCGGGAACGATTGATCTGACGGGGGATGGCGTGCCGGAAACGATTCGCCGCACCGGCGGGCAAGTGACGGTGTATGAGGGGGAAACGGCCGTCTGGCAAAGCCCACCCACCTGGCGCGTGGTTGATGTGGCGCTGGGCGATCCGAATGATGACGGCCGTTTTGAGCTGCTGCTGGCCATCTGGCAGGCCGACCCAGACGGCCACGAGCGCAGCCAGCCGTACATCGTGGGGCATCGCGGGGGGGAATACCAGCTGCTGTGGGGCGGCAGGCCGGTGAGCTGGCCCATTTTAGCAGTGGAGCTGGGGGATCTAGACGGAGATGGCGCGGAGGAGCTGGTTGTGCTGGAAGATCAGGGCGACACGCAAACGCTGGCCGTCTGGCGCTGGCAGGGCTGGAGTTTTAGCCTGGTGTGGCGCAGTGAAAACGGCCGTTTCCGCGACCTGGATCTGCTGCCCGGAGCTGATGAGCAGCTGCTGATCACCGCTGCACCGTAGCCATTTATTATTTTTTAGCCACCAATTGATGTTTTTTGTCACGTTCAGCCCCAGACAGGCCGTTCTATAATGCTGTTAGCGGGGCTGGCCTCATACTCGTTGCTGCCAATTGAATGCATCACTGCGATTTTTGTGATGAGGCTGCACCTTTCACAGGGAAAATGTTGGTGTTTGGCCCGTAAGCGTTCTGTCCTAGAGGTGCGACGCACTTACAAACGACATCGTTGTTGCGCATCACTCTGGAAAAAGTGCGTCGCACCTGAACACTTACCTGGCTGCTTTTGGGCAAAAGGCTCCCCTGGAGTGAGCGTGACTTGGGGCAGAAGAGCGGCTTAGAACAGCTGGATCAAAATGTGCTGCTGCGCACCGAGCTGGCGGTGCCAACGGTGCATGCCTGCTTTTTGCCCAGAAACCGCCTGACCACCCAGCTAGATAAGGCGGCGGCAGGCGACGTAACGCTGATTTCTGCGCCGGCCGGGTTTGGCAAAACGACTCTGGCAGCCAGATGGGCCCGGCAGCGTAAAGGGCGCGTGGCCTGGCTTTCGCTTGATGAGGGGGACAATGATCTGGGGCGCTTCTGGCAATACGTGTTGGCTGCCCTGCAAACTGCGGCAGTCCGATTGGCCAGGCTGCCCTGTTTGAGCCAGATCAGCTGACGCCTGAAACGTGGGAACCTTTTGTATCCTTGCTCATCAACGAGATAACGGCCGTTTCCCCCAACGCACCAGCCATCACCCTCATTCTGGACGATTATCACCTTATCCAGACCCACACCATCCACCAAAGCCTGAGCTTCTTTTTATACCATCAGCCACGTTCGCTGCATGTAATCATTCTGACGCGGGCCGATCCACCCCTGGCGCTGGCGCGGCTGCTGGTGCAGGGCCACCTGCGTGAAATCCGGGCCATCGACTTGCAGTTTACCCAGGAGGAGATGGTCGCCTTCTTCGACTGTGCGCTGACCTTTGAGCTGTCGCCAGGGGCGTTGGCCACGCTTGCCCACCGCGTCGAGGGGTGGGCGGCGGGTTTGCAGCTGGCGGCGCTGTCGCTGAAAGGATTGCCCCAGGCGGAGCGGGAACCGTTTATTCAGGCGTTTAGCGGCGCTCAGCGCCATGTGCTGCACTATCTTTTGGAAGAAGTCTTGCAGCGCCAGCCGAAACCGGTTCAATCTTTTTTGTTGCAAACGGCCGTTTTACCCCATCTCACCTCGGATTTGTGTACGGCCGTAACCGGACAGGCAGACGCCGGGCAAATATTGGCACGCCTGGCCGACGAAGAGATGTTCATCACCCCGGTAGACGAAACCGGGCAGTGGTATCGTTATCATCACCTGTTCACCGGGGCTTTGCGCAACCATCTAGAACAAAAGGACCCGGACCAAATTTGCGAGCTGCGACGGCGGGCAGCCGCCTGGTATGCAGAGCAGGGTCTGAGTGAAGCAGAAGAACCGCTGCTGGATCCGTTGACCGAACGCGAGCTGGAAATTCTGACGCTGGTGGCCCAGGGGTTTTCCAATAAAAAGATTTCCGACCGGTTGGTAATTAGCGTGGGCACGGTGAAGGGGCACATCAATCATCTGCTGAGCAAGTTAAATGCCCAAAACCGCACGGAGGCGGTGGTTCACGCCAAGCGTCTGGGCGTTCTAAAAACATAACCTCATCGTAACTTTTGATAGAGGACACACGCTCCTCTTTTTTGGTACTCTGATTTCAACGTTACCACGCTTGAGTGATTTGAGGTGGATGATGTTGGAACATTTGCGTTTACGGGCGATGGAAGTCCTGGCTCTGGTTCAGGCGGCAACCCTTTCCACATCCGGCCCGGCCGGGATTCAGGCGCGGATTTTCCCCTGTGAAGCCCAAAATTTAACCCTGTACTTTTTGATCCCCACTGTTTCTGATCATTTATTCAACCTGGAACACGACCCGGCGGCAATGGTCTCTACCACTGGCTGGCAGCTGCGGGGTTACGGCCGTATCCTGCCCCTGCACGAAGCGCCGCCCGGCCTGACTTTGCCGGGCTTGCCTGAGGCCAGCGGGTGTATGTTGGTGGAAATACGGCCGTTTCAGCTGCAAATTAACCAACGCAACGGCTGGGGATATAGCGAAACAATTGACCTGGATTAACAGCTGCCGAGGGCAAAAGGCCAAAGCTTTAATGGTAGAAGCGTGCAAACACGCCCCTTTGAGGCTGGCGCAGGTAGAGTCTATGGCTCACTTCCGCCAGAAAATTCGGGGGCCAGCATAAGCACAAAGGAGTAAAAGATGAGTCCGCTGCGTAAGGAAGATGTTAGAGAACTGATCGACCACACGGGCGATATTTGTGTATCTATTTACATGCCGACCCAGCCAGCTCACCTGGAACAACAGCGGGCAGAGCCAATCCGGCTGCGAAACCTGATCGACGAAGCGAGAGTCCAAATTGCCCGGTTTACCCCGTTCTTGCGCCACCCGGATGTGGAACGCCTGCTGCAACCTGCGCACCAAATACTGGCGCAAAATGAAGAGTTCTGGCGAGAGCCAGCCACTGGGTTAGCCCTGTTTTTGGGCACAGATTTTAGCCGGATTTACCGTTTGCCCAGGGAAGTAGAGCCGTTGGTGATGGTAAACGGCCGTTTTTACATTCGGCCACTGCTGCCACTGCTGGTGGAATACGGCCGTTTCTACCTCCTCACCTTTTCCCAAAAGCAGGTGCGCCTGTTCCGCGCCTCAAAAAGCAGCATGGAAGAGCTGGACCTGCCCGACATGCCCACCAGCCTGGACCAGGTATTGGCCTATGACGACCCGGAAAAGCAGCTCCAGTTTCACGGAGCTGCTGGGGCACCTGGGGCCGCCGGAGGTCGCTCCGCCATTTTTTACAGCGTAGACATTCCCACCAACTACAAAAAAGAATCCTTGCGACGGTTCAGCCAGCAGGTAGATGTCGGTTTGCAAAAATATTTGCGCCATGAAACCATGCCGCTGGTTTTGGCCTGCGTCGATTACCTCTTTGCGATCTACCAACAGGCCAACAGCTATCCTCACCTCTTCCCCATCAACGTGGCAGGCAGCCCAGACCGGCGGAGTGAAAGCGCCCTTCACGAAGCGGCCTGGAACCTGGTACAGCCCTCGTTTCGGCAGGCACAGCAGGAGGCACTGGTGAGGTTTGGCAACTTATTGGGCCAGGGGCGGGCCTTAACAGATGTAAAGCGTATTGTGGCTGCGGCTTTTCAGGGACAGGTGGATACCTTGTTTACGGCCGTAAACGCCCAGCAGCGCGGCTTCTTCAACCAAAGCACCTGCGAAGTTTTCCTCGACGAATATGACGTCCCCAAGAGCGAAGAGTTGTTGAACCTGGCGGCAGTTTACACGCTCAGCAACGGCGGGATGGTTTACACATGCCAGCCAGAAGATCTGCCGGAAGGCATCAAGCTGGCTGCGCTGCTCCGATTCTAATCGAAATGGGCCTCACCACTAATCAGCCCGCTGCATAATGTTGACGAGACGGCCGTTCCACTCAAACGTCTCCTGAATTTCATAATGCGCCACCACATAAGCATATATTGCCGGTGAGCGGTTTTGAAACGCTTCCGGGCGGTCAAAAAACAAGAGAGTTTGAGATTGAGCCTCTTCCACAGCCTCCAGCCATTGCCCATCTGTCCTTATTAACAAACCACGGATAATGCATCACCCAGAAAAAGGCCGGTGGCCTTTGCAACAAATAATACAAATTACTGACTGATTCATCGTCTGGCAGCAAGGTTATGGGGCCTGATGTCGTGAGCTTCTCGTCTAAAGTTTCGGCAAGCTCAATCAAGGGATCGTATTTCAGCAGCGCCTGAGTCCGGCTGCCCACCCAGTAAGGCCAGGACACCAAAATCCCTTGTAAAATCCACCAAACCAAAATAGCCGCAAACGCACTTCTCACGACCATTCGCGTCTCAGCTCTGGCTTGTGCCTGCAACAGATCGTTGAGGCTGTACGCTGAAATAACAGCAATAAACGGCAGGGCAACGGTCCAATGCGGGATAGAGTAACGAGGGTATAAAAATGCCATCGAGACGAGGAGCAACAACAGGAGCCACAGCCGTTCTTCCCGTGCAGAACCCCAAAATTTTGCGGTTTGCCTGCTAAAAATCGATGCAACAAACGGAATGATTAGTAAAAATGCTGGCAGCATTCGCAGAAGATCGGATGAATTGGGCAGCAATTTACCGAGATCGTTATAGCCACTTTCAAAGTTGTAAAGAATCGGCCAATAGAGCAGGGCAGATACGGTGCCGCCTTGAGCCAGGTAATAGAGGGTATACCCGACTAACGGCACGCTGGAAAAAATGGCGAGCTGCCCAACCCGCATCATGAAGGTGCGCCCATCCATCTGTTTTTGCGCAAGCTGCAATTGGTGTTGAATAAAGCCATTGTTAAGCAGCCAGGGTTGGCTTACCAGGCGCGGATCCGCATTGACGTTTAGGAATAAACCGTGGTTAAGCACCAAAATAACGGCAAAAAACAGGGCAACCAGGCTGCCCTGCCAATATTTAGTTTTAACAATAACGCTTGGGTATTTGTTGGAATTGGTTGTAGTGGACTGAGCGGAAACTTCCTTGCTAACGGCCATGCGATTCTCGATAAACGTGTTTGCTCAAGAAAACGAATCCTCAAGGTTTACCCAGTTCCCAAAATCCAAAGTTGAAAACGGATAAACCTTGCATTTCTAGAAAATCCACAGAGGACATAGAGGTCACTATCTGTGCAGTTTTCCAAAATCAGCACCAAATTGACACAAACTAAAAAGATTTTTAATTTGTGTCAATTCGGGCTACATACAAGCTTTAGCGGTTAATGACCGGCAAAAATATTTGATCTGGGTCCGTGATAACAACGCCGGTTGCCACATTGTCTGTTTCGTTGGACTCGACAATGACGTTACCACTGTCTACGCGTACCCAAAACCGGTTTACCTGGTTAGGAGCCAGACCATTCCAGGTAACAGACACTTTGTGACCCTCCAAGGCGCAGCCTGCCAAGTCGGCCGGTACAACGACCTGATCAATCAGGTTTGTAAGGCCAGCATTGGTATAAAAGCTAACGGTGAAGGCGCTGCCAGCTGGCAAACTGCCATTATTGCGCACTTCGGCAGAAATAACGGCGCTGGTTGTGTTGGAAACGGCCGTATTACTCACCGCCGAAGGAATCAGATTGACATTAAATTCAGATTTCGCCACTTCATCACGAAATACCTGTCCAATTGTGGATAGACCGGTAGGATTACCAGTGGATGGGTGCAAGTTAACCAGGGCATTGGGCGTGTATTGTGAACGGTCGTTCATGGCAAACCAGAGCGATTGCTGCACCAATTTGTAATTATCCTGCGGATAGCCCAAAGAACTGTCCGTTTCATTTTCCAAAATTGCAAACGTATCTCTCATAAATTTAGAGACACGGGAAGGTGTAAAACAGTTACCAAACTCATCCATTAAAAAGCAAGGCGTTTTACCATCATACGGGTAAAGCAGCGAATACTCAGACAGAATCAACGGCTTGTCTTGCAATCCATGGTTCTTCATCCATTGGCGCATCGCCCGAATCTGCTGCAGGAATATGGTGGTATCATCATGCTCAGCATAGCAGTATACGTTGGCCAATGGGCAGAGCGCCTTATTGTTGCCACTCGACAAAATAGCCAAAGCCGGATCCGTGCCCAAGGCAATGGCTGCGCTGGCCCCGGTCCCATCTGCATTTTTTTCTGGCAAGATATAAACGTGGAAATTCCAAACGTCTACCGGCATCGGTACGCCATATTTTTCCCAATAGCTGTTCCAAACGATGTCCAGATATTGCAAGCGACCCGGCGTTACCTGCACCAGGCCAGAAATAGCCACCAGGGCAGATGGGTCTCGATCTTTAATAAAGTGGTAGATGTCATGGTAAGCTATGGCGTAAATATCTGGCATCATGTCGTCTTGCCAGAAAACGCGATCCACTTCATTGCCAACCATCCATAAACGGCCAGGGTTAGCGGTGACCAGCGGCCCCAGCCCACCGGGGTTATCGTTAAGGGGCTGGGTCGTGATGTCATAGGTTGGCAAGCGTGCCCCCGTTACAGGATGTTTGGCCTGCTTCATGCGAATAATGGGGGCATAGGCCACCCCGTCTGGCCAGGTTCGGTTGAAGTTGACGCCAAAATTAACCGTCCAGCCCACATTTAGCTGATCAATGTATGGTTTATCCAGTTCATTAAAGGATGCAACGCCATAACGGCAAGAAGGCCCTACACTGCTCCCTTGGGCGACGGCGGCGCTTTTTGCAAACACTTCGGAATAGTTCACTGCCAAAATAGCCATGATAATGAGACTGAACGCGGCAGCCAAGCCTGCGATTTTTATTATTTTTCTTTCCTGGTTTGTGTCCAACAGAAACCTCCAATACACGTAAGATATAGGTCTATTCAGCGAAGCCTACCACCAAGGGTAAGCCAGTTTAATTACTGAAAAGACAACCCAAATATTATAAAAAAACAATATCGCAATAATACTGGCAGTAGTTAATGTGGCCAAACGGCCGTTTCCCTTCACCATACCCCACCAGCCAGCGGCCGACCACGTTGTCAGGATTGGAATGGCCGCTAACGCAAAACGAAACTGGGGTTGGAGTCGATTTAAGTTGATTTGCAAATAAGACAGGATGATAAATAGCAGCCAGATGCCGCAAATAAGCAGTTGCAAACGGCTGTTACCACCCTGACTAAACCGACCAATGACCCAAATTCCCAAAACGGCCGTTCCCAATAAAAATCCCCACCAGACATAGGCATGACCCTGCGGCGCGGCCACGTTCATCCAGCCAAAGCGCACCCAACCAGAACTGGCCGTTAATTGTAAAACTTCCCGCCAATATGTCCACTCTCTGGCCGATTCGGAAACGGAAGAAAAAGCGCCAGAGCCCTGCGTGAAATGCCGCCAAAGCGTTGGCGTCAAATAGAGCAGCAAAAACGCGCCCACAAACAGCGCCAAACAAATGAGCAAGGTGCGAATATACTCCCTGCGTTGCTGAGGCAGCCGCCAAAATTCCAACCCCCAAACCAGCAGCATCGCAGCCAGCGTAAACGCAACTGACAGCTTGGTAAACAGCGCCAAAACGGCCAGCAGCGCCGCCCAGACAAACCGCTGCGGTTGCTGCACATCCAGCAAGATCACCAAAATGGATACCGACAGCGCTGTGGCCAAACTATCGTTATTCAATGAACGGCTGAGATAGACAAACTGGGGCCAAACGGCCGTTAACAATCCGGCCAACAGCGCCACCATCTGCTGCCCCGGCAGCAGACGCCTGGCCACAGCATAGCTGGCCCAAACCGTCACCCCGCCCAACAAGATGGATAAGAAGCGCAAAACCAACAAATGGATTGGTTCTGTATAGGTCCATAAGGATGCTTTGACAGGATGCTCAAACAAGGCAGGATCGGGGCCGAAATTGGGATTGGTCGGCGGAAATTCATAATGGATAGGCTCAGAAACGGCCGTTGCCGTCACCTTTTGCACCCCGCCCGCAACCAAATAATAAAGGGGCATGTGGTAACACATTCGGCCCGAAATAATTCGGCCACGCGACCACCAGGCATCCCCCTCCGGCTTCGGTTCTATCTCTGGCAGCCGCCCCAACAGCGAAACCTGCTCAATACATTGCAAATGGCCAGGCTCGTCTGGAGACTCGCCCGCAGGCACGGCGAACAAATACAAAAATGAAAGTGGCAGATAAACCAGCAGCGGCACAAAAAGAAGGTAATGGCCAGTAAAGCCATTTGCAAATAACCGTTTATTCATCAAGGACATGAACGAACCAAACCAGCTAAATTAAGCAGCTTCAGGCTCAGGCACCTGCTGCCATCGAGCCGACAGCGCTACAAGCCCCTCCAGCTCCCGGGTAATTCCCTGACTGATGCGAAAGCTGTACGCTTGCTTGTGATAATCGTAACATTGATGCGAACGGCTATCATGAACGGCCGTTGTTACCAAATAGGTCGCGGGCAGCAAGGGGAGTGACTCAATTTCATACCGAATCACGCCCGCTCCCTCAATAATGCCCAAATCGACCCCCGCCGCATTTGTATTTGGCCCATTCACCTGCACCCCGTCCTGCCGAAAAATCCCCAGGCCAAATTCCGGGTTGGGGATTGGTTTGTGGGCGAGATAGCCGATTTCAATCGTCATCGGCTCACCTGTGGCAAACGTTTCCTGCGGCTCCTCCAACTCATTCAAAAAACGGGTGCTGGTAATTTCAATCTCCCCGCTGCCAGACCGGGTAAATACGGCCGTAGCAGGCTGCCCCTTTTGCTGATAGGCGTGCGCCATGTATTCTGCCGCAATTTCATCCACATGCCCATAGGCCTGGGGTAGTCCCTTATCGATCCACAAAATGTGTGTGCAAAGGGTGCGCACCAGATTAATATTGTGGCTCACGATAATGATCGTCACGCCGCTGTTTTTCATCGCCATAATGGCGTCAATGCATTTGGATTGAAACGCCTGATCCCCCACCGCCAAAATTTCATCCACAATCAGGATGTCTGGTTGCATGTGGATGGCCACGCTGAAGCCCAGCCGCATGTACATGCCAGAGGAGTAATGGCGCACAGGCATGTCGATGAACTGTTCCAGCTCAGAAAATTCCACGATGCGATCGTAGTAGGCGTGGGTGGTGGCTTCATCGAAGCCCAGCAGGGCGGCGTTGAGGAAGATGTTCTCTCGACCGGTGAGGTCGGGGTGGAAACCGGCCCCCAGTTCCAGCAGGGCACTGACACGGCCGTTTATGAGGATACGGCCGTTATTCGGGCGCAAAATCCGGGCCATCAGCTTCAGAATGGTGCTCTTGCCACTGCCGTTGCGCCCCACAATGCCAAAACATTGCCCCGGCAGCACGTCGAAGCTCACATTTTGCACCGCCCACAGCGATTCGGCCGCCTGCTTGGGCCGCTTGCGCCACGAAAACAGCTTGATAAACGTCTCCATCACCGACTGCGGCTTCTCCTTGGTAAAAGCAAACCGCTTATCGACGTTCTGAAAACTAATAATTGGCTCTGGACCCATAAAAAATAATCCCTAAATCAGTAATATCGTATGATTTTCCTGAAAAACGCAGAGATGCGGAGGTGCAGAGGATCTGTCTCTGATAACGCTGCGTCTCCGTATCTCTGCGTTCTATTTTTCCGGTAAATTCAATTGTGCATTGTAGCGCAATCAGAGGGAGCCACCAAACACGCTCGATCAACGTTTTGCCAACGGCCGTTCCGCCCCGTTTGTGGATTAAAAATTAATTCGGGTAATAGACTTGTCATGCTGAGGTCCTCCGAAGCATCCCGCCCGCTTAATAACCAGTGAAGCTTTGTGTCTGCCAAAGTACCTGCCATGTGCTCCTTGCGGGATTCTTCGCTCCGCTCAGGCTTGTGCTGAGCTTGCCGAAGTAATGACAACTACCTGATTATTTTCTTAAACTCCAATAGGACCGAGGCGATGCCAGTCCAACCTGGCCTAAACAAACCACCTCCCCCAGCATCGCGTCGCCCATTCACCTATGACCCTACAATTCTTCGCGATAAACCGGCAGCGTAAAAGAGAGACTGTAAGTCGAATCACCGCTCAATTCAGCAAAAACCGTCCCCCCGTTTTTCTCCACCAAAGCAATGACAAGCCCAACTGGTTCAAATCCTGCAACCGATTCTTCATATCTGAGTCGGCGCGTTTCTTTATCGAAGCTTCTTTCAAACCAATATGGCAGGTTTGCAAAGTTGGAAGAACTGACACGAACCCAATCTCCGTCATGGATGAAACTCAGTTCCAATTCATCTGACTTAATGAAGGCAAGCAAATCCATTATGGTCCAGACATCTCGTTCGGAAGCATGAATAGGAGGCAGCGAATTCAACTCACTTGTTGTTTGCTTCGCCAAAGCCGCCAATTCTGCTAAGGCAACCTTTTCTTTTGGTAGCGGCTCATGAAGTAACTGAATTGTGCGCAATGCCAAAGAGAAAAAATCCTGAATCTTTTGCAGGCGTTCTCCGATTAAGTTTATCGTTTTGGCATACTTAGCCTGTGTTTCAGTAAGTGGAGGGAGTTCCTCTCCTGGTGAAGCGAGAAGTAGTTGAACATAACTCCTACAGGGTTTCTGAATTCATGGAGTATATCTGTTATCAAGCGGAAATACGCTTCGTTCTTATCTTTCTCCACTTTGAGTTGTTCGATTAGCTCAGTTTTTGAGAGTTCGTCAAATGAAGGGGGTGTTGGGGTTTGCATAGCGTTTGTCCATCTTAAACGAGGCGTGAGCATCATCAGGTGCGAAGGGTAACACGAGACGCATCTGGGAGTGCTTGCCCCTCCTACGATTCTTCCCGGTAAACTGGCAAGGCAAAAGAGAGGTGACAGGTTCTTTCGCCTGTTAATTCGGCATACACGGCACCGCCGTACTTTTCAACCAGCCCTGTTGCCAAGCCTACCGGATTAAAATACCGCTGCCTCTCTGTAAATTTCAACCGACCCGTCTCGCCATCAACAAAATCTTCTACGCGATAAGAAGGAATTTCCGTTGTATGTGGGAAGCGAAAGCGGAGGGTGTCTTCAGATACGGCCGTTACTTCCAAAACGTTGCCCTTGTTTCTTTGATACCAGTCCATGGTCAGCAAGCTAATAATTGCTCTGACTTCAAATTCGTTGCTGGATACGGCCGTTTCCAAATCCAACTCACTCTCAATTGAAATCTGGGACATTTTACCAATTTCAGATAGCGTAACCGCTTCCGGCGCAGGTTGTTCATCAACTAATTCTATCGACCTCAAACTATCAAAAATGTAGTATTTGATTGCCTCATGAATCTTTTTTGCATTGCGATCAATTGCCTCAACACCTTCAAGCTGCTCACTATTCAAGGCCCCACCCATTGATTCTGGATGCTTAAGCAACAGTTGACTATAACCCAATATGAAACTTAATGAAGACATAAATTCATTGGCTGCAAATTGTAATATATGTTGAGTTGTATCATGCTTGAGCTTCAATTTGTCAAGTTGCTGATTCGCTTCCAGCAATTGGCGTTGGTAATCTTGAACCAAACTTGGCCCCAAATTTTCAAAACCCTTCGCCTTTTCAACCATCTCCAATAACTCATAAATGACTTCATTAGCACGATTGGCACCATTTATCGCAATTTCTGCTACCTCGGTTTGCTTCTCATCAAGAGGTGGAAAAAGTTCTTGTTCTTGGTGAAGAAGCAAAAGTGTTGCCCCAGCAATTACGGTTAACTGAGATCGTAACTCAAAGATGACGGTGTGGAAAAGATCAGTCAGTGCTTTGTTTTCTTCTTGCGAGGTAATCAACCGCTCGCGCAGTTCAGCCGCAGAGAGTTCGTCCAGTTCTGAGTTTTGGTTTGTCATTTGGATTTTCCGCCTTGTTGGGGGACTGCCAGCCCGATACAAATTTTGCGTACTACAAGTTCCACGCGCTGCGCACAGTATGCAAAATTTGAATCGCTTTGGCAATAAGAACTTTGTTGGCGGGCTTGTTGGGCCACAAACTGGCCCCGGAGGGGTGCGGCAGGGGGACGACGATTCTTCCAGTATTCAGTGGGTCAGTATTCAGTGGGTCAGTGTTCAGTGGGTCAGCGTTCAGTTTTGTACTGATTACTGATAACTGGTCACTGATTACTGAAACCGGCAGCGCCTCGTCAAAGTTAAAGTTTACCGGATTGGCGAGGGCAGCGGGTGGAAAGTAAACGGCCGTTCCCACCACCTCATTCAGCTTCAGCTTCGCCGGAAACAGCAGCTTGATCGCCAGCCCCCCCACCAAAATCATCAGCCTGGGGCGCACCAGGGCGATTTCCCGCTCCAGAAAGGGGCGGCAGAGCGCCTGCTCTGCCTGGCTGGGTACGCGATCCCCCTTGCCGCTTTTACTGTCTTTGCCGGGGTAGCATTTGGTAACGGCCGTCATGTAATGCCGCCCCCGGAATTCAGCTTCGTCCCAGCCCGCTTCCCCCAGCCACTGGAATAAACGGGTGCCTGATGTGGCGTTAAACGGCCGTTTCGCCACCACCTCCGTCACCCCAGGGGCCTGGCCAATCAGCATCACCTCCGCGCCCAAACTGCCGCGAAACACCGCCCCCGGCACAATGGCATAACCCGCCGCCAAACACAGGCGGCAGGCGCGCATTTCAGTGTGAAGTTGAGGTAAGGAATCCATGGGGAAGTAATTTAGTAAATGAGTAAATGAGTAAATGAGTAATTGGGTAATTACCTCAATTACCCAATTACCTAATTACCTGATTGCCCATCCACCAACGCCTCAAACCGGTCCACATCCGCCCGCAGAACGTCCAGGCTGGCTTCCCAAAAGTCGGGCATGCGGATGTCGATGCCGAAGCGGGCGGCCAGATCGGCCGCGTTGCCCATGCCGGTCATCGAGAGCAGCACGTCGTAGCCCGCCTTAAACGGTTCCGGAGCGGCCTGGTATTGGGCATATAGCCCCAAACCAAACAGCAGGCCAAAGGTATAGGGGAAGTTGTAAAAAGTGGAGCCGTAGTAGTGTGGCACATACGCCCAGCGGTACGGATGCAGCGAGCCATCTTCCAGCGCATCCCCCAAGGAAGCCAGTTGGGTTTCTTCATCCAACGCGCACAGCTCTTCCACCGACAGCTCCCGCTCCTGGCGTTTTTCAAACAGCTGCTCCTCAAACATGAAGTTGCTGCTGGCCCCCAGCACCACGCGGGCGGCATACTCCAGCACCCCATCGATGATGATGAGCTGGTCTTGGGGAACGGCCGTTTTCAAAGCCGCATTCTCCACAATTTTCTGACAAAAGGTGCTGGCCGTCTCTGCCAGGGTCATCGGCGTTTCCCGCAGCAGCGGCTGGCGCACCGCCAGGCAAAGATTGTGGTAAGCGTGCCCCAACTCGTGCGCCAGCGTGCTGACGCCAGAAAAACCCGGCTCAAAGTTGGTCAAAATGCGGCTCTCATCACCGCGCAGCCCCATGCAAAACGCGCCCCCCCGCTTGCCGTCGCGCGGCTCCGCATCAACCCAGTTTTCCGTGAAGGCCCGCTCGGCCAGGCGGCGCATTTTGGGGGAATAGGTGCCAAACTGATTCACCACAAACTCGGTGGCATCGCCATAAGCCCAGCTTTGATTCCCCTGACCCAGCGGCACCAGCCGGTCGTACCAGGCCAGCTTGGGCAGCCCCAGCGCACGGGCGCGGGCCTTCAGGTAGCGCTGAAAATCGGGGAAAGCGCGGCGGGTTGCCGTCATCATTGCGTCCAGCGTGGGGCGGTCGATGGCGTTTTGGAACAGCACCATCTCCAGCGGCGACTCCCAACCGCGCCGCCGGGTCAGCGCCAGGGTCTCCCCCTTGATGCTGTTGAGGCAGGCGGCAATGGGAACGGCCGCTTCCGCCAGCGCTGCCAAAACCTCCTCATGCGCCTGCGCCCGTAGGGCACGGTCTGGATCATACGCCAAATTTTGGGCAGCAGTGAGGGGCATTGTTTCGGTTTCACCCTCTCGCTCAATCTTGACGGTGATTTGCGACGTGTAATTGTTGAACAGCCGGAACCAGCTGCCGCCACCGGTCAGGTCCAGTTCAGCGGCCAAATCTTCCTGCTCAGGCGACATCAAATGCAGCGACTCTTGCCGCGCTTTTTGCACCATATACTCATGCTCACGAGCCACAGCCGATTTTTCCAGCAGCAAAACCACGTCCAGCGAACCAATCCAGGCAGACAGGCGCGTTCCCAGCAGCGACAGGCGGGAAAGGTGGGGCAGCAGCTGGCTGTGACGCGCCTGGGCGACGCTGTTGCGCGAATCGGTGGTGAGGAAGCCATACAGATAAACCTGCAACAGTTGAATCTGGTCAGAAACAGCGTTGATGCGGTTGAGGATGGTGTCGAACAGGGCAACCAGATCGTCGTCGATGGCAACGGCCGTTTCCAACCGATTGATCCCATGTTCATCAAACAGCGTCACCATCCCGCCAATGGCCTCAATGACTTCCTGAAATCCAGCCTCAAACTCAGGCGACTCCAACCCCGGAAAGACGGTGCTAAAATCCCAATGCGGCAGTTCTGTTTTTACGTGGCTCATGCTTTATCTCCAGATTGATTAAAAGTTTTGTTTGCGAACGACTGTCTGGCAAGTTTAGCAACCAATGGCATACAGGCAACCTTTCAGATTCAATAACATGGGGTAATCGCATGAACGGCTTCGCGGAGGGCTAAAGCCCACCGCTAGTTGAGGAAGCCCCAAAGGGGCTTTCATAGCTAGCCGGGCCGTTTACAGCTCGGCGGTCTTGGCAAACAAATGAGGCCGACTGAGATTTCTCACTCAACGGCCGTATCTTCCAACCCCGCCAAATGCTGCCCCACATGGCCACCCTCCGCCACAATCTGCTGCTGGTACTGCGACACCAGCTCGCGCCGCAGCACCTTGCCAATAAAGCTGCGCGGAAACTCCTTCACAAAAATGACCAGCCGGGGCACCTGGCCAGGCGGCAAACGACGCTGGCAAAACGAGATGATCGTCTTGGCAGGCAGCCGGGTTTTTTCCTTCAGGCTCACAAAAGCCACCGGCTGATTGGCAATGCCCACCACCACCACCTCGCGCACTTCGGGCAGTTCGTAAATCACTTCTTCCACATCGCGGGGGAAGGCCAAAGCGCTGTCTTCCCCCTGCCAGCTGTCCTGCCGCCGGCTGATAATCTGGAAGTAGCCGTCTTCTGTCATGCGGGCCACATCGTTGGTGTGCAGCCAGCCGTCTGGGTCAATCACTTCCTGGGTAGCGGCCTCGTCCTGCCAATAACCCAGCATCACCTGCGGCCCGCGAATCACCAGTTCACCAATCTGCCCGGCGGCTAACGGCCGTCCCGTCTGCAAATCCACAATCCGCGCTTCCGTGCTGGGCAGCGGCAGCCCAATCGAACCCGCTTTGTGACGGCCGTTTATCGGATTGGCGTGGGTCACCGGGCTGGCCTCGCTCAGACCGTACCCTTCCACCAGCTTGCCCTTCGTTAGCTTCTCAAACGTCTCCTTCACCTCAATCGGCAAAGGCGCGGCCCCGCTAATGCAGGCCCGAATGGAGTCGATGCCAAATTTGCGCACGCCGGGGAAATTATTCAGCGCTACGTAAATAGAAGGGACGCCGGGAAACAGCGATGGCTTGTACCGGCGAATGTTTTGCAGCACATCCTCCGCATCAAAGCGGGGCAGCAAAATCATGCTGGCCCCAATGCTCACCGCCAGATTCATCGCCGCCGTCATGCCGTAGACATGGCTGAACGGCACCACGCACAGCATCCCCTCCTGGCCATCCTGCACATCGGTCAGCCAGAGCCGCACCTGCATTGTGTTGGCCACCAAATTGTAATGGCTCAGCATAATCCCTTTGGGCGTGCCCGTGGTGCCGCTGGTGAATTGGATAACGGCCGTATCCGTAGCCTGCACCTCAATTTTCGGCGGCTGCGGCGGGAATTTGCGCAGCCAGCCCCGCCAGGCAAAATCGGCGCTGCCCGGCAAGTGGGGCACCCGGTCGGCGGTGCGCTGGGCGGGCAGCAGCGCCGCCGCCACCTTTTTGGCCAGGGGCAAATAATCGCGAATGCTGGCAAAAATAACGTGCCGCACCCCACTCTGCGCTTTGATCTGAACGGCCGTTTCCCCAAACCGCCCCAACGTCACCAAAATATCTGCCCCAGACGCCTGCGCCTGCCGCACCAGCTCATCGGCCGGGTCCAGCGGATTGGCCATCACCGCAATGCCGCCCAGGCGCAGCGTGCCGTAATACGCTATCACCAGCTGAGGCACGTTGGGCAGCAGCAGCATAACCCGCGTCCCCTTCTTCACCCCCAACGACAGCAGTCCGTTGGCAAAACGGCCCGCCTGGGCGCTCAAGGAACGGTAGTTGAGGGTGTACCCCATAAAACGGAGCGCGGGCCGGTTGGGGAAACGCCGCCAGGCCCGGTCCAACAGCCGGGTGAGGGGCAGGCGGGGAATATCGATGGTGGGGGGAACGGCCGTTTCATAGTTGGCCAGCCAGGGACGCTCCGCCAGCAAGCTGCCCCGCTCGCCCGCCGTCGCCCCGGTACGCCACCGCTGATGGGAGGGAACGGCCGTATCCGCCTCTAAAAAGCGCTCAATCGCCCGGTTCACCGCGTCCCGCCGCTCCAGCATCACCATATGGGCTGAAACACCGACGTTGATCACCTCAGACCCTTCCGGCACCAGCTCTCCCACCCGCTCAAACGCCGACTGGGGCAAAACCCGGTCCTTGTTGCCCAAAATTACCATCGTGGGTGGCTTCAGCTCCGGGAATTTGTCCCAGCCCCGCCAGTGGCGCAAATTGCGCAGGTACATCTCCTGCAAGGCGTAGAGCGAAGCGTCCATCAGCCGATTTGCCACTGGTTGGAGCAAACGCAGCAGAAATTCCGGCAGGCGAAACATCACCTGATACGCAGGCGAGATGCTGTACTCACCTGCCCCGGCAATCAAGATGAGGTGGCTCACCCGCTCCGGGTAGCGCCAGGCCAGCTCGGTGGCAATTGCCACGCCGTAGGAATGGCCCGCCACCACAAACGGCCGATTAATATCGCAGCGGCGCAGCACCGCCATGATGTCGGCCAGCAGGCGGTCCATATCGTAGCCATTGGCAGGCCGGGAAGAACGGCCGTGTCCGCGCAAATCAATCGCAATCACCTCATTGTGGATGGCAAACTCCTCAATCTGGTAGCGCCACTGCCGCGCCCGCCCGCCAAAGCCATGAATAAAGAGGATGGTGTGCAACGGCCGTTCCGGGGCAATATGAACGTAGCTAACCTTTACATTCGTTTCTACCTGGGCCTCTTCACGGTACAGTTCCAGATCAAGCTGCATGGGTCACGTCCAGTTCCAGCCCTTCGACTGACAAATTGTGGTGCAAAATTTGGGCCGCCTCGTGCAGGCCAATCAGCCATTGAGCCAGATGGCCAATGGCCACCTGCACCCCGGCCGTGGGGCGCGGAAAGCCCAACTCGTGCAGGCTAATCACATAATTCCCCGCCTCCCGCTGCCGGATGATCAACCCCAGCCGCTGCGACACTGGTTCTTCTTTGATGTACGTTTCCACAAACAGCGCCTCCCCCTCATGCGCCCGGAACAGCTCCATGAAGCTGACGTGGCAATCGTCGGTAGAGACGCGCATACGGCCGTATCGCGCCTGAATCGCATCTAAATCCAGGGGGGTTTGCAGCACAACGTGGGGCATGGGGAACTCCTTCGGGGTGGGGAAACTATTGGGTGCCGAGACATCATTACGGCCCCATTTGTAGTAATGGCAAATGCGCCCTTCGTCCAGGCCAATTTGCTCATATTTGGTGCGCAGCCGCTCGGTATCTTCCGTCACAAAAGTAGTGGGTAGCCGACTGCAAAAATAGGGCGTCGCCTCCAGCGCCTCGGTGATCGCCAGCGCGTAATCGGCGTGGTCGGTAGCAATCTCCAGCAGCCCGCCTGGCACCAGCCGCGTCGCCAGCAGGTGCAAAAAATCGACATCGATGAGGCGGCGGTGCAGCTGCCGTGCCTTGGGCCACGGATCGGGAAAGTTGATGGTCACCTCGGCGATTGATTCCGGGGCGCATACCGCTTGCAGCAGGTATCGGGCATCGCTTTGCAGCAGGCGGACGTTGGGCAAAGCGGCCGTTTTGATCTTCCGCTGCGCCCGGTCCAGGGCGGGCAAGGAAATCTCCACGCCGAGAATGTTAGCAGACGGCCGTTTCCTGGCCAAATCCACCAAAAAGTGACCGCCACCAAAGCCAATTTCCAACAGCAGCGGCGCCTCTCGGCCAAAAACAGCGGTCCAATCGGCAGGCCAGCCCAACAAATGATTTTGCAGCAGCGGTGTTTTCATAAATGAATTATATGAAGCCAGCCACAATGGGCAAGAAGCGCCATTTGACACTTTTTAGACACCATTTTGACACCCAATTGACACTTTATTATTTTCCATCTATAATGACCCCATAAACTCAGACCCTGGATTCTTCGGCCGAATCAATCCAACCAAACCCTTTTTTGGAGGAACTAAGCATGTCTACCCCTAAATTTAGTTCACGATGGTCGCTCCTGGCGATCATCCCCCTGCTTGGTCTGGCCCTGCTAGCTGCCTGCCAGCCCGCCAGCCAAACGGTCGAAGTCACCCGCATCGTCACCGAAACGGTGACGCTAGAAGGAGAAGAAGTAGAAGTGACCCGTGTAGTCATGGAAACAATCGTTGTCACTCCCGAAGAAACTGAAGATACAGCCAGGCCGAAAAATCTGATTGTTTGCATGGCTCAGGAGCCAGATACGCTGTACCCGTACGGTGGTTCGATGTTGGCAGCAACGGCCGTACAGGTCGCCATTTTTGAAACCGAAGTCACCACCTTCTCCTACGACTACCAGGCATTGGGTATTGAAAAATTGCCCAGTCTGGCCGATGGCGATGCCGTTGTTAACCAGATAGAGGTTAATCAAGGCAGCCTTGTGCTGGATGCCACTGGCAATCCAACCACGCTGGAAGTGGGCGTTCCAATCATCAATGCCGATGGCGAAATCGTCGAATTTGATGGCTCACCGATCATGATGGAGCAGCTGAGTGTGAACTTCACGCTGCAACCGCGTGTATGGTCAGACGGCACGCCGGTTACGGCCGCTGATTCCGTCTACAGTTTTGAGGTAAACCTTGATCCCGATACCCCCGCCCCCAAATTTGTGGCCGTTCGCACCGCTTCTTACGAAGCTACCGGCGAATTGGGGCTAAACTGGACAGGTATTCCTGGCTTCCTTGATCCCACCTACTTCATCAACGTCTGGCAACCCTTCCCCCAACATATCTGGGGCCAATTCTCGGCCAGCGAACTGCTGGCGGTAGAAGAATCAAGCCGTCTGCCCGTTAGCGACGGCGCATTTCGCATTGTAGAATGGGTCGCTGGCGACAGCATTCGTCTTGAACCCAATCCATTCTATCATCGCCAGGCTGAAGGGCTGCCCTATCTGGACAGCGTAACCTATAAATTCATCCCAGACACGAACCAGCTGATTGCCCAACTCATTTCTGGCGCTTGCGATCTTGGAACACAGGATGGCTTGAGCGCCAGCGAAGCACCGTTCCTCATCGAAGCGGAAAACAGCGGCTTGCTTACGCCTTACTTCCAAACTGGAACTGTGTTTGAACATATCGACTTTGGCGTCAACTCGTATGGCGATTACGGCGACGACATTGGTCGCCCCGACTGGTTTGAGGATGCCCGCGTGCGTCAGGCCATGACGATGTGTACCGATCGGCAAGGAATGGTGGACAATATTTTGTACGGCCGTTCCGAAGTCATCCACACCTATATCCCAACGGTTCATCCCCTCTACCCGGAAGAGGGCCTGACAGAATGGCCCTACGACATCGCAGCGGCCAATGCCATGCTGGATGAGGTTGGCTTCATCGACAACGATGGCGACGGTATCCGTGAATATTACACCGATCGCGGCACTGCCTGGGAAGGCGAACCTTTCGTCGTTACTCTGGGAACCACCTCCGGCAACGACATGCGGCAGCAAATGACCCAAATCTTCAAGGCAAACATGTTGGATTGCGGCATTGAAATAACGCTGTATTATGTGCCCGCCAGCGAATGGTTTGCCGATGGCCCAGAAGGGCAGCTGTTCGGTCGGCGCTATGATCTAGGCGAATTTGCCTGGGTAAGCGCGGTCCAGCCCAGCTGCGATCTCTACCTCACCAGCCAGATCAACGGCCCAGAAGAAGAAGGTTTTGGCGGTTGGGGTGCTACCAACAACACGGGCTGGAGCAATGAAGCCTTTGACCAGGCATGTAACACCGCCCTCTCTTCCCTGCCCGGCACACCGGAATATGAAGAAGGCCACAAGGAAGCCCAGCGTATCTTCTCCCAAGAAGTGCCCGTCATTCCCGCGTTTCTGCGCCTCATTGTTGCCGCCGCTCGCCCGAATGTAATCGGCTTTAGTGTTGACCCAACTGGCGGTACCGAATTACAGAACATCTACCAGTTTGATCTGGCCCAGTGACATGGTATTTCAACGAGTGCCTGGCATAGATCGAGCAATCCCTGTCAGCTAAATCCTCTGTAGCCAGCGCCCCATAGTTGGGCAGGAGGTTTTACCAGAGCGCAGCCGTGATTAGATACGGCTGCGCTTTTTTTTGTTGTTCGGTTGCTGCATCAGGCAGGATGGGTCACAATTAGGCTACCACTATTTTGCACAAGGAGAGGCACACATTGCACAAGCGCAACATTCGCATTATTGGTGTCCCTATGGATTTGGGACAAAGTCGGCGCGGGGTCGATATGGGGCCAAGCGCCGCCCGCTACGCCGGATTACAGGCTCGGCTGGAGCGGCTGGGCCACACCGTTTTTGATGAGGGCAATGTCCCTGTCCCCAACCCGGAAGAAAATATAGCCCAAACAGGAGCAAAACGATTGAAAACGGTAACGGCCGTTTGCCAAAACATCTATGACATCGCCCGCAAATGCGTCACCGCTGATGAGTTTGCCATCTTCTTGGGCGGCGACCACAGCATCAGCATCGGCTCTATTGCTGCCGCTTCCCAGGACGAACCGCTGGGCATCATCTGGGTGGATGCGCACGGCGATTTCAACACGCCGCAAACCTCCCCCAGCGGCAATATTCACGGGATGCCGGTCGCCATACTGGTGGGTGAAGGGCCAGAACCGTTGGTTAACATCGGCACCCCAGGGGCCAAGCTAAAACCGCGCCAGATTGTGCAAATCGGTATTCGTGATTTGGATGATGCGGAGCGAGAACGATTGGCCCGCAGCGGCATCAACGTTTTTACGATGCGCCACCTGGATGAGATGGGCATGGCCAGCGTAGCCCGGCAGGCAATCGACCGCCTGCGCCACTTTTCGCGCATCCACGTCAGCCTGGATATGGACAGCCTGGATCCAGCAGAAGCACCCGGGGTGGGAACGGCCGTTCCTGGCGGGCTCAGCTACCGGGAAGCCCATCTGCTCATGGAAATTCTGGGCGACAGCGGCCGGGTGCAATCCATGGACATCGTAGAGATCAACCCCATTCTGGACGACCAAAATAAAACGGCCGAGCTGGCCGTTGAGCTGGCAGCATCACTTTTGGGTCAGCGAATCTTATAAAGAAAGGAATTTTTATGGCAGCCGTGATGCGCGGCCTCGAAGCCGAGGCTTACGACCGACAGTACAACGATAAAGAACTTCTACAGCGGATTTTGCACTACTTTGGCCCCCATCGGCGCAAAGTGATTATTGTAAGCGTTTGCGTCTTCCTCATGGCGCTGGCGGGTGCGGCGCTGCCGCTTATCGTCGCCAACAGCGTTGGTGTCATGGCCGATGGCGGCGACGACCGGCTGGTGCCCCTGCTCATTGGCGTTGTCTTTTTTACCGGCGTGGGCAACTGGGTCCTCAACTGGATTCGCCGCCAGCTAACCGCCGAACTGATTGCCGACGTCATCCTGGTCATGCGTCAGGATGCCTTCTCCTCGGCCGCCCGGCAAGACCTCTCGTTTTACGATCAATTCAGCTCTGGCCGCATCGTCAGCCGCATCACCAGCGATACCCAGGAGTTTGGCGAAGTGATTGTGCTCAGCACCGACGTCATCAACCAGCTGGCCGTCGCCCTGATTTTAATCGTGACGCTGTTTAGCATCGAGTGGCGGCTGACGCTGCTGGTGCTGGCGATGGCCCCGTTTGTTACCCTCACCGCGTTGGCCTTTCGCAATCTGGCCCGGCGGGTCACGCAGCAGGGGTCGCGGGCGATGGGGGAAGTGAATAAAGCGATTCAGGAAGCGGTAACGGGGATTCGCGTGGCCAAAAATTTCCGGCAGGAACAGGCGATTTATGACGAATTTATTGGCGTTAATCGGCTGGCTTACGGCATTAACGTACAGCGCGGTTTTGTAATTGCCAATATTTTCCCGGTGCTGAATATTTTAGCGGGAATTGGTACGGCTGTTCTCATCTTTTTTGGGGGTCGCAGCGCCGTTGCCGGGGCGATCACCGTGGCTGCCTGGTACCTCTTTGTAGCCACCATCGACCGCTTCTGGTTCCCCGTGACCAACCTGTCCGCCTTCTGGAGCCAGTTCCAGGCGGGCTTATCCGCCATTGAGCGGGTTTTTGCGCTGATGGATGTGGCAACGGCCGTTCGCCAAACCGGCAGCCTGAAGCCCCAAAATTTACGGGGTGAGATTGTGTTCAAGAACCTCTCCTTCCGCTACTCAGCGCAGGAACAGGTGCTGGATGATTTTTCGCTGCACATTGCCCCCGGCGAAAGCATTGCCCTGGTGGGGCACACCGGCGCGGGCAAATCCAGCATCATCAAGCTCATCGCCCGCTACTACGAGTTCCAGGACGGCCGTATTTGTGTCGATGGGCACGATTTACGCGACTTCGATCTCACCGCTTTTCGGCGACAAATTGGCATTGTGTCTCAGGTGCCGTTCCTGTTTGCGGGCACGGTGGCGGACAATATTCGATACGGCCGCCCCAACGCCACCGATGCCGAAATTGAAGCAATGGCCCGCCGCATCGGCGAAGGAGAGTGGTTGGAAACGCTGCCCAACGGCCTGGCCAGCGAAGTAGGCGAGCGCGGCAGCCGCCTTTCGATGGGGCAGCGGCAGCTGGTGGCTCTCACCCGCGTGCTGGTGCAATCCCCCCGCATCTTTGTCCTGGATGAAGCCACCGCCAGCGTCGATCCGTTCACCGAATCGCAAATTCAGCAGGCGCTCAACCTCATCATGGCCAACAGCACCGCCATCATCATCGCCCACCGCCTCTCCACCGTGCGCGCCGCCGACCGGATTATCGTTCTGCAAAAAGGGCGCATCATCGAGCAGGGCAGCCACAATTCCCTCATGAACCAGGGTGGCCATTACGCCGAACTGTACGATATGTATTTCCGGCACCAATCCCCTAAATACAACGAAACTGTCTCCACCTGGCGCAAAGCAGCCGCTAAAAAACAGGACACAGATTAACGCAGATTATTGCCACAGATTTTATATCTGTGTTCATCTGCGTTAATCTGTGTCCCGTTTACGTTCAGCTATTCTGGGATAAGTAGAAAATCGGCCGCAACCCAGCCGATAAGCCCGGTTTCCGTCTGCACCTGCTGCCACACCAGCGCATCGGCCGTTTCCTGGCCATCCAGCAAATTCAACACAGTGCCATCCGGCAGCCATTCCAGCTGTTCGCCGCTGGTGCCGGGCGAGGCCCGCAGCCACACGCCAACGCCGCTGCTAACAACGGCTGTTTCCGCCGCAGGTTCTGGTGTAATTGTCGGCTCTTCTGGGGGGGCGTCAGTTGGGGAAGCCGTTGGCAGCGGTGATGGTTCAATTTCAACCGTGGGGGTGGTCGGTTCTAAGGTAGGGGCGGTAGTCGCAGGTTCGGTTGGGCTGTCGGTTGCATCTATAAGCACCGGCTCCATAGGGGAGATAAGCGGTTCCACCGGGCGCGGCGTCAGGCCAAACGCCCCCAAAAAGATGAGAGCCACCACAATCGAGGCCAGCGCACGGATCAAATCAATCTGTACCGCCCGGCGAGCTTCTTGCCGCCCGACATTATAAGCAGATTCAGTTGGGCGTCCGCGCCGCGTAACTGCACGCGCCCCATATAATAACGCTGCCAAAATCGCCAATCCAGCAATCCCGGCAAAGACAATGTTTAATACGGCCGTCACACTGCCTCCTTCCTGTACGTTTGATTAACAACTACTTTAACCAACACAGTACCGTTTGGCAAGCCGATTCTACCCAGCCAGCTGCACCTTCACTTCCTGCCACAGCGCTTCCAGACTGTCGCCATCCATTTCAGACAGGTTCAACTGCCGTAATGCCGCCAGCTTTTCCAGCGCCCGAAAGCGGCGGCTAAACTTCAAATTCGCCTCACGCAGGGCCGATTCTGCGTCAATCTCCAGCCATTTGGCTAGATTCACCATCACAAACAGCAAATCCCCCAGCTCCTCCGCCCGATGCTCCGACGACACGGCTTCCCGCAGCTCGGCAATCTCTTCCTGTACCTTGTCGTACACCCCGTCGATGCTGGGCCAATCAAACCCAACCTTGCGCACCCGCACTTGCAGCTTTTGCGACCGGGCCAAAGCGGGCAGCGATTCAGGCACATTATCTACCAAAGAATCAGACCGTTCCGACTTTTCTTTAGCCTTGAGCATCTCCCAATTTTCTATGACCTCGGCGCTGTCATTCACCTGCCAATCTCCCCACACGTGTGGATGGCGGTATTTGAGCTTGGCGTCAATCCCGGCAATCACATCCGCCAGGCGGAACTCTTCGGCCTCGCTGGCCATCTGCGTTTGCATCACCAGATGGTAGAGCACGTCGCCCAGCTCCTCGCGCAGTTCTTCCACATCGTTGGCGTCCAGAGCCGCCAGCACCTCGCTGGCCTCTTCCAGAAAGCCACTGCGCAGACTCTGCGGCGTCTGTTCCTGGTCCCAGGGGCAGCCATTGGGGCTGCGCAAAATGGCCACCGTCTCGGCCAAAGCCGCCAGCGATGAAGGATTGGGCAGCGGCGGCACAAAGAGGCTGGTGAGGTGGCTGACCGCGTCACTGCGGTCAATGGCATACAGGGGAATTTGCTCGATGGCCTCATCCTCATCGCCCGCCTGATGGATGAGGGTGACGGGATGTTCATCGGGGTAAACGGCCGTTAATACCAGCTTCAGCTCATTGGCCAACATGCGGCTGTACACCTGCCCCAGCAGCAGCGGGAAGTCCGGGTTGATAGGTGGGTAATGGTATTGGGCCAACTCAATCGCATCGAAGATTTGCACGCCATCCATGCCGTCCTGGTGAACGGCCGTTAAGCAGGGCTCCACAAAGCTCAAGCCCGCCACAACGTCCACCGGCAGGCCAGCCTGCGCCGCCTGGGCCACCAGCCGCGTCACGGTTGATTCCCCCACAAAGGGATGCCCCGGCACGGCATAGATCACCGGGCCAGCCTGGGCCAGCTGTAAAAGCTCGGCCACAATCGTCTCATAAACCGTCTCGAAACTGTCGGCGGTGTCATAAATGTGGTCAAAGCTGTGGCGCGTCACGCTGGCGGGCAGGTCTGCCACGGCCGGGTGGCGCGCCGTACGCAGATAGACCATCTCGGCACTGCTCAAAATGTCCCAGGCGGCTCTGGTGAGGAAACGGCCGTTTCCCGGCCCCAATCCCACAACCGTAATACCCATCGAATCCCTTCCTTTCCCCAAAGCAAAAAGACGAGAGCAAACTCTCGCCTTTTTAAAATAATCATTTGTCAGGCACAACGAACGCCAAACGATTTAACGCTTGGTATAGGTTGGCGCTTTACGGGCACGCTTCAAGCCAGGCTTTTTGCGTTCCTTAATGCGTGCATCTCGGGTTAAATGACCACCAGCGCGTAAGGCAGGACGCATTTGTTCATCATACTTTACCAGTGCCCGTGCCAAACCCAGGCGCACAGCGCTCGTCTGGCCCGTCACACCGCCACCGTTAATATGAACACTCACATCCACTTTGTCCAGCAGTTCCATATCAGCCAGAGGACCAGTCAATGCCAGATAATCACCAAAACGTGGGAAAAATTCCTTCACTTCTTTGCCATTGACAACAAAATTACCCGTAGCATCTCCATCGAGATAAATGCGTACTCGGGCGGAGGCACGTTTACGGCGGCCAATTCCTTCGTAATACCGTCTTAATTCTTCTGCCATCTCTACTCTCCTACAGTTCCATCGGAACAGGCAGCTGTGCCTGATGCGGATGCGCTTCACCCGCATATACCTTCAGCTTTTTAAACATTTTGCGTCCCAGCTTGCTTTTGGGCAACATTCCTCTAACAGCCGATTCAATCGGGCGCGTGGGGAATTTTGCCAGCTGATCCCGCAGACTAATTTCTGTGAGGCCACCCGGATAGCCGGAGTGCCGATAATACATTTTTTGATCCATGCGACGACCCGTTACATGAATTTTTTCTGCGTTGATTATGACCACATAATCGCCGCAATCCACCGAGGGGGAATAACCCGGCTTATGCTTACCACGCAAAATCGTCGCCACCCGGGAAGCTAAACGACCCAATGTTTGCCCTTGGGCATCAATAACAACCCATTGGCGTTGAACCTCGGCCGGTTTTGTGATGTACGTTTTCATGCCGCTTTCTCCTACATCTGAATTCGCTGAATACTTTAACTTCTAAGCTCTAAGCTACATTTCAGCCCAATTCAGGTTCTCATACGTTATAGAAACAAGATGAAGACCTTGTGGCGGAGCAACCGTGCCGCACGCCTGGCGACTTTCTGCTTTGAATGCCTTTACAAACTCTTCAATAGTCCAGGTACCTTCTCCTACCAGTTTCAAACTACCTACAATGCTGCGCACCATGCGGTACAAAAAAGCATTGGCTTCAATCCGAAAGGTCAAATCATCCCCAGATTGCGTCCATTGTGCCACAAACAGCTCACGCACAAAGTTGTTTCCCTGGGGTGGCTGACCAAACGTAGCAAAGTTATGCACACCAAGCAGCTGTTGCGATGCTTGATTCATTTTTGCTACATCCAGTTTTTTGTACACATGCCAGCTAAAACGACGCTTCAACGGATGTCGTGTTTGGCCATTATAAATGTAATATTCATAGGCTCGTCGCCGGGCATCAAATCTGGGATGAAAGGTAGATGGTACCTGTTTCAGTTGTAAAATTGCGATACTTTTGGGCAAATTGGCATTGAGGGCTTTTTTCAACACCTCGCTGCCATGCTGCCAATCTAATGAAAAAGTAATGACCTGACCAACTGCATGAACACCACTGTCTGTTCGTCCTGAGGCGAGCAACGTAACGGGTTGGGGGGCCAACTGGCCCAGCACGTTCTCAATGATGCTTTGTATAGTTGGTTGGCTTTCAATCTGTCGTTGAAAACCATGATACTCTGTGCCATCGTAGGCTATCAGAGCAGCATACTGAGGCAAGCATTACTCCTCATCAACCAACATGAGCAGAGCCATGTCGGCGTTATCACCAGAACGCTTGCCAATCTTAACCATACGGGTGTAACCGCCTGGCCGTTCAGCGTAGCGAGGGGCAATGTCGTCGAAAAGCTTTTTGACAACATCAACCTCTTCAACCCCATCATCACCATCTACAACGCGGAAGCGAGCAATACGTGCTGCCGCCAACCGACGTGCGTGAATGGTCTGAGCAGGATCTGTTTCACCTTTAACCAAACCCCGTTTGGCCAGGGTGATGATTTTCTCAGCTGCCGGGCGAAGCATTCTTGCCTTGGCTTCTGTGGTCAGTATTTGTTCGTGGGTGATCAGCTCTGCAATCATGTTTTTACGCAATGCTTTGCGATGAGCTGTATCTCGACCCAGTCTACGACCGCTTACTCTGTGTCGCATGATGTATACCTCGTTTGTGAGGGAAACGGCCGTCTATTAAATAGCGGCCGTTTCGCCTTCTTCATCTTTCAAAAAGCCTTTGGCTCGCAGTTGATCTTTCAATTCATCCAGGGATTTCTCACCAAAATTGCGGATGGCCAGCATGGTTTCTTCGCCACGCTCCAGCATATCCAACATTTCACCCACTTTGGTGATGCCTGTGCGCTTCAACGAGTTGAACACGCGAACGCTCAGATCAAGCTGCTCAATCGGCGTATCATAAATTTCATTCGGAATAGACCCTTCTTCCTCTTCTTCAACTTCAATAGGAAGGAAGGTTTCTTCACTCACACCGGCGATCGGTCGCAAATATTGCATCATAATTTGTGCCGATTGGGCCAATGCTTCTTCTGGCTTAATGGTGCCATCTGTCCAGATCTGCATGACAACGCGATCATAATCCGCCACTTGCCCGACACGTGTTTTTTCTACTTCGTAGCCCACGCGCCGAATGGGGCTAAAGATGGCATCGACCGGCAGTTCACCAATGGGCAGGCGACCCCGCTCTTCAGCTGGGGAATAGCCACGACCCGTTTCGGCCGTCATCTCGATTTCCAAAAAGGCATCATCAGAATCGACTGTAAACAAGTACAGTTCGGGGTTGATGATTTCCACCTCTGGGGGCGTCTGAATATCAGCTGCCGTGACGGTGCCCGCGCCATGAACTTCCAGACGCAGCCGGGCCGTATCGGTACCGTGCAGCTTCAGGCGCAACTGCTTAATGTGCAGAATCAACTGCATCATGTCTTCGCGCACATACTCAATCGCCGAAAACTCATGCGGCACGTCGGTAACACGAATCGATGTTATGGCAGCCCCCGGCAATGATGCAAGCAAAACGCGGCGCAGAGCGTTGCCCAAGGTAGTGCCATATCCTCTTTCCAAAGGCCCGAGGATAAAACGGCCGTATTCACGCGACATCGCGGTACTTTCAATTTTGGGCAGTATAAGGTTACTAATAGCCAACGTACATACCTCCCTATGCTAGGCTCGGGACGGTTAAAATTACCGCCGGGAGTAATATTCAACAACAAGCTGCTCATTAATGGTGACGTCAATGTCATCCCGAGCAGGTAAATTCACAACATTTGCGGAAACATTGCCAACGTCCAAAAGGAGCCAACGCGGCACCTGACGGCCGTCTAAATCTTGGCGCAACACTTTGAAGTAGGTATTTTGCATACTCTGCGAACGCACCGATATCACGTCACCCGCAGAAACTAGAGCAGAGGGCACGCTTAATTTACGGCCGTTTACTGTAATATGGCCATGCTGCACCAACTGCCGTGCCTGGGCACGAGAATCAGCCCAACCTAAACGATAGACAACATTGTCCAACCGCGTTTCCAGGATGACCAACAAGTTCGTACCCGTCAGGCCAACACGCTGTGTCGCTCGCCGGAAATACCGACTGAACTGACGCTCCAACACACCGTAGATACGACGTGCTTTTTGCTTTTCGCGCAGCTGCAATAAATAGTCTGAGGCACGCCCGCGTCGGAACTGATTGTCACGACCATGCTCCCCAGGGGGATAAGAGCGACGCTCAAAAGAGCATTTAGGGGTTAAACAACGAGACCCCTTCAAAAACAGCTTTTCGCCTTCACGGCGACAAAGCTTACATACTGGACCAGTATACCTTGCCAACTTAACCTCCGTATTCAACCTAAAATGAGAGGTTTACAGGTGTGGCACACCCCTTCATCCCTCTCAGCAAACCAATAAACTGTAAATGCCAATGAATTGACTCAGAATAATAAAATTGCGAAAACGTTTAAACAAAACCATTCTCGCAATGAGAACACACCAAATTACACGCGACGCTTTTTCTTCGGACGACACCCATTGTGGGGTACTGGCGTAATATCGCGGATACTTTTTACCCGAATCCCGGAAGCTTGCAAAGAACGAATTGCTTGCTCACGACCTGGACCAGGACCTTTGACAATGATGTCTAATTCTTGCATCCCACTTTCCTGGGCCACACGAGCAGCGCTTTGAGCAGCTAAACGAGCTGCATAAGGCGTGCTTTTACGTGATCCTTTAAAACCGGAGTTGCCAGCGCTGGACCAGGAAACCGTATTACCACCCAAATCGGTAATGGTAACGATGGTATTGTTAAAGGTAGCAAAGATGTGAGCCTGTCCTTGAGGCACCATCCGCTTTACTTTTTTACGTGTCTGTGACTGTCTTCTACGTCCCATTCCGTCTCCTAAGACTTAAATCATGAGTGTGCGGGGGGGCTGTAACGGCCGTATCCACCCAACTCATTTCAAAATCAACTAAAATTATTTGCCCTTACGCCGACCACGACCGGCCACCGTCTTCTTCGGGCCCTTTCGCGTACGCGCATTTGTCTTCGTCCGCTGCCCGTGTACAGGCAAATGACGGCGATGACGCAGACCACGATAACAGCCAATTTCTGTCAGGCGCTTGATATTCATAGCAACCTCACGCCGCAAATCACCTTCTACAATGTAATCACTGTCGATGATCTGGCGCAGCTGCGTAACTTCACTTTCCGACAAATCCTGAACGCGTGCATTCGGATCAACGCCCGCTTTTCCCAAAATAGTCTGACTGGCAGTTTTCCCAATGCCATAGATATAAGTCAGACTAATTTCAACCCGTTTATTACGGGGGATATCAACACCAGCAATACGTGCCATAATTCCTCCAGAAAAAATCCTTACGAGACAATCTTGTGCCAGACCAGGCTGACACAACTCACTTTTTAGCCCTGGCGCTGCTTATGATTTGGATCTACACAGATCACGCGGACAACACCTTTCCGCTTTACAATTTTGCACTTTGGGCAACGACGTTTAACAGACGCTGATACTTTCATCTTAAGCTCCTAAAACAGTCTTACCTATGTCAGACTGCTCAACTCTATTCTGGTAACGGATTTTTGTGATTCAGTAGTTTTTGTTTGCTTTGAAAGCAATCTACTATTTTGCCATTAATCTGTCATTCTGTCCAGAAATTGCTTGCATCACTTGTTGGATGACTTTGGTCAAATCAGAACTCACATCATCAATCGACTGCTCGCCATCTATTTTGACCAAGAGGCCTCTTTTTTCATAATAATCAAGCAGTGGGGCCGTTTCAAAATGATATACTTCCATTCGGGTAAGAATAGTTTTCTCATTATCATCCGCCCGACCCTCAATTTCAGCTCGTTTAGCTAATCGTTCAACCAGGACATCCTGATTGACGTGAATAAACGGAACCACAGCAATCTTGGCAGAAAATTCACTAAGAAGGGTATCCAACGTTTCAGCCTGAGCGGACGTTCGGGGAAAACCATCCAAGATTGCTCCATTTTCACAATCTGGTTGGGCCAATCTTTCCCGCACCATCGCCACAGTTACTTCATCAGGTACCAACTCGCCTTTGTCCATATAAGTACGAGCTAATTTGCCGAGTTCTGTTTGGTTCTTTAAGTTTGCTCTAAAAAGATCACCTGTTGCCACCTGGGGTAAACCAAGGGTTTGCGCCAATCTTTTGGCCTGAGTTCCTTTGCCTGCTCCGGGAGCACCCATTAGAACAACAAAGGTTTTCATTAGATAAAGCCCTCGTATTGACGCATGAGCAGTTGTGATTCAAGCTGTCGCATGGTGTCGATCACCACACCGACAACGATAATAAGACCAGCCCCATTCACCACCAGGGTGCTTTGTTCAATACCAGGAATGTTCAAAATGACGCCGATAACACTCACGATACCTGGCATAATGGCGACCGTACCAAGAAATACAGCTCCTGCAAGCGTAATGCGACGAACAACTTTTGTAATGTAATCTTCAGTTCGTTTGCCTGGGCGGATGCCTGGAATAAACCCACCTTGCCGCTGCAAGGTTTGGGGAATATTTTGCTGGCGCACCATGACATCTGTATAGAAGAAGGTGAAGCCCACAACCAAAATGAAAAAAGACAACCAGTAAATAGCAAACCCGACAGGGGCAACGGTAGGATCGGCATTGCCAAATCGACTGAGTGAAGTGGCGATGGTATCAACAAAGCCACCCTCACCAGTAATAAACAGACCAGACAATATTGATGGAAAGATCAGAATGGATTGGGCAAAGATAATCGGGATCATCCCTGCTGTATTTACCTTGAGGGGTACATAGCTGCTTTGACCCTGATACACTTTACGGCCGCGCACACGACGGCCGTATTGCACAGGTATTCGCCGCTGGCCCTCCTGGATAATAACGATGACAAAAATTGTCAGCACCGTGATAACCAAGAAAGCAGCAATCGTAAAAATGCGCGCAGTCGTGTCATCCAAGGAGAACAAGCTGGCAATACCGGGCAAAATCTGCGCCACAATGCCACCAAAGATGATGAGAGAAATACCCTGACCGATGCCCTCTTGCGTGATTAACTCACCCATCCAGATAGCAAACATGGTGCCACCAAGCATGGCCAACAGTGTTGTTAACGTTGGTAATAGCTGGTCTGGGGCAAAACCAAAATTCGGCATAATTTGAGCCAAACCATCAGCCCCACCCACGCCCAGGCTAAAACCGACCAATCGAATTTGACCAATCGCCTGTAAAAGAGAAAGCGGCACGGTTATATAATAGGTAATCCGATTTTTACGATTCCGTCCAGACTCTCCCTCAGAATCCATCTCTTGCAATTGCGGGATAATGGGGGTGAGCAGCTGGATGATAATCGAGGCAGTGATGTAGGGATAGACCCCCATCGCCATTACGGAAAAATTACGCACCGCACCACCAGACAAAAGGTCTAGAAAGTTAACAACCTGGTTACTTGTGCTGGTATTTGTAAAGGTCAACCAGGCACCGAGATCGACACCTGGTACGGGAATATTGGCTACTAAACGGTAGATTACCAGAATAAACACCGTAAAAAGAATTCGGCGGCGAAGGTCTGGCAATGAGAAGGCAGCTCTAAGTGATTCGATCATGATTTTCCTCCATGAAGTAATGTTATTAGATGGTTCATTAACCTTCTACAACACGTTAGGATAGGGGGAGTACCTCGATCGTACCGCCAGCTGCTTCAATTTTTTCTTTAGCAGATGCAGAAAAACGATGGGCCTTTACGGTGAGAGCCACAGCTAAATCACCATCACCCAGAATAACCACCGGGTCGGTTGACTTTTTGATGAGACCTACAGCAGACATCACTTCTGGCGTAACATCAACCCCGTCAAAATCAAAATCTGCTAAACTTTTGAGATTTATGGGCTTGTAATGAACTTTATTGATATTGGTAAAACCACGCTTGTAGGGCAAACGGCGAGCTAAAGGCAGCTGTCCACCTTCAAAGTAAACACCTTTCCCTCCACCGCTGCGAGCGCCTTGTCCCTTGGTACCACGGCCAGCAGTTTTACCTTGCCCGGCAGCAATACCACGACCCACTCGCTTGCGCTGTTTTTTAGAGCCAACATTTGGGCGCAGATCGTGCAATTTCATTTTATTCTACCTCTTCAAAGGTCACTAAGTGACTGACTTTGTTTACCATCCCGCGGATAACGGCCGTATCTTCATGCTCAACCGTCTGGTTCAACTTTGTAAAACCCAGGGCGCGAATGGTGCCTTTTTGATCTTTCTTATAACCAATTGAACTTTTCGTATACGTAATGCGTAACTTAGCCATTAGCCACGACTCCAAAATGGTGCAACTTCCGCAACTTCCTTGCCACGGTCCGAAGCAACCTCTTGAACACTCTTCAAGTTTTGCAAGCCATTCATGGTAGCTTGCAAAACATTCAAAGCATTCGCACTGCCCAGGGACTTAGACAAAATGTCTTTGTACCCGGCAGCTTCCACTACGGCACGTACCCCACCCCCGGCAATAACGCCGGTACCGGGCGAAGCCGGTTTAAGCAAAACACGCGCTGCACCGTGTACGCCAATGATTTCATGCGGTATCGTACTACCAACCAGCGGCACCTTGGTCAATGTTTTACGTGCGGCTTCCAAAGCTTTGCGGATAGCATCTGGCACGGAACGCGCCTTGCCAACGCCCACACTAACACGACCCTTGTTATCACCAACCACAACAGTGACCCGGAACGCAAACCGCCGACCACCCTTCACAACTTTAGCAACACGGGTAATGTCGATGATTCGTTCATCATATTCCTGTTCGAAATTTTGTCGTCTTTGACCCATTTCCTTCTCCTAGAACTGTGACAGCTAAAACGAATATCTTGCCACAGTACCTATACCAGGAAGCGGCTAATCGCTGCTTCCTGGATTTGTCTAAGCTTCAGCTAGAAATCGAGACCACCTTCACGGGCACCTTCGGCCAGCGCTTTAATACGGCCGTGGTATAAATAACCACCCCGATCAAAAAGAACCGTCGATACACCGGCAGCTTTGGCTCGTTCAGCAATCGCTTTACCTACCAAGGTTGCCTGCTCTTTTTTGGTTTTCCCGGAAATATCAGCTCGCAGACCTTTATCAATTGTAGAGGCTGAGACGATAGTCTTTCCTTCCACATCATCAATTACCTGTGCATAAATGTGATCCAGGCTGCGAAAAACGTTCAAACGCGGCCTTGACACAGTACCTGAAATTTTTGTGCGAATGCGGCGATGACGCCGCTTGCGTGCAATATATGATTTAATAGCCATGGCTCACTACCTCTTAAACCTTACCAGTTTTACCAGCTTTACGGCGAATGTGTTCGCCTCTGTAGCGAATCCCTTTACCCTTATACGGTTCCGGGGGACGCTGCTTGCGAATTTTTGCAGCCACTTCACCAACCACTTGCTTATCGATACCAGAGATAATGATAGTTTTGTTCCGGCTTTCAACAGCAAAAGAAATATCTTGGGGTGGATCAAACCGGACTGGATGGGAGTAGCCCACATTCAGCACCAACGTATTGCCATCCATCTCAGCACGATACCCCACGCCTTCGATATCCAAGATCTTGGTAAAACCGTCACTCACACCAACAACCATGTTGCTAATGAGTGCGCGAGTTAAACCATGTAATGAACGATGCTGACGGGAGTCAGACGGCCGTTTAACCGAAAAAACCCCATCTTCCTGCTCAAACACCATATCTGGATGAGTCACCTGCGTCAGGTAACCTTTCGGGCCTGTTACATTGACAGTCCCTTTCTTCACTTCAATTTGCACCCCATTTGGAATAGTAATGGGGGCCTTTCCTATGCGAGACATAATAATCCCTCCAACTACCAGACCTTACAGAGCACTTCGCCGCCCACACCCAGGCGACGGGCCTGCTGCCCAGTCATAATTCCCCTGGAAGTCGTGACAATCGAAATACCCATGCCACTTAATACCCAAGGAATATCAACTTTACCAACATACACACGGCGACCAGGACGACTAACCCGCTCTAACCCAGTAATCACTGAGCGTCGGCTTCGCCGGTCACCAACGTATTTCAAGGTAACCTGCAAAACCGCTTGCGGGGTCTCCGGCAATACCTTGAACTCTTCAATATAACCTTCTTTCTGCAACACTTCTGCAATCGCAACTTTCACACTTGAATGGGGCATAGATACCGTCTTATGCTCCCGCATTTGGGCGTTACGAATGCGTGTCAACATATCAGCAATTGGATCACTCATTGACATGATACACCACCTTTACCAGCTTGATTTGACTACGCCAGGGATATTGCCCTGCAACGCCTGCTCACGGAAACAAATGCGGCATAAACCAAAACGGCGAATATAACCGCGCGGCCGCCCACACAACTTACAACGATTACGAACCTGCACTTTATATTTGCGGTTCAATTCCCGTGCAATCATGGATTTCTTTGCCATACTAATTCTCCCAGAAGGGCATGCCCATCATAGATAATAAATGCCGCCCTTCTTCATCTTTCTGGGCAGTTGTTACAATGCTAACTTCCATACCACGAATCTTATCAATTCGATCGTAATCAATTTCAGGAAAAATCAACTGTTCACGCAGACCCAGCGTGTAATTTCCCCGGCCATCAAAAGAATCCGGTGAAATACCCTGAAAGTCACGGGTACGAGGCAAAGCAACATGGATGAGGCGAGTTAAAAAGGCCCACATCCGCTCCCCGCGCAAAGTAACCTTCAACCCAATGATACGTCCCTCGCGCAGCTTAAAGCCGGCAATTGAATTTTTCGCTTTGGTCAACACTGGCTTCTGGCCTGTGATTGCCGTGATGTCATTCACCGCAAACTCAATGGCTTTAGCATTGTCTAAAGCCTCACCCAAGCCCACATTAACCACAATCTTGGTAATTCGTGGCACCTGCATAACACTTTGATATTCAAACGTTTTCATCAAAGCAGGTACCACTTCGTCTTTATACTGTTCTTTAAGTGGTGTAAACATAGTTTACCTCCGAGTTGAGTGGCAGGTTCGCATACGCTTGAAAAATGGCGCACTTTGGCTACCTGGCTCACCGATGGTATGAATAAAATAACTTAACTAAGCGGATTCCCGCTTCTTTTCGAATAACGAAGGCGTTTTCCATCTTCATCACGGCGAATCTCAATCCGGGTAGGTTCGCCAGTTTCTGGACAAACAAGCATCACATTTGAGACATTGATGGGGGCTTCAAATTCAATGATGCCACCCTGCGCCTGGCTGCGTCCGCCGGTTGGCCGGGGCCGCTGATGCTTCTTCACCAAATTGACACCAGAAACAACAATGCGGTTTGCTCCAGGCAAAACGCGCTGAACAGTACCACGGGTGCCTTTATAGTTGCCAGAAACAACCTGTACTTCATCTCCAACTTTAATTTTCATGGCTTCCTCTCTACAACACCTCTGGCGCCAGCGACAGAATGCGGATGTACCCTGCGGGACGTAATTCACGAGCCACCGGGCCAAAAATACGGGTGCCTACCGGGTTTTTATTAGCAGGATCGATAATCACCGCCGCATTATCATCAAAGCGAATGTAGCTGCCATCATCCCGTTTATACTCTTTTTTAGTACGCACAATAACGGCTTTAACAACCGTACCCTTTTTGACAGCAGAATTAGGCACAGCTTTCTTCACGGTTGCTGTAACCATATCACCGATGCTGCCATACCGACGGATTGAGCCACCCATCACCTGAATGACCAACAGCTCACGAGCACCAGAATTATCTGCGACATTCAAACGACTTTCTTTTTGAATCATGATGCAGTCCTCTTACTTTGCTCGCTCCAAAACGGAGACAACGGCCCATCGCTTATGACGGCTAATGGGTTGGGATTCAATGATTTCTACACGATCACCCGTGCGGCACTCATTTGCTTCATCATGCGCTTTATATTTTTTAACCAGGCGCATGACTTTGCCATAAATAGGGTGGCGTTTGGTTGTGGTAACGGCTACAACAACAGTTTTGTCCATTTTGTCGCTCGTCACAACGCCTTTTAATCGTTTACGCTGATCTCTCATGGTTTACCTACCCTGCAACCTCAGCCGTCACAACACGCTGGGGTTGACTTTTTTTCTTGGCCTGGCGACGGCTGTGCAACCGCTTTTTGTTTAGGTTAACAAGGGCAGTTGCTAATTCTTTACCACTGCCATCTACAAATGTCACTTGCCAACCACTGTCCTCGTAGCTATACCGGGCCGACGCTTGCCACTCTTTACCGGCAAGGCCAGAAGAAAGCGAAGGGCTGGCAACGGCCGTTTCTATAGCCAACTGTCTCATATTCAAAACAGTCTCCAGCTGAGCAATCTCACGACGGACAGCCTTCAGGCGAGTATAGTCCTCAAGCCGGGAAGATGCCTTCTGGAACCGTAAGTTAAACATCTCCTCACGGCCGTTTTCCAGCATCTCTTCCAACTTGGCGTCACTCATTTCACGTAATTCAACAATATTCGCCATTACAACTGCTCCTCCCGGGAAACAATCTGCGTTTTAATGGGCAGCTTATAGCTGGCCAGCCGCAGCGCTTCACGCGCCGAATCTTCCGGCACACCCGCTACTTCAAACAAGATGCGACCCGGCTTCACAACTGCCACATAATGGTCCACAGACCCCTTACCCTTACCCATACGGGTTTCAGCAGGTTTAGCCGTGACCGGCTTGTCTGGAAAAATGCGAATCCAATATTTACCGCGCCGCTTATTGTGGCGCACAACCACACGACGAATCGCTTCAATTTGTCGGCTGGTGATCCACCCAGGCTCCAACGCCTGAATACCAAATTCACCATTTTGCAAATCAGAACCGCCCTTCGCCATGCCACGCATGCGTCCACGGAATTGCTTGCGGTATTTTGCTCGTTTAGGCATTAACATAGCTCAAACTCCGTCCAAAACTCTGGAAAGTATAGACACTCCAGAATTTGCTTTTACTCACTAATATAGACATCCGTGGCTTCAAATTCAGTCTTCTGCGGCAAGATTTCCCCTTTATAGACCCAAACCTTCACGCCAATCTGGCCAAAAGTTGTCAGAGCCTCAGAAAATCCATATCGTAGATCGGCCCGAATTGTATTGCGCGGAACACGGCCGTCCCAAAGTTTTTCTTTACGCGCCATTTCAGAGCCGCCCAAACGGCCGCTTACCTCAATGCGCACACCTTCAGCACCCTGGCGCATCGCTTGCTGAATCGCACGCTTCATCGCCCGGCTGTGAGAAATACGGCGCTGCAGCTGCCCGGCAACATTCTCCGCAATAAGCTGCGCATCCGTGTCCGGCTGAGAAATCTCCTCAACCTCGACCCGAACCGCTTTATCTGTCAAATCACGTAGCTTACCGCGCAATTCCTTAACAGAAGCGCCTTTACGACCAATCACAATACCCGGACGAGCCGTATGAATATTTACTTGAACCTGATTAGGGAACCGTTCAATCTCCAGCAAAGAAATCCCAGCCGAAGGCATTTCCTTCATGATAAGTTTGCGAATAGCAAAATCCTCATGCAAACGCTCTTCGTACTGCTTTCCCTCTGCAAACCAGCGCGTATTCCAATCGCGGATTATTTTTAAACGGAATCCCACAGGATGTACTTTACGTCCCAAGATTAATCCTCCATACCATCAATAGCGTATATGCTATTGATCAGTTTCATTTAACCACCGTACTCAACCACATCCCGTTCAGCCAAAACAACTGTAACATGGGATGACCGCTTAATAATAGGGCGAAAACGGCCGCGTCCTGCAAAACGACCACCATAAGGTGCCTTGCGATGACGTGGACCATCATCCGCAAAAATCTGGCTCACATAAAGCTCATCGGCTTCCAGGCCAAAATTCTGCCCGGCGTTGGCCACAGCTGAGGCAATCAACTTGTAAACAGGATCAGCCGCCCTCTGCGGCATAAAGCGCAGCGTGTCCAAAGCCTCCTGCGCGTTCTTACCCCGCACTGCATCCACAACCAACCGAACCTTTTGTGGCGTAATCTGTAAATAACGTAACTTCGCCTTAATCTCAAATGCTTCAGCCATGATTAACGACGCCCCTTCTTTTCAGATTTGCTAATATGACCACGGAACGTTCGTGTTGGGGCAAACTCGCCCAACTTATGCCCCACCATATTCTCCGTAATATAAATCGGGATATGGCGACGGCCGTCATAAACAGCAATCGTATGTCCTACCATCTGCGGGAAAACAGTGCTAGAACGCGACCAGGTACGAATTACCTCACGCTTCTTCGAAGCATTCAGCCCTTCTACCTTCTTCAACAACTTTGGATTAATGTACGGACCTTTCTTTAGTGAACGAGACATTTCCTATCTACCTCCTACCGACGCTTCTTGGTGCGACGACGGAATATAAACTTATCCGTAGACTTATTACGACGAGTACGCCGACCAAGTGCCGGTTGCCCCCAGGGCGTTTTCGGCGCAGCCATACCAATCGGTGAACGGCCTTCACCACCACCATGCGGATGATCGTTCGGATTCATCGCCGAACCACGCACGCCTGGGCGAATACCCAAATGACGGTTACGACCTGCCTTACCCAGCTTCACGTTACCATGCTCCACATTCCCTACCTGGCCAATTGTAGCCATGCATTCTTGTGGCACATACCGCTCTTCACCCGATGGTAAGCGCAGCGTTACGTAGCGAGGATGATCCTTGGCCAGCAGTTGCGCAGAAGTACCAGCAGAACGAACCATCTGCGCCCCACGGCCCACCTGAAGCTCAATATTATGAACCTGAGTACCCAATGGAATATCCTGCAATGGCATAGCATTACCAGGACGAATTTCCGCTCCAGGGCCACTCATTACCTTGTCGTCAACACGCAGCCCTAGCGGAGCAATAATGTACCGCTTTTCACCGTCTGCGTACACAAGCAGTGCAATACGTGCCGAACGATTCGGATCATATTCAATTGAACTTACACGAGCTGGAATTCCAAACTTGTCACGTCGTTTAAAATCAATCTGACGAAAACGACGCTTGTGGCCACCACCCCGATGACGGATGGTGATCTTCCCTCGAAAGTTACGGCCGCCTTGCTTTCTCAAACCTCTGGTTAAGCTACGTTCGGGGTTTACCCGAGTAACTTCTTCAAAGGTTTGCCCACTCATGTCACGGCGACCCGGTGACGTGGGCTTAAAAACTTTAATTGGCATATTTCCTCCAGAGACGGGCTACAGGCATTTTGATCTATATAGGAACAAACCCCAACAGACAAATACCCTCATCCCTGCTCAAAATCTTCTAACGCTAGACACCCTCAAACAGATCGATACTGTCACCAGGGGATAACGTCACAATCGCTTTTTTCCAACCAGCTTTTCGCGTGGTAACACGCCGATATCGACGCGCCCGCTTAGCTGGCATATTTGCTACACGAACCTTATCTACCGACACTTCAGGCCAAGCCAACTCAATAGCTTGCTTGATTTGCATCTTATTCGCCCGTGAGTTCACCACAAATGTATACTGGTTGTTAAAGTCAACCATATAACCACTTTTTTCTGTCACCACTGGGCGACGAATTACTTCACGCCAATGCAGCTGCATGATTATGCCTCCTCCCCAGATTCATCAATGTCTTCAAACTCATCTTCAATACCCAAAAAATTGGTGATGACATCTAAAGCTGCCAAAGGCATTACAATTTTGTCATAACCCAAAAGATCGCGAATATTCAAGTAATTTGCTTGCATTGCTTTTACGTCAGTCAAGTTTCTGGCTGACTTTTCAACATTTTCATTGCGTCCAGGCAAAAGCACCAGTGTGCTTTCATTATTCACCAGAGCCTGCACAAATGCTTTCATATCCCGTGTTTTGGGCGTATCCAGTGTCAGGTCATCAACCAATACAATATCTGCATTTTCTGCTTTAACGCTCAAAGCAGAGCGCAAAGCAGCCCGACGCATTTTTCTGGGCATCTGCTTGGTATATTTACGTGGCAATGGACCATGAGCCACGCCACCGCCTACAAAAATAGGGGCACGCTTGCTGCCATGACGGGCATTACCCGTACCTTTTTGACGATATGCCTTCGCGCCAGTTCGGTTTACTTCCGAACGCCCCTTTGCTTTATGCGTTCCCAGGCGTGCATTGGCTAACTGCCGCACCAGCGCCTGGTGCATCAAATCACGATTAATTTTTGCTTCAAATATGCTAGCTGGAAGGTCTACGCTGTTGACTTCCTCGCCAGCCATGTTGAAAACCGAAACTTTCATCACAACGCCTCCGCTAGCCTTTTGCTGCTTGCCGAATTACAACAAGCGCACCTTTTGCCCCAGGGACTGCTCCCTTTACGGCAATCAGGTTACGCTCGGTATCAATACGTATCACTTCCAGGTTCTGGGCCGTATAACGGTCATTGCCCATCCGGCCAGGCATACGCTTGCCTTTGAACACCCTTGCAGTACCAGAGGTACCACCGATTGAACCAGGGGCGCGCCAACGATCAGATTGGCCGTGGGTTTTAATACCACCACCAAACCCATACCGTTTGACAACGCCAGCAAACCCTTTACCTTTTGTCTTTCCGGTAACGTCAATACGTTCACCAATTTCAAATTGTTCGACGGTTAATGTCTGGCCTACCGTATGATCCGCAGCATCTTTAGCGCGGAACTCACGCAGATAACGCAAGGCTAGAACATTTTGGTCTTTTTTGCGGCCTCTGCCTTTTTTCAGAAGACCCAAATGGCCTTGCTGGCCTTTGGTTAACCGTTTTTCTGGAATTTCGCTAAAACCGAGCTGAACGGCCGTATACCCGTCTGATTCTTCAGTTTTAACCTGTGTAATATAACATGGGCCAGCCTGAATGAGCGTCACCGGAGTGACAACACCATTCCCGTCAAAAACCTGGGCCATACCCACTTTCCTGCCTAGTAATCCTTTCACCTTAACCTCCCAGGACTGTCAGCCACCAGGCGTGTGCTGCATCATCCTTTCGTCAGAGATTCGATCTAAATAGAAATCTCAATATCAACCCCAGCGGGCAAATTCAGCCGCATCAAGGTATCAATCGTCTTCGAGTCCGGGTTGATCACATCGATCAGCCGCTTGTGCGTCCGAATCTCAAAATGTTCGTGCGAATCTTTATCAATGAACGTGCTGCGGCGCACGGTAAATCGCTCAATGCGTGTGGGCAGCGGCACTGGCCCTACCACACGCGCACCGGTACGTTCAGCAGTGCCCACAATACGTCGGGCAGATTGATCCAGTACACGGTGATCATAAGCTTTTAATCGAATGCGAATTCTCTGCTTAGCCATACGTTTCCTCGAAAGTAGAGGCGTTGGATTCCTGGAATCACAACGCCTCTATAACAAATCCTAAACCAGGATTTTAGTAATTACGCCAGAGCCAACGGTCAGGCCACCTTCACGAATGGCAAATCGGCCACCTTCTTCCAATGCCACCGGCTTGCTCAACTTCACATGCAGGTTCACATTGTCGCCCGGCATCACCATCTCC
>JBGTCV010000007.1:0-111873 GCA_041748655.1 Promineifilaceae bacterium (SeqCode) | reverse complement strand
CCTGTCATGCTGAGGTCCCCCGAAGCATCCCATCCGCTTGATAATCAGCAAAATGCTGGGGTAGCCAAAACGCTTGCCATGGGTTCCTTGGGGATTCTTCAGAAAATCCCAAAGGGCCAAAAAGGTTTGAGAAACGGCCGTTGCAAAGCAGGGCGTTTCTTATGGCAAAACGCGTTATTGCCGCAGAATCTTCTCCATCGCCTTGCCTTTGGCGAGCTCATCAATCAGCTTGTCTAAATAGCGTATTTTTTGCATCAGCGGATCTTCGATTTCTTCAACGCGCACGCCGCACACGACGCCCTTGATAAGCAAACGATTCGGATGCATGGCGGGGGCTTCGGCAAAAAAGGTTTCAAAATCGTTTTCCTGCTCGATTTGCTGCTGTAATCCCGCCTGGTCATACCCCGTTAACCAGCAAATGATGTCGTCAACTTCTTCTTTGGTACGATTTTTGCGTTCCGCTTTTTGCACATACAGCGGATAAACACCCGCAAATGGTGTGGTAAAGATTCGATGTTTAGTCATCGTCATTCCTCCAGTGGGTTTGGGACCCGATACACATGCTATTTCAGCACGCTAAAAAAGCAGACTCGTGCTCTTCCTGTAACGCGGCTGCCTTGCTTCTTCGACAATATCATTGGGTGCGCTAAATCTCAACCCCAGGCAGGCCGGCTGCACCCAACAGCAGCGACAGTTCCCCGGCGTGGGGCAGGTCGTGGTCGAGCAGCCCCCAAATCGTCTGGATGACCACTGCTTCTGCCTCAGAGACAGCGTCGGTGGCTGAGCCGCTCATCAGGCAGTCGGTGATGAACCGCCAGGTCAGGCCCAGCCCTTGCACAATCTCAACGCCCGTATGTGGCAGATCGTCGTCATCATCCCACCGCAGCAGTGGCGTTAATTCCGCCGCTCTCTCGCCCAGCGTGTGGTGCAGATGCAGGGCGCGCCCAAAGACGATATGTTCGGCGATTTCGCCGGGCGTGCGCAGACCCGGTATGAGCCGTCGCTGCAACTGTTCCCCGGTAAGCGGCGCGATGGCTCGCTTGAGGGCGTCTTGATAATCTTGCCAACTTACGAAGGCTCGTGCTTCCGCAATGGTTGCTCGTATCATCTACTTTTTCCTTTGCTTAGAAACGGCCGTATCCTACCCTCAAACACCCACCCACACCAAATACCCTTCAAAATCCAGCTCGCCAGGCGAACGGCCGTAGCCGGTGAGCATGGCAGCTGCTTCGCTGCGGTGATGGATGCCGTCGTTAATCACATGCAGAATCGTTTGCCAGCGGGTCCGCTGAATAGTATCTTCCGCACGCCAAACGGCATTGAGCGCAGCTTCATCCAGGCCCGCAATGTAGGCCCGCCACGCCGCCTCTTCCTGCTGCCAGCGCACCCGCAGGCTGGCCACATCCGGGAAGTCTGCCTCGCGCATCACGCCGGAATCCGGCAGGTTTTGCAAGGCAGCCCGCCAGCCATACTCGGTGTCCAGCAGATGCACCAGCGTGCCGCGCAGGCTGTGCCAGCCGGGGTCGGGCGTCGCCTGGCGCGTAAAATCTGCGGCAGATAGGCGCTCGCACGCGCTCAAAATCTCGTTGTCGGCCCAGAAGTTGTAGGCAATTAGCGTTTCAATATCAGTTTTGTGCATGGCTGCTCCTTCGTAAATCGAAACTGAATCAGGCGCAGGTTGGTGCCTGCCTTTAGCATAGAGGGGGGCATTATAGCAATCGGCCGTTTGGCAAGTCAATTCAGTTGCAGGGCGATACTATAACGATCGGTGGCCTTCTCTATTTGCTTCTTGACAAAATGATTGGTGCATTCTATTATTAGACCAGCTGGTTTAACTGGTGGTCTAACCATTAAGTCTGGTAAATTTTGGAGAATAAAATGCCCCGTCCACGCTTTAATAAACTAGACCCGGCCAAACGACAGCGCATTCTGGAAGCGGCTGCCCAGCAGTTTGCCGCTCACGGCTATGACCACGCCTCTCTGAATCAGATTTTAGCCGACGCCGGTATTAGTAAAGGAGCAGCCTATTACTACTTTGACGACAAAGCAGACCTGTACACAACGGCCGTGCAGCATTATGCCAGCGCCTTGATGGATGATTTGCCCCAAACGCTGCCGCTGCTAACAGCGCAGACCTTTTGGCCAATGTTAAAGGCCATGTACGCCGACCAATTTGCGGCTTTGCAAGAACGGCCGTGGGTCCTGGGGTTGGTCAAGTCGGCCGGGCGGTTGACGCCGGAACAAATCGCCGAAACAGGCCTGGCGGAGACCTTTGGTCAACTGCGCGACTTACTGGGACGTATGATTGAACAGGGACAGGAATTGGGCGTCATGCGCACGGACCTGCCGGCCGATTTGCTGCTCAACATTTTTATGTCTGTAGACGACGCCCTGGATCAATGGCTGTTGGCTAATTGGTCACAATTGACCCCGGAAGAAATAGAACCGATTTCCGGCAAAGTGTTGGACGGCATGCAGCGGTTGCTGTCCGCGGCGAATGATTCGCCGGCAGCGTGAGATTATGACCATGATTCAAGTTGATTCACTGCAATTCAGCTACGCGAACGCGAACAAACCGGCCGTGCAGGTGTTGAGTTTCTCCGTAGAGCGCGGCGAGATTTTTGGCTTTCTGGGGCCAAGCGGCGCGGGTAAATCCACCACGCAAAAGGTTTTGATCGGTTTGCTGCGCGGTTATGAAGGGACAGCAACGGTTTTGGGCCAGGATTTGAGCCGCTGGGGGTCTGATTATTATGAGCGCATTGGCGTTTCTTTTGAACTGCCAAACCATTTCCTGAAGTTAACGGCCGTTGAAAATCTAACTTACTTTGGCGCGCTCTATCGTGGCCCGGTCCGTTCGCCGCAAGCGTTGTTAGACCTGGTTGGCCTGGGCAGCGATGGGGAGATGCCTGTCGGGCAATTTTCCAAGGGCATGAAAAATCGGTTAAGCGTGGCCCGCGCTCTTGTCCACGACCCGGAGCTGCTCTTTCTTGACGAACCTACCGCCGGGCTGGACCCGGTAAACGCCAGGCGCATTAAGGAGCTTATCCGGGAGCAGCAACAGGTAGGTAAAACGGTATTCCTGACCACGCACGACATGGCCGTGGCCGAATCGTTGTGCGACCGGGTGGCTTTTATTGTAGACGGCCGGATCAAAGCCATTGATTCCCCCAGGCAGCTCAAACTGGCTCATGGCAAAGCGGCCGTTCGCGTGGAGTATCAGGCTAACGGTCATCTGGAAACGGCCGAATTTGCCCTGACCGACCTGGGTCATAATGACGACTTTTGGCGGCTGCTGCAAGCCCATCAGGCGCAAACCATCCACACCCAGGAAGCGACTCTGGAAGAGATATTCATCCGGGTTACAGGCAGGTCGTTGACGTGAAAAGATTAGGGACGGCCGTTAGCGGTGACATTCGCTTACAGTTTCGCAACGGCTTTTATTACGCGGCCCTGGTCGTCATGGTTGTCATGGTCATCCTGCTCAGGCAGGTGCCTGGCGATTTATTGACCTGGCTGCTGCCGCTATTTATCCTGAGCAACTTGCTCATCAACACTTTCTATTTCGTCAGCGGCCAGGTGCTGTTAGAAAAAGAAGAGGGCACACTGGCGGCGCAGGTTGTAACGCCGCTGCGCCCACTTGAATACCTGGCCGCGAAGGTCATTACCCTGACCCTGCTTTCGCTTCTGGAAAACGGCTTGATTGTCCTGCTGGTTTTTGGCGTACCGCCGCGTGTAGACCTGTTTGTTCTGGCGATAATAAGCGCGGCCGTCATTTTAACGCTGGCTGGTTTTATGGTTGTGGCTCGCTACGACAGCATCAACCAGTTTCTTATGCCCTCTGTGCTTTACACGACGGCCCTGATCTTGCCGCTGATGACCTATTTGGGGCTGCCAGAGCATTGGCTGCTTTATTTGCACCCGCTGCAAGCTTCCCTGACTTTAATGCGGGCTGCTTTTGAGCCGGCGGCAATGGTACAGTTGTTATATGCATTTCTTTGTGCCGCCGTGTGGGGCGTGCTGCTATTTCGTGCCGCGCAAGGGACGTTTTACCGCTTTGTCATTGCAGCTGAGGGTGTGTGAACGATGAATGTAATCCAGGTGTGGCAAGCGTTAGGCCCTATTGACATTCGCAGTGTGCAGCGGGACCCGCTGCTGCGCTGGTTGGTCGGGCTGCCGCTGGTTGCCGCTTTGGCCGCTCGCTGGCTGCTGCCTGGCTTGTTGGCCCAGCTTGAAGAACTGCTGCAACTGGAGCTGCTGCCTTATTATCCTGACTTTATCGGCTTTGCCTTACTGCTGCTGGGGCCTATGCTGGCGGGCGTAGTCATCGGTTTTTTGTTATTGGACCAGCGGGACGACCAGACGCTCATCGCTTTACAAGTCACACCGCTGTCGCTCAACAATTATCTGGCCTATCGCGTCACAATGCCTGTTGTCATCAGCATTGGCCTCTCCTTGCTCGTGCTGCCACTCTCCGGTCTCGTATCGCTGCCCGTCCCGGTCTTGCTGGCTGTGGCTGTGTCAGCGGCGCCGATGGCCCCGTTGTTCGCCCTGTTCCTGGCCGCTTTTGCCGCTAACAAAGTGCAGGGATTTGCCATTCAGAAAATGATGGGCATCGTTTTCCTGCCACCGCTCGTTGCTTACTTCACGCCTGCGCCGTGGGAATGGCTCTTTGGTCTGGTCCCCACTTACTGGCCGGCCAAGGTGTTATGGTTGGCGTTGGCGGACGACGGCCGACTGTGGATCTTTCTGGCCTTGGGATTGCTGGTGCAGCTACTCTTTTTATGGCTGCTGCTCGGCCGGTACAATCGGGTGATGCGCCGTTAGATCAGTAAACTCAGATATAGTCTCGAAGCAATTGCTGGGCAAAATATAATCCTTCCTGGCACTTAAATTGTCTTTCTCACAATACAATGATTCTTCCCTTTTTGGTCTTCATAAGTGAACCCGGCTTTTTCAAAGATTTCTTTTGTCCCATTATACAGAAAGGAGTTTGATACTTTACTGCCCTGAGTATCCTGTGGATAGCTTTCTACAACCCCTCCGCCTAGATTTCTGATAAGTTCTAAAGCCCCATTCAAAGCAAAGAAGGACAGGCCTTTCTTACGATAGTCTCTATCAACAAAAATGCACGTAATTCTCCAATCGGGCACCGTCATTTTGGATGCAACTTCTTTTTTGTGATAAATATTGGGAAGTTCTTGAGGTGGGCCAAATTGACACCAGGCGACACAGATATCTCCATCAAAGACTAAGGCAGCATGAGCGCTGTCTTCTTGGACAAGCTTTTTTTTGTAGGATTTAGTGCCTTCTGCACTTCGCTTTTGCTCTGGTGATTTCGGGTGAAAAGCAGTGCACCAACATCCTCCCCATACGCCATTATGTTTTTCAACCAATCGCTCAAAATCCTTCCAGGTTTCAGCATTTAGCGCTTTAATGGATAAATTCTTCATGTTGCCTCCAATACTCATTAAGGAATGGCAATTTATTAACCTGAACAGATGAACCGCAAAGTACGCCAAGAGCGCAAAGGAAATAAAGAAAAACTTTGCGTGCTTTGCGGTTAAAAAATGTTCAACTTATTTGGCGGAAAAAATGACCCGCAACCACGAAATCCGTGAGCAATGTCAAATTACCCGGCGCGAAACGCGGCGCAAGGCGGGGTTTGGGTTATGGGGGATACCACTGTTAGAAAAAGGGGGAGCGAACTGCTTTCAAACGGGGCCGACCTGGCTATCAAAAGTCAGCCCGCCCCAACCAAAGCGCTACAGATCTTTAAGCAAATTTGCGAGGGCCAATAAAACAAACCCGGCCACCACCAGCCAGAAAGCGTACTCGGAAAGTGAGGGGATGTTCCCTAGCAAAGCCAGGACCCCGAGTGCCGCGAGAATCACGGAAATCCAAAAAGTGACAACTTTAGGTCTGCTGAGTCTCATGATATTTTTCTCCTTATCCTTAATCTGTTGAATTTAGAAACCTCTCCTGGCCCCATAGTCAAATGATCGGTCGAAGAGAGTGCGTAGAAGTAATATACTCGACATTGGTGGAAATAGCATGTTCCTCTCGATGCTGCCGGATAATGTCACTCACGGTCTTCGGTAAACACGAAATCTCGCATAGCTGAGGCCGTATCACACAACATTCTGGTTGGGAACGGCCGTTACCCTAGCCAAATCATCAATCATCCACAATCACACCATCCGCAAGGGCTTGGGCCTGATTCTTGAAAATTGCCATGGCGGTTGCCATGCGTTTGAAGCCCAGCTTCTTGTAAAATGGCTCCTTCCCAGGGGCAGCGTACAGAATAATCTTCTTGTGATCCTTTGAGAAATCGACAAGCCTGGAAACAACTTCCTTGCCCAGACCGCGCCCTTGATGGCTGGGATGAACCGCCACGTCACAAATGTAAGAGCAATCTTTGCCATCAGCCAGCGCTCGACCAGCCGCTACCAGCTCTCCAGAATCATAAACAAAACAGATGAATATGCTGTTTGAGAAGGCGATCTTCAAGTCAGAAGGGTCTTTGTGTCCTAACGGGGCTGCGAGGTAGAGTCTGGAAAGTTCCTCCCAGTCTACGTTTTCCAACGAATGTTTCCACTCAAGTGCCATATGATTACCTCGTGAAACTGCACTGGCTGTGCATGGCATCGGTGCAAGTTGTGCTTGCCTTGACGCTCATGTTGGTTGACTACTGCGGCCGTATTTTACAACATACTGGTCGAGAACGGCCGTTACTTCCGTAGAGCCTAAGTCAGGAAGATGATCCAACCTATCTGTAATCAGGTAATGTATAATATCTCTTGTTGGCTCAAAAAGAGCGAATTTTATAGTTGTGTGTCTGAAATGATATAGCCAGGAAATTGAGGAAGTACATTATGTCCTTGTCGCAAAGCCCAATTGAAAGTTCAAGCGAATCCGTCAATAAACCCCTGCTTCGCCAACTCATCGCCAACCATTTCGATTTGGAAGAGATCAAAATGCTTTGTTTTGATCTGAACGTCGATTATGAGAATTTAACAGGTGATAATAAAGCAGGCAAAACAATGTCACTGGTACTTTATTTTAATCGACGCGATAATCTGTTCGGCCTTATTCAAAAACTCAGAGAAGAGCGTCCCCGGGTCGATTGGGATATGGTCGAAGGTCATACTGAGAGCATGGAAGTGTCCCTGTCAAAGGCGGACAAAGCGGTAGCCGTCGGTAAATTAAAGGAACTTGCCCATTTGCTAAAGGTGTCAGAGGTGACCTACCTGACGCAAACTGGGCAAAGAAACCGCTTGTTTGGAATGCTATACAGAAACCATGAATTGCCTGAGTATAAAGGTTTCAATAACCTGTTTTACCAACTCTATGACGATATGACCAAAGAGGAAAAAGAGCTTTTTCTTATCATACGGGGTACAACCGAACGGAGTATTTTTCAATATAACGAGAAGCTGCAGAACTGGCTCGAGAACAATCCACTTTACCAATTTCTTCCAGAGTCAACGCCACTGGTGGCAAAACTGGAGGAGGATCTTCTTCAGCTGAAGATTCATTTCAACAGCTGGTTCCCGAAGTATTACCATGTGTTCCTGAACGACAAAAAAGAAAGCCTGGTCTACCTCGATGATGAATACCGGCAGGGCACCGGTTTTCCGAAAACCTTGCAGCAGTCGGTGGGTAATGTTATCAGTGAGCTGGAAGCGCAATAGGGGGGACGAACACAGGTTGCCGGGAGCGTCTTCCATGTAACAATTTTGCTGGTAACGGCCGTTTCCCTCTCCCAATTCCTTGACATTTACCTGTGCGGTTATAAACTCCCGCATCTTTTAACAACCGGATGAAACTGCTCCTGCAAAATCCTCCTCAGGATTTTGTGATGGAAGCTCCTCTCGCTGAGGTGACTGTTGATGAAACGAGCGTTTAGAACTCTCGTTTTGGGTTTAGGTGGAATTGGAAGTGCGGCGGCATACTGGTTGGCTCGTCAGTCAGGCGGCGATGTTCTAGGGCTGGAGCAGTTTGCCCTGGGTAACGTCCAGGGCGGCTCTCAAGATCATTCCCGTATCATCCGGCTCTCCTACCACAATACCCATTATGTAAACTTGGCCAAAGAAGCCTACCACGCCTGGGCCGCCATTGAGGCAGATTCAGGCGAACAGCTCGTCTACAAAACGGGCGGCATCGATCTCTCCCCGGACGGTTCCAGCCTGCCCCTCAGCGACTACACTGACAGCTTAACGACCCTCAACATCCCCTACGAACTGCTCGACGCCAAAGAAATCATGCACCGCTGGCCGCAGTGGCGCTTGCCCGACGACGTGCGCGGGCTGTACCAAACCGAAAGCGGGCTGGTGGCTGCGGCCAAAAGCAATGCCGCCCACCAGCGGCTGGCTCGTGAATACGGTGCGGTTTTGCGCGATAATGCCCCGGTAACGGCCGTTTACCCTTCCAGCAACGAAATCACCGTCATCGCCGGTGGCGAAACTCACACCTGTGAAAAGCTGGTCATCGCCAGCGGTGCCTGGACCAACCACCTGCTGGCCCACTTTGGCAGCCAGATCAACCTCACCGTCACCCAGGAGCAGGTGACCTACTACGCTTCGCCCCACCTGCCCGACTTTGCCCCGGAGCGCTTCCCCATCTGGATCTGGCTGGACGAGCCGTGCTACTATGGCTTTCCCGCCTTTGGCGAGGCGGGCCCCAAGATTGCCCAGGACGTTGGCGGGCAAGAAACCACGGCCGAATCCCGCACCTTCGAGGTGGACAGGGCCGCTTTCCACCGCACCGACACCTTCCTGCGCCAACATCTGCCCACCGCCCACGGCCCCGTCATTTATACCAAAACCTGCCTCTACACCATGCCGCCCGACCGGGATTTTGTCCTGGACACGCTGCCGGAGTATCCCAACGTCGCTGTGGCGGTGGGGGCGGGCCACGCCTTCAAGTTTGCCTCACTGCTGGGGAAAATTTTGAGCCAATTGGCATTTGAGGGGAAATCTGAACATGATCTGACCCCCTTCCAAATCAGTCGCCCCATTCTCTACGCCGAAAATCCGGCGAAGGAATTTATGGTGTAAGTGGCCGACTCGAGTCGGCAGAGATTGGGCCAATTTCTAAAATTGGCCCAATCTTACATATCATACGAGGAGAAGAATGATGAAGAAGAACGTTGTTTTTAAGGTATGGTTGTTTTTGGTAATGGCCGGTTTGTTGGTGGCTTGTGGCGGTGGTGAAACCGATACCGGCAGCGAAAGCGGCGACGCCGTGGTTTTGCGTATTGGCTGGGCGGGCAGTCCCGATACGCTGAACCCGGGAACGGCCGTTCTCGCCGAAGCGTACACCCTGTTTGAAATTGTTTACGACTCCATGTACCAGCTGGAGCTGGACGGCACCTACAGCCTGGAGCTGGCCGACAGCGAAGAGGTCTCCGACGATGGGCTGGTCTACACCTACCACATCCGCGATGGCATTACCTTCCACGACGGCGAGCCGCTCACCGCTGAGGATGTCGCTTTTTCTTATAATATGTACGCCACGCAGGAAGATTTCCCTTTCCTGCCCGTCTACACCGAATTTTTTGACACCATCGAAGCGGACGACAACAATAACGTCATCATCACTCTCACCGACGCCATCCCCAACATCGAAAGCCAGCTCATCTTCCTCTACGTCGTGCCGGAGCATATCTGGGGCGGCCTGGAAGGGAACGCCATCGCCGAGTTTGAAAATAATGCAATGATTGGCTCTGGCCCGTTTAAGATGGTGGAATATGCCCAGAACTCATTTGTGCGCCTGGAAGGGGTGAAAGACCATTATCTGAAAGGGCCGATTATTGACGAGGTGGTGTTCCAAACCTTTGAAAACCAGGATGCCCTGGTGCAATCGCTGCGTACCGGTCAGGTGGATATGATTACGGAAATGCCGAATACGGCCGTTGCCTCCCTGCGCAACGAAGAAAATATCCAGCTTGTCAGCGGCCCGCCGCTGGCCCCCAGCGTCACCGACATCATCTTCAACCAGACATTGCCAGAAAACTGCCCGCCCGATAACGGCGTCTGCACCGGCCATCCCGCCCTGCTAGACCGCAGCGTCCGCCTCGCCCTGGCCCACGCCACGGACAAGCAGCAAATCATCGACGTGGTGCTGCTCGGCCTCGGTTCCCCCGGCCTCACCCTCATCCCAGACAGTCTGGGTGTCTTCTACAACGACTCTCTGGAAGATTATGCCTACGACCCCGACCTGGCTAACCAGATTCTGGAAGAAGCAGGCTACCTGGACAGCAACGGCGACGGCATCCGCGAGATGCCCGACGGCAGCAATCCGCTCAACCTGCGCCTGAACTGGCCCAGCGACAGCACCAACGCCCCCCGCATGGCTGAACTGCTCGCCGGTATGTGGGGCGCAGTTGGCGTCGGTACTCAGCTGCAAGCCCTCGACCCCGACGCCCTCACTTCCATTTGCTGCCCCACCTTCGACTTCGACGTCATCCTGTGGGGTTGGGGTTCAGACCCAGACCCAAACTTCCTGCTCAGCGTCATGCTCACCAGCGAAATTCCCACCGGCAACAGCGAAACCGGCTACTCTAATCCGGAATACGACGCGATCTACCGGCAGCAAGCAGTTGAGCTAGATGAGCAAGCCCGCATCGACCTGGTTTGGGAAATGCAGCGCATCGTTCATGAGGACGTGGTGTACATCATTCCCTTCTACGAACAATCGGTGCAGGCTTTCCGCACCGACCGCTTCACCGGCTGGCAAATCGACGCCGGTAAAATAGCCCTGGAAGATCCCAGTTCGCTGCTGGTGATCGAACCCGTTCGGTAGACGGTAATCAGTAATCAGTGAATCAGTAATCAGTAGTCAGACCCAAACTGAATACTGAATACTGACCACTGACCACTGACCACTGACCACTGACCACTGATTGCTAACACAGAAATGAGACAATCTCGCTACCTTCTCAACAAAATCAGTTGGGCCTTATTCACCGTCCTGATTGTTATTCTGCTGAACTTTTTTCTTTTTCGGATTCTGCCCGGTGATCCGGCGCGGGCTGGCATTCGCGATCCGCGCCTGACGCAGGAGGCGGTAGCTGCCATTCGGGAACGGTTTGGGCTGGATAAGCCGGTCATCAACTGCTTTGAATCGCTGAACCCCGTCAAGGTTGGCAGCTGCGGCGTCAATCCGCTGGATACCCAGCTCTTCATTTATATTGGCAACCTGCTGCAAGGGGAATTGGGCATTAGCTACCACACCAACCGCCCCGTGGCCGACATGCTCAAAGAGCAGTTGTGGAATACGGTGCTGCTCATCGGCGTGGCCCAGATTTTGGCCATTGTGCTGGGGATGGCGCTGGGGATTGTGGCGGCGTGGCGGGCGCATACCACCATTGATTACGGTGCGCTGCTGGCCAGCCTCACCTTTTGGAGCCTGCCCACTTTTTGGCTGGGCATCATTTTGCTGTTTTGGGGCAGCACCCAGTTTGGTCTGCCCACGGGCGGCAAGCTCACCCCCGGCGGTAACTTCGCCACGGTTTGGCAGGAATGGGCCGATGTGGGACGCCATCTGCTGCTGCCCACGATCACCTACACCATCGTCTTTCTGGGCGAGTACATGCTGATCATGCGCAGCACGCTGCTGGACGTGCTGAGTGAGGATTACATTTTGACGGCCAAGGCGAAAGGGCTGCGCACCACCCAAATTTTGCGCGACCACGCCCTGCAAAATGCCATGCTGCCAATGGTGACGATCATTGCTCTGAATTTGGGCTTTACCGTAGCGGGAGCGATTCAAATTGAGACGGTGTTTTCCTGGCCAGGGTTGGGGGGGGCTATTTTTACGGCCGTTGGCCGCAAAGATTACCCCATGCTGCAAGGCGCATTTTTACTCATCGCCATCAGCGTCATTTTTGCCAATCTGGTGGCCGATTTGTTGTATTCCTACCTCGACCCACGGGTGCAAACGGAGTAAACAATGCCAGAAAGCGTCAGCGCAACATCATTGAGCGGCTTTTGGCGCAGCTTTCGGCGCAGCCGCATGGGGCTGGTGGGGCTGTTCATGCTGGTATCGGTGGTGTTGATGGCCGTGTTTGCCCCGGTGGTAGCCCCCTATAATCCCAAAGAAGTGATTCGTGTAACCATCGACGATATTTATGCCCCGCCCAGCGCCGTGCATTGGCTGGGTACCGACGATGCGGGCCGGGATGTGCTGTCTAGCTTCATTTACGGGTCGCGGGTTTCGTTGATTGTGGGCTTTTTTGCCTCGTTCATCTCTATTTGTATTGGCAGCGTGGTGGGGATTGTGGCCGGGTTTTACGGCGGCCGTACCGAAAATATTCTCATGCGCTTTACCGATATCATGCTGGTCATTCCCGATTTGCCGCTGGCGGTGGTGATTGTGGCCTTAACTCGGCCCAGCTTGTGGAATATCATCTTTGTCATTGGGCTGCTGGGCTGGACCGGCTCGGCGCGGCTGGTGCGGTCGCAAACGCTGGCGGTGAAGCAGCGCAAGTTTGTGCTGCGGGCGCGCTCGCTGGGGGCGGGCAATATGCACATTATTCGCTTCCACATTTTCCCCATGGTGCTGCCGCTGATTGTGGTGAACACGGTGTTGGTTATCTCGCTGGCGATCTTAAACGAGAGCACCCTGAGCTTTTTGGGGCTGTCTGACCCCACGGCGCTGAGCTGGGGGCAGATGCTGAACTTTGCCTTTACCCGCGGCGCGATGAGCGCCCGTGCCTGGTGGGCGCTGGTGATGCCGGGGCTGGGCATTGTCTGGGCGGTGCTGGCCTGTACGCTGCTGGGGCAGGGGCTGGAGCAGGTGCTGAACCCTCGTCTGGAGACGCATCATCTGGCGGTAGGGACAAAAATGGTGGATCGGGAAGCTGAATGGCACGCGGGTACGAGCACGGAGGCCGGGCTATGAGATCGCTAAAAGATGCGCCGGTGCTGTTGGATGTGCGCCATTTGAGCACCAATTTTGTGACGCCGGGGGCTGAACCGGCGCGGGCGCTGGTGGACATTAATTTTGCCCTGCGCGAGGGGGAGGTGTTGGGCATTGTGGGGGAGAGCGGCTGTGGCAAGACGACGTTGATGCTTTCTTTGATGCGGCTGCTGCCGGGAAACGGCCGTATCATTTCCGGCCAGATCAACTTCATGGGCAACGACCTGCTTTCCCTCTCCGAACGAGAAATGGACGGCGTGCGCTGGAAAAATATCGCCATGATCTTCCAGGGCGCGATGAACGCCCTGAACCCGGTGCATACTATTGGTCGCCAGATTGCCGAAGCGATCATCCAGCACAACTACCTCACCGACAAAAAAGCGGTCACCGACCGGGTGGTGGAGCTGCTGGAGCTGGTGGGCATCGGCGCGGAACGCAAGGACCAGTATCCGCACCAATATTCCGGGGGCATGCGCCAGCGGGCCATGATTGCCATGGCCCTGGCCTGCAATCCGCAGGTGGTCATTGCCGATGAGCCGACGACGGCGCTGGACGTGATGATCCAGGCCCAAATTTTGGAGCTGTTGGCCAAACTGCGTGACAGGCTGGGGCTGTCGATTTTGTTCGTGACGCACGATTTGGGCGTGGTGGCCGAGATGTGCGACACGGTGCTGGTGATGTACGGTGGCGTTACGGCCGAATATGCCGACGTCGATACCATTTTCAACGCCCCCCAACATCCGTACACGCAGGAACTGCTGCGCGCCTTCCCCGATTTAACCCAGCCGACCAACAGGTTGGTGAGCATTCCCGGCTCTCCGCCCCGCCTGAATGCCCTGCCGCCGGGCTGCCGCTTTGCCCCGCGCTGCCCGCGCGTCATCGACCGCTGCCACGTGGACGAGCCGGCGCTGCATACGCTAAACGGCTCCCATTTTGCCAGCTGCCATCTGGTTGAAACTTAGCCAACTTGCCTGTCACTCCCGCGAAGGCGGAAGTCCAGTGGATTCCCGCGAAGGCGGGAATGACAGGTGCTAATTAAATGAACTATGAGCGAACAACAACCCATCATCGAAGTAAAGCAGCTGCGCAAGCTGTTCCCTGTAAAAAAAACCTCGCTGTGGGACAAGGAAGAGAAATTTGTCCATGCCGTGGATGATGTGAGTTTTGTGCTGCACCAAGGTGAAGTGCTGGCGCTGGTGGGGGAGAGCGGCTGCGGCAAATCGACCCTGGCGCTGACGCTGATGAACCTGGAGCCGTCCACCTCTGGCCAAATCTTTTTTGAGGGGGAGGATGTAACCCATCTGAGCGGCAAGCCTTTGCAGCTGATGCGGCGGCATATTCAGATGGTGTTTCAGGACCCGTACGAATCGCTGAACCCGACGATGACGATTGGCGAGATAGTGGCCGAGCCGCTGGTGGTGCATAAGCTGACGCCCAACAGGCAGGCGCAGAAAGCGCGGGTGATTCAGGCGCTGGAGGATGCGGGCCTGAAGCCTGCCAGCAGCTTTTTGCACCGGTATCCGCATGAGCTGTCTGGCGGGCAGCGGCAGCGGGTGGTCATTGCCGGGGCGCTGGTGCTGGAACCCAAGGTGCTGCTGGCCGACGAGCCGGTGTCGATGCTGGATGTGAGTATTCGGGCCGAGATTTTGAATTTGTTGGCGTCGCTGCGGGAGACGCGAGGCATCTCGGTGCTGTTTATTACCCACGATTTGGGCACAGTGGCTTATTTTGCCGACCGGATTGCAGTGATGTATTTGGGCCGGATTGTGGAACAGGGGGAGACGCTGGCGGTGTTGCAACGGCCGTTACACCCCTACACCAAAGCGCTGCTCTCCGTCATGCCCGTGCCCAACCCCCGGTTGCGCCGGGAGCGCATTATTTTGCAGGGAGAGACGCCCAACCCGATTGATCTGCCCAGTGGCTGCCGTTTTCATCCCCGCTGCCCCATTGTCCAACCCCACTGCCAGGAAACCGACCCCGCCTGGCGCGAAATTGAGCCGCGGCACTGGGCTGCCTGCCACGAAGTTTGAACCCCTCTCTTTACCCACTTGCTCACTTACCCCCAGAAGGGCCGTTTTGTTGGCTGCTGCAGGTGGGGGGAGAAACGGCCGTTGTCCCTCACAGCCTCACTGGTGTTTGAGCAAAGCTACGCTGGCGTGGATGGCGACAGCGCCTCTTCAGCCGAACTCTACGCTTTGCTGTCGGCCGTTTCAGCTTCTTTCTGCTCAATTGCTTGTTGCACGGCCTGAACAATATCATCTGGCATCAGGTGGTACTTTGTCAGCAGCGCCTCGGGTTCACCGGATTCGGCGTACCGGTTGCTGAGGCCGATGAAACGCATGGGAACAGGATGGTGGTACGCTACGGCCATGGCCACGGCCGCACCTAAACCGCCGTGCAGCACATGTTCTTCGGCCGTTACGATAGCGCCTGTTTGTTGGGCTGCCACCTTAACGGCCGTTTCGTCCAGCGGTTTGATGGTGTGCATATCCAAAACCCGCACTTCAATGCCTGCTTCGCTTAACTGGTGAGCCGCTTCCAGGGCGGCCGCAACCATGAGCCCGCAGGCGATAATAGTGGCGTCACGGCCGTCGCGCAGCTGATTGGCCTTCCCTACCTCAAAATCGACGCCATTTGGGTAAACCACAGGCATCTTTGACCGGCCGGTGCGTAAATAAGCCGGTCCCTTAAAGGAAAAAAGCGCCAGGGTTGCCACTTCGGTAGACGGAGCATCGGCGGGCACAATGACCGTAAAATGCGGCAGCGATGCAGCCAGGGCAATATCCTCAATGCCCATCTGGCTAGGCCCATCTTCCCCGATGCTAATGCCGCTGTGCGAGCCCACCAGCTTGACGTTGGCCTGCGGGTAGGCAATGCCCATGCGGATCTGGTCGTAGGCGTTGCCCAATAAAAAGGCGGCGAAGCTGGCCGCGACTACGTCCTTGCCAGAGGCAGCCAGGCCGCTGGCCACACCGACCAGATTGCTTTCAGCAATACCCACGTTGAAAAAGCGGTCAGGGAATTCTTCAGCAAAATACTGCGTGCGGGTAGAGTTGGCCACATCCCCATCCACCACAATCAGATTCAGGTTTTCGTGCCCATAGGCAGCCAGCGCGTCGCCAAAGGCGTTGCGCGTGGCTGGTCCATATTCGAGGCCAATTTTTTTGCCAATGTTCATAGCTTATATCTCTCCGTGTACATCTTTAGCGGTCAGGATGGGCTCTTCAACGGTGGTGGCAACGGCCGTTGCGTGTTGTTCATCCAGTTCTGCCAGCGCCGTGGCCAATTCTTCCGGGGTTAAGGGTTCGCCATGTTTGCGATTGACGTCATCTGCTTCAAATGGCGAGAGTCCGCGCCCTTTCTGGGTGTGGGCAATAATGATCTGGGGCTGTTTTTTGACGCGCCGCACATCTTGCAGAGCAGTCAGCGCTTCTGCCATATTGTGGCCGTCAATTTCGCGCACATCCCAGCCAAACGCTGCCCATTTATCTACGAGGGGCTCCAGGGAGGGCATTACCTTATTTACCGGGCCGGTTTGTTGAAATTGGTTGTAGTCCAGAACGGCCGTTAAGTTATCTACCTCATATTTGGCCGCCGCCATCGCCGCTTCCCAAATCTGCCCCTCATTCGATTCACCATCGCCAATGAGCACATAGACCCGGAAAGCCAGATCATCGACACGAGCTGCCAGGGCATGCCCCAGGCCAACGGACAAGCCCTGACCAAGCGATCCGGTGGAGGCTTCAACACCAGCTAAAGCCAACATGTTGGGATGCCCTTCCAGCGGGCTGCCTATTTGGCGGAGAGTAGAAAGTTTGTCCGGCGCAAAATAGCCAGCTTCAGCCAACACGGCGTAAAGTGCCGGGGCAGCATGTCCTTTACTCAGGATAAAGCGATCACGTTCTTCCCAGGACGGCCGTTCTGGGTCGAAGCGCAGAATGCCGCCAAAAAAGAGGGCCGTCAACACGTCGATGGCCGAAAGGGAACTGGAAGGATGACCCGATCCCGCTTCTGTGGTCATCTGCAAAATTTGTCGGCTCAAGCGTGTAGCCGTGCCTTGTAATTCGGTAAACGAGCGGCTGTTTTGCAGCCGCTTTTTATCATTTTTGCCCATCGTTATGACTCCTGAAGCTTCTTCTTATAACGGTGCACTCAGTTAGACACCTTCAATATAAAACATAGATAACATAGCGGAAATTAATGAGTGTGTTCAATCTATCAGGGCATAAACAAGGGTACGATTTTAAGATAGATAGCCTGGAGAAAATGTACCTCTATCTATGCCCAGGTCCTATATAGCTATCGATACCAAGGCAGCCCGACCTTTGTTATGTTGTTTTGTAGCTTTGGGCTCAAAGCGAAAGCAGTACCTCTTACCATCACCAGCACCCATCATGGCCAGTATGAGAGCTCAGTATGAGTGAGAAGGAAATTCAACGGATGCCTGACAAAAGACCAACAAACGGAGCAATAGCAGACGAGCTGAATCAAATTGCGCATTTGCTGGAGGCGCAGGAAGCCAATCATTTTCGGGTTCAGGCGTACCGAGATGCAGCCGAGGCAGTACGCACCACCAAAGAATCGCTGGCGGATCTGGTTCATGAGCAGGGCGAAAAAGGGCTGCAGGCGCTGCCGCATATTGGCAGGGGGATCGCCAGGATCATCAAAACGATTGTAGAAACCGGGCATTCGACCGTTTTGGAGCGGCTGCAGGGGGAAACAGCCCCAGGGGTGCTTTTTACGCAGATTCCTGGTATTGGCGAAGAGCTGGCCCAGCGTCTGGTGGAAGATCTGGGTGTAGCTACCTTTGAGGAATTGGAGCAGGCGGCACACAACGGCCGTTTGCAACAGCTAGAAGGCTTTGGCCCCAAACGAGTCCGTAATATTCGTGTCAGTCTGGCAGGTATGTTGAATCTGACGGCCAGACGGCGGGCACATAGCGGAACCGAACGGCCGCAGCCCTCGGTGGCGGTACTGCTGGCTGTCGATAGCACTTACCGGCAAAAAGCGAGGGCTGGCCAGCTGCGTAAGATTGCCCCCAAACGGTTTAATCCAGAAGGGAAGGCGTGGCTGCCTGTTTTGCATACGGAGCAGGAAGGTTGGGAATTTACGGCGCTTTATTCAAACACGGCACGGGCCCATGAGCTGCACAAGACGGATGACTGGGTTGTGCTTTACTATGAGCGAGATGGCCAGGGAGATCAGGCTACGGCCGTTACCGAAACGCGCGGACCGCTGAAAGGTAAGCGGGTCATCCGAGGCCGTGAAACCGCAAGCCAGCGCTATTACGAGTCGAACTCAAACAAAACAGAAAAAGAGCTACAAACATAAATTCAGATCAGAAAGGAGCGATCAGAAAACGATGAACGATCACGAAGATAAGAAACGGAAGCAAAAGCAAAAACCTGAGGCAGTATCGCTGCAATACGAAGAAATTTTGCGGCGGAATGCCGGAAAAAAGCCGGTTGAAATCATCTCGCTGGATATGGGGGAAGAAGGGGAAGTGCCTCTGGAACTTTCAGCGGAAACCACCCTGGAGCTGCTGCGGGAAGCCCAACAAGACAAATATAGTGAAGAGATTGGCCGCTATACGGATGACCAGACCATTCAGGAATCGCTGGAGGAGCAGCAAGAGCGCTATACCGGTCGCAATGAGCTGTACGAGCGGTTGACAGAGCACAACGCCACATCGCCTACCCTGTCTGGCGGTGATGTGGATGCGGCCTGGGACGAGGCCAACCTGGGCGAAGAAACGGTCGGCGGCACGGCTCCCACACCCGATCAGGACATGGTCGAGGAGATTGGCGAAGCCTTCGGCATTGTGTATGAAGACGACGAACCGCTGCGAACGGGCGACAAGCTGGCGGAAAGAGACAAACATCGCTGGGAACTTGATCCGGAATCCGTTGAGGATGAAGAGGAGCACGAGGAGGAAGCATAGGGGCACTAGCAGCTTGTCTGGCAGCTTTTTGGTTTGGGCCGAATAGATAGAATTTGGAGGAAATCATGCAAAGAATCGTTCATATTTTGGAGATAAACACAAGCCCAAGACAGATATTTCTGGCCTTGACGCTACCCGATAAATTATCCCAGTGGTGGACAACAGATGTTAAAGCTGATGTCACAAAAGGTATGCTCAACTTTCGCTTCCATGATGATTTCAACCCTGATATGCGGATTGAACAGCAGGAACCAGATGAGGAAGTGAGGTGGCAGTGCCTCAGTGGGCACGAGCAATGGCATGAGAGCACCGTCACTTTTGGCCTGGAAGGCAACGAGCAGTCTACTCAGCTGACCTTTGCTCAGAATTTTGCGGATAAGGTGAGTGAAGCGGCATACGGCCGTTATAACTTCAACTGGGGCTATTATTTAGACAGCCTGCGTCTCTTCTGCGAAACCGGCCGTGGCAAACCTTTCCAGGCCCAACCCTGAAGCTCGGCTAAATATATCAGATTTGTACACTATTTTCCTGATCTTTTTTATCAGGCCGATCAGGGGAATCTGCGTCCTATTTTTACACCGGGTGTAATCCTTGTTTATATGTTATGAGCACGGCCGAAAACGGCCGCTGCCAAAAGGAGACAAAAGATGGCTAAATGTGATGCCTGTGGCAATGAATATGACAAAGCGTTTCAAGTGATAATGAACGGCAGGACGCATACCTTTGATAGTTTTGAATGCGCTATCCATACCCTGGCCCCTCCCTGCGATAGCTGTGGGGTAACCATTGTGGGGCATGGCGTGGAAGCGAATGGCGATATTTTCTGCTGTGCCCACTGCGCCGGGCGTGAGGGTGTTACCGAGCTGAAAGATCGTGTTGAGGAGAGTGCTTGATGGCTAACCAACAGCTGCAAAATAAACGAGTAGCCATTCTGGTGGAGGATGGCTTTGAACAGGAAGAATTAACCCGACCGCGCCAGGCGCTGCATGAAGCCGGGGCCAAAACCCACATCGTCTCGCCTGCCGGGAAAAAGGTAAAGGGCTGGGATCACGTGGAATGGGGCGATGAGTTTGACGTAGATGCCAGGCTGGAAGAGGCTAATCCCGAACAATATGATGCGCTGCTGCTGCCCGGCGGGGTGATGAACCCGGATAAGCTGCGCCGCAACCAGCAAGTGCAGAGCTTTGTGCGGCATTTTTTTGATGCTGGCAAGCCGGTAGCGGCCATTTGCCATGCGCCCTGGACCTTTATTGATGCCGATGTGGTCAATGGGCGGCGGCTTACCTCATACCATACCCTGCAGACAGACCTGAAAAATGCGGGGGCCGAGTGGGTGGATGAGGAGGTTGTGGTGGATGGTGGTCTGGTGACCAGCCGCAAGCCGGACGATATTCCCGCGTTTAACGAAAAGATGATTACGGAGTTTGCTAAAAAGGAGCATAAACGGGTGTCGTAACGGCCGTTTCTCCCTTTTTACTCAAGTAACCGGCCCAAATGGTTGGTGAAAATCGTCTCTCGAACATCCTGGTTTCGGCAATCAACGAGCCAGGAGGTTCGAGTTACTTTACCTCTGATGGGGGGTCGGGGCCGGTTTGAGAGCCGCCCCATCCAGTTCCATTTCTGGCGAATAGCTGCCATAGCGAGCGGCGCTGTTGCACCGGGCTCGATGATAAAAGATCCGCTGCGCCTCATCCCAATTCTGGGAGCTGCCCTGCCACGCCTGCAAGACGGGCTGCTGCAGCGCTCGCCCGTAAGAAAAGCTGAGTTCCCACGGATGGCGACCGCTGGCATTCATGGCGTTCAGCCGGTCAGTGGCTTCTTCCGGGCTCTGCCCGCCAGAGAGAAAGACAATGCCGGGAACGGCCGCTGGTACCACCCGCCGGAAGCAGCGCAGCGTAGCTTCGGCAATCTGCTCTGACCTCACAACCTGCTCTGAATCCTGGCCCGGCAGCACCATGTTTGGTTTGAGCAGCATGCCTTCAAACCGCACCCCCTGAGCCAGCAGCTCGGCAAAGACGGCCTGCAAGACAGCGCCGGTCACCACTTCACAGCGCTCCATGCTGTGGCTGCCGTTCATTAGCACCTCTGGTTCGACGATGGGCACAATTCCGGCGTCCTGGCATAAAGCAGCGTAGCGGGCCAGGGCGTGGGCGTTGACATGGATGCCGGTGTAAGTGGGCAAATGTTCGCCGATGGTGAAAACGGCCCGCCATTTGGCAAACACGGCTCCCAGATCGCGATAGTGAGCCAGGCGAGCTGCCAGGCCATCCAGCCCTTCTGTTATTTTTTCGCCGGGGAAGCCGGGCAGGTCAATGGTGCCTTTATCGACTTTGATGCCTGGGAGAATGTTACGCTGATGCAAGAGTTTGGGGAACGGCCGTCCCTCTTTTGTGGCCTGGTGAATGGTCTCATCATACAAAATAACGCCGCTGACAGCTTCTTCTATCTGTGGTGTGGTAAGCAGCAGTTCTCGATAAGCCCGCCGGTTTTCTTCTGTTGATTCGGTATGGATGCTGCTAAGCCGCTTTTTGATGGTTCCATCACTTTCATCGGCCGCCAGAATGCCTTTTCCGTCGGCCACCAGAGCCTCAGCAATGAGCGCCAGGGCCTCACCATCGTGAAGTAATTTATTGTTCATTCGATTGATCCTCCGTTAAATCTGCGCAATCTGTTGATAAAAATCTTTGTTGTTCTAGCTTGTCCAGGTTAGTAATGGAAATTTAATAGCATGTGTAACTGATTGGGTACAACAGCTTAAATTGGCAGTTCTTTTTCTGGGCTGGCTCAATTCATGTTTGGAGGATTTTTAGGACGGCCGTTTCTATTTCGCTCAGCCCTTTTTTCTCACCCTGGCCTGCCTGAATAGAAGCCAGCCGCGCTGCCAGCTCACCGGTTTCATACGCTTCTGCCACCAGCGGATGAATGTAGTATTGTCGGCAAACGGTGGGCGTGTTGCCCAACATCCGGGCGGCGTGTTTTACGGCTTCTGCGATGTTTTTTTTGCGCTGTGTTTGTGATTTGGCCGGTCCAATTTCTGCTAACTTTTCGGCGGCTGCCACCGTTGCACCCCAGGTGCGAAAATCTTTGGCAGAAAAATCCTGTCCAGTATGTTGTTGCAGATAATCATTGACTTCGGTGGAGGTGAGGCTGTACCAGTTTCCATCTTCCCCCACATACTGGAAAAGATCCTGCCCCGGTAAATCCTGGCACTCTTGCACCAGGCGGGCCAGGCGGCGGTCGCGTAGATGAACTTCTTGATGTTTGCCCCCCTTACCGGGAAAAGAAAAGGTTAGGGAACTCCCGGAAACGGCCGTGTGCTCATCTTGCAAAGTGGTTAAACCATAGCTGCCGTTTTCTTCGGCATAAACGGTATTGCCAATGCGCAGCAGCGTTTTATCGAGCAGGCGAATGACCAGAGCAACTACCTTTGTCTGGGAAAGCTTTCGACTGTTTAGATCGGTATCGATTTGGGCTCGTAACTGGGGAAGCAGCTCCGCAAAGGCCGCCATGCGTTGAAACTTCACCGAATCGCGCACTTCTTCCCAGCCGGGATGGTAAATATACTGTTTACGCCCTTTGTCATCCCGTCCGGTGGCTTGAATATGCCCCTTTGGATGCGGGCATATCCAGACTCCGGTCCAGGCGGGCGGAATAACCAGGTCTTCCAGACGAGCGCGTGCCTCCCCGTTGGTAATGTGGTTACCCTCTTTATCCAAATAGGTAAAGCCACGCCCCCATGGTTTCCGCTGGAAGCCAGCCTCACTGTCATTGGCGTAGCGTAAACCTGCTTTTTGGGCCAAATCTTTCATGGTACTCTTTTTTATTTAAGTCAGGTTAAAAGGGGCGAAGCCACCCTCGGGCAACTGCCGTAAGGATGACAAACAGTCGCCCTGGTTGATACAGCGCGACTGTTTGCCATCTCATTCAGGGCATTCCAGATTCTAATTTCCCGGAAACTGCCCGGCCACTTTAATGGCACATTAAGTTCCCGGGAAAATTTGTCAAGCTTCCTCTTAACGATGCACTAGCAGCTTGTCGGAAAAGTCTGCTTCCTTTTCCTTTTCAATGGGACACGGATTTTCACAGATTAACACAGATTTTACTCAATTTTAGGTCAAAATCTGTGTCTATCTGTGTTCATCTGTGTCCTATTTTTCTTTCTCCGACAGGCTGCTAGGAATAGGTATAGCCATAATAATCATGTACTTCATTAAGCCAGGTTGCAGTGGCTTGTGGCCATTCATCTTTATCAAAGCCAGGGGCATTTTCCAGGAATTCTTTGTCTTTGTTTAGCACGATCTTTTCATTATCCTGATCGATTTCCAGAGCTTGCCAGGGAATAGCAAATAGTTTATTCCCAATACCTAAAATGCCGCCAAAAGAAAGGACGGCATAGGCCACCTGGCCGCTTCTCAGATCCAGCATAATCTCTTCCAAATCGCCCAGGTTTTCGCCCTGCCTATTGACAACATCTGTCCCTATTAGGGAACCAGCGGAAAGAAAGTTTACTTTATCCTTACTGTACATTATTCATACTCCTTTGGTTTCTTCATTTTCCCGGCAATTGCCCCCGCCACTGTAATCACTCATGGAGTTTCCGGGAAAATCTTGGGGTCTCCACAGGGATTCAAATAGGGGATGATTTAAAGAAAGCCGACTGCTGCCAATAACTCATCCCTGGTTTAATATTAACGGAGAGAGGCACTAACAGCATCTACCTGGTTATACAAGACAGATATAAATTAAGGTATGTAACCAAATGGATGGCCACATGACCTTTTGGTGTGCCGCGGGTTTTTACATATCTGCGGGAATGAGCAGGTAAACTTTGCCGGTGTTTCCGCTGGGCCCGGGCGTCTCCGTGGTGGGGGGCTGGCAGATTGTGGTAAGATAAGTAAAGAGGGCTTACCCTTTTGCATAGAAGAGAAAACGCACCGCTGCCCTCACGCGGTGAACTGTTTTAGTACATCAGCCAGATTCTTGTACAGTGTGCAAGAATAGTCGCGCAAAGACGCAGAGACGCTGAGGTTTTCTCCTTCGCGCTTTTGCGCCTCTGCGCGAGAAAATTGGTTCTGGCTTGTCCAGGTTAGGGTATCTGTACAAAAATCACGAGCATGGTTGAAAAAATGGCTTCTGCATCACCTACCGCATCTCTTACGCGCTGCCGCTTGACGGTGAGTGGCGTGGTGCAGGGCGTTGGATTTCGGCCGTTTGTCTTTGGGTTGGCTCAGAAGCACGGGCTGACAGGCTTTGTGGGCAATGATAGTGGCGGGGTATTTGTGGAAGTTGAGGGAATGGAAACGGCCGTTGCCCACTTCCAACACGACCTCAGCCACCATCCCCCACCCCTGGCCCACATCGAACAGATCACAACAGATGATCTACCCGTCCAGGGCAGCGCCGACTTTGTCATCGTCCACAGCCAGGCGCAGGCCGCCGCCAACACCCTCATCTCGCCCGACATTTGCCTGTGCGACGATTGCCGCCGCGAGCTGTTTGATCCGCAAAACCGGCGCTACCGCTACCCGTTCATCAACTGCACCAACTGTGGCCCTCGCTTCACCATCATCAAAGATATTCCGTATGACCGCCCCCTGACCACGATGGCCCAATTTACCATGTGCCCCAACTGCCAGGCGGAGTACGACAATCCGCTGGACCGCCGTTTTCACGCCCAGCCGAATGCTTGTGCGGTGTGCGGGCCTTCTGTCTGGCTGGAAGTCAGTGACCGGTATTCAGTAAACAGTAAACAGTTATCAGTAGGCGGTAATCAGGATTCAGGAATCGGTGGTCGATATTCGGTGGCGGGTGAGGGAGCGATTGGGGAGGCGAGGAGGCTGCTGGCGGCGGGCAAGGTAGTGGCGGTGAAAGGGCTGGGCGGCTTTCATCTGGCATGTGATGCCACCAATGATGCTGCGTTGGCGACGCTGCGCGAGCGCAAGGGGCGGGTGGACAAGCCGTTTGCCGTGATGGCCCGCGATGTGGCCACGGTGCGCCAGTTTGCCCAGCTGTCGGCAGCGGAAGAAGCGCTGCTGACAAGTAAAGAACGGCCGATTCTGCTCCTCCACCCCAAAGAAAACCACGCCCTCTCCCCTCTCGTCGCCCCTGGCAGCAGCACCATCGGCGTCATGCTCCCCTACACCCCGCTCCACTACCTGCTGCTTGATGCCCACCAGCCACTCGCCACCAGCCACCTGCCACTTCTCATCATGACCTCCGCCAACTACAGCAGCGAACCCATCGTTAAGGACAACGACGAAGCCCGCGACCGGCTGGCCACCCTGGCCGACGCTTTTTTGATGCACAACCGGGATATTTACGGCCGTTGCGATGACTCCGTGGTGCGGGTGGTTAGAGGGCAGTATTCAGTAATCAGTGAGCAGTATTCAGGAATAAGTGAATTGGCTGCTGAACACTGGCCACTGAACACTGAATACTGTCTTCCGCTCCGCCGTTCACGCGGCTACGCGCCGTTTCCTGTGAAGCTCCCCTTTGCCGTGCCGCCGACGCTGGCAGTGGGCGGCGAGCTGAAAAGCACCTTCTGCCTGGCTAAAGGTGAATACGGCTATATGAGCCAACACATTGGTGATATGGAAAATTTGGAGACGCTGGACGCTTTCACTACGGCCGTTTCCCACTACAAAGCCCTCTTCCGCACCCAGCCAGAGCGGCTGGTGTGTGATTTGCATCCCGGCTACCTTTCCACCCGCTGGGCACAGGAACAGACCGGCCTGCCCGTGGTGGCCGTACAGCATCATCACGCCCACATCGCCAGCCTCATGGCCGAGCATCGGCTGGACGGCCGTCAGCCGGTGATCGGCTTCAGCTTCGATGGCACCGGCTACGGCACGGACGGAGCCATCTGGGGCGGCGAGCTGCTGCTGGCTGATTATCATGGTTTTACCCGAGCGGCCCATCTAAAATATGTACCGTTGGTGGGTGGAGATGTGTCGGTGAAACGGCCGTATCGCCTGGCGCTGGCCCACCTGCACGCCGCCGGGCTGCCCTGGGATGAAGCGCTGCCCTGCGTGGCGGCCTGCCCGGAAACAGAGCGGCGCGTCTTGCGGCAGATGTTGGAAAGGGAAATCAACAGCGTGCCCACCAGCAGTTTGGGTCGGCTGTTCGATGCCGTGGCCGCCCTATTGGGCATTCGCCAGGTGGTGACGTATGAGGGGCAGGCGGCGATTGAGCTGGAAGTGGTGGCCGCATCGGGCGTTACCGCGCAGTATGGCTTTGCTTTAGACGGGGAAATAGTTGACGCCGCGCCCGTTTTGGCAGATATTGTAGAGGATATGCGGTCGGGGTTGGCAACGGCCGTTATCGCCGCCAAATTTCACAACGCTGTAACCGATCTCATCGTGCAGCTCAGTTTGCAGATGCGGCAGCAGCACGGGCTGAACCAGGTGGCCCTGAGCGGCGGTGTGTTTCAGAATGTGTATCTGTTGGAAACGGCCGTTCGCCGCCTATACCAACACAATTTCGAAATCCTGACCCATCGCCTGGTGCCCCCCAATGATGGCGGGCTGGCCCTGGGACAGATTATGATTGGATCTATTTGAAAAGGCCCCAGAGAAAAATCTCTAAAATCTCTGTGGTCTCTTAGTTTAAATACGGAGGCATGATATGTGCTTAGGCATTCCGGGAAAAGTAGTGGAAATTTACGAAACAGGCGGCACCCGCATGGGTAAGGTCGATTTTAGCGGCATCCAGAAGGAAGTCTGCCTGGCCTACCTGCCTGATATTGAGCTGGGCGACTACACCATCATCCACGTTGGTTTTGCCATTACCAAGCTGGATGAAGCATCTGCCCTGGAAACGTTGGCCCTGTTCAACGAGATGGGGGTGCTGCAAGAGGAACTCCTGGCCGACGAGGAACTGTTGGCCAGCGAGGGACTGTTGGCAGATGAGGAGCATCTGGCATGAAATATTTAGATGAGTTTCGCGATCCGGCGCTGGCGCGACGGCTGTTCGACGAGATTGCCCAGCTGGCCACGCGCAAATGGGTCATGATGGAGGTGTGCGGCGGGCAAACCCATTCCATCATTCGCAACGGCATCGACCAGCTTTTGCCCGACACCATCGAAATGATTCATGGTCCCGGCTGCCCGGTCTGCGTTACGCCGCTGGGGATGATTGACAAGGCGCTGGCCATTGCCGCCCATCCCAATGTCATCTTTTGCTCCTTTGGCGACATGCTGCGCGTGCCTGGCAGCGAGAAAGATTTGTTCCGCATCAAAAGCGAGGGCGGTGATGTGCGCATCGTCTATTCGCCGCTGGACGCAGTGAAGATCGCCCGCGAAAATCCAGACAAAGAGGTGGTCTTCTTTGGCATCGGCTTTGAAACAACGGCCCCGGCCAACGCGATGGCTGTTTTCCAGGCGAAGCAGCAAAATCTGAAGAACTTCTCCATGCTGGTGTCGCACGTACTGGTGCCCCCGGCGATTGAGGCGATTTTGCAGTCGCCTAGCAACCGGGTGCAGGCGTTTTTGGCGGCAGGGCACGTGTGCAGCGTGATGGGCTATTGGCAGTATGGGCCCATTGCCGAAAAGTACCGGGTGCCAATTGTGGTGACCGGTTTTGAGCCGCTGGACGTGCTGGAAGGGATTCGGCGGACGGTGGCGCAGTTGGAAAACGGCCGTTACGAAGTCGAAAACGCCTACCCCCGCGCCGTCAATGAAGCGGGCAACGCCCCCGCCCAAAAAATGTTGGCCGATGTCTTCACCGTAACCGACCGGCAGTGGCGCGGCATTGGCCTCATTCCCCAAAGCGGCTGGGAACTCAGCCCGGCCTACCAGGAGTTTGATGCCTCGATCCGCTTCGACGTGGGTCATATCGAAACCCGCGAATCGGCGCTGTGCCGCAGCGGTGAAGTGCTGCAAGGGATGATCAAGCCGAACGAGTGCGCCGCTTTTGGTCAGGAATGCACCCCGCGCAATCCGCTGGGGGCCACGATGGTTTCCAGCGAGGGGGCGTGCGCGGCTTATTATCAATACGGCCGTTTCATCTCTCTGGAAAATGTGGCCGTGGCCGACTAAAATTGGAATCGTTCAGGAAAATTTAACGCAAAGAACGCAAAGGGCAGAAGGGCGCAAAGAAAGTTCTGTTTAATACTTTCTTCCATTGCTTTGCACCTTTGCGTCCATATTTTTTAATCATTGAACGCTACCAGAACAACTTCCCGAAGGAATGAATTTGAAAAGAGAAACCATGACGAATGATTTAGACTTTGAAGGCTGGGTTTGTCCCATGCCGCTGCGCCGCTATCCCAACATTATTATGGGGCATGGTGGCGGCGGCAAGCTGTCGGCGGAGCTGGTGGAGCATCTTTTTTTGCCCGCCTTTCGCAATGAGCAGCTGGAAGATTTGGGCGATGCGGCCGTTTTTGACCTGCCAGGCTCCCGATTGGCCATGTCCACCGACTCCTTTGTGGTGCAGCCCATCTTCTTTCCCGGCGGCAACATCGGCGATCTAGCCATTAACGGTACCGTCAACGACATCAGCATGAGCGGGGCTAAACCACTCTACCTCAGCGTAGGCTTCATCATCGAAGAGGGGCTGGCGATGAGCGACTTGGGACGCATTGTGGACAGCATGGCGGCGGCAGCGGCCAAGGCCGGGGTCAGCCTCATTACCGGTGACACCAAGGTGGTAGACAAGGGGCATGGGGATGGCGTCTACATCAACACCAGCGGCATTGGCATCATTCCCGCCGGGCTGGCGATTGGGCCAAACCAGGCGCGGCCAGGGGATGTTGTCATTTTAAGCGGTACCATTGGCGACCACGGCATGGCGATTATGAGCGTGCGCGAGGGGCTGGCGTTTGATTCACCGATTGTCAGCGATACGGCCGCTCTCAATGGCCTCATTGCCGAGATGCTGCACGTTTGCCCGGAAATTCATGTGCTGCGCGACCCCACGCGGGGCGGCGTTGCCTCCTCGCTGAACGAGATTGCCCAGCGCTCCGGCGTGGGCATTGTGCTGGACGAGCTGAAGATTCCGGTGAACCAGGCGGTCCATTCCGCCTGCGAGCTGCTGGGGATGGACCCGATTTATGTGGCCAATGAGGGGAAACTGGTGGCCATTGTGCCGCCAGAGAAGGCAGTCGACTTAGTGGCGGTGATGCGGGCGCATGAATTGGGGCGGGAAACGGCCGTTATCGGGCAGGTCGTGGCGCAGCATTCCGGCATGTTGGTGGCCAAAACCGGCCTCGGCGGCACCCGCGTGGTCTCCATGCAAATTGGCGAGCAGCTGCCCCGCATCTGCTAAAGCTGCCGTTGAGTGCCTTGAAAAAACCACAGAACCTGTCCTGAGCGGCTCAACTATTGCAGTTTAAGAGTAGTTGTCATTCTGAACGAAGTGAAGAATCCCGCAAGGACCCCATGGCAAGAACCTTTCCCACACCAAAGTTTCACTGGTTATCAAGCGGGTGGGATGCTTCGGAAGACCTCAGCATGGCAAGTTTATTACCCAAATAAATTTTTAATCCACAAGTGTTGAGCCGCTCAACTAGGTTGAGTTTGCCGAAGGATTACGCAAAACAGCTCCTGTGAAAATAGGACGCGGATGAACGCAGATTAAATCTGCAAGCGCATCATGCGCCAATCTGCTGATTTTCATTCATGGTGGTCAACGACAGTTGGTGTCGTCTCCTTTTTGATACCGGTTGGATGATTGATGGCCGCCTGTTGTTTTTGTGGGGGAAACGGCCGTTTCTACCACAACTGATGATCTGGAAAATATGATAAAGTGAGTATAATCAGGCAACACCAACGCAGCTTGACACATTTCACCCAAATTCAACACTCCATATAAAAATGGACCCATTTTTTTCTACAGACAATTTGGTTTAGGCAAAGGAGAAAAGGAGTACACCTATGGCGGAACAAGCAGGCTTGAAGACAACAATTGCCGTGTTGCATTATCACGGCACGGCCGAAACCGAAGAAACAATTGAACTTCTGGGCAGTCAGATAGCTGTTCAGCATCTAGGCTGTGATGGTAATTTAGACACGATGGCCGCCCAGATAAAAGCGCTGGATGGGACGGTAACGGCCGTTGCCCTCACCGGCATTGCCAAAACGTTGCGGCTGGGCAAAGCCAGAGTCGCCCATCCTGCCGCTGAACCTTTATTCAACATTGCCCAGCAAACCCCCGTGCTAGACGGCTCCGGCGTGCGTTCGGCGATGGAACGCTGGGCAGTTCGCCTGGCCGACGAAGCCCAGCCCGGCATCTGGTCGCGCAAGCGGGTGCTGATGGCCCCAGGGCTGAACCACGGCGGCCTGGCCCAGGCGCTGGAGCAGTATACCGAAGAGCTGCGCTACGCTGACCCCATCGTTTACTTCGGCCTGCCGCCCGCGCCCGGCGTGGGCAGCGCCGAAACGCTGGCCCGCGCTGCCGAACCCACCCTGAACCAGCTGCGTGCCTACCCGTTTCGCCGCCTCTTTCCGCAGCCGGGCCAACCCGCCCAACCCCGCAGCCCCAAACAGTTTGAATGGGCCGATATTTTGGCCGGGGATATGGGCGGCATTCGCCGTTATGCCCCACAGCAGCTCAAGCGCAAAGTCGTGGTTGTAGAATCTGCCACCGAGGCAGATGTGGCCGATTTGCGCCAGCGCGGCGTTTCCGCCATTGTCACCACCATGCCGCCGCTGGGGCACGAACTGGCCCATTTGGGAGCGGCCGTTTTCGAAGCCTGTCTCGTCGCTTTACGCCCAGACAAAACAGCTGCCCTTACCGAAAACACCTACCTCAACCTGATGGCCCAAATGGATTGGAAGCCTGGCATCCAATATTTGCAGCCAGAAGAGGCGGGCATCAACAAATTTGCCTTTGTTATTCATCCCCTGTCCACCCGATTCATCTACACCCATCCCAAATTTCGCTGGACCCGCTACCTGCCAGAGCGGCTGGTGGAGCGAGTGGCCGCCTATCTGCCCCCCATGTACGGCGGTCGCATCACCGGCATTGAAAGCGCCACAACTGGACAAAAAGTAGAAGGGTATTTAATGTTTATTGGCGGTACCCCCCGCGAGCTGATGCGGCATGACCCCGCCTTTGTCTACCGGCGGCTCATCCGCGCCTCGCGCATGGCGGAGCGGTACGGGGCGCGGCTGATGGGGTTGGGGGCGTTCACTTCCGTCGTGGGTGACGCGGGCATCACCGTCGCCCAAAAAGCGGATATCGCCATCACCTCCGGCAACAGCCTCACCGTTGCCGCTACGCTGGAAACGGCCAAACAGGCGGTGGTGAAGATGGGCAACAGCCTGGACGATGCCCACCAGGGCAAAGTGATGGTCATCGGGGCCACCGGTTCGATTGGCTCCGTCTGCTCACGCCTGCTGGCCCAGGCGGTGCCGAATATTGTGTTGGTAGCGCCGCGCCCGGAAAAACTCATCGCCCTCAAACAAACCATTGAAGCGGAAACGCCCGGAGCCAAAGTAACCCTCAGCACCACGGCCGATGATTACGTGGGGGATTGCGACCTCATCGTCACCACCACCACGGCGCTCAATACCCGAATTATTGACATAACGATGTGCAAGCCGGGTGCGGTCATTTGCGACATTGCCCGCCCGCCGGACATCACCGAAGAAGAGGCGGCGCTGCGGCCCGATGTGCTGGTGATTGAGTCAGGCGAGATTTTGCTGCCTGGCGAGCCTGATTTTGGCATGAACATAGGCCTGCCGCCTGGGGTGGCGTATGCTTGCCTGGCAGAAACAGCGCTGCTGGCGCTGGACGGCCGTTTCGAAGATTATACCCTTGGCCGCAACATCGAAATTGAGCGTGTCAAAGAGATTTACCGCCTTTACAAAAAGCATGGCCTGCAGCTTTCTGGCATTCGCAGCCACGACCATTTCCTGACGGACGAGGATCTGGCCAAGAAGCGTATCCTGGCCGATGAGTTGCGCAATGATCCCGTCAGGCTGGCCGACGTGCGGCGTCAGGCGCAGGCGGCCCTGCCGGTAAAGGGCGGGCGTGGAAAGGCGCGAGGTGGCAGCCGTCGCACCACCGCCATTATTGCCAGCGCCGGAACGGCCGTTCTGGCTGGCATTGCCGCCCTCTTTTTCTGGCGCAAAAAGTGAGAGATAAGTGAAAAGTAAAAAGTGAAAAGTGCTTCTCTTTTTACTTATCACTTATCACTTTTTACTCGCTACCATCCAATTAATAGTCCACAAGGAGATTCTTGATGAGCGAACAATCCCCCACCCCCTGTGCCGCCACGACGAAGGCGGGCAATCCCTGCAAAAACGCAGCTGTTGAAGGCTCAGCGTACTGCCGTGTACACCAAAATATGGTTCAGGCCACCCCCTCCCCAGCCATGAGCAAGGCGGAGGCCGAACTGTTGGCCCGGAAAAAGGAGCTGCTGGCTGAGCTGGACGTACTGGTGGCTGATTTGAAAACGGCCGTTCCCCAAACCACCACCTCTCCCTACAACCCCGTGCAGCTGCTCACCTACCTGCGCCAAAACCTCAGCCAGTTCACCCCCGAAATGCAGCTGGGCATCCTGGAAAACTTCCAGGGCATGACCCGTGAAGATATGATGGATATTGAAACGTGGAAAGGGTTGGGCTACATGCTCAGCTACTCAGCCAAGTTTCAGGCGGGGCAGCTGCGCGACAAGATGAATGAACAGCTGCCCAAACCGCTCCAGCCAGACACGATGCTCAACTTCGTCAAGAGCAATATCGATCGCTTTACGCCCGAGGTGGCTAAAGGGATAATGGACAGCCTGCAAGGGGCCACGCGGGAAGATTTGATGGACCCGGAAACATGGAAAGGGATCTGGTATATGATCAACTATTCCGTCCAGTTCCAGGCGGAGCAGCTGAAGCAAAAATTTACCGGCGAGATAAGCGAAGAATAATTACTGAATTACCCAATTACCCAATTACTATCATTGTAATTGGGTAATTGAGTAATTGGAGTCATTGGGTAATTGAATATGGCATATCAGGATGAAGCGCAGCTGTATGGCTGTTTGGCAGATTTATTTGGTCGGATAGAGGCAGATTTGCCGCAGGCGACGGACTCTTTGCTGAAGGCGAAGCTGTGCATTCGCTTCAATGTGTCTGAGCCAGAGGGGATGCTGCTGATTAATGCCAAAGAACGGCCGTTGCAAATTGAATACGGCCGTTCTACCCAAAAACCCGACCTGGATATCGACGTAACCGGGGAAGCGCTGCACCAAATTTTGCTCGGCCAGCTCAGCCTCACCAAAGCCGTGGGCAGCAAAAAAGTAAAGCCCAAAGGCCCCATCTGGAAAGTCATGGCCCTGGCAGACCTCTTCTACCACGCCCAAAAAATCTACCCCACCGTCTATGCTGCCCAACAGTAGGCACAAGGCGCTGCCCTTATGCTCACCCGTTACCCTGGCAGCGCAGGTTCCGCTTTATCCATCAGGGAGGTGAGCCGCTCCATACTGCTGGTAATTAATGGCGGCGGTTCATCCATCGCCGCGATGATGGTCTGAATCTGTGCTTGCCGCTCCTTGAGGTCGGTAATCTGGGCCGCAGCGCCGGAAACCGGGCGGTGGCTGACCAGCCGTCTCCACAAGATTTGGCAGGCGGCAGACAAAGGCGGCGCAACGATGATGCCCAGCAATCCATAAGCGTCGGCCAGAGCCATAAGGATGACGATGGTCAGAATGGGATTGTACTCATCCCGCTTGAACAGGCGCGGCGCGATCCACAAATTCAGGGTGGCTATCACGACGAGCGTGTAGAGAACGGTAACCAGGCTGATTAGCACACCGTCCAGCAGCCCCAGCAAAAGGGGGAGGATCACCGCCAGAAGCGTGCCAACAAGGGGTATCAGCAAAACCAGCGCGCCGGTCACGGCCAACAGGGCCGGGTATGGCGAGCCAAACGCCCAATACCCCAGGCCCAACAGCAGCGCGGCCAGGAGACTTCGCACGGCCTCGCTGCGAATATAAACGCCCAGATCGCGCTCAACGGTCTGCCAGATGTCACGCGCCTGGGCACGCTGATTAGGTGGCAGCAGCGAGAGCCAGAGCCGTTCAAACCGGTTCTGATCGACGCTCCAATAAACGCTTAAGAAAATCACGACCAATCCCCCGCTCAAGAGATTAAAAACACCCTGCGTAAAACCGAGTACGGCCAGGAGCGCCAACTGCCCCTGATCGCCGATGATGGCGGCAAATAGTTCGCTGGGTTGGGGCAGCCATGTGTCTAGCAACTGTTGCAGCGAGCTGCCCAGCAGCCAGGCTGGCTGCTGCCACCCATCCTGCGCCGACACCTGCTCAGCTAACTGCTGAATGTCGCGAAACGCGGCACCAATGCCGTAGAAGAGTAAGAGGCTGAAGCTGCCCAGGATCGTCAGGTAGAGCAGAATCAGGGCCAGGCGCAGCGGCCAACTGCGGTCAGCCTGGCGCTGAAACAGGGGACGCACGGCCGCCACCAACGCCAGCGAGATCAAGACGTAGACAAAGGCCAGGCGAAACTGCCACGCCAGCGCCAGAGCTAGCAGGGTGGTCATAACGGCCGTTCCCAACCACACCGTCTGTTTCGTCATTCTGTCTCCAAACTGCCAGACCGGGCCAGTAAACTGCCCAGGTCGGTGGCAATCGCCTCAATCTCATCCATCACCTGATCTGTTTGCTGGACCCTTTCGTCTGAGCCGCCCTTCTCAAGCCGCGCCTGCTTGCGCAGGTCTTGGACCAGCGCTTGCGTTTCATAATGCAGCCGACTGGCATAGTCCCGACCGGACGATACCACCGGCTCCATCGCTCCCGGACGAAACAGGAAACGGTCCAGAAAAAGCTGAATAATGGCGGCCATGGGGATAGCCAGCAGCGCGCCAGCAATGCCCAGCAGCGAGCTGAAAGCGAAAAGGGACAGCAAGGTGACAAAGGGGTTGACGCCGACTGCTCGACGCATAATACGCGGCACGAGCAGGCTGTTTTCCAACTGTTGAATGACAAGTGTGGCAACGATCACCCAGATAACCTTGTCAGGTCCCAGGGTCAGGGCCACCAGCAGCGCCGGAATCGCTCCCAGCAGCGGGCCAAGGAGTGGGACAGCCTCCATCAAACCGGCGACAAAAGCCAGAACCAGAACATAGGGCAGGCCAATGAGCCAATAGGCCACCAGACTCAGGCCTCCGACAACGAGCATCAGGACGCCTTGCCCGGCAATGTAAGCGCCAACCTTGGTTTCGATGGCCGCAATTAGTTCGCTTAAGCTCTCGCGCTGCTCCCGTGGCAGCAGTGCCAGCCAGGAGCGCGTGGTTCGCGGGCCATCGAGCGTCCAGTAAGCGGCTAACAGGAGAATGACAACGGCCGTAAAAATAACCTCAGCCACTACCGTCACATACCCCAACGCCTGCCCGGCCGACTCCAGCATCTCCTGCCCCGTTTGCTGCACCGGAACCGGAAGCGCCAATGTGATAGGAATGACTCTACCCAGACGGCCAATTGATTGATTAGGATGATCCAGCAACCACCCGCGCAAGTTTTGGTAATACTGTGGCGCAGCGGCCGTAATCGTGGCGCTTTGTTCAGCAATCAGGGGGAATAACAGCAGCGTGAAGCCTGCGAGCAAGGCCAGCAGCAGCAGATAGACAAGCATGACCCCCGCTTTAGGAGGCAGCCCCCATCCCTGCAAGCGGACAACTGCCGGTCGAAGTACCGTGCCTATCATAATGGCGATAAACAGGATGAAAACGACCTGACTAAAGCGATAAAGAAGCCAAAAACTCAGGCAAACAGCAGCCAGAACGAGCGTGGTCCAGACTACCCGCCAGAACGTCCAGCTGTCCGGCTGCGAAAGATTTATGCCGCGCATACGACTCTCCCATTCATGGTACAGCTAACCCTTCTCAGGAGATAAAGAGGCCTATGGCTTATTCACATGGCGCGCTACCGCGGTTGCCAGCTCTCCCGTCCCGATTGGTTTGATCAGCCAACCGGCGTAACCCAGGGTTTGCAGCGGTTGGCGTTCTGCTTCTATAGGCTGGCCGCTCAAGATCAGGAATGGCATAGTATAGCCACGTTGGCGCATCGCCTGCAGCAACGCCTTCCCACCCATGTTCGGCATGACCAGATCGCTAAGGACCAGGGCGATGGCTGGCCCTGACAGCTCGCCTTCCCCATCTTGTTCCAGAATGGCCAACGCCTCACGGCCGTCTGCGGCGGTCACTACCTGATAGTTCAGCTCAACCAGGATGATGGCCAATGCCTCGCGCAAGGCTTCGTTGTCCTCCACAATCAGGATGGTCTCGCCTTGCCCCTGAGGCACGGTCGGTTGGGCAACGGCCGTTTCTGCCAGCGTCGTGGCGATCAGCATCGGTAGATAAATGGTAAAGGTTGTACCCCGGCCATCTGCGGTCTGCACGTCAATATACCCGTTGTGCTGTTTGACAATGCCATACACCTGGGCCAGCCCCAGTCCGCTGCCCTGACCCGGCCCTTTGGTGGTAAAAAACGGCTCGAAGACATGCGGCAGCGTCGTGGCAGGAATACCTGTGCCGCTGTCGCTAATGGTTATCCGCGCCCAATCCCCGGCGGCCATGCCGGGCAGCGGCGCTGTGTCGCGGTGACCCAAATGAAGCTGCTCCACACTCAGATGCAGATCACCGCCGTCGGGCATGGCGTCGCGGGCATTGAGAACCAGATTGGTGAACAGCTGCTGGAGGCGCGTCGGGTCGGCCTTGACCAGGCAATCGGCCGTCTCAGCGACAAAATGAATCTGGATAGACTCCGGTATGGTGCGCTGCCACAATTCAACCTGCTCTTGGAGAAGGGTCACCAGGTTAAACGAATAGGTTTGCAGCACGGCGCGCCCGCCGAAATCGAGGACTTGCTGCACCAGGTCGGCGGCGCGCCCGGCCTGGTGGCCAATGATCCCCAGGCGTTTGCGATGCTGGGGGGAGAGATCGGGCGCGTTGAGGCTCATATCAATGTAGATAGTGATGACCGCCAGGATGTTGTTGAAATCGTGGGCGATGCCGGCCGCCAGCTGCCCGATGGCTGCCAGCCGCTCTTGCTGCACAAGCTGTGACTGCGCCTCACGCAATTCGTCAATGGCTTTTTCCAGGCGGTGGTGGCTTTCTACCAGCCTCATCGCCGCTTGCTTGCGCGTAACAATGTCGCTGATGATGATGCGGCAGGTTGGCGCGATTCCATCATTTTGCGGCTCGATCGTCGATTCAAACTGGGCCCAAAAGGAGTCGCCGGTGGCGCGTAACAAGCGCAGTTCGCAAATTTGGGGCGCGCCGGTGGCAAAAAGCTGGCGGTGGTGGTGGTAGAAGATGTCCTGGTCTGGAGGGAAGATGAAGCGGGTTAACGGCCGTTTCACGACCTGATTACGCTTCACCCCCAGCAGATCAACCAGCGTCAGGTTCGTTTCCACAATGATTCCCTTGTCGCTGAGGGTGACATAACCAACCGGGGCCAGATCATACAGGTCAAAATAGCGCGCCCGCGCCGCTTCCAATTCCAACTGCGTCCGGCGCAGCTCCTCATTCTGCATCTCCAGCTCTATCTGGTGGACGCGCAGCTCATGGAGCAGCCGCCGCCCCGCTTCTGGCGAAAAATCAGCCAGATCTTCTGGCATCTGAGCGGCAATTTCTTCGGCGCGCCGGCGCACATCCTCGGCAGAATTCATTTCTATTTCGCTCATGGTTTTTTTCCTACCTGTTTTTTCTCTTTTTGGGCCTGGCCTATTTGCCGCTCGGTGGTGGCAATGGCGTAGACCTCGCCAGCTTCGTCGATCAGCGCCGTGGCCGTTAAGTAGACGTCCACGATCCGACCGTCTTTACACAACCGGCGGGTACGATATGGCTCCAGAGCGGCCGCCTGGCTCAACTGCCGGATCACCTCCATCTCTTGTGCGTGCAGATCTGGGGGAATCCGGTTACGGTTTTTCAGCTCAAACGCCTCCGTTTCAGGCCAACCGTATAACCGCTCGGCGGCCGGGTTCCAGGCCAAAATATTGCCCTGCAAATCTTGCAACGTGATGGCGTCGCTGGCGTCGCGCACCACCGCCGCCAGTCGTTGCAGCGCTTCCGACTTTTTGATGCGGGTGATGTCCACAAAGGTTATCACGGCCCCCTCGATCACATTTTCCAGGGTGCGATAGGGGCGGATGCCCAGCATATACCAGTCGCCAGTCGGGGTTTGCACTTCGATCTCTTTGGGTGCGAGGTTGTCTAACACAGCCTGCACGTCGTCTACCAGACGATCATACCCCGCCAGATTGGCGGTGATGTGGCCCACCGGCCGGCCGATATCGGTGGGGATAAGGTGGATGAGTTCCGTCACGGTTGGGGTAAAGCGTTGGATCCGCAGTTGATGATCCACAAAAATAGTGCCTACGCCGGTCCCGGCGAGCAGGTTGTTCATGTCGTTGTTGGCCCGCGATAGTTCTGTCACGCGCTGTTGTAGTTCGGTGTTGACGGTGGAGAGTTCTTCGTTGACCGATTGCAGCTCCTCGTTGATAGATTTTAGCTCTTCGTTGGCCGTTTCCATTTCTTCAACGGCCGTTTGCAGATATTCTTCTTTCGCCTGTAGTTCTTGCTCCAGGGCGGCAATGCGGCTGTCGCTGTCGCTGTCGCTGTCGCTGGCGAGGCGTGTTTCGTCGGGGCTGGAGGCAACGGCCGTTTCCCCACCCTGTTCCGCCACCTCTTTCAGAATGACCAGATACAGCTTTGGTTCGCTGCCGCTGGCAATGGCCGTTGGCCGCAGCGTCAGATCAACGGTGGTAAAACCCCCGTTCGTTTTCACCCGCAGGCCAGGGCGGAACACCGGGGTGTGGTTGGCCGCTGCTTGATGCAAGGCGGAGGTTAACGGCCGTCGCAGCCCCTCGCGGGCCATCGCCAACATGTTGTTGACACCCACTTCGCCAGACACCGGTTCCAGATAGCGCCCGGTACGGCCGTGAATGTAGCAGATGTCGCCCTGCGCGTTGACCAGAACCGCTGCCGGGGTGTACTTTTCAAGCAGCGTTTGTTCGGTCAGCTGGCGCAGCGGTAGTTTCGTCTCACTGGCGGGGGTTGTTAACGGCCGTTGCTTGATGCGGACGGCCGTTGCCGTCGGGATGATCTGGCCTAAATCCGGATAGCCCGCGCCAGATGGCTCTCCCTGGCGCAGGTACAACTTCCATTTACGATCCAGCGGCGCAAAGAGCTGGCCAAACTCGCCCACGCTCTCCGAGCTGCCCAAAAAGAGCAGGCCGCCGGGGTTCAAGGCATAGTGAAACAGGGGCATCAGCTTCTTCTGCAAAGCCCCGCTCATGTAAATCAGCAGATTGCGGCAGCTAATCAGGTCCAGCCGGGAAAAGGGCGGAGCCTGGATCAGATCTTGTTCCGAGAAAATGAGCATGTCGCGCACATCTTTTTGAATCCGGTAAACGCTCTTCGCCGCATCATGGGCGAAAAAGCGATCCAGCCGCTCCGGGGAGACGTCTGCGGCAATGCTGGCCGGGTAAACCCCGGCGCGGGCCGTGGTAATGGCCCGGCTGTCAATGTCGGTGGCAAAAATCTGCACCTTAAACCGCTGCTTCAACGCTTTCATTTGCTCCCGAATCAAGATAGCAATGGAATAGGCTTCCTCGCCGGTAGAGCAGCCAGGCACCCAGACCCGCACCAGGTCGCCGCTGGACTTGGCGGCCAGGAGTTTGGGAATGGCTTGCGTTTCCAGGGCGGCGAACGCTTCCGGATCACGGAAGAACTGGGTGACGCCAATGAGCAAATCGTGGAAGAGCGCCCCTACTTCGGTCCCGTTTTGTTGCAAATAACGGAGGTACTCATCAACATGCTCAATCTGCTGCACGGCCATGCGCCGCTCGATGCGGCGGGTAATGGTGTTTTGTTTGTACTGCGAAAAGTCGTGGCCGGTCTCGGCGCGCAGCAGGATGAATATCTTGTTCAACCTGTCTTCTTTGGGTTGCAGCGGCGGCGTTGGGCGCGGCTTATGGCCGTAGGCATGAGCGGCGTAGGCGATGAGTTGGGCCGGCATCTCCGCCGGGAGCAGCACATAATCCACCAACCCGGTGGCAATGGCGCTGCGCGGCATCCCGTCAAACTCTGTCGATTCGGGCGTTTGGGCCATCGCCATGCCGCCAGCCTCCTTGATGGCCCGCACGCCCAGCGTACCGTCGCTGCCAGTTCCAGACAGCACAATGCAGATGGCCCGCTCGCGCTGATCCTGAGCCAGAGAACGGAAAAAGAAATCAATTGGCAGGCGCAATCCATGCCTTTCGCCCATCTCCAACAGATGCAGCTTGCCTTGCAAAAAGGCCATATCATGATTCGGCGGGATAATGTAGGCGCAGTTGGGCTGCACCGTCATGCCATCTTCTACTTGGTAAACTTGCATCCGGGTGCAGCGCCGCACCAGTTCCGTCAGCAGGCTCTTGTGGTCGGGCGACAAATGCTGCACCAGGATAAAGGCCATGCCGGGATCAACGTCGGACGGTATGGCGGCAAAAAACTGTTCAAACGCCGCCAGGCCACCGGCCGACGCGCCAATGCCGACGGTGGGAAAAGCGCCAACAGCGGGGTCGCCCGGTTCCGGCTCTATTTCGGCGCTGTTATCAAGCGGCGCTGTTTCGAGCGGCGCTAATGACGACTCTTCTGTGGGGGCGATGGTTTGTGGCTCTGCGTTGGGGTCTTTCTCGCTGGTCATATTCCTTCTCCACGTTAACGGTGTTAACCTGTGTCTCGTTTTCTCTACTGCCGTGGCATCTCTTCATCTGGCAATAGGGTCAGGTCTATTGGCTAAAGGGACGCAGGTGGATATGTTACATTGCTGGCTACCAGGTAATTCCGCTATTATACATGAACAAGGCACAGAGACCTGACAGGTTAGCAAAACCTGCCAGGTCTGCGCTCCACAATATCTTACAATACTCATTATTCAGATGGCTTCAATAACAATACAAATAGCTTCAATAACAATACAAACAGCTTCAAAAACAAGACAAAGACCCTGTCTCTGATTAATGTTACAGCCAACGCTCACGGCCGACATCGCCTGGTCAGCGGATTTTTATCTCCGCCAGTTGGGGGAGATGAAGTGCAGAGTGGTTCAGTCAGATGGTTGGCGGGGATTGTAGGTGTGGAGGGATGGGGCGGTGGTGATGGGAAACGGCCGTACCATTCCCACCTACCTGCTCGCGTAACGGCCGTTACGCGGCCACCTTTTTGCCAATTGTTATCCGATGCCATCTAACAGCTTTGGTTTTTGAACCATGATCCACACCTCCTCTTGTCCCAAGAAACCGAATATCCTTACGACTTGCTACCCGTAACGTTATGGGTTACACTTGTGATCGTGATCAAGGATTTCAAGCATAAAGGTCTGGAAAAGTTCTTCTTATTTTGATGGCCCAGATGCAACCATTGTCAATTATGAGGACTACCATTGAGGTGATTGAAATGATGCAAATGTATAATCCACCCCATCCTGGAGAAGTAATCAAAGAACTGTGTTTAGAACCGTTGGGGCTTACAGTAACGAGAGCAGCAGAGGCGCTTGGCGTGAGTCGCAAGACGTTATCGTCAATTTTGAATGGGCGAGCGGGTATCAGTCCAGAAATGGCCATTCGGCTTTCAATGGCTTTTGACACTTCGGCTGAGAGCTGGCTTGACCAGCAAATGCAGTATGACCTGTGGCGTGCCAGACAGAATCAAACAGCGCTTAAAGTAGAAAGACTTTTAGCCGCCTAACAAACAAGGATTCATGCGGCGGCTCCGCAAGCTTGGCACCGTATAAAGCCTTATTCGTTAGCCCATAAACAAAGCATATCTGAGGACAATGTGAACAACGCAGAAAAACATTACTTAAAAACTTTCCTTGCACCCATCAAAAAATGCAAAACCTATAGGCCGAAGTTTGGTCAAGGTAACAGTGATAAGGGTCTTTCTCTGGCTAATTTCAAGGTATTATATGGGTCGGATCCTTTTTACGCATGGGTAGGACTTGACACGGATCTTATGTATGCGGCACACCGTGCAGCGGGTGGAATGACCTCTGTGTATAGGCAAATTGGCATTGGGTGTGAACGTCTATTCCGCGCAGTATTGGTAGACGCAACTGGTTACACAGACCCCAAGTATGCAACATGGTCATACACGACAAAGACTCGCTCGGGTAGCACGAAAAAGCTGTCTCTTGATGGCAGACTTGAACTTGCTGAAATAAATAACCAAACAGTGAAAAACAATATCAAGCAATGGATCAAAGACTACTGTTCGGACTTGGGCGAAGTTGCTGAACCAGCTAATGGCATTGTTTTTGAGGTGCGTCAGGGCTATAAAAGCAAAGATTCCAAGCGGCAAAATGCAGACATTGACAATGCAACCGTAGCATGGGCAAATAATTATCTTCCCGTGTTCGCAATTTTTTCTTCACAGATTGATATGGATATTGTCTTGAGATATCGGAATAATCGCTGTGGGATTCTTGTTGGAACAACGAATGGCAACGACAAAACGTCCCTCTATGCCTTCTGTGACCAAATTCTTGGTTTTGATCTGGCACACTTTTTCAAAAACAACACAAAAGAAATCAAGAAAGAAATCCATGACGTACTCGAAACACTATTGAGCGCTGAGTAGTAGATATGTTTGTTAAGCAACGTGCAGATTATACGTTTAAGTACAATAAGAAACTTGGTCGGCATGGTTGGTTACGGCTAACCCCTGCCTATTCTGTCAAGCTAGTTGAAGAAATTATCAATCATATTCCTGAAGGCGCTTTCATTCTTGATCCATTTTCGGGAACCGCAACAACTGGTCTTGTTGCCGCTGAACATGGAATATCTGCACACTGTTTTGACATAAACCCTTTTCTTATCTGGTTTGGTAATGCGAAATGCCGAGACTATTCTAAAGGAGAATTGGCGAAGCTAAGGATGGGGGTTGATAAAGCCCTTACCGCATGTAAAGACCTTGTTGATGAAGAAAACTGGTTACCAGATATACATAACATTACAAGGTGGTGGTGTATACATACGCTCAAAGCTCTTGGTGCTCTCCGTCAGGCCCTTGTCAATCAGTTTGGCGAGCCAAAAGATAATGATGTTTCATCCTTAGCATGGATTTCTTTTTGTCGCTTAGTTGTTGAAACTTCTTCGGCCGCATTCAACCATGTGTCTATGTCGTTTCATGATGACGTAACAACATTTGAGGTTGAAGAGATTCAAGAACTATACTTAAAAATCATTGATGCAATAGTCCAGAGCGCGACTGAAACACTTGCTTCCCCTGTATCAGTTCACTTTGTGGATTCACGGCAGCCTGTTTCTCTTGATAACGTGAAATATTCTCATGTTGTCACATCCCCACCTTACCCAAACCGAATAAGTTATATTCGAGAGCTACGCCCTTACATGTATTGGGCAAAATTTCTTGACACCGCCCGTGAAGCTGGCGAGCTTGACTGGAAAGCGATAGGTGGGACATGGGGAGTTGCTACTAGCAGACTTAAAGATTGGGAGTCAAATGGAATTTTACTTCCCAAATCTTTGCAGTTAGTTGTTTCGCAAATTCTTGAAACTGAGGAAAAGAATGCGTTGCTAATGGCAAATTATGTATGGAAGTATTTTCATGATATGCACCTGCATCTTCAAAACTTGCGAACGAGTCTTCAAACAGGTGCGGTACTTACTTATATTGTGGGCAATTCCAGTTTCTATGGCGTGCAAGTTCACACGGAAAAGCTACTTGAAGACTCCTTGAAATCTCTTGGATTCACAAACGTTGGCAACAGGGTGGTTAGAAAGCGAAACAGCAAGAAGGAGCTGTTCGAGTATTGTGTTTACGCGACGTGGAAAGAAAGTAGAGAATACGTACCAGACTTTTTTGGTACGTCTCCAAATAGAGGAAAACAACTCCCACTTTTTTAGTGTAATTTGCAAGTAGTGGGCTAACAACATGGTTTGGAGCGGACGGACGAGATCGTTTTTATGCAGTTTGTGAAACCGAAAGCAGCCACTCCCCCCCGCCACTCAAGCAGACGTTAGAAGGCTACATCATCCATCTGATTGGGGCTTAACAACACCACCACCTGATGGCTTTGTCCATCATCTTGCAGCGGGATTTGTCGGCCGGGTAAACGCTCCCCATCCAGCCAGACCTCCGCGACCCCCTGCTGGACCCCGGCCGGATTTTTGACGTGGATGTGATAGGTGGAACGGCCGTACCGATACACCATCCTATACGCTTCCCACCCCTGAGGAATACACGGCTCAATCACCAGCGTTTGCCCCACTCGGCATAAGCCCAAAATCCCTTCCACCCCCAGCCGGTACAGCCAGCCGCTGGAACCGGTGTACCAGGTCCAGCCGCCGCGCCCCAGGTTCGGCGGCACGCCATAGACATCGGCGGCCAACACATACGGCTCCACTTTGTAGCGGCCGACCTTCTCCGGCGTGTCGGCGTGGGTGATGGGATTGATCAGGTCAAACAGAGCGTGGGCCACATCCCCTTCCCCAAGCCGGGCGAAGGCCCAAATGGTCCAGACGGCCGCATGGCTGTATTGTCCCCCATTTTCCCGAATGCCCGGCAGGTAGCCTTTGATATAGCCGGGGTCGCGGGCCGTTTTGTCGAAGGGGGGCGTGAGCAGCAAAATGAGCCGCTCTCGCTCCAGCACCAGCCGCTCATAGGCCGACTGCATCGCCTGCCGCGCCCGCTGCGGCTCGGCCGCGCCGGAAAGGACGGCCCAGGATTGAGCAATGGCGTCAATCTGCGCTTCCTGATTTTGGGCCGAACCGATTGGCACGCCGTCATCGTCGTAGGCGCGGCGATACCATTCCCCATCCCAGCCATGTTTTTCCAGGGCTTGCTGGTAAGCGGCGGCTTGTTGGCGGTAAACGGCCGCACCTCCTTCCCCCACCCGCTCACACAAATCCGCAAAATCATGCAGCGTCTTGTACAGGAACCAGCCCAACCAGACGCTCTCGCCACGCCCGGCAATGCCTACCCGGTTCAGGCCGTCGTTCCAATCGCCGCCGCCGCTCAGCGGCAGGCCATGCTGCCCGGCCGTTGAGCCCTTGTGCAAGGCGCGGCGGCAATGTTCCAGCAGTGAATACCGCTCGGTTGTCGTTTCATACCAGCCGTACCGTTCCTCTTCCTCTGGATTTAGGGGCGTGCCCATCAGGAATGGGAGCTCTGCCTGCAAAATCGTTTCGTCACCAGTCACGGCCACGTAATGGGCGGTGACGTAGGGCAGCCAGAGCAGATCGTCGCTGATGCGCGTGCGTACGCCGCGCCCGCTGGGTGGATGCCACCAGTGCAGCACGTCGCCGTCCGCAAACTGATGCTGTGCGGCGCGCAAAATATGGTCGCGGGCCAGATCGGGCCGGGTGTGGAGCAGGGCCATCACGTCCTGAAGTTGGTCGCGGAAACCGTAAGCGCCGCTGGACTGGTACAGCGCCGAACGCCCCCACAAGCGGCAGGCCACCGTCTGGTAGAGCAGCCAGCGGTTGAGCAGTAAATTCATGGCCGGGTCGGGCGTATCTACTGTGACGGCCCCTAACAGCTCATCCCATAATGTCTGGACGGCTTGCCAAACGGCCGTTACCCGCCCCACCTGCTGGAACTGCTGCAACAGAGAGACGGTTTCGTCCTGATTCACCCCCTGACCCACGAAGAAGCAGACCTCTTCGCTGCCGCCCGGCGGCAGGTCGATATGGAGTTGAAGGACGGCGCAGCTATCTAACCCGGCGACCACCTGATTGTTCAGGCCGATCCGCCCCAGCGCGGCGGGCTGGCTGAGATCGCCCAAACGGCCGATAAATTCGGCCCGGTCGGCGGTGAAGCCGTGCGGCTGTCTGGAGGCGGCGACAAAGGCAACGCGCTCGCCAAACTCGGCGTTGTACGGGTTGCGGGCCAGCAGGGCAAACCGTTCCTGGTCGTAGCTGGGGATGAGATAGGGCTGGCTGCTTTCGCGGTTTGTGCCCAACACCCATTCGGCATACAGCGTCAGGGTGAGGCGGCGCGGTCGGTCCCAGGCGTTTTCCAGCCGCACCTGGATCACCTTGATGGGATCCGTCGGGCTGACAAAAAGGCGCGTTTGCTGTTTGAGGCCGTGACTATGATGCTGGAAGGTGGTGTAACCGGCCCCGTGCCGTACCAGATAGGGGGCGTCGGCCGGCACCGGTTGCGGCGTCGGTGACCAGAGTTCGGCCGTTTCTTCATCACGTAGATACAACGCTTCCGCCGGGAGGTCGCTGACCGGGTCATTGCGCCAGGCGGTGAGCCGGTTTTCGCCGCTGTTCACCGCCCAGGTGTAGCCGCCGCCCGTTTCCGACACCAGAAAGCCGACGGTCTCATTGGCGATGACGTTGCTCCAGGGGGTGGGGGTGGCTGCGCCCGGCAGCAGGTAAATCTGGTATTCCTGGCCGTCGGCGCTAAATCCGCCCAGGCCATTGTCGAACTGCCAGTCGGTGGGGCGGGGCAGGGGCGGCGTGGGGGGTGGGGAAACGGCGGAACTTTGCATGGCGGTAAAGGCGGGCAGCGGGATGGGTTGGGCGAGTAAATTCGCCAACTGCTGTGCCAATGTCCCTTCTGAGCCGCTCAACAGCACCCGCGCCGTCGTTCTCAGCAGAATCCGGTCGGCCAGGCTCATCTGATCCTCGCGCAGCACAAAAATGCCGCCCCGCCGGTTCAGCCAATATTCGCTGTGGGTGCGGTGGATGAGGTGGTAGATGAAGCCCTGCATCTCCTGACCATAGTTCGACTCCTGCTGGTTGAGGATGACCAGGTCAATCTGCAAATCGCGCCGCCGCCAATAGGTGTGGGCGCGCAGCAGGTCGAGCAGCAGTTCGCCATCCGCTTCCTGATGCAGCTGCAGCAGCAAAATGGGATGGTCGCCGGAAATGCCAAAAGCCCAGAGGCCGGGCTGACCCTGGCTGTTGGCGGCCAGGGTCGCGGCGTCGGCGCGGCGGGCCGGGTGGGGATACAGCAGCAGCGACAAGACCCGCTGCATCTGCTCTAACTGAGGCGCGGTTAAGTCGAGTTGGCGCAGTTCTTGTTCGGCCAGGCTGCGGGCGCGGATAAACGCCCGGTCCAGCATCAGCCACTGCTGGTAGCGGGCGGCCCATTTTAATGCCTGACGGCGTGAAGGGGTGGCTAGGGTGATGAAGGCCAGCCGGGCGGTGGTGTGCGGCGCGATGGTGACGGTCTGGCTGAGGGCCATGATGGGGTCGAGGGTCGCGCCGGTACTCTGGCTGAGTCCGCCGCTGAGGGCGATGGGGTTGCGAGCGGTGCGGCCGCGCCCCAGGAATTTGGCCCGGTCGCCTTCGTAACCGCGACCCTGTAGGGGCAACCCTTTTGGTTGCCCTTCTGGTTGCCCCAGGGCAGGCACGAGGGGAAGGGCAGGCACAAGGCCAGCCCCTACGTCAGGGTTCGTATCGGCGACCAGCATGTGCAGCAAAAAGAGCGGTTTATCGCCTGCCGAGCGGGGGCGGCGGCGGAAGAGCAGGGCATGGAGGTCGGGCAGGTATTCACTTTCGACGAATAAATTGGCAAACGCGGGATGGCGTTGGTCGGCGGCGGCCGGCCCCAGGACAACTTCGGCGTAGCTGGTGAGGCGCAGGCGGCGCGGCCGTTCGCTGTCGTTGGTCAGGTTGATTTGGCGAATTTCCACGTCATCTTCAGGAGCGATGGTGATGGTCATTTGCAGGGCAATATGGTGTTCATGGCGGCGAAATTCGACCATGTGGGGGTGGAAAAGCAGTTTCTGGTGCGCGGGGCGGGCGGCCGTCGGCTGCAAACCGGCCGACCAGAGGTCGCCGTTGTCCAAATCTTGCACGTAGAGCCACTGGCCCCAGTTATCCAGGGTGGTGTCGGGCCGCCAGCGGGTGAGGGCCGCGTCTTCGCGGCTGCTGTAGCCGCCACCGGCGTTGGTGATGAGGGTGTGGAAACGGCCGTTAGACAAATAATGGGTCAATGGCATTGGCGTGTCGGTGGGGACGGACCAGGGCGGGTAGGAAACGGCCGTTTGCCTTAACTGACCTGGACTTTCTTCTGGTTGAGACGGCCGTTCGTCGGGCAGCCGCACCGGGACCTGTTCTTGCAGCAGCAGTTCCACACTTTGGATGTGCGGGTCGGCGTGGAAACGGGCCACCATCGCGTTATCATGCAGGTAGTTCACCAACGCGAGCAAAATCATGCCCTGGTGGTGGGCCATGTAGGAGTGGACAATGGCCGATGACTGCCCAAATTCCAGTCGCGCCGGGGAAAAATCGAGCGCTTCATACAGGCCATAGCGCCCCATCATGCCCAGCTCAGTAAGATGGGTCATGTTCTGGCTAACCGCCTGCGGTTGAAACGGCAGCGCCAGGATCGAAGCATAAGGCGTGATGACCAGATCATCAGCCAGCCCGCGCTTAAAACCCAGGCCCGGCGCGCCAAAGGCCCGATACTGGTAGTTCTGACCGGCGTCAAAGGTATAAAAGCCGGATTCGGAAATGCCCCAGGGTACCTGGTTGGCTTTGCCATAGGCTATCTGGTGGGCGACGATGTGGCCGTAACTCTGGTTGAGGAAGGTGCCTTCATAACTGCGCATCAGCAAGGGCGGCATCAGGTATTCAAACATGGTTCCGCTCCAGGAAAGCAGGGCCAACCCCTCTTTAACCTGGGTCAAAGGGCGGCCTAAATGCAGCCAATGGCTTTGCGGAACCTGGCTTTGGGCAATGGCGATCAGGCTGGCAATGCGCGATTCGGAAGCTAACAGATCGTAGTAATTGGGGTCCAGGCGACCGGTCGCCAGGTTGTAGCCGATGTGGAAAATTTGGCGTTGGCGATTAAAGAGAAAACCGAAGTCCATGTCTGAGACGGTGTTGTTGGCCTGGCGGGCCAGCTCGGCGCAGCTCATCAAAAGCGGGGTAATCAGCAGGCGAGTGGCGGGCAGGGCGGCGGCCATTTGGCTGCACCAGTCGCGGACGTCGGCGGCTGTGTCGGCTGGCAATAAAACCTGTAGTTCGGTCAGGGCGGTTTGCCCGGCCGCACACAGGTCGGCTATCTCGTCGAGACGGGGGGTGAGGGGTAAGGCGGTCAGCAAGTTTTGCCAGGCGGCCTGGATGGCCGGGTCGGCGGACTGGGTGAAAAAAGAGGGCGGTTGGCTGAAGGGCAGCACCCAAGGGAGCAGGTTACTTAACTCGCGCTGCATTCCTTGTAAATGGTGGCTAATGCGGTCGGCGTAGACGCGCCAGGTGTGGATTTTGTGAGCCTCGATGGCGTGGCCAGCCTCAACCAGAGCCATGAGGTGGTTGGAGAGGGCAGGTTGTTCGTGGGCGAGCAGGTGCAGTAATAAGCCGCCCCACTGTTCCGGCTGGTGCTGCACGGCTATGACCTGTTGACGCATCTGGGCCAGGTGTTGGTGGCAGGCTGTGGCGACGCCCTCGCCATCTAACGCTTCACTTAACACAGCCAGCGTATCCAACAAGCCCTGCCACCGCTGCCAGCGCCAGGCGGGCTGCTGCGGCAAGGTCAGGCAGCCTTGCTTGAGGGCCAGCAAACAGCCGGCCAGATTGCCGCTGTCTACGGTAGAGACATAGCTGGGCGGCAGCGGAGCCAGGTTGCGGGTGTCTATCCAGTTCAGGAAATGGCCGCGATACCGGTCTAATCTGTTTAGGGTGTCGAAGGTGGAACGCAGGCGCAGGGTGAGCGTGACCGGACTGATATAGCCCAGGTCGTAGGCCCCCAAAACGGACAGGAGATACAGCCCGATGTTGGTGGGGGAGGTGCGGTGGGCGATCACGCCGCGAGGGGACTCCTGGAAATGGTCGGGCGGCAGCCAGTTGTCGTCGGGGCCGACAAATTCTTCAAAAAAGAGCCAGGTGCGGCGGGCCAGGGTGTGCAGTTCCTGGCGTTGGTCGGGCAGGAGGGGTGGGATGGAACGGCCGTTTGGCTGGCTGATCCATTGGGCAATTTGCGGGCCGATGGCCCAGACGAACAGCAGCGGCAATGCGGTGGGCAGCGCCGTTGGATTGACCCAGTAAACCAGCCCGGCTAAGGTGAAGGCCAACAGGATAGAAAGGAACAATTGGCGAGAAACGGCCGTTTGCTCTGCTTCCTTGCCAAACCGGCGCTCGGTGGAGGCGGCGGTGGTCCATTGCAGCAAATTGCGCCGGGAGACGAGCAATCGCCAGAGGGTAGCGCCAATCGCGATGACGGTCAGCAGGGTTTCGTAGGGTAAAAAGGTTAAAAAGAGCAGCCAGCGAATGGTGGAGTCGTGCAACGGCCGTATCACTTCTGCCCAGGACGCCCCGCCAAATGCTTGTAAAACAGCGGCGACAATCGTGGTCAGGAGTGGGGCGGCCGGGGTCAGCACGCCCAGCAGCGTCCAGACCAGGGGCGAGCCGGGCAGCCAAAGCCAACCGGCGACAAAGAGCAGAATCAGCATTGGCGACAGCAGACTGCGGCGTAAATTGTCGGCGATCTTCCAGCGCCCCATAATAGACAAATCGTTGCGGACGAACCGTTTTCCCGGCCGGCTGGGGGATGAAACCTTGGGCGTCCAGGGCATCAGCCAGGGCAAAAGCTGCCAATCGCCGCGCACCCACCGTTGGGCGCGGCGCACGCTGGTGAAATAATGGGCGGGATATTGTTCATAGAGCACAATATCTGTCACCAGACCGGCCCGACCATAAATCCCTTCAAATAAGTCATGGCTGAGCAGGGTGTTTTCCGGGATTCGGCCGGCCAGACTGCGCTCAAAGGCGTCTATGTGGTAAATGCCTTTGCCGACGTAGCTGCCTTCGCCAAATAAATCCTGGTACACGTCGGAAACGGCCAGGGTGTACAGGTCCAGGCCGCTGTCCCCGGCAAAAATGCGGGTAAAAAAGGAGCGGTTGGCGCTGGTGGACTGGATTTCGGTGCGCGGTTGGAGGATGGTGTAACCGGCAGCCACTTTGCCGCTGCGCGGATCGAATTGGGCGCGGTTCAGGGGGTGAGCCAGCGTGCCGATCAGCCGGTTGGCGCCTTCGCGGGGCAGGATGGTATCGGCGTCCAGGGTGATGATGTATTGAATCTGGGGCAGGATATCTAAGTTGCCGATCTGAATGGTGTAGGAGGTCTGGCTGTGACCGCGCAGCAGCTGGTTGAATTCATGCAATTTACCCCGCTTCCGTTCCCAGCCCATCCAGGTGTTTTCGCGGGGGTTCCATTGGCGGTGGCGGTGGAAGAAGTAAAAAGGCTGGCCGGCGTACCGTTGATTCAAGGCTTCAATGCCGTTTTGAGTTTGGCCGAGGAGGAGGGTGTCGGCGGCGGCGCGGCTGGTTTCCGGCCCAAAGGCCGTTTTGGCCGTGGCGGTATCGGCGTCGGCAAAATCGGTCAGCAGGGCAAAGGAAAGATGGGGGTCGGGGTTGCGCAGGTAGTGCATCTCCAACTGTTTGAGCAAAGAGTCCACTTCGGCGGGGTGGGTGAGCAGCGTGGGGATGACCACCACCGTGCGGCATTCGGCCGGTACGCCATTTTGCAGAAAGTCTAGTTTGGGCAAGACGCTGGGGGAGATGAGGTGGGTGACGAGCCAGTTGACCAGGGTGACGGCGGTGGAGATGGCCGGGATGAGCGTGAAAAAAACGGCCGCTGCCACCAGCCAGCCTGTCCCATTCCTGAAGGCATAGGCAATAAAGGGCAGGGCGATGATGAGGGTCAGCAGGCTGACGCTGCCCAGGTAAAGGGGCGTGGCGTAAGGAGCCAACGCCCGCCGCCAGCGGATGAGACCTTGTGGCTGATGGCCTGTTTTGTGTTCCAATTGGCTTAGCCCGTCGGCCAGCAGGTAGTAGCCAACGTGGTGAGTGGGGGAGTCGGCGTTCTCGTGATTGTTTTGTGCGCGGTGAGATAGAGAAACGGCCGTTTGCGCCACCACGATTTCTGCCTGATTTGTGGCCCGCGCCACGCGTTCGACCACTTTACGATACCGGTCGCGGGTCTCGAAATCCATTTGGGCATAGACGCCAGCCGGGTCTTTCCGCAAAATCTGTTCCACCTGGCTGATCTGCTCAAAAAAGATGAGCCAATCTTCACCGGCCAGCAGGCGCAGGCTGGGAATGCAGTTGGCCACTACGTCGGTATCGTTGACCGTGTGGTTGCACTGCAAGGCCAGGGGCAGCGTGTCTGTTTCAGGTACAAGGCTGGCTAAACGGCCGATAGCCTGAGCCATGCTCTCCAGCAGCACCAGGCGCAGCATAATCGGCAAGGCCCATAATTCCCCCATCGTCAGTGGCGTTACGGCCTGATAAGCCCAGACAAATTTGTGGATGCGCTCCAGGTCGAGCTGGCACGTTTCGGTAATCAAGAGCTGGCGAGCCAGGTCGTAAATACGGGGATAATCTTGTAGGGGAGCGCCAGAATTGAGCCGGGGCAAATTTCGGTAAAAGTCGGGCGAGAGGTCTTCTTCGATTTGCAGCAGGGTTTGTTGGACGACGTAGAAATTATCCAGCAGCCATTCGGCGGCATAGGAAAAGGCCAGCGCTTCGGCGGTGCTGGTGCGGAACGTCTGGTACCCTATTTGCAGCAGTTTGGCCTGTTGGGGCAGCCGTTGCAGCAGGTGCCGCGCCCGCGGCGCATAGAGGATGGCTTGATGCCCGGCGGCCAGGCGGCGGGCGGTCTGTTCCAGTCGGCTGAAAACCTCTGTCGGCGCAGGTTGGGTTGGTGAAGGGGGGAAGGCCTCAATGAGCGTAGTTGGCGTTGGCAAAAGTTTGCCCTCCCGTAGTCTGGCCCGATGACCGGGAGGCACTTCCGGCCGTCAGTGGCCCGGTTTTAGGGAGTGACATATCCTGCATAATGAGCAGCGGGACGAGGCCGTAGGTGATGAAGTTGGTGGCTATGTTGCCATACGGCCGTTGGCTGCCACCGGAATGCCCATGGGCGCTCAGGATGACCAGGTCCACTTTTTCCTGTTCCACCAGGTCATGCAAAGAAGCGATGACATTGTCGCTCACCAGTAAACGGGTTTGGGTTTCTGGCGGCAGGCGTCGTTGGAGTTGTTCCAGGTAGTGGGCAGCGGCGGTCAGGTTGTGCTGGGTAATCTGTTCCATCAGGGTGCTGTCTTCGGGGGAGGGAGAGTGGCGGTGAACCATTTCCGGCCGGGCGACGACATGGACCAGCAGTAGTTCAGCCTGGTGATATTGGGCCAGGCGGGTGGCAATGGGTAGAACGCTTTCGGCGCGTAGTGAACCATCGAGGGGGAGGAGGATACGGCCGTAATGCATTTCATCGGGCTGGTTGTCCGACGGATTCTCTGCCGGCCACTCTGCCCGTACCAGCATGATGGATGTGCCAACTTGCCAGATAACTTTTTGCGCCACCCCGCTCTGGCTCTGGTTGCTGAGGACAATCAGAGCCACGTCATTGTCGTGGGCATATTCCACGACTCGTTCGGCCGCCGGGCCTTCCAACAGCACGTTGGTAATAACCAGGTTGCTTTGCTGCCATTGCCGGCTCATCTGGTCTATATAAGATTGTGCTTCCACCTTGCGTAGATACCAGTTTAAGGGGTCTACCTGGCGCGAGGGGCCGCTATCCTCCTGCTCCACAACATGGAGAAACAGGAGATGCGCGCCTGTAGACTGGGCGATGGCTTTGGCGTGAGGCAGCACACATTCCGCCAGGGCAGACCCCTCTAGCGGTACAAGAATTTGGTCCAGCATAACGCTCCTTCAAAAATGCAGAGCGATCTGGCAAATCGTTCTCTGGGCGATTTGCCAAATCGTTTTACAATTTGCAACGCACTTTGGACGATGCGCAACAGCTTGTTGTAATTTAGTCTATGTGTCGAGAATTCCAGGGTTTTCCTTTTTCTCCTTCTTATCTTTTTTCGCTTGCTTCTTTTCTTTTGTTGTTTTTGCCGGTTTTTTCTTGTCTTTCTTTTTGTTGTTCTGATCCTTACTCATTGATTTTTTTCCTTTATTAACATAACAGCCTGCCCTGGATGGATGGTCTTCCACCAGCGTTCCAGGCTTTACATGGCGCAGAAGCCACAGGATGATCCAGTCCCCACGACAGGCTCAAGGGCGGGAGTGAATGATTACCATTTATTGCAACAGGTTCCTGCAAATAAATGGGCATAAGGCGTCAGGGTTTTCCATTGAACATCAAGTTTGACCGTTGCGAACGACTTTTTACCAAATAGAGATGGATAAGACCTGTTTGTGGGTCATTTTAACTGGCCTGAATTGGGAGAACTCAGCCTCGGAGTCTGTGCCCCGTCACGCCCACGAAACAAAAAAGTCAACGCAAACCCCGCCAGAAATCCGCCGATGTGCGCCATGTAAGCCACGCCACCTGTGTCGGCTGTGTTGGCAATGGAACCAACGCCGCTAAAAAACTGGAGAACGATCCAAAGGCCAATGACGATCAGTGCGGGTACCTGAACGATGCGTTGCCCCTGCAATACTTTGATCTTTCCCTGGGGAAACAGCAAAATGTAAGCGCCGAGTACCCCGGCAACCGCCCCCGATGCGCCTAAATTGGGTATGGTTGATTCGAGGCTAAAGGCTAATTGGGCGAAAGTGGCGACCAGGCCACAAACTAAGTAGAAAATGATGAACTTGACATGCCCGAAACGGTCTTCTACATTGTCGCCGAAGATCCATAAGTAGAGCATGTTGCCACCCAGATGAAGCCACCCGGCGTGCATGAACATAGCCGTGAAGAGTGTCAGAGAATCAGCGATGGGATTAGCCACGAAGCGAGCGGGAACGAAAGCCCATTTTTCGATAAAAGCGTCACCGCCGCTTAGCTCTACAAAGAAAAAGAGAACATTTAGAGCGATCAGGGCATAGGTGACCACCGGCAAACTTTTTCTGTCGCTATTATCATCACCAATTGGGAACATAAGATTTATCTCCTTCGCCGCCTACATATTTTTTTTCGCCTCTGCGCCTTGCCGGTGGTCGTCCAGTCGCCCAAGCGTGCTTTCCAGGGAACGCATCATCTGCTCGGCCGCGCCCTCAACCGCCTGCTCCCAGGTTGCCGCATCATGGGTCACTGCGGTCGGGGAACGGCCGGCAAGACGGGCCTCCAGCACGCAGCGCATATCATGGGTACCAAATTTGCTGTCGCTGTTCTCGTCGCTCAGGTAGACTTCAACCCGTGTGAGTCGCTCGCTGAAACGCTCTAAGGTTCCCCCCACCACGGCTCTGACCTGGCTGGCCAGATCGTCATCGGCTTCAATATTTCTGTCGGTGTTGACTTGAATTTTCATATTTCTGTTGCCCTTTTAGGCGCTACTCGAATCAATAACGGTAAATAGCGGCCAGGCCCGTCTTCGTCGGCATCTGCTCAGGGGGCATGATGACGACTTCGCCGCCCATTTTTAGGGTCAAGGCTGCCAGGTCGTCTAGCGCGTCATCAATTTCCGGGTGGTCCAGGTCGGCCGGGACGAGATCGCCGGTAGCCGCATCAATCCGGCCGGGTATTTCACGGCCGGCCTCGAGGAGCAGGGTGGCTACCCGCCCAGCCACGGCCGTTTTCGCCACCTGCGCCAATTGGTCATGACCGAGATTGCGGGACATGGCGTGGCCGAACTGCTCGGCCAGGGCGGTTAGTCGGGTCTGATAATGGGGCTCGACGACCTGCCAGGCACGCTGGCGGAGGTCGTCAAGGGGCAAGGCATCCGGATAGCTGTCAACGCCCCCTTCCAGCAAGAATGGGTTGCGGCTGACCTGGTGGAACAGGTGATGGTGCTCCGGCAAGGCGGCCAGGATCAGCGGTAGGGCCGATGGCTGCGAGTGACGTTCCAGAATCGCCCGGTCAACGGCGCGGAAGAAACGATCGGCGTCGCTATCTACCTCGGCTGCTTTGCCGCCGTGGCCGTGGTGCATACCTGGCTGCATTCCCCCCGCGCCGCTGTGTTGCGTTCCAGTGACGCCGCCATAGGAGGCAACGGTGAGGTGCGGGTCGGACAGTTCTTCGCCCAACGCCTCGGTAATCGTGCGCGGTACGCCTGGGGCCAGTTCGATCTCGTCTACGGCGTTGCGGTTGCCCTCGAACAGTTTGATCTCGTGCCGGCTCAGGCCAAGGATTTGGTAGCGATCGGCCGACTGGAGCGTGTGCAGCAGGGGTTTGGTGTGAAAGGTGTCGGCCACGATGGCTAACTCTGCCACAGGCCGTTGCAGCTTGTAAACGCGGAACATACCCTTCGTCCCCAGCGCGGCCAGGCCGTCAAGGGCATGGTTCCAGAAATCGCGGTCATCGGCCAGGGCTAGAAACGGTTCCAGCAGCGGCTGAATTTCATCTGCAGGGTATTTTTGCAGCAGCGATTGTTCCAATTTTTTCACCAGGTTGCCAAAGCGAATTGGGTCTTGCTGATTTTCCGGATGACGCCGGTGGGTCGTCTGGTAGAGTGAGAGGCAGGGTGACTCGTAGTCGCCTAATACCTCAGCTATGGCGTTTTTATCTAGCGTGTCCATTAATTTCTCCTGGTTTCAGCAAAAGGGACTGCAAAATCTGGTCGCCGGACAGCGCAGACTTATCTATGCCAGGGCGCTTCGGGAACGCCATGGAGGAAGGCCACAAACACCAGTTCTTCATTATCTGCGCGAATGGCGTGCGGCTCGCCCGTGTCAAAAATCAACAAGTCGCCAGCTCCAAAGCGCTTTTCCTGGCTGTCGCCGCCAGAAAATAGCCCATCGCCTTTGAGGACCGTGATGTAGACCGGCGAGTTGGGGGCTGTATGCTCTTTAACGGACTGACCGGGTTTGAGGGCAAAGCGGAGGATACGGCCGTTCTCGTTCACAAAAAGAGGCTCGGCATAAGGATTGTCGTCGTGGAAAACCCAGTTGTCGTGTAAAGGGATGGATTGCATGAAATATACTCCTTGCATACGGCCGTCATGAGTTACGACGGACTGAACAGACGCCAATTCCGTTCGCACAGCAGCGAACAGGTCATTCATGGCATACGGTTTCGGCAAAAAAGTGGGCTTCCCAAGCCGCCCCAAACGGCGGTTGACCTCTTCCTGACTCAGACTCGATGAGATAATTACCCTGACCTGAGGGTCAATTTGTCGCAATTTTTCATAAGTCTGTTCGCCGTTCATCACCGGCATGTTCATGTCGAGCAAAACCAGAGAGATGCTTTGCCGCTGCTGTCGGTAAATCTGCAGGCCTTCGTGTCCGTTGTTGGCTGTGTGTACGGGGACATCCAGGAAATGGCTCAAAATATCGGTCAGCGCTTCGCGCATGTGCCTGTTATCGTCTATTACAAGAATGGCACCAGCCAACATGGCAGTCTGTGAATGGGTAATTCCCGTCATTTATCTATTTTCCAATAACTATTTCCCAAAGGTATCAGATTGGACCAATCTTTAAAATTGGTCCAATCTACGCCACGCAATTTCGAGATGGCTGCTTACACTACTCCAAGCAGTTGCAAGATAACCAGGATGATGACGATGACGATCAATGTATGAATCCAATTGCCGGTGCGGAGTCTTGGGTTGATGTTCCCGCCCAAAAAGCCGAGCAGCCACAGGATGAACAGAATAACGATAATAGTCCACAACATGGGGTTTCTCCTTAATGAGATGGGTTCAATCTACAAGATTGAACCCATCTGGTACTTAAACAGGTGATCAGGAACTGTTAACGGCCGTTTTCCCAGCCTCAACAACAGCATCCCAGCGTTTCTTTCCTTCGTCAACGACATCCTGGCCACGCTGCTGCAGCGCGTCAGTTTGTTCATGGATGCTGGTCGTAACCTGGCGCGCTTTGGCGCGAACCTCGGCGACCGTGTCATCTACCGCGTCGGCCGTATGCTGGCGCAAATCCCGGCCTCTCCGCCGAAGCTGCTTCCGCGTCTTTTTGCCAGACTGCGGCGCCAGCAACAGCATCACGCCCGCCCCGATCAAGCTGCCCAGCAGCAGCCCGGCGAACAACGTCAGCCCTGCTAAAAAGCCGCTTAAATTATTGTCATCTTTCTTCTTTTTTTGACCCTTCTTGTTTTTCATTCGCTTGTTTTCCTTGTTTCCTTGTGAAAATGGCGCTGTACGCCATTCTTTTCACCTAATTTGCGGCGCGCTCTACAGATAGAGAACGCCCGTTACACATCGTTCTGTTCACGGGTGGGCGTATGCCTGACCGAAACAGGTGCACTTTCACTGGTTGTCGTTTGGGTGATGTCAACCGCTGACCCACGCGGACGATAGAAAGTTACCCAGACGATTCGTTCCAAAGCCCAGAACAACAAAGCATATACCAGCATGGCAATAATAGAAGAGAGTTCCAGCACCATCGCCCCAGAGGTGGGTGTCCCTACCAACCCCGCAAAGGGGAAGAGGAAGATATTAGTAACGCCGTAAATAAAAACGGCAAACGGACTCGCCGCATTAGCTCCTATTAGCAACAGAATAATGCGCATGGCAATCAGCGCTTCAATCAGACCCAGGACTAACCAGATCCACTGGGTTGCCTTAAACGAGAAGATACGTTGTTCCTGGTCTGATTCTCGTTGTGACGTTCTAACTTCTGACGTCTGTTTTTGTATTTGTGGCATTTTGCACCTCGCTGAATAACTGAATAGCCATCCCGGAAGTTGATTTCGTGAACGCCTCGCACACTCGTCAACCTCCGGGATGGCACCGATAAACTCGCGCACTTGTAAATCTTCGGGTAGATTTTCTATCTACTACTAGCAGGCTGTCGGAGAAGTCGATTTCCCTAGTGATAGGACACAGATTAACGCAGATAAAAGAGCTGAAATCTGCGTCCCATTTTCTTTGTTCGACAGGCTGCTAGCGTCTGCGCACTCCTCTGCCCTGGAGGAGACTGACAATTGCCAGCAAAATAACGGCACCGGTGATCGATACAATCAAAGCCGGCAAACTGAAATCGTTCTGGTTAATAGTGCCAATCCCCAACAGAGGTGTTAATAACAGGCCGGCCAAAAACGCGCCGACGATCCCGACCACAACATTCATAACCAGCCCTTGCTGCCCATTTGTGCGCATAATCATGCTGGCTACCCAGCCCACGATACCGCCAACGATAAGCCATATAATAAAGTTCATCTTATACTCTCCTTTAGTAGAGTGTTTGGTAAACACGCTGCCGTGCTTTAAAAATTAGTTAGAAGCTCTTCATAAGACCTGCCAGGTTTTCAAAAACCTGGCAGGTCTTTGATGAAATTATTTAATCTTAGCCGCTTCTAAACGGTCGTTCAGTTCCTTTTCGGCGGCTTCTTTGGTGTAGCCATATCGCTTCTGCAGCGCGCCAATCAGTTGGTCTGCCTTGCCATCCATCTGTTCCAGGTCATCGTCGGTGAGTTTGCCCCACCACTCTTTGACCTGACCCCGCATTTCCTTCCACTTGCCTTTAAAAATATCATCGTTCATGGTTAATCCTCCAGATCCCATTAATTGACTGCCCCGATTGGTGTTGCTGGCGCACCGGACAGTTATGATGCGCCAAGGTTTATTTGTTAAGCGCGAATATCGGCGACCGCAGTGCGCAGCCGCTCTGCCACCCGGTCTGGCGTTTCGTCTTTGCTGATAAAGCTGTCGGCTCCGGACGAAAGCGCTGCCTGCTGCCGGGCATCCAGGTGGCTGATGAGGACGATGACGACGGCTGACGGGCAGGTGGCCCGCAGCGCCGGAAGCGAGCTTTCTGTGGGGATCAACTCCCAATCCACCACGATCATGTCGGGCTGGGTCAGGGCGGCTTCTTGCAAAACGGCCGCCCATTCGGACGCCTCGCCAACCACCTGCATGTTCAAATCCAGCAACATTAGCCGCAGGGCTGAACGAGAGTCGGGTCGCCTGTCGGCTAAAAATACGCGAATCATGTGAATACTCCGGGAATCCGGATTAATCCGGAGGTTCCGTAGTTGCTGCTTGTTTTGCCAGGAGAAATTCCTGCCAGGCATCATTGAAGACAGCAATGTGGCCCGGTTGAGCAATTTTAATGACGACATTTACCCACTCCATATGTTCATCGGACTTCCTCTTTGATGTTTGCTGAGCAACATCTTGCATGTCTGGGATACGTGCCAGATCGCCAATCTCATCTTTTCGTTCTTGCTGCGTGCTAAGCCAATCCTCGAATCTTAGAGTCATTTCAGCTCCCGGTAATGAGGTAGCGCCCTTTATGGCGGCTCAGGGTGAGGGTTGTGGCCTTACTGTTTAATTGGCGCGCCAGTTCCCATCCGGTGGAGCTGTCCTTGAGAAAGACGTCGTATGACGATACCTCGGCCGGTAAGCTGCGGCTTTCGCCCGGGCCGGCCACACAGGTGCTGATCAACGTGCGGCCGGTAAATAGCTGCGCCTGCACCCTGATCGCCGCTTTGTTATGGAATGTAATATTTGTCTCGGCCATTTTTTCCTGCCTATGCTCACGCCTCCGGCGCCAGAGCAGCTACGTGCCCAGGCGACAGGTTTAAAAGCTTGTGACACGCTGGTTAAAGCCCTGGCGGTCAGTATTGATTGAGTACATTGGGGCTAATTTCAATTATAAAACCAGCGGCTCTCAAGAGCATCGGCTGGTCAGGGGATATTGATCTCCCCCAGTTGGGGGAGAATCGAACCAATCTAAGCAGCCGTCAGTCAGGCAATTGGAGAGAAGGGGATGAGGTGATTGGGTAAACGGCCGTTTATTCAACCAACCGCTGGCGCACAGCGATCGCTGCCGCCTCGGTGCGGCTGGTGACGCCAAACTTGGTCAGAATGTTACTGACGTGGGATTTAATGGTGGAGGGGCTGACAACCAGTTTCTCGGCAATTTCGCTGTTATTCAAACCGGCGACCAGCAGAATTAACACTTCGTGCTCACGGTCTGTCAGATCGTGACCGGGCGGCGGTGGTTGGGCGTCGTCGTCGTGGATGATAGCCTGGACAACTCCTGGGGAGAGCGTGCCCTGACCGGCATGGGCGGCGTTAATTGCCCGGGCCAGTTCTTCGGCCGACACATCCTTGAGCAAATAACCGATAGCCCCTGCCTGAAGGGCGCTTTGAACCAACCCCTTTTCTGTGAAACTGGTCAGGGCAATGACCTGCACCGAGGGAAAGCGTTGGCGAATGAGACGAGTGGCGGTCACGCCGTCCATATCTGGCATAACCATATCCATCAACACCACATCGGGCAGGATACGGCCGCATAGTTCCACGCCCGTTTCGCCGTCAGCCGCTTCGCCCACCAGTTCCAGGTGATCAAAAACCTTCAAAAAGGTGGCCAGGCCGCGGCGCACCATCGTATGATCATCCACTAGCATCACGCGGATCGGTGGGGAATCGCTCATAGGGCCTCCTCTTCCTGTGGTTCGGTCCAGCGGATAACAATTTCGGTTCCCTGACCTGATTGACTGCCCACCGCTAATTCTGCGCCAATCGCTTTGGACCGCTCGTGCATCATGCTCAGGCCAAAGTGACCGGGGGATATGTTTGCCGGATCGAAGCCGCAGCCATCATCGCGTATCCGTAATTCTATAGAGCCAGCTTCATATTGTAGATTGATCGCCACCTGGCTGGCCTGGGCATGTTTGGCGATGTTGGTCAATCCTTCCTGGCACAGACGGTAGAGCGCCACCTGTACCTCGGCCGGCAAGACGCCTTGCCCCGTTACGGTCACGGCGACTGGGATGTTCGTCCGACCCGTGAAAGCGTCTCCCAACTGGCGCAGCAGGTCCCTCAGGTCAGAATCGGTCAAAACCAGCGGGCGCAGCTCGACCAGCAGACTGCGCATCTCAGCCATTGCGCCGCGAGTCAATCGGCGCAAGTCTTCCAACGACTGCTGCCCCTCATCCGGGTTCCGCTCCATCACGCGGGGTAGGACTTCGGCGATGAGACTGGCAGAAAAAAGTGATTGATTGACTGCATCGTGCAGGTGTTGGGCCAGGCGCTGCCGTTCCTCCAATGCAGCATGCGTTTGCGCTTGCTCGAACAGTTGGGCATTGATCAGCGTGATGGCTGCTTGATTGGCGACGATCAGAGCCAGGTCACCGTGGTGAGCCGTGAAGCTGTCCAGTTTGGCATGGGCAACGCCGATACCCCCGATAATACGACCCTGCACAGCCAGGGGCACCCACATCCATGATCGTATCCCCTCTAACAGGATGGAAGCCTGCTCGTTCAGGAGCAAACGGAGAAACTGTGCTGTCGGGTCGGCGCTCCACACGTCGGCAATTCGCTTTGGTTGGTGCCCATTTAACAGCCTTGCCAGCGTTTTTGGCTTATCCAACTGAATAGTGAAGGGAACGGACTCAACCAGCTGCTGCGGTCCACGCACAGCCAGGGCAACCAGAGCCAACTCTTCCAATATAAAAAGCGCAGCATGCGTATACTCAACAATTACCCGTAATTGGTCAAGAATTAAACCAGGCTTTAGTTCCAGGGCAGAGGCTAATGTTTGGGAAATTTCTAACAGCGTGAATTGTTCACGCTTGCGAGCCTCCATCTGTGATTGACGCTCCTGGTTGTGCGCCTGCATGCAAGCCAGAGCCGCCCGAAAATCTTCCAACAGCAGGTGTTCCTGGGAATTCGCAGGCCATTGTTCTAGCGGAATGCTAGGCAGCGAGTCTGGCCTCTGGATCATTTGGTGAAACAGAGTGGACAACAGGGCGTAAAAATCGGAAGAAGGAGGCATAATGATAGTTTAGCCCAAGGAGATACGGTTGTCACTATTAGGCTCATGGGTGCAGTAAAATGTTGGGTTCTTTGGGATTTCGTGGGGTAACTATACTATGCCTGTGCTAAAATCTATCCACTTTGCGTATTGGTAGCTATTAAATTTCAGCTTTTTGGTGAGCAAATCACAGCCAAACAAGGTCATTGATTTTGCAAAACTTTCTGTGATTTGCTATCAAGGGCTCGTTCAAAAATAAGAACGAACATGCCCAAAGGGTCATGGAGGTGGATGATCGTGAAAAAAAAGCTAACTACACATTCAAATGGCACCAGCCAGAACACAAGACGTTTGTTTATTATGGGTGCTGTTCTCATTCTTTTCTTTATTGCGGGTTGTCAGGAGAAACAACGCAATGATGAAACGGTGGTGGCAGAAACGGCCGTTCCCACCGAAGCAGTAACCGTTTTAGAACCAGATGCCATTCCAGAAATTGCAGGGGAAATTACCGTCACCAGCCCACACCCTGTCAACGTCACGGCGATTGCGGCAGCGGATTTAGCGACAGCCAATATTGAGCCTCTGCCCGCTAACGTTAGCTTGGTGAGTGATGTGTATGTGGTTGATGCTGGGGATACGGCCGTTACCGGACAAATCGCCATCAACACCCCGGCAAATGCAGATGTTACCTTGCTTGATTTATACGGCTGGGATGGCACATCCTGGGTATTTATTCCTTCAGAATATGATCCCACCGCGCAGCAGCGACATACCACTAGCCAAGCTCTGTTCCAGGCTGTCGCTTTGGTGCAGGCAGAAGCGCCAGACCCGATCACAGTTGGTGGTGTCTGGAGCGAAGACGTAACATGGTCTGAGGAATATACAGAAGCCACCGTCACCACCCTGCATTTAGGCACAGATGGCGAATTGGAAGGCTCGCTTTCAGGCGGTCCCGCAGACATCGCAAATCCGTACCTGCAACTGACTCATGTGAGCGACGAAATAGAGACAGAGGCTTTATCGGCCTTTCTGGCTGATGAATCTGTACAAACGGCTCAAATAGCAGCAATCGTGGAAATGATAGAACCTTATGCCGGTGTCAACCTGAACTATCAAAGGGTAGCTGTCGGCCAAAAAGAGGCGTTTACGACCTTTATCCAAAATCTCGCCGCTGCTTTAGAGGCGCAGGAGAAAAATCTTATCCTTACCTTACCTGCCCCTCAAAATGCAGATGAGGTGAGTGATCTTGATGGCTATGATTGGACTGCACTGGGAAACATAGCCGACACTATTTACCTCTTGCTTCCCCTCGATCCTGCTAAATATGTGGCAGGAGGAACTGTTGATCAGCTGCTTGCCTGGGCAACAGACAACATGGATCGGCGCAAGCTGGTGGCCTTAATTCCCACTAGCCCCGTTGTCCACTCAGAAGATACGTGGACATCATTGTCAGTAGAAGAACAGCTCATGTATTTTGGCGAGGTGCAGTTTATGGCTGATACGTCAGAATATGAACCGGAAACGTCGGTTGAAGCGGCCCTTTCTGGCAATATTTCGCCAATACAGTGGGACGAGGCCAGTTCAGCCTACTATTACACGGTTGAAGATTCACAGAAAGTTTGGTTGACGCATCCGGCCACGATTGTTTTTCGGATGGAAACGGCCGTTAAACACAATCTACAAGGTGTCGCCTTTACCGCGCCGGCCCAACTGTCCGACCCTGCCCAGATAGGTGAACCCGCCATCGTTTGGACAATTTTAGATGATGACGGAAACATCGTTGTTACAGAAACCGGCACCGAAACATTTTTCATTTGGGAAGGCACCTCAGACCCGGGAGCGTTTGCGCTCCAGGTTGATTTCGTTTCAGGAGATGTGACTACACCGCTTGGCACGCTGCCCATTACCATCGCCGTCGCAGAAGAAGAAACGGAAGTAGCAGAAATCGTTAGAGGCATTGTTAAGCGAAATGCCAATGTGCGTCTCGGTCCCGGCGAAAGTTACGACAAGTTCCCCGGCCCAATCCTTAAAGATACCGAAGTAGAGATCATTGGTCGCGACGAATTTAGCTATTGGCTTCAGATCGTTTTCTCGAATATTGATGGGCAACAAACAGGCTGGATTGCTACATCCCTGGTCGACCTCGATCCAGAGTTTGACATTAGCACGCTTGTAGACGCGACCGAGGTCGTTGCCACCACCTCAGAAACTACGGTGGCTGAAGCGCCAGCGCCATCACCAGCACCCACACCGGCAGCAACAACGCCCGCTGCACCTCCATCGGGGCCACCGCCGCCCGTTTCTGCGCCCCCCGTGGCGGTTGGCGGCTTTGAGTTGGGCGGGCAAACGCACTCATTTAGCAGCCCTGTCCTCATGGCTTCAGCGGGTATGACCTGGGTTAAGTTCCAACACAAATGGGGCGAAGGGGGTAATCCCAATGATTTGGCCGGGCGGATCAACAATGCTCATGCGGCTGGGTTCAAGGTATTATTGAGCATACCCGGCGCAAACACCTATCCCGAAAGCATCAACTTTGAAGCGTATGTCCAATTCTTAGCGGGCGTTGCTGCCCTGGGTCCAGATGCCATTGAAGTCTGGAATGAAATGAATATCGACTTTGAATGGCCTGCCGGGCAAATCGATCCTAATAGTTATGTAAATAATATGCTTGCGCCCGCTTACAACGCCATTAAAGCTGCGAATCCCAATGTGATGGTTATTAGCGGTGCGCCAGCGCCCACTGGCTTCGATAACAACACAAACGCCTGGGCCGATAACCGTTACATGGCTGGCATGTTGGCCGCCGGTGCAGGCAACTACGCCGACTGTATTGGGGCACATTACAATGCAGGTGCCAGTTCGCCATCTCATATTTCTGGCCATCCCACAGGAAGTGCCCATTACAGTTGGTATTTACTGCCAACATTGAATGTCTATGCTCAATTAGGTAAACCTGTTTGCTTTACAGAGTTAGGCTATTTGTCGGGAGAGGATTATGGGGGTGTGCCAGAACGTTTTGGCTGGGCGGCAGGAACAACAGTGGCCCAACATGCTGCCTGGCTGGCAGAGGCGGTCAGCGTGGCCGCCAATACGGGCAAAGTCCGTATGATTATTGTCTTTAATGTTGATTTTACCCATTGGGGAGATGACCCACAGGCGGGTTATGCCATGATACGTCAAAATGGGGGCTGCCCTGCTTGTGAAACTTTGGCTCGAGTTATGGGCCGATAGGTGCCTCGTACTGCCACGCCCACCCGCTCGGGGCTGTCACTATATCGACAATGAGCCCGCAAGGCCCGGATTAAAGCGCGACTGTACGTGGCATCTCGGTCTGTGTTTTTGTCGATAAATTCTTTGGTGACTGGATTCAGATTGACGGCACGGCCGTTTGGCGAGCCAGGTTCAGCAGATAAGTGGTTTTGCCACGGGCTGCTGGCGCAAAGATTATTTGTGTTGGCATAAGCGCATCCTGTTTTCTAAGGCAAGCTGGCTGTCTAACACGAACTGTATCAAGTCATTCGTGGTTGTCCGTCACAGCACCAATTTGTGAATTCCTTCCTGCGCAACTTCTTCAATGGACCGAACCGCTCCACCCTCCTGCGCCCTGGTAAAGTCTGCCAATGGCATACTGGCCTGCAGCTTCTGCAACGTCTGGCGGACCTTAGCTTTCGTTTTCGCCAAAGTGGCCGGGTGGTTGACCACGAGGGTCAAAACGGAAACCGCGTACGCGTCTTCACCTGATGCCCTTACCAGGCGACCCAATAGGGATAACGCGTTCAAGGTCAGGGAAGGCATCTCTGTTTCCTGAGACGTTTGTAGAGCTTGCCGGCAATAATCCCGTGCCTGAGCGAGTGCGCCCTGGTCTATGGCGATTTCACCCAGTTGCAACGTAGCAAAGGCGGCGTAATGCAGCTGCCCCACTTCTTTGTATAGAGTTAGCGCTTCCTGCAAATACGGCCGTGCCTTTTCAGACTGGTCTAGTTCCACGTAAGTAGAGCCCAGGTTGTGAACTGCCTGCGCCAGTCGGCTACGCGTAGCCGACGCTCGGCATTCATCTACCAGCGCTTCAAAAATCGCTTTGGCTTCTTTCATATTTCCCAATTGGACGTAGTAAGCTCCCAACATATTCATGGCTGACAGCTCGCCATGGGGATAGGCAATCTTCCGCGCCAGCGCCGCGCTTTCTTCGGCAGTGACTATCGCCGCCTGGTACTTGCCGCTGTGCGCCAGAACGTACGCCAGGTTGTTGAGACAAAGACAAAGATCAATTGGAGCATCCAGTTCACGCGCCTGGACCACGGCCGTTTCTGCCAGCGGCAGCGCCGCCTCTTTCTCATTCTGCTGTAGTCGGATTACAGCCAATGTGCTGGTAGCGCGGGCGACGTCAACCGGGAGTTCATGCCGGTAGAAGAGCGCCAGACTCTCCTCAACCAGAGTGCCCGCCTCTTCTAACTGCCCCAACATACGCCAGTTTCTGGCCGCCTTTAACAACAGGCGGCCAACCAGCGGCTCCTGATGGCCAGCGGCAAAGCCGGCTATCTGCACCGCCGCCTGCTGAAAACGCTTGGCGGCCTCGCTGAACAAGCCCTGCGTATTGAGAAAGTAATAATGCAGTGTCTCTGCAGAGCGGGCGATATTCTCCAGGTTGCGAGCAGCCACCGCCCAGTCCCACGCCTTACGCACGTTGTCAACCTCAGCCTCGATTTCTTTCTTGGCCTGCAGGTAACCGTCGCCCCGGATCGCCTCTTCTCTCGCTGCCAGAAAATCGGCAAAATAACGGCCGTGGCGGCGAGCAACATCTTCTTCTTCGGTCGGGTGCTGCGCCAGTTTCCCAGCCGCGTATTGGCGGATCAGCTCGTGCACGTCGTAGCGACCGTCGTCCTGTCGGCGAATCAAAGATTTATTGACTAATGTCTCCAGTTGAGCCGGCGAAGCTCTGACCACGCCAGCCGCTGCCCGGGCCGAGAAGCCGCCACGAAAATAAGTCAGTTGGCGCATGAGTCGCCGCGCTTCCTCCTCGATCAGTTGCCAGGAGGTATCAAACACGGCACGTATGCTGCGGTGGCGAGGTGGGACGTCACGCATGCTGGTCGCCAGGAAGGCAATGCCCCGTTCAATTTCGGCGTTGATGGCCGGTAGGGGCATGAGGCTCATCCACGTAGCCGCCAGTTCCAGCGCCAGGGGCAGGCCATCTACCAGGCGGCACAAGTTGTGGAGGGCCGTATCTACTTCCGGCCCGGTCGGCAATGGAACGCCATGATTTTGGCTGCGTTCGGCAAACAACTGGGCCGCCGGATAGGGCGAATCAGCAATGACTGTGGCCACATCTGGATAGGCCAATCCAGGCAAATCCAGCACCTGTTCGGCCTGCATCATCAGCCGTTCCCGCGAGGTCACGATGATCTTAACGGCCGCTGCTTTTGACAATATCTCCATCAAAAAGTCGGCGAATGGCTGTGAAACGAGGTGTTCGACATTGTCAAACACAAGTAGGAGTTCCCGGCGGTGCAGGTAGTTGACCACCTGTGTTTCTGGGCTGGCTTTGCCAAAGAGGTCAATGCCCAACGCGGCCGCCACGGCCGTTGGTACATTCCCCGCATCTGCCAGCGCAGTGAGGGGGATAAGCCAGACGCCGTGGGCAAAATAGGGTAAAGCCGTCCAGGCGGTGTACAGCGCCAGCCGCGTTTTGCCTGCACCGCCTGGGCCGCTGATGGTAAGCAAACGGCCGTTCACGTCTCCCAACCAGGTCCTAATACCGTCTAGTTCTACCTCGCGACCCACAAATGAAGTCGTCGCCGCCGGCAGGTTGTGGCCTGATGTACCCGGCTGTACCGGCGTGGCCGGGCCCAATTCGCCCTCTTGAATGCGCGTGAGCAAGGCTGTCGTTTCCGGACCCGGTTCGGTTGCCAGCTCCGCAGCCAGAACTTCTGCGCACGTTTCATATTGTGCCAGGGCACGGGCGCGCTGGCCACTTTGGGCAAAGAGAGTCATCAGCAGGCGGTACTCATTTTCGCGCAGGGGTTCCAGAGCCAGCAAACGCTGGGCGTGGCGGATCGCCGGAGTATATCGCCGCAGAGCGGCGTACTGTTTTGCCAGGTTGTGCAAGGCTAGCAGCAGCTTTTCACGCAGCCGGTAACGCTCTGTCAGCAACCAGGTTTCAAATTCAGGCGCGCCTTCCACGTAAAAGCCATCCAGGAAATCGTCGCGATAGAGAGAAACGGCCGTTTCCAGCCGGGCAAGGTTGCCACTATCCACCGCCGTTTCAAATTCACGCACGTCCAGCCACGGGGGATTGTCCGGATCGACGGCAACGTCATGACGCCTGATTGTCAGGTACGGAGCGACGAGCTTTCGCAGGTTGGTGAGCGTCTTACGCAGGTTGGCCCTGGCGTTTGCCTCGGGCATGTCGCTCCACAAAAGCCCGGCCAGCTTCGCCCTTGATGCCGGCTGACCGCTGACCGCAACGTAAAAGAGCAGGGCCCGCGCTTTGACCGAACGAAAACCGGTAACAGGCTCGCCGTCTTGTGTCACCTCCGATGTGCCCAATAATTTAATCGCCAACCTGCTCATCTTGGCCTCAGAATATTGTTGGAACGTTTTCGGAACACCGACCAGTTATGCTAGGGACAGGTGTTTACCTTGCCAAGCCATTATAACATACCAGCATGGTGCACTATGCTGCCCATAAACCAATCACAAGACAATAGCAAGTGCATCCGCCATTACATCCTCATCTGTTGGAGCGAAAGTGATTCCTCGAACGGATGGCGATTTGCTCTGGTCAACCCACGCACCGAGGAGCGACGATCGTTCCGAAACCTGGCAGCCCTGATGCATTTCTTGGAAGTAGAGTTTACCCAAGAGTAGGAGGTTTACCATGAAAACAGCGTACTACATATTCATAATTGCCGTACTAATTGCTAGCGCCCTATCTATCAAGACAGCCCAGGGAAAAGTTCAACCTGAGTCTCACGATCACCCAGAGCGCCGCCCTGCTCATCCCTTATCGCCACCCCATCTTGCTTCCCCGGCAACCGATATCGCCGCCAGTGACGACGTTAACGACTCAATTGTGATTCAGGCAACGAATCGCATTTCAATTCCTTTCGGGATTGCGCCAATCCTGCCTCTACACGGCGGCGGAGAAAAAGTCTTCGTGAACGGCCATGGTGGTTGCGCCGTGGGCGAGACTGTGAGCGTGGTCGTTACCGTAACGCAGACGACAGGCGCCAGTGCAGTGGGCCAGACAGAAGAAACATGTACCGGAATACAGCAGTATTGGAGCCTGACGGCCACGGCAACGACTGCTACCAACCTGCAGCCCACGGATGCAGAAGCCTGTGGTGTAGCCGTTACCCGCTTGGACGGCTCGGCAACGGACTCATTTGAGTGGTGTCGCGACGTAGTGCTTACTTTGCACAATCATTACCTGCCAATCATTCGCACTGAGCCATGATGTGTAAAACGCAGGCCGTCAGGCGTTGGTTGTGGGCAAGCGTGATGCAGTAACGGAATTTGTAATGGAGGTTCATAATGAGCATACGAATCTTACGGCTAATTGTTATTGGTATTGCCGTTTTCACACTGGGTCAACTAACTGCTGCCCAACTCGATCCTACGCTCGAAAACCTGGCTCTGGGGAAACCGGTCGCGGCGTCCAGCGTTGAGAACAGTTCACATCCGCCGCAGCATGCCAATGACGGCAGTCTGGCGACGCGCTGGAGCAGCCAGTTCGCCGACAATCAATGGCTAATCATCGACCTGGAAGCTTCATATGAAGTACAGCAGGTCGTGCTAAATTGGGAAACCGCCTATGGTGAATCTTATGACCTCGACGTTTCCCTTGACGGCTTCAATTGGGAAACGGTCTTTGAGGAACGCCAAGGCGATGGCGGTATAGATGTCATCAACTTTGGGGCACCGGTTTCTGCCCGATTTGTACGCATGACCGGATTGGTGCGCGGCACAGGGTGGGGCTTCTCTTTATGGGAATTCGAAATATTCGAACGGGATTCAGTGCACCGTTACGTGGATAGCAACGGTGTAGATGGCACCAACGACTGTCTCAATTCCACCGATCCCTGCGCCACCATCACCCATGCCATTGGCCAGTCCAACCCTGGCAACACGATAGAGATAGCGGCGGGTACCTACACCGAGTCGTTTACGATTGATAAGTCGCTCACCCTGCAAGGGTCAGGACAAGGCAGCACCATCATCCAGGCGCACGCAGTGCCAGGTGTGGCTGGCGAGCGCGTGATCACCATTCCCGCTGGTCTGGTGGTCGAGATTGCCAATGCCACCATCCGTCATGGACAGGTTGCCGGTAATGGGGCGGCGGGCGAGGGGGGAGGCATATTTAGCAGTGGCAGTACCCTCATTCTTAAGAATGTCACCCTGAATGCAAACGCAGCACGCTCTGGCGGTGGACTGTATAATAAGAACGGCAGTTTTTCCTTCCTCACTGGCGTCACCTTCAGCGGGAACAAGGTAACGGCCGTCGGTGGTGGAATGCGCAACTTCTCCGGCAGCTCTTCCACGCTTACTAATGTAGCCTTCATCGGCAATGAGGCCGACCGCGGCGGCGGGATGGGCAACAACACCGGCTCCCACAAATTCACCGGCGTCACCTTCGACCGTAACAAGGCACGGCTAGGCGGCGGGCTGTACAACATAAACATCTCTCCGGAAGAGCTCGCTGGCGTCGCCTTCGATGGCAATGAGGCAGATGAGAACGGTGGGGGAATGTACAACAATGGTAGCGACCCCGCGCTCGTCAATGCCACCTTCAGCGAAAACACGGCCGGCAACGGTGGGGGGATGTACAACACCAATAACAGTTCCCCCACACTTACCAACGTAGAATTCATTGGCAATACGGCCACAGGCGGTGGCGGGAGCTTTAACATCGAAAACAGTTCCCCCACGTTCATTAACGTGACCTTCAGCGGCAATGCGGCAAATGTGGTCGGTGGCGGGATACTCAACCTGGTCAACAGTTCCCCCACAGTTATCAATACTGTCATCTGGGGCAATACGGCCGCGGCTACAAATGGCGGCAATGAAATCTTCAACGAAGACGATAGTGCTATCGACGTTCTTTACAGCCTCTATAAAAATGAGCCAGGGGATATTGTGGCAGGTGGCGGGTTTTCGGTGGACTCAAATTCCCTGACCGACGATCCCCTCTTTATTGACGCCGCCAGCGGCGACCTGCGCCTGCAGGACGGTTCTCCAGCCATTGACGCCGGCAATAATACCCAGTGCTCGGCGGTAGATCGGCGCGGCGCGCCCCGGCCTGTGGATGGCAATGGCGATGGTACGGCCGTCTGCGACATCGGTGCTTTTGAGTACGGCAGCAGCCCGTACCAACTTTATCTACCGCTGGTCGCAAAAGAAGGTATCCCCTAGAATTGGGTTAGACGAGAGAGAATCGTCAATCTGGTTCGGTCGCCAGGTGTAAATTCCTAGTACAGATTGGCAGAAATCCCTTGCACATTTTTAACGGTATAGGCCAATCTGTTTAAGTATTGCGCGTCGCACCAATTTGACGGAAGGGGATTTATGCCGCGCAATACTAGTTCTACCGTATAAGGTTCTCGACTCAAAGATGAGACGCGATTGTAATGGATTTTTTGTGGCGGCCGCAGTCGGGGCAGGTGAGCTGGCTAATGCTGCTATCCTATCTTTTGTAGTGGCGCAGCTGTAGAAAAACGTTGAATAAAAGAAGCGGGCAGTAGAATCCGCTGTGGCGGAAACGTTTCGCCTTTTAATCGGCGCAAAAGCAAGGCGGCCGCTTGTTTGCCAATTTCCTCTCCAGGTAGAGCAAAAGTTGTCAGAGGGGTATCAAAGAAGTCGGCATACGGCATGTTATCAACGGAAACAAGTGAAAAATCACCTGGAATGACTAAGTTCAGTTTGCGGATTTCCTTTTGAACCCAGCTGGCAATTTGATCGTTAAAGCAAAACACGCCCGTGATCTCTTTTTTAGCCACCTGACACCATAATTGTGCTGATTCCACACTCATCACATGAGCCGTCAGTTCAGGAGGTATTGGAGACCTTTCGTCAGGAGCAATAAATATTAGCGGCGTTAACCCGGCTTCTTGCATTGCCTGAACATATCCATCTGCACGGTCAAATGCGGTCGAAGTTCTGCTTGCCGCAATGTGTACGATGCGGGTATGACCCAATTTGATCAGATGTTGTGTTGCCTCGACGCCGATTAGTCGATTGTCCGCCCCAACATAATCGGCCGAGTCAAAATCTTCAATATACCGGGTAAGCAGCATGACAATTTTGCCCTTAGCCTGTAGTTGACGAATTATCTCACATCCTTCCTTTTGATTGGGAGCCACAATGACAATAGCCGCAGCATCTTGAGCCAGTAAACTTGAAGTGACACCAGCTAGCGTCTCGTACCGTTCATTATGAATACTCGTATCAACCCGGTATCCTGCCTCGCGCAACCTAAAGCTAAGGGATGAAGCCAATTCCGGATAGTAGACAGAATAGTTAGAATCAGGGACGATTACACCAATAAGGGTGTTATGTGGGGGCGCTTGCTGCGGTTCCAGAACAAAGGTGCCCGCACCAACGACTGATTGCAACAAACCATCATTTATCAGGCTTTTGATAGCCTGGCGTACTGTGGCCCGGCTAATGCCGAGTTTATCTTGCAAGGTTCGTTCAGGAGGAAGAGTTTGTCCAGGCTGAAGTGTTCCATCCATCAGCTGGGTTTGAATCGCACCACGTAGACGTGCGTGCAGGGGTGCCGCTGCTGGAGCTTCGAGTTCTTGAATGATGCGCTCAAAATTAAGCATATGAGTAACCTTTCCCTGTGTCTTGTATCCATACCGGTACGTACCAATAATAGAGCAACTTCTGTTCTGGGTCAATAGAGAATGTATCCAAAATAGATAGTTTGTTCAGATAATTATGCACAAACCATCCTGGAACGACTCATATAATTATATTGATTTACGACGGTCGTGAGGCGTTTTTTCCTCCCAAGCTGATTCAATCTGTTGAAACACCCTGTGGCTGAAATAATAGATCAGATAGGCTACAACGCTCATTGAGATCAGGATACTGATGGGGAAAACATACGACGCCAGGCCAGCAAGGGCAAAAATCAACAGGCACAGTAAGGTGCTCCCTGGAGCACTAAAAACAACAAGAAATGAATTTTTGATTATTTGTGCCCAGCCAGTCTGGTAATGAACCATGACGGGAAAAAGATAAACGGCCGTTCCCCCATAAACCAGCCCCAATAGTGCCAGCAGCGCCAAAAGCGGCCCTTTTACCCAGGAAGTCATCTGCTGCACAAACAGGAAATCTAGCACCAGGATTAGACCAATTAAAGACCAGACCGTGCCAACAATAAGGCTCTGGAAAAAATTTTCCCGAAAATAGCGCAAAAATGGCAGCAAAAAACCAGACTCAGTCTCTCTGATCCAGCCCCGGATAACAGCAAACAAAGCGGCCGTTGCTGGAAATATTGTCACGATGGGGATACAGGCAAGCAGCCACAACAGATTAAGGAAGAAAAAGTTGGCCACCACATCCATCACCTGATAGAGTCGGCTGTTTAAAATGTTTGGCATAATTAATCGAATATTACCTCTCTGGCGACAAAATTAGTTGGCGTGCCACTTCTGGCAGATTTTCCTGGCCGGTCCACAAGGGTTGGAACCAGGTGCGGAAGGTAAACGGCCGTGCCTTCAATTGATAGGCTTCCATCACCCCCGGACCGCAGCTCGCCGAACCGACGCCGTTTTGCTGCAAATCCAGGTGCAGCGTGATGGTCGGGCGTGGCGTTAGATCATACGTGTGCCGCGCCTGGTCCAGGTCTTCAGTCGTGAAGCGGTGGGTGCTAAATTCCAACGTTGGCTGTGCTGTGGCCAGCAGTCCCACACCGCGTTCCTCTTGCAGCGCCACCCAGCGCGTGTCGGTATGGTTGCCATTTTCCTGCGGCCGTACATACGGCGTCAACAACTCATCTACCATCGTTTGCCAGAGGCCAAAGCGGGCCGCCTGCTTTGTGTCGGCGTAACTCTCGCCCGGCCCGCGCCCCAGCCAGGTCACACAGTCTAGTATACCCGGCAGCGTCATTTCTAGCCCGATGCGCGGCAACATGGCGGGCCATTCCCCGCGAGGCACGCCCTGCACTTCCAGGGCGACAGCGCCATCGCCGGTGAGCGTGTATTGGTACAGGCAGTCGAAAGCGGCATCGTAGACGGGTGGAGCCAGGCAAGATTGCACGGTGACGCGCACGGCCGTTTCGCTCAGCCGTGTCCAGGTAAAGCCATCCAGCCGGTGCTGCGCCATGTGCAGAAAACGCGCCCGCCACTCCCGCTCAATTTCCTCGCCGCCACCGCGAGCATCATTGTCAATGGCGGCGCGCCAGATGGTCAGGCGCGGCCCGGCCGTGATCAGGGTATGCCCGGCAACCTGCCAATGATGGATGAAGCCGCGTGCTTTATCAAACACAATTTCCCCGTTGCTGCCTTGAATGTGTAACCGCGTGCCCGCATCGCGCACGGTCAGAGGGGTGGTAGGGGGATAGAAAAACGGCCGTTTCCCCTGCGCCAACACATCCAGTTCAAATTGCGCAAAAGCGACTTCGTGCCCCGCCTCCGCCCAGGCAGTGGCCCGCGCTAGCGTGAAGCGCAGCGTGAGATGGTACACCGCGCCCGGTGTCGGGTTGGGAACGGCGCAGGGAACTTCGATGATGTCCGCCGCGCCCGGCTGCACTTCCGGCAGCGCCAAAACGCCGGCCAGAATACCAATGCCATCTTCCGACACCTGCCACGACGCCTGCAAATGGTGCAGCGTCAGGAAGTCGTAACGATTGTGCAGCCGTAGTCTGGCAACGCCGTTACTGATGTTTATGATTTCAGCATGGATCGGCTCTAGCACTTTTTTGTATTCTAGCAGCCCTGGCGACGGGGTGCGATCCGGAAAAAGCAGCCCATCACACACGTAGCTGCCGTCATTGGGCTGGTCGCCGAAGTCGCCGCCATAGCCAAAGTAGGAACGGCCGTCCGCCGTCGTGGCCCGAATACCATGATCTAACCATTCCCAGACGCAGCCGCCCAGCAGCCGGTCATACTGCCAGAAAGCGTCCCAATACTCCCTCAGGCCGCCAGGGCCGTTGCCCATCGCGTGGGCATATTCACAGAGGAAGAACGGCTTGTCCACGTAATCTTCCAGGGGTACCGGCTCTGACCAGGAGGTGACGTGGCCGACCGCACCCTCACCCTGTCCGAAGGCGATCACCTCTGGTATATCTGTATACATCTGGCTGATCACGTCACTGACTTTGCCAAAACGGTCGCTTTCATAATGGATCAGGAAGCGCGGGTAATGTTCGCGCACCCAGGCGGCCATCGCTTCAAGGTTTGCGCCGAAGCCGGACTCGTTGCCCAGCGACCACAGGATGACGCAGGCATGGTTTTTGTCGCGTTCCACCAGCCGCACCATGCGGTCCACGTAGGCGTCATGCCAATTGGGGTCATCGCTGAGGAAAAACGGTCGTGCCACTTCCCGTAACCCATGACACTCCAAATCCGCCTCGTCAATCACGTAGATGCCGTAAGCGTCACACAAATCAAGGAAATGGGGATGGGGCGGGTAATGGCTGGTGCGCACGGTGTTGATGTTGTGCCGCTTCATCAGCAGCACGTCTTCCAGCATGGTGGCGTAGGGCAGGGCACGGCCGTAATCGGGATGGTGTTCGTGCCGATTGACGCCGCGCAGCTTCACGGCCGTGCCGTTTACCAACAACCGCGCCCCCTTCACTTCGACTCGGCGAAACCCTACTTTTTGCGGCACGACGGCGGCAACCGCGCCCGTCTCATCGCGCAGCGTCAGCAGAAGCGTGTAGAGATACGGATCATCCGCCGACCACAGGCGCGGCGCGGAAACATCGGCAGCCAAAATCACTTCGACCATTTCCGAGCCGGTTGCAATCTCGCTGACTGCCGTAACGCCCTCAACCCAATTCCTGTCTGCATCCAGCAGCTTCATTTCCAGGTGCGGTATACCTGCAACGCCGCCGGTTTGCACAATGGCTCGGACGGTGAGGCTGGCTGAACGGCCGTTCTCCGCCAAACCGGGGTCTATTGCCGCGTCCCACAGGCCCAACGGTGGCGAAGACAATAGCGTCACGTCGCGGAAGATGCCCGACAGCCACCACATATCCTGATCTTCCAAATAGCTGCCATCGTTCCACTGGTAAACGCGCACGGCGAGCAGGTTCTCGCCCGTGTGTACAAACGCTGTTACGTCGAACTCAGCGGCCATGCGGCTGCCTTTGGAGAAACCGGCGAAACGGCCGTTTACATACACAGCAAACGCCGAATCCACCCCATCAAACCGCAAAATGAGCTGCCTGCCGGACCAATCATCCGGCACGGTAAAGCGGCGGCGATAGCTGCCGGTGGGGTTTTCGCTAGGCACACGCGGTGGGTCAATCACAAATGGGTAGATAAGGTTGGTGTATTGTGGCGCGCCGTAGCCGTTGAGCTGCCAGTGGCCAGGAACCGGCATCTGGGCCCAAGCGCCATCATCGTAAGCCTCATCAGCGAAATTCTGGGGCGCTTCAATGGGCGAAAGGGCATAATGAAAGCGCCACATGCCGTTGAGCGACAGTTCCCAGGGGCTGCCTACACCAGCTAGCGCCATTGGCTCTTCTGGATAAGTGACAAAGCGGGCTCGGCTGGGCAAGCGGTTACGGTGTAAAAGCTGCGGATTTTCCCAATCGGGTCGCTCGCCATCAGGGGCTTGTAGTTGAGAAGATGATGCTATAGATGGCATAAGTTAATTGACCTCCATTTGACTTGTTCCTATCTGTGTCCGAGAATTTCGTTCTGGTACAGCTGGCAGGCAAACACGAAGACGGCTTCCTGGTTGACGGCCGTTTGCCGGGCGCGCAGCCGCAGGCGATAGACGGTAATCGGGTTCTCACCATGGGTTTGCGTTGCAATTGTTTCCACAGTTGGCTCAAATTGATCGTCGGCAAAATGCAGGGTGATTGTGCCGCGTTCGCCGCGCCAGGTGGCAATGCCTTCTGCCAGGGTCGGCGGTTTCAGGCTGATAAAACATTCTTCAAACACGGCCGTTTCCGTCTGAAACTGAAGCACATCGACAAGCTCCAAGACGGCGAAACGGGCTGCTGCATCGACCGACCAGGTAAATGAGCGAATAAATGAGTTCAATGCGGCCGTTTCCGGGTAGGCACAGGTCAGGTCCAGGGTGAAGGCGATGCCATCGGGTTGGGATTCATAGTTGAGGACGGTGGCGGTGTGGGAACGGCCGTTTCCCTGCCTCATCCCATTGATAACCGGCACCGAATGCCCCTGCGAACCCGTGTGCAGCGCCTCATAGCGCTCTGCGCCAAAGTATTGGCGCGTGTAGACACCGGCCCCCAGGTCAGCCAGGAGGCTTTCGCCGCCCAGATGGAGGATGAAGTGACCCAGGTCGTTGTGATTGTGTGGCTCGTCGTTGTGCCCGCCCTTGGCCGAAAAGGCGATTGTTTCACCAGCGATGATCCGTCGATCAACCACCCAGGCAGTGTCCGGCAGATAAAATGTGCCAGCGGCGACAGAAGCCTGCAAAAACGCGCCATCTGTCCAGAGCAAATCGCGGGTGACATTGCCCCAACGGTAGATGGTGTCCGTGTGAAAGCTGGGGCGGTTGAGGGCCGGTATAGGTTGTTGGAACCGCGCACTTAAGTACGAGCCAAGCCCGGCATGGAGGGTAATACGTTCGGCTGCATCCGAATAATTGACAAAGGCGTCGCTGCCCAAACTGACGGCCTGGGGAAAAGCAGCAATGCGCTTAATCCGCTCACCCTGGAGCAAATCCAGACGGCCGTCGGTAAAGCTGTACAGCATGTCGGCAAAATAAGTGTAAAAACCAAAGCCATATTCCCAGTAGCCAATGCCTTCCAGGCAGCCACCATCCGCGCCAAAACCTGCCAAAAAGCATTCCAGCGCTCGCATCACCCGGTCAATCATGCCGGCCAGCCGTTCGCGATCATCTTCCAAGATAAGCGCGGCCATTCCCGTACACCCCGCGCAAACGGCGGCCCAATTGATCGGCTCGTACTCCCATTTGAAATGGCGCGGATCATGAAACAACGGCCGAAAAATTCGCCGCTCTATCTCCGTGCGTACCCGGTAATGCAGCCAGGGATCAAGCCGTTCACCCAACAGGGCCAGCGTTTCCGCCAGAGCGTGGGCCGTTTGGGCGGAAAATAAATCAATGATTTGTTCCGGCGGCAGGCGATTGGCTTGCACGGCCGTTATGCCCACCGGCAAATGGGCAGGCAGCGCCCAGGTGTATTCGTTACACATTTCCCAAATTAAGTCGGTCAGGGCGGGCAGATAAGCGTCGGTTTCCTCAATGACGGTTTCAAGGGTTAATGCCAGGAGGCGACGGCGACGGTCGAAGTACGGCCGTTCATATTCCCGGCGATTACCACTTGTTTCAAACAAATGAAACAAGCTGAAGGGCAGTGGTGGAATGGGCGTTGTCACGGAGTGGCCAGCTTCGCTGCGAAGTTCGGTCAGAAATTGTTGGAAGTGGGGGGCCTGGCGCAGCGCTTCCAGGTTGTCGGCATCACGTAAGGCCACCAGCGGAAAACCTGCCGGGCGCGGCGGCGCAGCCATGACAGCATCGCGGATGGCCAGGAAGCTGGGCAGAGAATGCAAGATTGGTTCAATCTCAGAAGATTGAACCAATCCAGGTGAGCGAGTCATCTAATTCCTGTCCTTTTTAAACCAGGACGGCAGGGTCGGTGGCTGTTCCCAGGCCTTTTGCCAATCAGTAACGTCAGGCTCGGCCAGGACGGCGCAGGTTAACCAATGCTCACGGGGGTTGTGCTGCGCCAGCAGGGTGGGCAGGACGGTGCGCGGGGCAAGCAGGTTGGTATTGGGATCGACGCGGAGGATACGGCCGTTTCGCTGCCCAGATAAATCTCGCAGCCCACTACCACCGGCTGGATAGGTTGCCAAAGCCAGGCCATCTTCCGCCTGTTCAAACCCGGCCCGAGCAACCGGATCGTCGCCAGTGCGGTCGAGCGCAAAACCACCTTCCGCACTCCACAGCGGTTTATCTGTGTGCAAACGATGGATTCGTATGTGCCAGGGCGGGCTGGGGATTAGCCAGGTTTCCACCTCAACGCCGGGGATGGGTCGCCAAAGTGAGTGTAATGCACCCTGTTCAAAATCGGCCGAAACAGGCCGCTCGCGCACGCGATAAGTTTCGCCGTCATCGCTCAAGGCCAGCATACTATCGGCGGCGGCCTGGGTTAAGCCGCGACGGCCGCCCGACACGCTAAAGCCAAAGGCCGTGGAGTAAGCAAACTTGGCATACTTTTCGCCTGCGTGCCGGATCCACGGCTCATGCTGGCCGCTGGTCAGGGCGACAACATGGCGGCTGGCGCGATCACGGCAAAAAATCATGTAGGCGTGTGGCTGCGGCTGAACGAGCGGCAAATCGGGCAGCGGTTCTTCAGCAGCCTGCCAGAATGGATGCGTTTCGGGCAAGGCCAGCGGCAGGAAGAATTTCATGGCCCAATAGGGTGAACCGGGTGCGTTGTACTGTTCGGCCATGTTCAGGTTGGGGTAGGTATAACCGATAGACAAGGTACCATCGGCGTTAAAGATGGGCTGATCGCGCCACCAACGCAGGTGGCGCAGCGCCAACCCCTTGATGATGCCCCAGGGCAGCGCCTCCACATCGGCAAAGGCCAGTGCCCCCCAAAAGCCGCCCTGGGCAAAACGGTAGGTCAGGCTGCGGCCAAAGGGTAGCGCCGCGCCATCGGCGGCAAACCAGTGGATGAACTCCTGGGCAAATTTGGCCGCTCGCTGCCGGAAACGTTGTGCCCGCTCGGGGTCACGCGCCCCGTTCAGCCTGGCGTAGACAAGGCCGTAGTAGTGCATGGCGAAGGGGATGTAGTAGTCGCGCTGGTCGTTTGCGCCGTCGGAGTACCAGCCATCGCCCAGATAGAACTGCTCCAGCCGGTCGAGAGCAGCGTACATAGCGGCCTCATCGTAAGCTGCACCTACCCGCTCCAGACCCAGATTGACCAGCACGCGGAAGAAGAGCCAGTTGGTGTCTGGAATAGTCCGCTGGTTGATGGTAGAGAGCCAATCGGCTAGGTGTTGGCGTGCTTGCTCGTCAAGCGGCTCCCAGATTTTGCCAGGCACAAGCGCGAGTGCCAGGCCAATGGCCGCCATTTCCACCAGGCGTTGGTCGCTGTCGTTTGGCTCACCCCAAAATTCGGGATGCTGGGGGTTCGTGCCGTTGGCCAGCCCGCTCCGGTAGAGTTCCCAATCGGCAAAGTCTCCGCCGCCGGCTGCCAGGGGGATGAGGCCCCATAACGGCCGTGCAAATCCCTCCAACCCTGCCGCGTAGTTATCGTACAGGGCGGCCGTGTGACCGGGTAGTACATGGGCTGCGCCGGGGCTAAAGTAGGGTTTAAGCGGGGCGAAGAGTTGGGAAACGGCCGTTTGTAAATCAGTTCGTGTTCTTAGCGGATTATTTAATAACGGATTAACCATTTCGCTCGATCCAAATCAGCCTTTAACACCCGTTGAGGCAATGCCCTCAACAAAGAATCGCTGAAATGCCAGGAATAGAACAACCACCGGTATCAGCGAGACAAGAGATGCCGCCATAATGAGAGCATAGTCAGCCGAATATTGCTGAATAAACAAGCGCAGGCCCAGTTGAATCGTCTTAAGGGATTGGGTATTAAGATAGATCAAGGGACCCATAAAATCATTCCAAACAAAGACAGAGGTAAAAATGGTGAGCGTTGCCAGGGCTGGCTTAGATAGGGGCAGCATGATTCGGGCGTAAATACCATATTCACTTAATCCATCAATGCGTGCGGCCTCAATTAAATCGTTAGGAATACTGATAAAGAACTGGCGCATCAAAAAAACACCAAACGCTGAAAAGGCTTGTAGGAGGATCAATGCCAGGTGCGTATCGAACAAATTGAGTTTCCGCATCATGATAAATTGCGGCACCATGTAAGCTTGCCACGGAATGGCAATGCTGGCGATGTAGGCCAGAAAGACAAAATCGCGGCCCTTAAATTGGAGCTTGGCAAAGGCATACCCTGCTAAACTGCTCGTGAGGAGCTGGAGAAACGTGATAATCACGGTAAGCTTGGCCGTGTTAGCAAAAAAGGTCAAGAAAGGAATCTTGGTCCAGATTTCGACGTAGTTGCTCCATTGGGGAACCGCAGGAATCCACACTATGGGAAACCCAAATACGTCCTTGTCCAACTTGAGGGAAGCAGAAAGCATCCAGAGAAAAGGCAGCATCATAAGCGCTGTCAGAAAAATTAAGAGCACATAGGTAAGCGTCGTGCTCAGACGTTTTCTGAAACGATATGACATTAAACCGGTATGATTTTGTTTGACTTTTATGGTTTGCATTTCAGGCATCTCCTCAGCACTTTGATCGCATTACATGTAGTTAACCCAGCGTCTTTCCATACGGAATTGGACAATTGTGATCACAAGGACAATGGCAAACAGCACCATCGCTATAGCACTGGAGTAGCCAAATCTAAATTCCCTAAACGCTGTGTTGTAGGTGTGAATTACTAATACGTTGGTTGCTCGTCCTGGACCGCCACCGGTCATTATCAGGATCAGGTCAAAGACTTTGAAGGACGCAATGGTAAGCATGATGCTAACAAAGAAAGTCGCGGGCGTTAACATGGGAAGGGTGACATAGCGAAATTTCTGCCAGGTATTTGCACCATCTATTTCGGCTGCTTCATAGAGGGTTGAGGGTATACCTTGCAATGCAGCCAGATAAATTACCATGTAATAACCCATCCCTTTCCAGATACTGGCCATGATGACGGTGGGCATTGCCCAGTCTACAGAGGCCGTCCAGCGGGGTGGATTTTCTACGCCTAATGTGAGGAGAAGTTGGTTTACAGGCCCCAGTGCCGGGTGAAAGAGCATGTTCCATACGACAGCAACCGCGACCAGTGACGCTACATACGGGAAGAAGAAGGTGGTGCGGAAGAAGTTCCGCCCACGCAGGGGTTGGTTTAGCAGCAATGCCAGCCCAAGTGACGCAGCCATGGTTAAGGGTACAGTTCCGATGACGTAATAAAAGGTGTTGGTCAAGGAAATACGGAAGGTTGTATCTCCCCATAACTGTTTAAAGTTGTCTAGTCCTGCCCAGGAGATGACGTTGGCCCCATCCCAATGCATGAAGGCAAGTACAAGTGAAAAGACCATCGGCACTAATGTGAAAATTGCAAAGCCAAGCAGATTGGGGAGAATGAAGGAGTAGGCAATGAGGTTTTCTCTAAGTAATTTGCGTCGGATTCTAGCGGATTTTTGCTGGGGGAGGTTCAATTGTATAGCGTCCATCAGTCTAAAACCATCCTTCGAGCGGCTCATTAGAAGCCTGCTATGCTAAAGCATCTCAGGCAACTTTGACTCTATCCCCACCCTTTTCGGCAAAAAGAGATACCTTGCAGGAAATACTAGCTGCTCTTCTTATATTAGAGACAGGGGATTCCTGCAAGGTACTGTCAAAATCAATTGAATATTATTGACCCAGCGATTCTGAGACGCGGCTTGTCATTTCTGCAATGCCTTCGTTTACGGAGACTGAGTTAGTCATAATCAGATCGTGCTCTTCATTCAAGATTTGTTCAACTGCACCCACCTTAGGATGCATGGGAAGTTCCAGGCGAACGGTTGTGGTCTGTAACGCTTCGGCGGCTTCAGCCGGAACCCCATCAAGGGCACCAAAGACATCCAATACCTCTGCACTGCGGATGGCCGGAAGATTACCGATAGCGGCCAGTGCCTTTGCCCCTTCAGGACCACTATAAAACTTGATGAAGTCCCAAGCCGCTTCTTTATTCGGCGAGTTGGTATTGATAGCCAGTGAAGTCAGCGTACCGGCGGTTGTTCCAGCTTCAACACCTTCTGGATGAGGGAACTTGGCTACACCCCAATCGAAATCAAACTCGCCGTCGGCCTTGGCCGAAATCAGCGTACCAATGAACCAGGAGCCCATGGGCAACATAGCAACCTGAGAATTTTTGAAAACGCCCGAATAGTGAACACTACCGGCTTTCAACGAACCATAATCCATGATGATGCCGTCATTCTGCATGGCTACAACCATGTCATACATCGGCTCCATGAAACTGTAGTCGGTAGCGATAACTGTGTTTTTCCCATCCTGTACAGTTGCCAGTTCAACAGTCGAGCGCCATGTATGAAAATGAGCGCCATATACCTTGTCATTGCCGCTGCCACTGGTTAACTCGCGAGCCACAGCATCAAATTGTTCCCACGTCATATCGTTGGTGGGGTAGGGTACGCCGGCTACATCAAAGAGGTCTTTATTGTAGTAGAGAATCCAGATGTCACTGCGGAAAGGTAACGCATAGATGGAACCTTCAAAGGTCAGTTCGTCAGCTGCCCCACTATATACACTCACATCAAGTTCATCGGCTTCGATATAGCTGTTCAGCGGAACGATTTGACCGCGAGTTAGCATAGCCGAATAACCGGGAATATCTTTAACGGTAATGATGTCGGTATTATCACCGCCAGAGAGCATGATGTTGACTTTATCTTGATACTCTTGGGAAGAAATTTCGACCAACTCTACAGTAACGTTCGGATTTTGGGCTTCATAGGCATCAATAACGGCTTGCCAATAGGGGGTCGTAGCGACATCCCAAGCAGTCATTTTTAAGGTAATGGGTTCAACGGCCGTTTCTTGGCCAGCTGTTTCACCAGCTACTGATTCTCCACTCGTTGTGTCGGCAGCATCTGGTGCAGAGGCGGATTCTTCGGTGGCTGATCCACTGCAGGCACTCAGCATGATGCTAAACATAAATAGAACAATGAGTAGCGTAGTGTAAGAAATTTGCTTGAGTAATACGGATTGGTTTTTCATTTTTAGATTTCTCCTTGGATATGGTATTTGAAACGCCAGATTTTTTGTTTGCAGTTCACTTTTTGCCATATTTTACCCTTCAGCCTCCCTTCTAATTTGATTCATACCGGTACGTACCAATACTAGATCGTTTCTTGTTATTTGTCAAGCCTTTGATGAAATTTGTAGGTGCCCACTAACTGTAAAGATTTTTTCCAGGTACCTTTGCCAGAGCGCTTTGTCCCTAAACTGACGCACCTCTATTTACCAATACAATTGCCAGTTTGGGTTGTATGTGCGCATAAGCGCCTCTAGATAGAAATAATCGCCCCACAGCGTCCCCTCATCCACACCACGCCTTGTGTTTTTATCGTAGACGCCATGGAGAAGCAGGGCATTCGATTTTGAGTCTTTACAAGCCGCATAATTTTGAGCCAACGAGGCTAGAATCTTATTAGCTGCTTCCTGATACCGCTGACGCTCGGGGTCGTCGGGCAGCCATTGAATCATTTCTTGCAAGCCACACACGGCGATAGCCGCTGCTGAGCTGTCACGTTCTTCATCGCTTCCTTCCTTAAAGATTAAATCCCAATAGGCAACGTGGTCTTCGGGGAGATTGGCCAAAAAATAATCGGCCGTGCGCCGGGCTGTCTCAAGAAAGGTTTTATCGCCCGTGTACCGGTAGTTCAACAGGAAGCCATAGATTGCCCAGGCCTGCCCCCGCGCCCAACACGAATCATCTGAGAAGCCCTGAGCGGTTTTCCCGTATAACGGCTCCCCGCTTTCAGGGTTCCAAAAGAATGTGTGGTAGGTTGTATGGTCGGGGCGAATCATGTGATCGCGCACTTGTGCAGCATGCCGCTGGGCGGCCGCAGCGAACCGGAGATCGCCAGTCATCTCGCCAGCCCAATAAAGCAGGGGCATGTTGAGGAGGCTGTCTACGATGGCACGGCCGCGCTGTGCCGGATCATTCAGATTTCCCCAGGCCTGAATAATGCCTGCCTTTTCCAGGTAGCGCGTCATCAACTGCTCGGCCGCAAGGATGGCAGCTGCTTTGGCTTGTTCATTCCTGGTCAGGCGCCAGGGCGCGACGCAGGCCAGTGTGTATAGAAAACCCAGATCGTGGGTGTCTACATCAAGTTTCTGTTCGATGCGTTCGACGAAACTGGGAATGTGGGCTTCGGCTGCCAGGCGGTATTTTTCATCCTCAGTCAATTCATAAGCCAACCAAAGCATCCCGGTCCAAAAGCTGGTTGTCCATTCGTAGTTGCTGCCCTCGGTGAAATTTCCATGAGCACGGCGCGGATAATAAAGATTTCTCTCAGTAGTGTCGTCTGGAAAGTTCTGGCCAAAAGTAATTAAATTTTTGCCAATTGTTTCAAGGGCACACTGTATAGCACCGTTCACGTCAAATTTAGGTATGCTTGTTTTTAAAGTTGGGTTAGCTTGTTCCATTCTATATATTCCTTGATCGTATCTTTTGGCATTTTGGGCCTGGCAAAAATCGATTTTGCTTTCTCAGCACAGGCGGCTAACGAGTTAGCCAGCCGCCGTCTACAGGGACAATCGCGCCATGCATATAGCGAGAGGCATTGGAAGCCAGAAAGACGGCCGTTCCTTTCAGATCATCTGGCGTCCCCCATCGTTCAGCAGGAATGCGATTCAGGATGGCGTCTGCTCGTGTTGTATCGGCGCGCAGGGGAGCTGTGTTGTCGGTGGCCATGTACCCTGGGGCAATGGCATTGACATTAATGCCATGCCTGGCCCATTCATTGGCTAAAGCCCGCGTTAATCCGGCCACACCGCTTTTGGCAGCGGTATACGAGGGAACAAGGATGCCTCCCTGGAAAGAGAGCATCGACGCCACGTTGATGATTTTGCCGCTGGCGCGAGGGATCATAACTTTGGCGGCAGCCTGCGAGAGAAAGAATACGGCACGCAGATTAATGTGCAGAACGTCATCCCAATCCCGCTCGCTGAACTCGATGGCCGGGGCGCGCCGGATTATCCCGGCATTATTGACCAGGATATCCAATTGGCCCATCGTGGCTTCCACCTCTGCAACGATTGCGTTCAGGTCGTTGACGCTTACTTCGCGTAAATCTGTTAAGACTTCATGAAAACGTTGGCCTAAGGCACGAACCTTTTTGCCGGTGTCTTCGTCACTGCCAGAGCGATCCAGCCCGACGATGTCGGCGCCTGCTTCAGCCAGTCCGAGGGCCATTGCCTGTCCCAGACCGCGGCTGGCCCCAGTTACCAGAGCAACACGGCCGTTTAGCTTAAACTGGTCTAATATCATTACCTCTCTTCCTTACTTCCTTCTGCTATCGTAGAGATGTCATAGACACGGGGTCCATATCGGCAAAAGATTGGTTTTCGCCAGCCATGGCCCAGATGAACGCATAGCTGCCGGTCCCCATGCCACTGTGAATCGACCAGGGAGGCGAAATCACTGCCTCACGATTGCGCATTACCAGGTGACGTGTTTCGCCTGTCTCACCCATCAGATGAAAAACCACGTTTTCATCCTCAATATCAAAGTAGCAGTAAACCTCCATACGTCGGGCGTGGACATGCGCTGGCATGGTGTTCCACATATTTCCCGGCTCAAGCAGCGTCATACCCATCACAATTTGGCAGCTTTGTACGCCCTCAGGGTGGATATATTTGTATATGGTTCGCTTATTACTATTCAAAGCATCCCCCAGGTGGACTGGCGTCGCATCGTCAATCTTCAGCTGGACTGTGGGGTAGGTGATGTGCGCTGGGGCACTAAAGAGGAAGAACTGGGCTGGCGTGTTCACGTCTGTGCTGCCAAAAACAACCTCACGAGCCCCTTTGCCTACATAGAGGGCATCTCGCCTGGCCAAAGTGTATGATTTGCTATCAACAGTGACCGTTCCCTGGCCACCGATGTTGATGATGCCAATCTCACGCCGTTCGAGAAAATAATCTGCGGCCAGATCATGTTTTTCAGCGGTCAGGGCAACTGGCGTGTCGGTCGGGACAGCTCCGCCAACAATTGCCCGGTCAATGTGTGAATAAACCTGGTGCAGCTCACCGGGCTCGAAAAGCTCACCAATATGAAAATTGGCCCGCAGCTCATCGGTTGTCATTCGTTTGACGTGATCTTGATGAACAGGATAACGCATTTCCATAATTGTCTCCTTTAATTTGCAATACAGAGTTTAAGTTATTAGGGATTGATTTTCTTAGCAGGTTAATATATACTAACCGGTACGTACCAATATTAGAACAATTACGACTCTTTGTCAAGTCTCTGATGACAAAATTAAAACGCAACTGGAAAGTTTTTTACTTATTTATGCGAGGAAATAATGATGAGTGAAATAATAAAAAAGCTGGGAGAAATTGGAATTATCCCGGTGGTGGCGATTGAAGATGCCGCAACGGCCGTTCCGCTAGGACAAGCCTTGCTTGACGGTGGACTTCCCTGTGCTGAAATCACCTTCCGCACGGCCGCAGCTGGGGATGCTATCCAAAGAATGAGCGCTGCCCACCCGGATATTTTAGTCGGAGCCGGTACGGTGTTAACTGTAGACCAGGCCAGACAGGCTAAAGCGTCCGGTGCCAGATTTATTGTCACGCCCGGTTTTGACACTCGCGTTGTGGATTGGTGCCTGGCTAACGACATGCCCATTACCCCCGGCGTCATGACACCCACGGACATTAACCAGGCGCTGGCCATGGATCTGCACATACTCAAATTTTTTCCAGCAGAAGCAGCCGGCGGCATCAAGGCACTAAAAGCCATCGGTGGTCCCTATGTGGGCGTCAAGTTTATTCCCACTGGTGGGATCAATGCCGACAACCTGGCTAATTATCTTAGCCTGCCAATGGTTCACGCCTGCGGTGGTAGTTTTATGGTGGAAAAGAAACTTATTACTACAGGTCAATTTGATGTCATAACACAATTGGCGGCAACGGCCGTTGCCATTGTTAAATCTGCCCGCTCAAAGTAACGGATACTTCAAAAGTGAAGCTGAGCGTGTCATGCTGAGAGCCTGTGCTGAGGCTGCCGAAGCGTCCTCCGAAGCGTCCCGTTCCTCTGGTGTAAGCGGGATGCTTCCCCATTCGACTTCGCTCAGGGCCGAAGACTCCGCTCAGCCCTGTCCTGAGCTTGTCGAAGGAATGACAATTTGCGGACTAATTCGTAAAGGACAACTTCTGCTTTTTGAACCATGCCCAAAAATGAGTCGTAATGAGTTTGCAAGTGCAGGTCAGGTTGAACTGTGCACGTTTGCGCCCAAAGAACCCCCAGGCTTTTGAAGAGGCGAGCTTCCAAAATCCACCCCACAAACTTCCCGGTGGATAGACTGGTTCGCCGCGAATCTCCGCTACGTTTGGCAACCTGTTTTGAATACAGCTTTGGTAAGCCTGCCATTCTCGCTCGTTTATGCTAAAAACCCACATGAATTAAGGATATCTTCCTGGTATTTGAGCGTAAGTTGCTGTCAAAAACCATCAGCAACAAAAAACGGTAGAACTAGGAAAATTCAGCTTTGATTTGCTGCATGATGTGGGCCACCTCGGCAGGCGTGGCGGTGAGTTCACTGCCATTGATGCGCAGGGCGTAGGCGGAGCCGTTGGGGGTGAGCACGATGTCGATGGCCAGGGTTTGGTGGTGGCGGTGCTGGAGGAGATGTTGGTAAACGGCCGTATACACCCCCGGATCATACGCCAAATTTTCGCCTTCAGTCAGCCCCAGCTTTTGGCCAATCTCGGCCACCTCTTCCCACAGCAGTTGCAGCACGTTCGGCTGGGCGTCGCGTGTTTCTTTCTCGTGGCGCGGTTGGGCGATGGTGCGGGCGCGGGCTTCTTCGATCACCTGGCGCACCGCCTTGCTGGGCGTGGGGATGACAAATTGGCAGGCTGGATCGCTCAGCAGCGGTTCGGCGGCGTCGTTCAGGGGCTGGGTCAGTTCGGTGAGCCGGTTGCCGATGAGCGGCACCTCGCCGATGAGCAGGTGGCTAGGGTCGTGTGTTTGGTGCCACTGCAGGGCGGCCGTTCGGGCCCACAGCCCCACCGCCTTGCGAATGGCGGGATGGGTAACGCCGTCGATTTCGGGGTAGGTTTGCAGGAGAACGGCCGTTTCAAACACCCCCCGCGTTACATCCCACTGGAGTAAATGCACGGTACGCCCCGCCTGCTGGGCCAATACCGCCAGCTGCTGGATAAGCAAACTTTTGCCCGTCCCCGGCAGCCCGGCCAGAAAAACCAGGCGCTGCTGGGTGGCCAGCCGCTGGAAGGTGGTATAGATGTTGGAATCGGTTGGCAGAATAATTTCAGACATAAAAAGGTAATTGGGCAATTGGGTAATTAGGTAATTGGGTAATTAGCGAGGCATCGCGCTGCCAAATTACTCAATTACTCAATTACTCAATTACTTCCTACTCCGGCATGGGTACGCCCAGGACGAGCAGGCGGTTGCGTTTGAAGGTGTCGATCATTTCTGCGGCCGTTTTTTGGGCCGCTTCCCCCATGAGTAAACTGGGCTGGCCGCCCTCAAACTTGTCGCAGACGTATTTGTGCGAATCGTACATGATGGCAAACGCCTGGCGGAAGTTTTGCACCGCCAGCGCCAGTTCGTCGGGCGGATTGGCAAAGAGCGGCTTGAGGCGGCGCAGCGTTTTCTTGACCAGGTAATCATGGTCTTGCGCCCACATGCCGCTGAACCCTTCGCTGGCCTCAAACATGTTGGGACGCACGTAGCCGTCGTACGCTGCCTGGCTGAAGCCGCCGGTGAGCTTGAAGGTGACGGAAACGCCCCACAGCAGGTAGGTGGCCTCCTCGATAGCGGCGCGGACGGCGCTGAGATCGCCCGCATCCATCTGCTTTTGCAGCTTGTCGCAAATGAGGATGAGCGACTGCACGTAGGCAAAAAAGAGGTGGTGCCCCAACTGCCAGCGATTCCTGGCTAGATCCAATTCTTGCATGTTTAGCATACGGATTTCTCCTTCTCGCCTTACTCGTTCCAACGGTCTCCGTTGGAATGTGTTTTTGGACGCTCTGCGTCCATGCGACGCGGAGCGTCTGTTTTTTCATTCCACGCAGAGCGTGGAACGAGTCGTATCATATCAGGTTAAACTGCCGCAGGCTGGTTTCCAGGGCGATGCGCAGCAGGGGCAGCTCGATGACAGTGAGCGTGTGCGGCGGTTTTTGCAAATCAACGATGACGTTGCGGTATGCTTGCAGCAGCCCCTGCAGGAAGGTGAGCCCGCTTTGCTCGCTGCTGCGGCTGACGTTGAAATAGCTGTCGTAGACGTCGAATTTGTGAACGTTGGCGGGGGTGGCTGGTACGGCCGTTTCCCCCTCCAGTGCAGCCAAAGCCGCATCCAGCGCCTCAATGAGTTTGCCCGGTGCCACATCCAGCGGCAGGTTGATGATGGCTTGCAGGGCGGTGCGCTGAACGGCCGTTAGCTCCGTTTCCTCCGTGGTACCTGCCAGCGTATCCGGCAAAGGCAGGCGCAGTTCCGGGCCGGGATCGGGCTGGATGGGATTGCTGATGATGAGTTTGTGCCAGTTTTGCACCAGTTCGGCCAGTTCATCATGCGTGTAGCGGCTTTCCACCTGGGTCATGGTGGCATTGGCTTCTTCGGCGGTGGGCACCAGAGTGCCTGCCAGCAGGTCCAGTTCGTAGACGGAGCGAGACGGCCGTAACACCTGGTCAATCAGCAGCAGTTTGGACGGCCGATAGTGCAAAATTGCCTCAAACACGCCGCCGTAGATGTACGGATTGTACGGCGTTTGCGGACTCGCCTTGGTCAGCCCAATGTCCCGCGCCAGGCCATTGACGGCTTCCCACATCGCTTGCAGCACGTTGGGTGGCGCATCCAGCTTTTCCTGCTCATTTTGCGGATCGGCCAGGGTGCGTTTGCGGGTTTCTTCGATAACCTCGCGCACTTCCCAGGAGGGCACGGGCACGATGAAGACTGTCTGCTCGCCGCTGAGCAGCGGTTCAGCCGCATCATCATGAGGCTCCACCAGCTCAATGAGCCGGTTGCCGATGAGGGGCAGTTCGCCAATGAGCAGCTGGTGGGGGTCTGGATGGCTTTCGTGCCAGGTTTGCACCGCCTGCCGCGCCCACAGCCCCACCGCTTTGCGGATGGCGGGGTCGGTCACGCCGTCTATTTCCGGGTATTTGCTTATGTTAACTTCTGTCTCAAACGGCCGTCGCGCCAGATTGTAGCGCAGCAAATGCACCTCGCGCCCCGCCTCGCTGGCGATAAGGGCCATCTGCTGGATGAGCAGGCTCTTGCCCACGCCGGGAATGCCGGTGACAAAGATCAGGCGTTTGCTTTGCACCATCTCTTTGACAGCTTTGTATAGGTTAGAGGCGATTGGTATGACGAGCATTTTTAGTATTCAGTGTTCAGTAGGTCAGTAATCAGTAGGTCTGTTTTGGGTCAGTAATCAGTGGGTTAGTGTTCAGTTTTCTTTTACTGATTACTGAACACTGACTTACTGGTTACTGAACACTGACTTACTGATTACTCTCTCACTCTCGGTAATTTGCGGAACCGGTCCACGCTGGGCAGATCGCCCACGGGAACTTCGATGAGGGTGGGCAGGTCGGTTTGCTGCCCTTGCTGGATGGCGCGGCGCAGTTCGTCTGGCGAGGTGGCCCGCAGCCCCTGTGCGCCAAACGATTCGGCCAGCTTCACAAAATCCGGGTTGTGCAGGTCGCTGGCGATGACCCGATTGCCGTACAAATTTTTCTGCATTTGCTGCACGTTGCCGTACTGGTTGTTGTTGAAGACGATGGTGATGAGGCCAATGTGGTGCTGAACGGCCGTTGCCAGCTCCTGCACTGCAAACATAAAGCCGCCATCCCCCGCCACGCTGATGACCGGCACGTCCGGTTTGGCCACCTTAATGCCCAGCCCGGTGGGGAAGCCGTAGCCCAGCGTGCCCATGTAACCGGTGGAAATATAGGTGCGGGGCTGATAAACCGGGTACACAATCCGGCTGGTGAAGCCCACCTGGGTCAGCTCATCAACAAAAATGCCGTCTTCCCCAAGCTCTTCACGGATGACCTTGAGGTAGCTTTTTTGTGGTTCCAGGTAATCGGTTTGTTGTTCCCAACTGGCTTTGAGCGCCAAAAGTTCCTCTTTGCGGCTGTCGCGACGGCCGTTGTGCGCGGCGGTGCGCTCCAGCAGCAGGGGCAGCGTTTCCTCGGCGCGGGCGGTGATGGCGATGTCGGGTTTGTGGAACAGGCTGTGCGTGGCCGGGTCGATGTCGATCTTGATGAGCGTCATGGCGTCGTCCACGCCCCAACCAAACGTCTCACGGGCGTGGCTGCCGATGAGCAGGACGACGTCGGCCGTTTTCCACAGCTCATGCGCGGGCGGCAGATGCAGGCTCAGGTAGTGACGGCCGTCCATGATGCCCATGCCGGTGCGGTAGCCGACGACGGGCGCCTCTAGCATCGTCGCCAATTCCCGTACTTCAGCGCTGACATTTTGCGCCCCGCTGCCGACGAAGATGAGCGGCCGTTTCGCCTGGCCGAGTGCTTTGGCAGCTTGTTCAATCAGGTCGGGGTCGGGTTGGGGATGGTTTGCGGGGGCGGGGCGGGCTGCCAGTTCGACTGCGCCGCGTTCGGCCAGGACATCCATCGGTATTTCTAGAGCGACGGGGCGGGGACGGCCGTTTTGCAGTTCAGCAAAGGCGGCGTAGAGCAGGCCCGGCACGTCGGCGGCGCTGGTGGCTCGTTCGGCCCACTTGGTGAGGCCACGCAAAATGGCCAGCTGGTCGGGAATCTCGTGCAGGACGCCTTTGCCCTGGCCAATGTGCCGGGTGGGAATTTGCCCGGTGAGGCAGAGGACGGGGGCGTTGAGGCCGTAGGCGGTGGCCAGGGCGGCGCTGGCATTAAGCAGTCCAGGGCCAGGCACCACGTTGAAGACGCCAATCTCCCCGGTGGCCAGCGCGTAGCCCAGCGCCATGTAGCCCGCGCCCTGCTCGTGTCGAGTGTGAATGACGCGAATCTGGTCCTGGGCGTCGTGCAGGGCATTGTACAGCCAGTCGTTTTGCACGCCGGGCAAGCCAAACAGGGTGTGGATGCCGTGGGCAATTAAGGTTTTGACGGCCGCTTCGCCGCCGGTGAGTTGGGTCATAGGTGTTGATTGGGTAATTGGGTAATTGAGTAATTTTGTAATTAGCCAGGCAGTGAGCTGCCCCATTACCTAATTACCGAATTACTCAATTACGCCTACACGGTTCAGTCTAATGATTTTACCGGAGGATGGCCAATCGCAAAATGGAAAAAAGTGCCTGTGGCTGGTATTTTTTTTATACAAAGGAACAAAGGGAGGAAGAAACAAAGAATTTTATCTTTGTCCCTTTGTTTCTTCGTTTCTTTGTATAAAGAGTCCTCTGGCTAGTTATGCCGTTTTGTAATCTTGAGGCGTGGTTTGGGTTTTCTTTTTGAAGATTTTGCTGAAGTGGGACGGGTCTTGGTAGCCCAGCCGGTGGGCGATTTCCTTGACGGATAGATTGGTGAAGGTCAGCAGCCGCCGGGCCTCCAGCATCAGGCGATCCTCGATGAGGTGCTTGGCGGTGCGCCCGACAAACTGACGCGTAATGTCAGAAAGCTGGCGTGGGGTGATGTTGAGCATTTGGGCGTAATCGGCCACGGCGTGGGTCTGGCTGTACTGCGCTTCCAGCAGCAGGGTGAATTGGTGGAACAGCTGGGCTTCGGGGGAGACGGCCGTTTCCCCCCCACGCACCAACTCTTTCTGCACCTTCCCCAGCTTGATCAACAAAACAGTCAGCAGATGACGCAATATTTCCTGGTTGGCACGGCCGTTCACGCTGTTAAACTCCGCCAGCAGCAGATCCAGCAGCGCTTCAAAATTGGGCAGTGCGTCTGGCGGCACGGGCAGCGTGTGGTTGATGGTAACGTTGTTGAACAGCACCGTCTGGTAATGGCCCATCTCCTGCGACAGAAAGTTGGGCAGGAAGGCGTCGCTGAAGCGGATGACCAGGCCATCCAGGTCGATGCCGGTGATGAGCTGGTGTACCTGCCCCTTGGCGATGAGGTAGAAGGTGTTGGGCTGGATAGTTAGCGAACGGCCGTCGATGGCGTGCTGGCCCCGCCCTGAGCGCACCCACAGGATTTCCTGGAAGTTGTGGCGGTGCGGCTCTTCGTGGGTTTCTTGCGGATCGGTTTCGATGAGAAACGGCCGTATCAAAAAATCCCGCTTAGTTTCGGCCAGTGGTTGGGTGGGGAGGGTGGTAGGTGGTTTGGGCATTTTTTTTGAAAAGCGGAACACAGAGTTACGCAGAGGAGGCACAGAGGGGCACAGAGAAAAACGCTGTGTAACTCTGCGGTTCTCTGTGCCGCTCTGTGTTCCTCTTAAACTGCTTGTTGTAGAACGGCCGTTAAACTCTCAACTAGCCGTTCATTTTGCTCCGGCGTGCCGATGCTGAGGCGAATATGGTTATCCAATCCAAATGCGGGACGCACAATAATTGCCTGAGCCATCAACCCGTCGATGAGCGTTTGAGCAGGTACCGATTTGTGCGAAAACAGCACAAAGTTGGCCTGGCTGGGCCAGACGCGGCAGCCCAGCCGGGTCAGCTGCGCGGTGAACCACTGCTTGCCTACCGCGTTGTTGTCAATCGTTTGCTGCCGGTGATCCGCATCGCCCAGCGCCGCCAGCCCCGCCACCAGAGAGAGCTTGTTGATGTGAAAGTTGCGCTTGACGCCCGCCACCCGCTCGATAATCGCCGGGCTGGCGATGCCGTAGCCCAACCGCAGCCCGGCCAGGCCATAAATTTTGGCAAAGGTGCGCATGAGGAAGATGTTTTTGCCCGCCAGCACATACGGCAGCGCATCGGGGTAGTCGGGCGCATCGACAAAATCGATATAAGCCTCATCGTGGATGAGCAGGACGTCGTTGGGAATCACATCGATGATTTGCTGCAGGGTGGTGGCGGGAATGTAGGTGCCGGTGGGATTGTTGGGATTACAGACGTAAACCAGCCGGGTTTGGGGTGTAATCGCGGCGGCGATTCGTTCCGGGTAGTAGCTGAAATCTTCTTCATCCAAATCGTAAAAGTTAATTTTTTGGCCGGTACGGCCGTTATACCGTGCCAAAAAAGGAAACGACTGCCGGGGCAGCACGCTCTCTGCGTCGGGGGTGGTCAGGTGGCTGCGGGCCACAAATTCCAGCACCTCAATGCCGCCGCTGCCGATGACGATATGCTCAGGGCCAAGCTGGTCGCTAATCGAGGTGGCAATCGCCTGGCGCAGCTGCCATTCCAGCTGTTTGGCCGGGTACACGTTGAGCGTCGCCAGATTATCCCGAATGGCTTGCAGCGCCAGGGGGGAAGGCCCTAGTGGATTTTCGTTGGAGGCTAGCTTGAGTGGTTCCTGTTTTTGCAGCTCGACGGGCAAATCTTCAATAGAAATGCCTGGTTTATATTCTGTAGTTGACATAATAGCCTTTGGTATTTGTGCAAGTGCTGTGTGAATGCGCATAGCGTCTGGTCTTTAGCCGCAAGTATGAGGCATGATTTGCCAGCCACAGTTCAATACGCATAATTTGCTTCTATCATAACTGAAAGTTAAAAGTAGAACAGAATTATGAATATCTTGGCGGGGTGGCGAAAAGTGTGGAAAAATTGAATATGGGAATCTGGAGGACCAACTTTACGCTTATTATTTTTGCCACAGAGGGCACAGAGGAAAAAGAGAAATTCTCTTATCTCTCTGTGTTCTCTGTGGCCATCATTTTGGTTTTGTTTTTGGGGGCGTGTGGTGGAGGGGAAACGGCCGTAATCACCCCCACAGCCACTCCTCAAACCATCACCAATTTCCGCGTGGTTATTGCCAGTGACGACATTTCCTACCAATACCCGCGCATTCCCCTCATTTTGCAGGATGGTAATGACTGGATCACCGGCGCGGAGAAGGTGGAAGTGGCCGCCTTCGATCTGTCTCAGGACGAGCCGGAACTGGTCTGGCAGGGAGAAGCGACCCCATACAACGATTACGAGCTGCCCTATTGGGTGGTTTATCCAGAAGTAGATCATCCCGGCGAATGGGGCCTGGTGGTGGATACAACTTTGGGCGGCACGACGGCGCGGCTGCAAATTGTGGTCGAACTGGTGGCCGAAACCAACTCGCCCGCCGTGGGCGAACTGCCGCCCGCCAGCGAAAATCGCACCCTGGCCACAGAACCGGATTTGGCCAAACTCAGCTCCGGTAGTGACCCCGACCCCGACCTGTACCAGCAAACGATTGCCCAGGCGATGGCCTCCGGCAAGCCGAGCGTGATTACCTTTGCCACGCCCGGCTTTTGCCAGACGCGCTACTGCACGCCAGTGGTAGACAGCCTCTCCATCGCCCATGCGGAGCTTGGTGATGCGGCCAATTTCATCCATGTGGAAGTGTATAAAGAGTTCAACCCGTTGATTTTGGCCGATGAAATGGCAGAGTGGGGGCTGATCACCGAGCCGTGGACCTTTGTGCTGGACGAAGACGGTACGATCGTTGCCCGGCTGGGTGGTCCTGTTTCGCCGCAGGAGTTGGCCGACGTGTTGGGGCAAGTGGAACAGGCCAAATAAATGCTGGATTTGCCCGAAAATTTTGTTGCCCCGCTGGATATATTGGAATCGTTTGCGGATTATTTGGGGAAGGTAACGGCCGTATTGGACCGGTTTTGGGCTGGGGTCTAACCAGATTTTGCGCTGAGTTGGGTAACGGCCGTTACAATCTTATCAATTATCGAAACCACAGACGGCAATGTTGACACCAGCCCTTCCGCTGCGCTTCGTAAGCCACTGCCCAAAAGTTTAATCATCACTTGATTAGGCTGCTCTTTACCCCCCTCTTCTACCAAAATGCTGGTAGATTGGCTGATCTCTTCTGCCACTGCTGCCTGATTCGATGGCGCTTGCTGCAACAGATTGTTGAGTTCCACCAACATTTGCTGAAGCGCTGCCTTTTGGTCAGCATTTGCTGCGGGGAGCGCCTCTACCGTTTGGGCCACATTTTCCAGCGTGGATTTGACGTTAACGTTGGCGCCTTGAAAGTTTCCCGAGAGATTAAAGGTATCGCCATAATAATTATTAATGATTGTGCCTGCGGGCGTATCTGACTGCAACGATTGAGGCAGTCGAAAATCATCGGGAATGGGTGGCCAGCTGACAAACGGCCGTTCATCATGCAGTAGGGATAGCAGTTCAGGTAAACGGCCGTTGCGTGCCAGAGCCAGTATCAGTTCACGAATGCGGGGCGCTTTGCCCTCGCCACGAACGCTGTCAAAATCCACGCCCAGATCAAAGCAGAGCGTACGAATTTCTTCCAGGCTAAAATAGCGGTCCATGTTATCGTGCAGGGTGGATAGATACTTGGCGCTGGTGGCGGACATAGATGCCTCCTGTTTAGCGAATAGTGGCGGTGGCAACGGCCGTTGCAATTTTAGTTACCACATCCACAATTTCGGGCAAATGATCAGCTAATTGGCGGGCCGTCTGCTTAAGCCCTTCACCCAACATTTTGATAACTGAGGGCCTGGCATTTTCACCAGCCGCCATCTCGACCAACGCTTCGGTAGAGGAGGCGATTTCTTCGGCCGTGCCAGCCTGATCAGCCGGTACATTTTGCAACATGTTGTTCAATTGCGCAATTAGCCGAATTAACTCTTGTTTAGCGCTTTCATCTGCATGGGGCAATGTGCCAATGGTTTGGTTGACATTTGTCAGAGTTGATTTCACATTGACATTGGCTCCCTGAAAATTACCGCTCATGTTAAACGTATCGCCGCTGTTAATTGTCTTGTTGCCGCGCACGTATTCAGCGTTATCTCCCAGCGTCACATTATTACCAATATGCCCAATGTTGTCGTTGCCGCCAATATTAGCCATATGCCCACCCACATTCATGTTTGGCTGGTTGAAAGTGACGGTGTTACCTGTGGCTGGCAGCGTGGTCAGTGGGTCAGGCAGAACACCGCCCAACCCTTTAGCGACGCCTTGCCCGCCAATCACCTGGGCCACGGGGAACACGCCGGAGGTGCGCATCACCGGCGTCTGGTCTCGCCCCTGCTCTTTGGCAGACTTTTTGACCTGCCGCGTTACCCAGCTCATTACATCCGTCACGTAAACCACGGTGTCGTCTAGCTGGGAAGCGTGGCCGGTGAGCGCCTCTATTAGGTGGTAGGTGAACAGGCTCATCGCGCCGTCAGTGCGTACGTAGGAGGATTGGCTGCCTGTGGAGGAGTTGAGCACCGCCCGCCCTTCGCCGTCCAGCAAATCGCTGACGTTTTTGGCCCCTGGCTCGGCATCGAAGCTGGGGATATTTTTGGTCTGGGGCAAATCCAGCGGGAAGGGAGCCGCTTCTACGTTGGCGGCACTGTCAACGGCGGCCAGATCAACGTCTTTCACATCCATCCCAGCGGCGTGGCAGCAGTCGAGGATGGCCAGCATCCGTTTGGCCTGGATGGCGCTGATTTCGGCGGTTAAATCTTCCGCTTTCAGGGCAAACTGCCGGATGCGGCTGAGTTCGCTGATGTTGTAGGGGATGAGGTAATATTGGTCGGTGGCATTGTCTACCATGCCGTGACCGGAGTAGTAGATAACGGCCGTTGCCTGCGCATCTCCCTTCACCTTCCCTTGCAGCCAGTACAGCGCCTCCAGAATGTTGTCGCGGGTGGACGCTTCCCCCTTGAGCAGCTTCACGTTCTCCGGGTTGTAGGCACACCGGTCCGGATGAACCAGCACATCGTAGACCGCCTGCACGTCTTTGGCCACCGCAGGCAGCGCCAGCCGGGGAATCTGGTTGGCGTCCACGCCAACGATCAGGGCATAACCATGTTCAAAAATGTTGCTCATTGCAAAATCCTCCTGTTTCCATAATGTGAAGGGCTTACGCAGATGAAGTTTTTAAGCCGCGAATTTCACGAATTAGCGCGAAACAGTGTTGAAATTTGTAAAAATTTGCGACATTGGCGGCTCATTAGTCAGTAAATGCGTAAGTCCTGATGTGATGTGTAATTATCTGGTAAAGGTGAGGCGATAACGACCAGGGTTGGCAAACCAATCTGCTTCAATCTGGTACAGACCGTTGGCTGGAAGTACAAATTCGATGCGGGAGTTTAACGTCCCATCGCTGTTATCGTTGGACCAGATTTCAAGGCCGGCCGCATCGTACAGCCGCAGGTAAGGATCGCCCTCAGGCTCAAGCGCTTCCATGGTAATAATAACTTGGGTTCCCTGTTCACCTTTGAACTCCCACCAGCGTTGTTCAGGGCCTGTATCCTGTGAAAAGCTGTTACCGGAAATGAGCAGCGGCGTTACCGTTTCAACTGAAAGGGTGTAGCTGCTCGACTCGCTGCCCCAGCGAACCTCGATGGTATAAGGGCCATCTTCCGGCAGCAGGCTTTTAGCTGTAGAGGTTCCAGGAAAATCGCTGTACCGTCCGATGTCACGGCCGTTCAGGTCGTAAAGATATACATAGGGGGTGCTGTCAATCTCAGCTGCGACCAAATTAATGGTAACCAAGTCACCCTGGTTGGCGTTGAACTGCCAAAGACTTTGTTCAGCCTCTGCGGCGACATTGGTGATTCCCGCAGCAATCATGGTAGGGCTCACTGTTTCAACTGACAACATGTAGCTGCTCGGCTCGTTGGCCCAACGCACCTCAATGGTAAAATTGCCATTTTCTGGCAGCAGCGTGCTCAGGGTCACGGTTTCATGCCCTTCGCCATAACCTATTTGTCCGCCATTTGGGTTGTATAACGTCAAGAATGAATAGTTTTCAGAGCCCAACGCCTCCAGATTAATGGTAACCAAATCACCCTGGTTGGCGTTGAACTGCCAAAGACTTTGTTCAGCCTCTGCGTCGACATTGGTGGTTCCCGCAGTAATCATGGTGGGGCTCACTGTTTCAACTGACAGCATGTAGCGGTCCGGCTCGTTGGCCCAATGCACCGCAAGAGTATATGGGCCATCTTCCGACAGCAACGTGCTAATGGTCGCGATGTCATACCCTTCGCCGTAACCAATTTGTTCACCATTTGGGTTGTATAAAGTCAAGAATGAATAGTTTTCAGATCCCATCGCCTCCAGATTAATAGTGACCAAATCAGCCTGACTGGCATTAAAGCTCCACAATCGCTGGTCAGCCTCTGCAGATACATTGGTGGTTTCCGCAGTTAACACGGTTGGGCTCGTCGTTTCAACTGACATAGTGTAACCACCTGGTTCGCCTTGCCATCCAACGAGGAGAATATAAGCGCCATCTTTTGGTAGCGGTGAGCTTAGGGTTGCGGTTTCATAACCTTCACTGAAAACCACCTGTACGCCGTTCGGGTCGTAAAGCGTTAATGACGGATAGGTTGCAGAGCCTGGCGCTTGCAGATTGATGGTGACAAAATCGACTCCATCTGCCTCAAATGCCCAAACTTGAGTGTCTCCTGTATTGGCTAAATTGCCTGTATTCAATTGAAGAGGGGTGGCAAACTTGGCTAACTGGCTACACGCTTCTTCAACATAGTGGTTTGTGCAAATGTCTCTATAACCAGTAGCAAAATAACGACCGTAAAAAGCGTGGTAATTTTCAGGAAGGTCTACTATCTGGTTTAGCGCTTCTTCATAGTTGGCCAAAGCTTGCTCTGGGGTCCCGGTCGATAATTCATTTCCCACTCTAATAAGGTTGGCAATAGATTTAAGATTTTGAGCAAAATTTTCAATAAGGCTTTCGTCGAGGCTTTCATCGTTCCCGAGGGCTGATAATAATATTTTATCGAACCCGGTAGGGTCGGAACAACTATTAAGATTCATAATGTATTGGTTTAACAACCCATCCACTGCCCACAAAGCGAAGTTTTCGGCAATGGGGGTTTCGTAATTTGACTGCTGGACCAAGGTTTGGGCGCTTTCGTATTTTGATTCTGCCTCAGACAGGTTGCATTGTTGCAGATCGTTTTGGGCTTGTCTTAGTTGATGCTGTGCGAAAGAGATATGGAGGCCATATGCTTCGTAACCATATTCGTCACAAGAATATGCTTCCAATTCCCTTAGTTCATCTAGTTCATACACATCTAATTCATACAATGGATTGGCATTTTTCCATTCTACATAGGTCAAATTGCGATTGGCCAAACCACAGCCAATTTCTGGCCATTGTGACAGGTCTGTATTGTAAGCAATGAGGCGGTTTTGCTCATTGAGGGTGATAAATGCTTGCTGTGCGGTCGAAAAGATATTGGACACGGAACTTGGAAGGGTAAGAGGCGAGCCTAATGGGTGAATTTGAGCCTGATTTTTATCGATTTGCCACCATTGCATACTATTACTACCTGCTGTAATTAACAGGTTGCTTTGATTCTCTGTTTCTGGCAAAACCGTTATGGCTTGAATAATGTGGTTGGCGGGCAGTGGAATAGCTTGTTGGCGACAACTTTCTCCAATTTGTAACAAGTACAATCGTTGGGAGAAATTTTCTCCTTGTGTACCACTCAAAATCATCTGAATCATCTGATCCTGGTTATCTATAAAGGCAACAGCCGTAACAGTTGATAACTGTAAGTCGCATTGGATCGGTTTAAGATTTTCAGAAAGTTCATAAATTTTAATCTGGCAGTTTGTCTTAGAAGGAGTAGTGGTTATTGTAGGAGTAGTGGTTGCTGTAGGAGTAGTGGTTGTTGTAAGAGTAGCTTCGCTGGTACCTCTGGTGGTTGTGGGAATAGGTTCACTTGAACCATTAGGTAGTCCGTCTTCCAGACAAGCGGCGACCGCAAGATGAGTTCCGTCTGCGTTAAACACCATGGAAGCTAAGTTGCCTTCACCAATGCGTATATCAAATCTTTCATTAGCAACGCCATCAACGAGGGAATAAACTTTTATGGTTTGCTCTTGCAACAGCGCCAGCTTTGTGCCGTTTTGGTTAATGGTTGCCTGGGAAATTGGCTTTGTTATGTCTGGTAGTTCGAGCGTTTCTGTTATTGTCGAATCAAATGACCAATATACAATTGCGCCGTCCTGAACAGTGGCCAACGTTCCGGGTTGAGGACCGGGAAAAATTGTAGTCAACATGTCGTGTGGAGATGGCAATCTGCGGCTAAAATAGATTTCAGTTGGGGACTGACTGCCGGTTTCATTGCTAAATTTAAAAAGCGCTTCCAGTAACAAGCCGTTGATAATATCCTGGGTCAGAATAAAAGCTTCATGATCTGCTGCTGCACTTAATACCTTGTTTGCCTCTACACTTAATAACAAAGCGCTGGTTGTTTGCCCGTTTTTCAAATAATCTCTGGCGAGATTAGCTAGCCGGAGCGAATCGGCTATTTTTTGAGCTGCCTCTGCTGCTGCCTCTGCGTTTTCAGCCAGCTCCCTATCAACAACGGCCGTTGCCTCTGCTGCTTGAGCAGTCGCTCGATCAGAAACAGCCGTTGCCTCTGCTGCTTGAGCAGTCGCTCGATCAACAACGGCCATTGCATTTGCACTTTCGGCCCTTTCTTCATTTTTTGAGGCTTGGCTAGAAGCAAAAAACGCTAAAATTGCCATAATAACAGCAATCCCACCAACAATAAAAGCGATTCGGGTCAGCTTTCCCTGCCTAACGGCCGCTTTGTTTGCCTGCTCCCTCAAACTGCGTTCATGCGCCAATTCTTGCTGGCCTAACGCTTCCCTGCGCCGGGCTTCTTCCTGCTGCCAGCTCACCTCGCTGGCCTTCAGGTAGGCTTCTGCCTCGGCCGGCAGCCCTTGGATAGTTTCGGCCTGGCTTTGGGCGGCTTCCAGGGCTTCGCCAGTGAGCAGGAGGGCGGGATTCTGGGTTTCGTGGTAGCGGAGGGCGGCGGCTAACCAGGGGATTTGCTTCGTGCGGTCGGTTTCCCACTGCCGGTTGGCCCGGCGAATTGGTTCAATGAAGGAGTCATGGACCAGCTCGATAAACGGCCGTCCCCCGCGCATATCGTTCCGTACCAAATAATGCTCTTTATCCAGCAGCGCCACAACAACTTCCGGCACGCCTTCCGTGGCGGTCTCGCCCCGGGCCAACAGGTTGCGTGTGCCTGCGGCCGTAATCAGTTCGGTTGAAAACCAGTGGCGCAGTTCATATTCAGCAAGGGAAACATCTGGGTGGTTCAAAACGGTTTTGATGGCCTGCTGGTAATAACTGGCCAGGGCGTTGTCTATGAAAACGGCCAGGGGATCAGTCGCTTCTTGACTGTTTGACTGGACCACTTCCTGAGTAGCAAATCTGGCACAGATCTGAATAACATCGTCCATAGTGATGATGTCGCCCGGTATAGAAGCCAAACTTTGCCAGAGCTGAAGGCAAACAACCTGAAGCTGCACCGTTTCTACGTAAGGATCTAACTCATCTCCTTCTGTCGCCGAACCAGTGGCTGTACGCAGCCGGCGTAAATACCGCACCAATTTTTCAGAGACATCGTCGGCAAACGGCCGTCCTGCTTCTTGCGCGGGCAGCCGAACGGCTTGCAGGGCGGCGTCTTCACGCATCCGCTCCATGTAATAGCGGGTGCGCAGCGAATCTGGCAGCAGCTTTACGTAGGGAGACAGCCGATCAATATAGTCGCCGCGCATGCTAAACAGCACATAAAGATACGGGTCCTGCTCCATGGCCTCCGTGATTTGGTTGAAGAATTGCACACGTTCCCGCTCCCGCTCGGGGTGAACGGTAAAAATCTCCTCAAATTGATCGATAATGAGGGCTCGTGGGCGCAAGGGAAGGTGATGTTCTTCTTCTGACTCATCTGTGGCAATGGCCGTTTTGGTCTCATCACCACCTCCCACATAACTAAACTGCTGACCATCGTGAACGATATCCAGCAAAAAATCGCTCAAACGCAATCCGGCTAACTGTTCAGGCTGGTGCGTAACTCCCAGACTAACCGCCAGATTAAAAATAAAGATATTGAACGACCCATTTACACTCTCTGGTGGGTCGATAGAGTCGCCCACTCTACCCACCGGCAAAACTTCAAAGCCGACCTGCTCCTCTTGCAGCATAGGAATGAGCCTGGCATTGAGCAGCGACGTTTTGCCAGCCCCTGACTGAGAATAAAACAAGGTTAAGCGCCGCGCCAACAACAGTGACAACAGCTCGTTGGCTTCTCGGTCACGTCCCTTAAACCGCTGCGCCTGATTAACGGTAAAGGAGCGTGGTCCAACATAAGGATTCAACTGCGTTGTTGCGTTTTTATTCATCTCATTTGGCCCCTTGATTCCACCGCTGCCATTCATTCCATAACTGTTGGATAAATTCGTCAGAATCACCGAATCTGACGTCTAAAAATACCTGCTTAAAATACCGCTCCAGATAGAGTTCGGTCTGTGCTTCATTTTGCACGAGCGGTTGATCTTTCAAATTGATCTGGATGGCGGTACTGGCCGGGCGGCTGCTGCTGGCACCCGTTTCCGCCTTAAGCAGGCCGCGAAACAGCACGCGTAAATCCCAATCTTGCAGCCGGTAGCCCAGCAGCAGCAGTGAAGAGCTTTTTAATTCTGCTTCCAGATAAGGTGGAATGATACGCTCGCCACTGTGGCTCAAGCCGGGCACGTCGCGTGCCAGAGCCCACAGCAGATCAAGGTAATCATCTTCACTCAATACCATTGATTTTGGGTATTGTTCCAGGCCAAGTAGATGATAGACAACGGGCTGATCTTTATCTGGCCGATAGTTGGGATCGGGACGGTGTTCTGGTAACATCTCATCTGGTTTCATATTCCAAAAACAGAGCCGACTGTGGGGCTGTTTACCGGCCGCTTCCAGTTCGTGCTCAATAAAGCTATGATAGCTGGTCGTCAGATAAATTTTTAGCGGCAGACGAGCTAGAATGCGCAGCGGGTCTTCTTTGCCAGCAGCAAAGCGCGGGAAGTCCAACTCGGTGACAATATCTGAAAAAGAAAGCGACCGTTCATGACGCAGCTGTTCGATATAGGCAATCTCTTCTGGATCACCGGCCAGTTCTTCTATATCGTAGGCCACATCCAACAACGTTTGTCTTAAGAAAGTGAGATAATCTTCTTTGGCGGTCGTTGAGTTTTCCTCAACAAGGGAATGGAATTGAGCCACGCGTGCAATGCGAAAGCCGTCAGTAAGAGGATAGTTAACCCTTTCGCTCTGTCCCCAAAGATACGCCAGCTCTTCTATAACGTTTAGCTGATTAAAATCGGGGGGTGGATTGGGGTCTGATTCTTGTGCAACTTCAGGAAGATCTTCGCTTTCTTCTGGTTCCCCACTTTCGCCTAAATTTTCGTTGTGATCTACATCAAAAATGTGGGCGATGCGGATGGTATCGCCAATGATTGGGATGAATTTTCCCTGGTGAATGGCCGCGCACCGCCTTTCAAAAAAGGTGTCTATATTTGGGCTGGCAGATCGCTGCCGCGCCAGAACGGAGCGTCTTCTTATAGTGCTAACTGTCATACTTCATTCTCCCAATTAAGTGCGACGCGGAAGCCCACGCGGCCGTTTGACAAACCAGCACGGTAAGGTAGTTCCGATTCACGCCTCGCAACACGTAACGGGAAGCCGGTAAGCAATGAGGCGCCCCCACGGGTTACCCGTCGGAACTGCCTACTCTTCTTTAAGTCATCCTGGCCACTGTTGGGTGTCCAGGCTTCGTCCCAGGGGTATTGACTGATCAGTTCCAGGTTGTGCCGCCGGTTGCGTCCCCACAGAGAGGTTGTCCACTCGCGCACATTGCCGACCATATCCCAACCATCATACGGGCTGCTGCCTTGTGGGAAGGTGATAACGGCCGTAATCTGGTTAAAATCTGTGTTACAGAAACGGCCGTCTTGCCAATCATTTCCCCAGGGAAACAGATTGCCCTCACTGCCTCGCGCCGCTTTTTCCCACTGCGCCTCCGAAGGCAGCGTGTAGGGACGCCCCGTCTTTTTGATGAGCCAAAGACAGTATGCCAGCGCATCATACCAGGTAACGCCCCGAACAGGCTGCGCCTCTTGTTCTTTCGACGGTTCATTGCCGTTGCCCCAACCAAGCTCCACGGGTGCCATCTGTTCTGTTTCCTTGATAAAGTAGGCGTACTGCTTGTTGGTAACCGGGTATTTGCCAATTCGGTAGGCTGGCAGTGTCACCTTAAACTGAGGCGTTTCGTACGCTGGAATTCCCTCGCCCGCCTGGCTGCCCATTAAAAAAGGGCCTGCCGGAACCAATGTGGTTTCCGGCTCCCATATTTTTTGGAGCAGCTGCGCCTGCGAATAATCTTCCCGCTTTTCCTGGGTTAGCGCTGCCAATAATATATCTGCGAGTTCATCAGATATATTAATTTGTGCCTGAGCAATCTGGTAAGAATCACCAACATGGCCAATGGTGACGGCACCTGCGGCATTGATTTGATGACCTTGAATTGTTGCCCCTTGTTGGTTTATGTATGTCATTTGCACATCCTACGGCATTTCAACTTCTATCAGGCGGTTAACGGCCGTTTAGCCTCGTTTTGTCTTTTCAAAATGATGCGTGATCTGACAAATCACGTTTCACGCATCACTGCAAACCCAAGAACCTGAATTATTAAGCTCCGTCGGTTGAGGTTTTTGCTTAATTCTCGTCAAAACCCATGCCAACCGTTGCCTTGCCAAACTCGTTGTAATCAAACGGTTTTTCATCTGGATCAACCAGATCATCGAGGCTGAGCGCCTTAGCGAAATCGGCCGTATCACTCGGCAGCGCCGGGTTCAGGTGGGCTTTGTCATTGCCCAGCCGGGGCACCATCAGCCGGTCACCCAGCCACAATCCCCGGTTCAGCCCCGTGTACGCCTTGATAGCAGGCCAGCGATGTGCCTCCCCGTAGCTGCGGGCGGCAATGCTCGACAGCGTTTCGCCAGACTGCACGACGTGAACGTCGTATTCCTGCCCAAAATCTCCCAGATTGTCCTGCCACAGCTTTAAGGTGGCGGGGTCATTCAAATTGGGTTCCAGCGCCCAACGATACGCCGCCAGGGCTTTAATGCGACGATTGATGTCATTCATCGTTTGGGCCGTTCCTGTTGGCGTTGTCACAGGCGCGGGCTGCGGCACGGTTTGTGGCGGGGGCGGCGCTGTCTGGCCATCGGCCGATTTTGGCACGACGATACAGGCAAAGTTGGGGTTTTCGGTTACGGGAAAACCGCCCCAGCCAGCGCAGAAAAGGTCGTGGGACATGCCGTAATTTGCGCCCCGAGCCATCGGCTGCCAGGCACCAAAGATCGGGTCGTGCATGTAAATGTTTTGCTCATCGTAGCCGGTGACCACCACAAAATGACCCCAATCAAACTGGTTGCCCGTCACCTGCCGCCACGGCTGGTATTTCACCAGGGCAATCATGGGGTGACCGGCGTCGATATTTTTGCGCAGGTTCTCCAGCGCGTTCCATTTGCTCAAGTAAACATCTCGCCGCTTGGGCAGCTGATGCTTGGCGAGCACCTCTTCCAATTGATAAACTTTGGGAAACTGCCCTTCCGGCACGGCTGACATATGATCATAAACGGCGTCGGGCGTCATGGGGATGTTGTAATAGTTGAGCACCATCGCCACGCAGGTAGGGCCGCAGTCAGCTTTGTGCCGGTTGGCATCGGCCGCCTGTTGCGAACGGTAGGGGATATTTAGACGGGTCATTTTTATTTCTCCTGTTGCATCTTTTGTTTGGTTAACGCTGAATTTACCAGCTTACGGTTGTTAACCGCTCGCGGGTAAATGGTTCCCGGCTGCCGTGCTGGTGAATTTCAGAAATGGCGCTCCAGGGCGGCGTGTGGGGATCGTCATGCTTGCGCTCCCAACCGACCAGGCCGTAATTCTTGGCGTAGAAATACCGCTCACGGCCGTTTACCCATTCCAGTTCGATAACGTCGTTTAGCTCAATGCCGGTGGGGAAGCGATGTTTGGCATGGTGGGCAACCAGCTTGATCGTATCGGTAACGTCTCCACTGTTTTCCGCTGACGGAGAGCCATCCGCCTTTTGGAAAAACTGCACCCGGCGCGCCTGGGTGTGGGTTTCGCCAATGGCCATGTGCCGCCGCAGCCAGCGGCTGCCACGCGGCAGATCGGCATCTTTCTGCCGGTAAAAGCGATTGTTGCCAGGAGATGTGTCTATGTCACGGTAAATAAAGTGGTCGTCATGGAAAAATTGTTCCCACTGAGCGTTTTTAACGTGGTAAAAGTTGCCGCCATCTGCCTGGGTTTGCAGCCGCTCCTGACTGCCCCAGGCGTTTTTGATCTCATATTGACGGCCGTCTCCCTTAATGTAGGGCAACAGGTCAATGACGGATGACGGTTCCGTCCCGGTATCGGGCTGTCTGTTCAGGATGGCTTCCGCCTTATCCCGCAATCCCTGTAAGCGATGGCTGCGAACGCGCAGCTCACCCACCAAATCCAGATTGCCGCTGTCCAGCAGGTGGCGCAGTTCGGTCACGCGAAAAGTAGAAGTGCGCAGCCATTCGGCATCAGTCAGCTTACCTTCACTTTCGCGAAGGGCAGCCAGCCGGTTCAGCCGCGCTTCCCGCTCGTCGAGGAAGGCACGCAGCCAGCCTGGCTCAGCCACTGGCCCAGATGTGCCTGATTCGCCCACTGCCCGCACACCGATGTTTTTGGTCATCCCTTCCAGAACATAGTCCAGTCCGCCCTGGATATGGGTGTCGTACAGGCAGGCCAGTCCCAGGGGAGAGGTTACGCCCAGCTTTTTAGCTCGTTCTAGAATGGGCGCGTAAAACTTTTGCTCAAAAATTTCATCCTGCGCCTCGTTCATTGCTGGCTCTTTAGCCGCTTCCAGTAGAAGCTGCTTGAATCGGTCGTCGTGGCGCAGTGATTCTTCTTTTTGCTGCACGCGCAGGGCGTACTCTTGCTGCAACGCCTGGCTGGCGGCGGAACTGCTGCGCTGGAAGTAGGCTTGCAGGACGCGCTCCAGGTTGCCTGAACCCAGGGTGGCCTGGTGCTTGCCAAAGCTCACAATCCCGGCATCCTTGTTTTGGTAGGCAGCGGGGTTTCCCTCCGGTGCACCGGATTCAAAAATGCTGGTAATACTCCAGATAACTTGCCGCCAACTGGTTGGTTCAGGGGCGAGCGGTTTGGTTTGGGGTGGGGGCGGCAGCGGCGGCGTGGCGGCGTGGGCGGCAACGGCAACGTGCAGCCAGCGGATGGGGCCAAACCGCGTGCCGTCGGGCGCTTGCAGCTGCCAGTTGGTTGCGTGGGTTCCCGCCGTGCGCGGCGCGACGATGGTAACGGTGAGCTGGGCCATACCGCCGGGCGGCACCTGGGCTGGTGCGCCAATTTCGGTGATGGCGTAAGCGGCGCGCTGGCTCAACGGGCCGCGCGGGTACGCTTCTGTTTCGGGGTGGGGCGTATCGCTGTAGACGAAGGTGTAACGGCCGTCCCACACGCTGCTGCCCGTATTTTCAAAGCTCCAGGTGACGGGGAACGTCATGCCGGGGGCCAGCGTGGATAGATCGGTGCCGCGCATAAATCCAGCGGCTTTTGCCTGATTAGAACCAGTTTGAGAGCTCATCATTTCCTCCTGAGATAAGTTGGCGATTTGCGACGGGGGCAAATACGGCCGTAAGGGGTAAACAGTGTTAAATTGCCACGAATCAGAGAGACTTGACTGCCGGAGAGCACTATCTGTTCTTGAAGAATTGGCTGTGACTGCGTAAAAACGTTCATATTGGCATCAACGATGCTGAGAATCGGTAACCTGAAGCAAACCGACTGCCGAGGATAATCAGCAAATTTGTCGCTCAGTGAAGACTGGATTTTCAGATGAGTAAAGCGTAAAGAGTAAAACGTGAACTGGAAGCTCGGGATCAGTTTGTTGTTTGCTGGCAGCGATGGAAACCAAATTTACAGTTACACACGGGTTGCAAGTTGCAAGGACGTTAACAGAATAAAATAGTTGGTGTCGATAAGCAACTTTGTGAAAAGATGTGCAAAATCATTTCGGGAAAGCCTTTGCTAAGTTAGTGACTCCCGCTAAGCTCGTCTAAATGGGGGTTGCTATTCGCAAGGGTTGCAACGGCAACCGTACCTCCACTATTAAGAGCAAGAATTCTGTCAGCTTCATAATTTGCGTTTTCATCAGTCTCTTTGCGAACTGTTTCACTTTCTTTAGATATATCTTTCGCCACCGCTGCTGCAATCTCACTTTTGACTTTGTCAGGATCGAACAGTCGTGAAACTTGTGAATCTAACCACGTAAAGACATCCTGCGCCCCATAACCCGCAAGGAAGCCAGTGGAAAACATGGTTAATATTTGGGCCGCGTTAGCATCAGCAATATTTCCACCGCCTAAAATCGAAACTCCACTATTAAGTAACGTGTACGCAATTAAAGCCAGGGCTGCGCCTAACCAGGGGGCCACTATGTATTTCCAAGCGTATACCCTATCAAAAACTGGATACCATTCAAGAATACTTCGTAAGCCATTGATAACACCACCCAATGCTCCACCTAGAACTGTAAAGAAAACCAGGCGGAAGACGGCCGTATCCAACGGTTCAAGCTCGTATCGAATCAAGCGGGCCAATGAGTGTTGTCCTATCCAAACATCGAACAGCTGCCAGCTTATCAGGGTGAGCCATAACAACAGATACAATATGCAAAGGGTACCCGCGACTCCATGACGTTTATTTTCATCATTGATTTGGCTCAAATCATCAAGCGTTTCATAGTTGGTCATAGTTTGCTCCTTTTAAAGCAAGATCAAGCCTCTTAGAGATGTGCTTATAAATGTGGAACCATTTTATTTGTGTAAACGTAAGCGAAATTTTGATTTGAAGAATTACCTGGCGGATTCACTGTGCCCCATCCTGCCAGAAACAGCTCATTGCTCCACTGATAAAATTTCCCTATGCTCTCCTTTGATGGTGGGAACAAAGGATCGTGTACATAAACATGGCTGTTGTCAAAACCGGTAACAACCACAAAGTGGATGCCGGTAAAGCTCATCTTGACGTGCGAACTCCATTTGGCGTAATTTATTACAGCCACAAAGGGTTTACTTTCACTGATATTTTTTCGTAGACCAACCATGGCTTCATTTTCACTTTTGTACTGGTTATAACCTGCAAGCAAACCCTCATTTATGCCTATTGTTTTCATGTGTTCGAGCGTTGTGTACTTTTTCCGATCATTTGTATCCAATATATCTTTCAAATGGCGTAGGTATAATTCATTTATCGTGACATAATTTGCTGCCGGACTCCCATTGATGCCTTCTGCTCGAAGAATCATGGCCAGGCAGGTTGGCCCGCAATCTGCATCGTGCAAATTTGCTTCGTCACTTACCTGCGACAAGAAGGGAACATCCAATTTTATTAATCCAGCTTGAGAGGAACTGGTCGTTGTTATATTTTTTTCTGGTAACTGTGTCAGCAAATGTAGGATTGTCAATCGTTTGTCAGGCTCAATTTCCCACTTAATTAACCTAAGTTGCTACCTTAAAAACATGGCCGAAACTCATGGCCAAAATAAACAAGCTGACCTTGAGTTCAAAACCAACACTGGTCACCGCATGAATGCTCTTGGGCAAGATGCGCTCAATCAAGCTGCCCGT
>JBGTCV010000006.1:0-134641 GCA_041748655.1 Promineifilaceae bacterium (SeqCode) | reverse complement strand
CATCACCAGCGGTTTTGTTGAAGGAATGAACAACAAGATTCGGCTAATCAAGCGCCTTGCTTTTGGCTTGCCATCTTTTGCTCATTTCAGAGCGAGAATTCTGTGGGTCTGCGGTTGACCACAGAATTCCTCAGAGAACCCAATTTCTTTGGCTTCGGCCTGGATTTGACGTAGATGGTCTTCGCCTTTGAAGCTTTCGGCGTAGATTTTGTAGATCTCTTCGGTGCCAGACGGCCGTGCGGCAAACCAGCCATTCTCCGTCACTACCTTCAGGCCGCCGATGGCCGCGCCGTTACCCGGTGCGTGGGTCAGTTTGGCCGTGATTGGCTCGCCCGCCATCGTGCGGGCCGTCACCATTTCCGGCGACAGGCTGCTGAGGATTGTTTTTTGCTCGCGGCTGGCGGGCGCGTCGCTGCGCTGGTAGACGGGGCTGCCAAACAGGCCTTCTAGCTCACGATAATGCTCGCCGGGGTCGCGGTGGGTAACGGCCGTTATTTCCGCCGCCAACAGGTTCAAAATGATGCCGTCTTTATCCGTGGTCCACACCGTACCGTCCTGCCGCAAGAACGACGCGCCCGCGCTCTCCTCGCCGCCAAAACCGTAAGAACCGTCCACCAACCCATCGACAAAATATTTGAAGCCAACCGGCACTTCCGCCAACCGCCGCCCCAAATGGTTGGCCACGCGATCAATCATCGAGCTGGAAACGAGCGTCTTGCCGATGGCTGCGTCGGCGGGCCAGCCGGGGCGATGCTGGAACAGGTACCAGATGGCCACCGCCAGAAAATGGTTGGGATTCAGCAGCCCGGCGCTTGGGGTGACGATGCCGTGCCGGTCGGCGTCCGGGTCGTTGCCAAAGGCGATGTCAAAGTCGTCCTTGAGCCGGATCAGGCTGGCCATGGCGTAGGGTGACGAGCAGTCCATGCGGATTTGGCCGTCTTTGTCTACGGTCATAAAGCGGAAGGTGGGGTCAACGGCCGTATTCACCACCGTCAAATCCAGACCATACCGCTCGGCAATCGGTTCCCAGTAATGCACACCCGCGCCACCCATCGGATCGGCGCCAATTTTCAGGCCCGCATTGGCAATCGCGGCCATGTCGATCACGTTTGCCAGATCGGCCACGTACGGCGCGATGTAGTCGTGGTGATGGACGTTGCTGGCCTGCATGGCCCGGCTCAGCGGCAGCCGCTTCACCGCTTTCAGCCCGTCGGCCAGAATGGCGTTGGCTCGATCCTGGATTGTTTTGGTGGTGGTGGTAGCGGCTGGCCCACCTTCAGGCGGGTTGTATTTGTAGCCACCATCTTCTGGCGGGTTATGGGAGGGGGTGATGACCACACCGTCGGCGTGCCCTGTGGAACGGCCGTTGTTGTACGTCAATATCGCATGAGAAATGGCAGGCGTCGGCGCATAGCCCAGCCCCGCCTGAATGAACAGCTCGACCCCGTTGGCGGCGAACACCTCAATCGCGCTGGCCTGCGCCGCCTCAGACAGGGCATGCGTATCCATCCCCAGGTAGAGCGGGCCGGTAATCGCCTCATTTTGGCGATAGTCGCAGATCGCCTGGCTAATCGCCAGGCTATGGTCTTCGTTGAACTGAGCCGAGAGTGAAGAGCCACGGTGGCCAGAGGTGCCAAAGCTGACTTTTTGGTCGATGTTGGTGGGGTCGGGATGGGTGGTGTAGTAGGCAGAAACAAGGCGCGGGATATTGACAAGCACATTGGGTGGGGCAGGTTTCCCGGCGAGCGGATGTAGAGCCATGAGCCACTCCTTTTTACCAGTGGTGCAAGGCACTGGCCGCAAGGGTTTCAAATGGTCAGAAGCGTTTAGCCAGTGCCTTGCACCTAGGTAGTTACAAGAGATGTATGAATTGTTGGGATTATACCAGCGATTAAGGGGAAGGGGGAAACGGCCGTTGCGTCAATTACGGCAACGAACTGTGAACCGAGCTGGACCAGGCAGGCAGCGTAACCTCAATAGGCTCATTCTGTATCGCTGGTTTCTCCGTACACTTTTCGCGCCAGTTCCTCACCCAACAGCAGATCGGCCAGTTTGCGGCGCAGTTCCGCTTCTGTTGCTTGAGGATATTGGGCACGCAAACCCATCATCGCCAGCGTGCGTGCGGAAGCGTTCAACTGCGCCAGCATGTGCATCTTTTTAGTGGGGCTGGCTTGCCGCCACAACTCGATTTGTAAGGCTTCCATTTTGGGGTGGGTGTCGGTATACAATGCAGTCATGACGCTTCTCCTAAACTTTGCTGCGCACAGTATATCTGTTTTTCCCATCTGCCACGCCATAAGCTGGCTCAAAAAGCAAAGGGTCTGGGGTCATATCAACACTGGAGGCCTGCCACACGGCCGTATCTACCAAATCATAACAAATGTGGGCTGGAAAACGGCCGTTCCGCCTGGCCGGCAGCCGGTAGACAAACACCGGATCGTCATGCAGCGCCAGGAATAAGGTCTGCGAAGCAGCTTCAATTTGCTCCTCGCTGAGTGTCAAATCCTGACTCACGTTCATCAACAAAATCACTTGGCGTTCAATATCAAATTTTTTGCTGACTGGTCTACGAGGCAAGATGATAAAGACTAAACGGAGTATTTTTCAAAGTACTCTTCAAAAAGCTTTTTAGGTCTACTTGAAACAAAGAACTTTGCGTGTGTGTAGGAATCTTTGTGTCCTGAAAGGAAAGACTTTTCATTCTTAACAAGTTGCCGTAATATTTTCACTGCCTCCGGATACAAATTCCAGATTTCGTCCAAGTTTGTTGATCTTCTTTCAATGCCTCGATCATCCGACATTTCCCCAAGGAAGTAGAGGAGATAATAGGAAGCATACAATATAAAAGATTCCTCTTCATACTCATTATCAGGTAACGAGAGAATTACCGCCTTCCGGCGATTTTTAGCATCTTCGATTTTCTCAAATAACATATATGGTAACATTACTTTATCAGCGTTTGCAGAATCATTAAAAATATCTTCGTATTTTTCTGCAAATATTAGTCTCTTTTTATTTTTTGCTTCAGCTGGCATCTTGTTATAAAACGCGAACAAAACTTGACCTGCTTTTTCTGCATCAATCCTTAGGTTCCTTGGCTGACCAGAATATTGATTTTTCTTCCTCTCATAGTAAAGGCCTTTGGCTAGAAATTCGGATTCTAGTTTTTGTTGAGCATAGTCTATTGACCTAATATCTCGACTACTAACCGGGTTCTGGCTATTAGTGTATTCTGCAATATTCGTGCTAAGATTCGAACTTTTTGTTTCATAGATTCGACACAACAAGTCAACAAACTCTAACTGATCAGAGTTTTCAAGAAATGCTTCATATAACGCATGAATAGTTTGACTACCATTAACAACTTGAAGATTAGTTAACTCTATTAGTGGGCTTCGCTGGGTTTTGGGATACTCATACATATCACAAGTAATAGTTATCCCATTGTTGAAATAGAAAAAACGATGATTGTCTGAGGATAAGACTGTATTTTTAATATTTCTGTTAACCCGAGATCTTTGTCTTAAATAAACTCTGACATTGTCTTCAAAAGCATCTTCGAGAATATTGTAGTTTTTCAGCTTATCATAGTCATCAATGTCTGCTGAATTACGAATCTCTTCATCGTCAAGGACTATTCGGATCAAATCCCGAGCGTCAACATTAACGATTAATGCTCGAATGTCCCCATCAGTTTTTTCAAAATTATTTCTATCAATTCCTTTGAATTTTGCGTTGATTGTTTGCTTATCTTTTTTAGTTAAAAGATCGACAAACTCATCCATCAAATGATATTCAATTTCAAAGTTTGAATGGATATGCACCTCACGCTCAAAGCGCAACTTCTCATCCTTTATTAGTCCGTTATAAAGGTTGGCACATAAGTGAATCTTGTAATTAGGGTTAATAGTTTGATGAAGTTCCCAGATTTCTTCAACTTTACTTGCTAAGACAGGGTTTACTGTATTGGTAAGCTCTTTATCTTTGCCTAACAGCCCGTTTAGAAAGTTTACTATTTTGTCTATTTCTGCTGAAGGAAAGTGACTGTCTGTTTTTTCAAATATTTGTGTGTATTTACAGTTAAACAAATGTACTATTGGCTTCACATCAGAAGTGTCGACGTAAACCGCATCAATCCCTCGGTCGTGACCACTTCTACTTCCTATTTTGGCTAAATAGCTGTTATCAGTTATTGAATCTTCAATTTCATCATCTTGAAGCCCTAAAATAAGATTTAATGCAAAAAAATAGAAAGCGTCTTGAGGGTCTTTTTTGAGATCGGCCTGAATTTTTTCAACATGGCTCTTAACGGTTGAATAGTCTTGAAGTGATGGCATCAGAGTTTTTTCTCCTCTTTTAGAATTAAAACGCGCTCACAGTATACAAAAAAAATCTCCCACACAAAGAATATTTTACGAGAGCTACCTATGTAGCATTCCTCCGATATAATCGGCACAAGGAGTGTAACAGCTATGTTTGAACAAGATCGTGTATTGGTACGCTTGCAGCAGCGGGTGATGAGTGAGGCGGATGTGGTGGCCTGTTTTTTGGCGGGGTCGTACGGCCGTCGCCAAAACGACCCCTATTCCGACATGGATGTGGCCCTGGTGTTTGCCGATGAAGATGCCCGCGAGCGGGCCTGGCGGCAGCGGCGCGACTTTGTCCAGTCGGTGATGCAGTACGTGCCCGCCAAATCGTTTGATGCCGAGCATGTACGCCCGTATTTCCACATCGCCCTCTACAGCAACGGCACCAAAGCCGACTACCGCTACGAGCTGCAAGACGAGCTCACCCCCAACCCCTGGGACCGCGACATCCGCATCCTCAAAGACCGGGATGGCTGGGCCGAGGCGTACCAGGCGGCGTGCGGCCGCGCCCTGCTGCCCCAGCCCCAGCTCAGCGCCGCCGAACTGACCGCCCTGGACGAGCGCTTCTGGATCATGCTGTGGGACGCCTTCCGCCTGCTGCTGCGCGGCGACGGCGACAAGCCGTTCACCATCTACCTGGAGCTGCTCTATTTCAGCCTGCCGCCTCTGCTCCACATCCTGCCGCCGGAAGACCCAGCCCGCCAACCCCTGCTCCGCGCCCAGTTTAGCCAGGATACCAAGGGAACGGCCGTTCACCTCCACAACCTTTTGCAAGCGTACCTGAATGCCAGAACGGCCGTTATCACACGTCTCCATCTCGATTTTTCACCCGACACGCGGTTTGAAACGGCCGTGCAAAACCTGATCAAAAGCAAATTGTGAGTTAAAAACGGAACACAGAGCTGCACAGAGGAGACACAGAGTTTCACAGAGTAAAACAAAAAATCTCCGCGCAACTCCGCGTTCCAAAAATTACCCAATTACCAATTACCTATGCCCCTAACCCTCACCCCCCAAGACCACGCCATGCTCCACGGCGAATTCGGCGACGCCACCAAAATGGCGATGCGCATTCTCACCACGATGGCCAACGTCTACGGTGCCACCGAACTGTTAGACATCGAATCGGCTCACATCGACGGCTGCCTCTACCACGGCCAATCCGGGCTGGATTTTGCCGAGCGGCTGGTGGCAGGCGGCGCTCAGGTGCGCGTGCCCACCACGCTCAACGTCGGCGCGATTGATCTGATGCACCCGGAGCAGTTCCAGGGCAGCGCCGATCTGGCCGACCGCGCCACCCGGCTAATGCAGGCGTACCAGCAGATGGGCTGCGCCCCCATCTGGACCTGCGCTCCGTACCAGGCCATGCACCGCCCCGCCTTCGGCAGCCAGATCGCCTGGGCCGAAAGCAACGCCATCGTCTTTGCCAACTCCGTGCTGGGGGCACGCAGCCACCGGTACGGCGACTTCATCGACATCTGCGCCGCCATCACGGGCCGCGCCCCGGCCTTTGGGCTGCACCTCACCCCCAATCGGCGCGGGCAGCTGCTGTTCCAGCTCGACGGCATCCCCCAAGATTTGCTGCACGAAGACGTTTTCTTTCCGGTGCTGGGTTACTACATCGGGGCCAACAGCCAGAACCAGATTCCCGTCATAACTGGCCTGCCGCCAGACACCAGCGAAGACCAGCTCAAGGCGCTTGGTGCGGCGGCGGCATCTTCCGGGGCGGTGGCGCTGTTCCACGCCGTCGGCATCACGCCCGAAGCGCCTACCCTGGCCGAAGCGTGCCAAAACCAGCCCCCCGATGCCCAAATCAGCGTCACGATGGCTGAGATTCGGGCCACGCTGGGCAAATTGGCGACGGTAGAAGACGGCCGTATCGAAGTCATCGCCCTGGGTAGCCCCCACTTCTCGCTGCAAGAATTCGAGAAGCTCCTGCCGCTCATCGAGCAATATCCACCCCACCCTGAGGTTGATTTTATCGTTTGCACCAACCGGCTGGCGCTGGGGGCGCTGCAACAGCGGGGCTGGCTGGCCCGGCTGCACGCCGCCAACATCCGCGTCATCGTCGATACCTGCGTGGTGGTGGCGCCCATCGTGCGGCGGCACGGCGTGCTGATGACCAACTCCGGCAAGTTTGCCCATTACTCCCCCGGCAATATTGGCCTGGAAGTAGTTTTTGGCAGCCTGGAGGAATGCGTACGGTCGGGTGCGCAAGGGGTGGTTTGGCGGGATGGAACGTTGTGGGAATAGAAATTCAATACGAAGAAACAAAGAGACGAAAGGAACAAAGAAAAATCTGCGCAATCTGCGGATGAAAATTGCAACTGCTGAGAATGGAGATTAGAGATTGGAGATTGAGAAGACGTTTCAGGCAAAGATTTTGGTTGATGGTCAGGCAGCCGGCGAGGCGCTGGTTTTAGCGGAGCCGCTGAGCTTGTGGGGTGGATTGAACCCGGAAACGGGCGAAATCATCGACCGGCGGCATCCCCAGGCGGGGCAGATTGTGACGGGGCGAGTGCTGGTGCTGCCTGCGGGGCGGGGTTCCAGCAGCGCCAGCAGCATCTTGCTGGAGGCGGTAAAGCAGGGCACGGCGCCTGCCGCCATCATCACCTCGGAAACGGACGGAATTTTGGCGCTGGGCGCGGCCGTGGCCCGGGAGATGTACGATCAGTCGCCGCCAGTGCTGGTGCTGTCACCTGAAGCGTATGCTTACATTCAAACAGGACAGCAGGTGGAAATTCGTGCTGATGGTACAGTCTCATTTGAGTGATGCGTGAAACGTAATTGGGTCTTTGGGATTTCGTGGGGTTTCGCGTGAAACCCTTCGGCAGCCTCAGGGCAGGCTGTGAAGCGTGATACGTGATGCCGCTCTGCTCACGTTTCACGTTTCACGCATCATGTCACGTAGCGCTTCATAAAAACGGCTACGCTTTCTTTTTCCACATCTTCATTGCTGTAGAACGACAGATCGATGGCGTCCAGCACAAAACCCAGCTTGCGGTAAACCCGAATGGCTGGCACGTTGCTGCTTTGGGTTTCGCAGACAATGATACGCAGGTTGTGGGCAACGGCCGTTTCCACCACCCTATCCATCAACTGCCTGCCAATCCCCTGCCCGCGAAACGATTCTGCCACATGAAACTCCCAAAGGCGCAGGCTGCGGTTCCACGCCTCCACACTGCTGATGGCCACGCCCACCAGCTGCGCATCAACAAACGCGCCAACCGACAAGCCTTCCGCCACAATGGCGGTCAGGCGTGCGAATTCGGCTTCATCCAGATGATCGTAAGTGATAGTTTTGGGGGCTGGCAAAGAAACCAGTTTGAGGGAAACGGCCGTTTCCGCCTCGTTCTCTACCTTTTCAATGGCGTATGTTTCTGAAGTGACATAGCCAGTAATAACCCGACTCAGGTGAGCCAAGTCGCTGTATTGCAACGGCCGTAAAATAATCTCGGCAGCCATCACGCATCAGGGCCAAGGCGAGCGGCCAGTGCCCTGGCTTCCTCAATCCACTTTTGAATATCTACCGACTGCCAATCTTTCTTTTTAATAATATTGGCAATCTGATCGGGATCGCACTCGGCCAGATCGGCAAAGGTCTGGATGCCAAACTCGTTCAGGCGACGGCCGTAGGCGGGCCCAATGCCGCGAATCAGCTGGAGCTGGTTTTTGCCGCTGTAATTCATCTTGACTTGCACACCATCCAGCTTCTCTTGCAGCTTTTTAATGTGGGAATCGGCCGTTTGCAGCTTTTCTTGCACCGTAGCCAACTGCTCACCCAACTCATTGGCCGCTTGCAGCTCCGTTTGCAGCGCTTCAACTTTGGCCTCCAGGCTCACAATTTCGCCTTCCATCAACTGGGCATCGCCCAGCAGCCGATGCTTCTCCGCTTCGGCGGCAGCCAGCTGTGCCTCAGCCGTCACCTGCAACCCCTCCAACTCTTCCAGCCGGTCATGCGTCTCTTGCAAATTTTCGCGCAGCGCTTCGTGGGTGGCAATGGTGGTTTGCAGCTGTTCCCGGCTGGCTTCAATTTCAGCCAGCTGTCTGGCGATAGTGGCCTGGTGTTCGGTGTTTTCTTGAACGGCCGTTGCCAACTCCCCCTGCAACAGCTTCACCTGCTGTTCAGTCGCCTGATGCTGAATCTGGAACTTTTGCACCGCCGCCTGCGCTTTGCCCTTCTGCTCATTGGCTTCCTGCACCCGACGCACCAACGTCTGGCTATCCAACCAAAGCGCCAGCAAAACCCCAGCCACCAACCCCACAACCCCGGCCAGAATTGTTTCAACTGTCATACATCACCCATCACCTCGATCGGAGCTTTAGAAAGCGGAAAGTGGAGAGGGGTGAGCGCCACTCTCCAGACTAACTAATCCAGAATAACCAAATGGAAACTACCGGTTTGCCACTTCTGCCAAAATATTCTCAGCGCGGCCCAGGCGGACTTGCAAAATATCGGCTAATGCTTCGGCAGACAGCCCCTTTAACTTGGCAAATGAATCAATACCGGCTTGTTGAAGACGGCCGTTAAACACCGCTCCAATCCCCTTCACCTCGGTCAAATCATCTGAAGCGCCGCTATCTGCACGGGAACGGGACAAAAATGAAGGGATCTCCGTGCCAGGCGATGTGAGTGAGATATGCCGCAGCGCCTCTGGCTCCACGCCGCCGCTCGCCAGCGACTCTTTCAGCTCGCGGGCACGTCTCTCCGTTGCCGCCAGCTTATCCAGCAGCTGCAAAGCGCCATCCTCGGCAGAAGTGCTCTTTTGCCAATACCAAAAAAGCAGCCCAACCAGGCCACCAATCAGCAAACCTATCAAAAAGTTAAAAGAATGTTTTTGTTTCATACGGAATCCTCTGTTTGAGGTAAACATAATACACAGAACAGTATCATTCTAATGAGTTCTGCTGTTCCGTGCAAAATTTAACAACCCAAATTTTCACAACATCGCTTTGACGCCCAACATCTACTCTGCTAAACTCTCAGTCTAAAATTTTACTTTTTGCGAAACCTATTTAAGGTGCCTCTGCCCCGGATGGCAAGGCTTAAAAGCGAAGCTGGTGACTCAGTAATGAAACATCGAGAAGTCCAGCACGGTCCCGCCACTGTGATTTAGTCTACCACATTGTTGAAAGGCTAATAAGTCAGGTCGCCCGCCTTGAATAAGTGTCCGCCCTCGTGGAAAAAAGGGTTGGGAACTATGTGTAGTAACATGGTAAGGCGTCTTTGCCGATTCCAACCCGATGCTCCTAAAGCATCGGGTTTTTTTGTGGCATACCTCCAGCCCTTTCTGACGGGGAAACCCAAAGGATAGGAGGTATTAAATGAATAAGCGAAGTTTGCAGAATATAATTGTGGCAGTGGTGGGCGTACTGGTTCTGGTGGGGCTGGTATGGGGGCTGAAAAGCATCAGAGACAACGCCGCCCCAGCTGCCACCACGGCGGAAGCTCTTTACCCAGAACAGCCGGAAGACCTGGCCGCCAGCGTCAACTGGTTGGTCAACACCCATCAAAATGATGATGGCGGCTACAGCAGCTTTAGCGGCGGGGCCAATCTGGCCCCCTCCGATGCCGCAGGCACGTTCGACGCCATTCTCGCCCTCAGCGCCGCTGGCATTGATCCCACCACCAACTACCCCGGCAAAAGCAGCAACCCTGTGGCCTTTCTGCAAAGCGATGCCACCAATGTCGCCGACTTTGCCGCCAGTGGCGGTGGGGCAGCCGGAAAGGCAATCCTAGCGCTGGCAGCCGCCCAACAAAACCCCCGCGACTTTATGGGGAATAACCTGGTGGCCACGCTGACAAACCATCTCTCCCTGGACGGCCACTACACAGTCGCCACCGCCTTCGATCAATCCCTGGTGCTGCTGGCGCTGGCAGCTGTTAATGAAACTGCCCCGGCAAACGCCGTGCAATGGCTCAAAGATCAGCAAGCGGACAACGGTTCCTGGGATGATGGCTTTGGCACCAGCGACAACGCAGACGCGACAGGCATCGCCATCATGGCCCTTGCAGCCAGTGGCGAACCGCTAGACGGCACGGCGCTCACCACTGCCAAAACCTTTCTGGCCAACAGCCAGCTGGCAACTGGCGGCTGGGAATACGGCACCGGGTATGGCGGCAGCGCCAACAGCACGGCGCTGGTTGTGCAGGCACTCAGCGCCCTGGGCGAAGATTTCTACACCGCTGGCGGCACCTGGGATCAAGGCGGCAGCACGCCGCTCTCCGCCCTATTGGCTTACCAAAGCGACTCAGGCGCTTTCCAGGCTGACTTTGGCTCTGGTCCCTTTGACGATTTCTTCACCACCGTGCAGGCCATCCCTGCTCTGGCAAGCACGCCTTAACCCTTGGGGTTCGTTCCTAGATTGGTCCAATCTGGGAGATTGGACCAATCTCTGATCTCGATCTTTTTATGATGTCTAGCACACAAAAACAATTAGGGTTGTTACTGATAGCTATTACGGTTCTGGCCTATTTGCCGCCGCGGCTGGCGGCCCAAACGCCAAACCAGGCCGCGCTCGTTGTGCGTCTGGGTGATGACAATGTCCAGAGCGCCTGCGTTTCGTTTACTGAACCGCAAATTACCGGGTATGACCTATTACAGCGCTCTGGTCTGGATGTGGTGGTCGAGATTCAGGGTGCTGGGGCGCTGGTATGCAGCATTGACGGGGTTGGCTGCCCCGCAAATGACTGCTTATGTCAATGTAAGGGGGGCGGCGATTGCGTTTATTGGTCCTACTGGCATTACACAGAGGGGGATTGGCAATATTCGCAAGGTGGGGCCAGCGTATTCCCCGTCACAAATGGCACGTTAAATGGTTGGTCATGGGGACCAGGCTCTGTGACTGCGGCCCTGCCGCCTCCTGTGCTGAGTTTTAGTGACGTGTGCCAGGCGGGCGCTGCGGCAGCGTCTTCGCCTGTATCGGTGGTGGATGAGGGGGAAACGGCCGTTTCCTGGCTGCCCTATATTCTCTTTACGGCCGTTATTGCCGGTCTGGGACTCCTCATTCTACGCACCAACAAAGCAAAAAACAGCACATGAACCGAATCGCCACCGCCGCTATTTACCTGCTGGCCATCTCTACTGGCATTGTCACCTTCCTGGCCCCCTTCCTGCTGCCACAGCCTGAGGTCGCCCAGGAAAATCTGCCACCGCTGATCACCATGCTGCTCCTCATCCTCTCGCTGGTGGTGTTGCTGGTAGAGGTGCAGGGGCAAGCCGTCAGCGCCAAAATTGTGGCCGCGCTGGGCATTCTGGTGGCCATCACCTCTGTGCTGCGATTCATCGAAATTGCTATTCCTGGGCCCGGCGGCTTTTCACCCATTTTTGCTCCCATCATTTTGGCAGGCTACGTCTTCGGCGCTCGTTTTGGCTTTTTGCTCGGCACCATGACGCTGCTGGTCTCTGCCCTGATTACCGGCGGGGTAGGGCCGTGGCTGCCCTACCAGATGTTTACCGCAGGCTGGGTGGGGCTCTCTTCTGGCTGGCTGCCACACCCCAGCCGGCCCCAATGGGAATTAATCCTGCTGCTTGGCTGGGGCTTTATCTGGGGCATTTTGTTTGGTTTCATCATCAACCTTTACTCGTGGCCATTTTTGCTGGGCAGTGCTGCCACAAGCTGGCAGCCAGGCATTGGCCTCGGCGAAACGGTGAGCCGGTATGGTGCATTTTATCTGGCCACCTCCCTGCTGTGGGATTTAGGACGCTCCATTGGCAATGTTGCGCTGATTATCATTCTCGGCATTCCGGCGGTACGGGCATTGTCTCGCTTCCGCGACCGGTTTCATTTTGAGATTGTAAAAGGGCAGCGGAGCTGATTGACTGACAAAACTTATCTAAGCGAGGCTTTATTTTGGATAGCAGCTTAAATGAAATAAAGGCGATAGCTAAACCGGCCCTGAATTCGTCGAAAAATGGGCGAGTGGATGCGCGGGCCTGGGTTATCTGGACGTTGGCGGCGGCGCTGCTGGCCATGCTGACGCGCAATCCACTCTATATTCTAATCGTCCTACTGGCGGCGCGGCTGGTGGGAACACGCTGGCAAAATGCCAATACAGCTTTTCAGCTGCCGCTGGGGCGTATTGCGCTGTTTGTGCTGACATTTTCAACCACGTTCAATTTGTTGTTTGTCCATATTGGCAGCACGGTCCTGCTTCGACTGCCGCAGAATTGGCCGCTGATTGGTGGCGCGCTGACGCTGGAAGCGGCCGTTTACGGGGCCATCAACGGTTTAATGCTGCTCACCCTACTGGTGATCTTTCTTACCTTCAATAACATTGTTCCCGGCAGCGATCTGGTTCACCTGACGCCCCGCGCTTTCCAAAATCTGGGGCTGGTGGTGCTGATTGCCCTGACCTACGTGCCGGAAACGCGCCGCCACTGGCAAAAAATCCAGGCAGCGCAGGCCATTCGCGGCCACCAGATTCGCGGCTGGCGCGACTGGCGGCCGATTCTGATTCCGCTGCTGGTAGGCGGCATGGAGCGTGCCATGTCGCTGGCGGAGGCGATGGTGTCACGCGGCTATGGGGCGACGGCTCCGTCGCGCCAACCGCTGCTGGTGCAAGGGCTGCTGCTGCTGGGGCTGGGCACTTCCTTTGCCGGTTGGCTGATCAGTTTTTGGTGGGGTTGGCCGGGCTGGGTGCTGCTGGGTGGCGGGGTGCTCATATTGCTGGTGCTGGTGTGGACTTTGGGTGAAAAAACGGCCGCACGACGGTACAACAACGGCCACTGGAGCTGGCGCGAAACGGCCGTTACCCTGACGGCCGTTCTCCCCCTGCTCCTCCAACTCATCCCCTGGCCATTCGTTGATCAAAGCAGCCTCTACTTTTCGCCTTATCCCCAGCTCGCACTGCCGCCATTCAATATCTTGATTGGACTGTCGCTGCTGCTGTTGGCGCTGCCAATTCTATTTTCGCATGATTAAGATCAGCGGCCTCACCTACACCTATCCACAGCGCTCCTACCCGGCATTGCAGGCAGTTTCCCTCCAGGTACAGCCGGGCGAATTTGTACTGCTCACCGGGGAGTCTGGCTCCGGCAAAAGCACGCTGCTGCGCTGCCTGAACGGCTTGATACCCCATATGAGTGGCGGCCTGCTGCAAGGCCAGGTGCGGATCAACGGGCTGGATGCCGTGGCCGCCGGGCCACAGCAGCTGAGCCGCCACGTTGGCTTTGTCTTCCAAAATCCGGAAGCCCAGGCGGTGCTAGACCGTGTCGAGCCGGAGATCGCCTTTGGCCTGGAAAGCAGCGCGGAGTTCCAAAAGCAGGGGCGGCACGAGAGCAAAGCCGAGGAGATACGCCTGCGGCAGTTGATGCAGGCGCGGGTAACAGAGATGCTGACCTTGCTGAACCTGATGCCGCTGCGGGAACGGCCGTTGCGCACGCTGTCTGGTGGTGAACGGCAAAAAGTGGCCCTGGCCACCGCCCTGGCGCTGCGCCCCACCCTGCTGGCGCTGGATGAACCCACCAGCCAGCTGGACCCACAGGCCGCAGCCGATTTGCTAGACAGCCTGGTGCGGCTCAACCAGAAGCATGGCTACACCATCCTGCTGGCAGAACATCGGCTGGAGCGGGTGCTGCCGTTTGTGAGCCGGGTGGTGCACCTGGCAGACGGCCGTATCACCCTCGATGCCCCACCACGCGAAGCCATCCACCATCTGGCGCAGGTGCCGCCGGTAGTGGCGCTGGGCCGCCGCCTGGGCTGGCATCCGCTGCCACTGACGGTAGAGGAGGCGCAAAAATTTGTGGCACAAATCGGAACACAGCCTCATGCTGAGGCAGCGCAGCAGGTGGCAGCCTCAGAAAAAGCAGTGAAAAAGGGGCTGTTGACGATAGAAGCTATCTCCTTTGCCTATGAAGAGACGGCCGTTTTACAGGACGTATCGCTAACGGTGGGCGCGGGGGAACTGGTGGCGCTGCTGGGGCACAATGGCGCGGGGAAAAGCACGCTGCTGCAATGCATCGTGGGGCTTTTGCAGCCGAAAACGGGGGAGGTACAGATCAACGGCCGTACCAACCAAAACCGCTCCGTAGCCGACATTTGCCGCCAGGTGGCCTACCTGCCGCAAAACCCGGATGATCTGCTGTTTGCTGAAACCGTGGCGGAAGAGCTAACCATCACCCTGCAAAATCATGGGCTGGCGCGGGACGAAACGGCCGTTATGGCCCTGTTAACCCAGCTGGGGCTGGCAGAGATGCACAACCTGTACCCCCGCGACCTCTCCGTGGGGCAGCGGCAGCGCGTGGCGCTCGGCGCGGTAGCCATCACCCAGCCGGGGCTTGTTTTGCTGGATGAGCCAACCCGTGGCCTGGATTACGCCGCCAAAGGGGCTTTAATCGACATCTGGCAGGGGTGGCTGGCGCAGGGCAAGGGCATCTTGCTGGTGACGCACGATGTTGAGCTGGTCGCCCAGGTAGCGCAGCGGGTGATTATTTTGGAAGCGGGACGGGTGATTGGTGAGGGGGAAACGGCCGTTGTGCTGCCCCATCACCCCACCTTTGCCCCCCAAATCAGCCGCCTCTTCCCGAAACGGCCGTGGCTAACAGTGGCAGATGTCGTCGCCTGATGCTGGCCTGTTCATCATTAATACCTCATCAGCCGGATTCTTGCACAAAGAGCAAGAATTTTTAATACAAAGGTACAAAGGCACAAAGGGTTTTCTTTTTCTTTGTCTCTTTGTATCTTTGTGCCTTTGTATTAAATTCTTTTCTGGCTTGTCCAGGTTAGGAGAAGGAAAATAAAATGCCAAGATTAACCAAAATTTACACCCGCCAGGGGGATGATGGCATGACCAGCCTGGGCAGCAAGCGGCGCGTGCCCAAAGAATCCCTGCGCGTTTCTGCTTACGGCACGGTAGACGAGTTGAACTCCCAAATTGGGGTTGCTGTAGCATTTGGGCTGGCCCCACGTCTCGCGGAAACGCTGCCCATCATCCAGAACGAGCTGTTTCACCTTGGGTCTGACCTCGCTTTCACCGAAGAAGACAAGCAAACCTACAAAATTCCGGAAATTGCCCCGCGCCATGTTGAGGCGCTGGAAAAATTGATCGATGAGCTGAACGAGGTGGTTGGGCCGCTGGAAAACTTCATCCTGCCGGGGGGCAGCCTGGGCGCGGCGCAGCTGCATGTCGCCCGCACGGTTTGCCGTCGCGCCGAACGGGAAACCGTGGCCCTGACCCGCAGCGAAGCGGTGGGGGTACAGGTTATCCCGTACCTCAACCGCCTGTCTGACCTACTTTTTGTGATGGCCCGGTACGAAAATAACCAGCGAGCGATTCCAGAACCGCTGTGGGATTCGCTGCGCTAATAAATTGAAACGTGAATCGTGATTCGTGCTACAATATTTTGCCAACTATCTCACACAGTAAGGAGCAGTCATGATCTTTAAAAGCCCGTATCCCGATGTTGACATACCCGACGTTTCATTGACCCAGTTTGTTTTAGAGCATACCCGGCGGTTTGGCGACAAGCCGGCGCTGATTGATGGGCCAAGCGGCCGTACCATCACCTATGCCCAGCTGGGCGGTGCCATTCGGCTGGTCGCTTCTGGTCTGGCAAAACGGGGCTTTGGCAAGGGGGATGTGCTGGCAATTTACAGCCCCAACATTCCAGAATATGCCGTCGCTTTTCATGCCGTCTCGCTGCTAGGCGGTATCGTCACCACAGTGAACCCACTCTACACGGCGCAGGAACTGGCCCACCAGCTAAAAGATGCGGGCGCAAAATATTTACTCACCATTTCACTCTTTTTGGAGAATGCGAAAACGGCCGTATCCCAAACCAGCGTCGAGGAAATCTTCACCTTCGATCCCGTTGACGGCGCCACCCCCTTCGCCACCCTGCTGCAAAGCAATGGCTCCCTACCTGAAATAACTATCGACCCCGCCAACGATGTTGTCGTACTGCCCTACTCCAGCGGCACCACCGGCTACCCCAAAGGGGTCATGCTCACCCACCGCAACCTTGTTGCCAATCTGGCACAGATGGACGGCATCACCGGCATCGACATCACCAATGAAAACGACATCATCATGGGCATTTTGCCCTTTTTCCACATCTACGGCATGGTGGTCATCATGAACATGAGCCTGTCACGCGGAGCCACCATCATCACCATGCCCCGCTTCGACATGGTGCAATTTTTAGAGCTGGTGCAAAAGTACAAAGTCACCCGCGTCAATCTGGTGCCGCCAATTCTGGTTGGGCTGGCCAAACATCCCATCGTAGACCAATACGATCTTTCTTCCCTTGTAGAGCTGTTCTCTGGCGCGGCCCCGCTAGGGCAAGCCCTGGCCGATGAGGTGAAAAACCGCCTGAACTGCCGCGTGGTGCAGGGGTATGGCCTCACCGAAACCAGCCCGGTCACCCATGTCTACAATCTTACCCTGACCCAGGGGGACAAACTCTCCTCGATTGGCCCAGCCATACCCAATACCGAAGTGATGGTGGTGGACACAGTCACCAGCGAACCGTTGGGGCCCAACGAAAATGGTGAAATCTGGATTCGTGGCCCGCAGGTGATGCGCGGTTATCTGAACAACCCGGATGCCACCGCCGCCGCCATCGATGAAGAAGGCTGGCTGCACACCGGGGACATTGGCTATGCGGACGACGAAGGCTTTTTCTATATCGTGGATCGGCTGAAGGAGCTGATTAAGTACAAAGGATACCAGGTGGCCCCGGCAGAGCTGGAAGCACTGCTGCTGTCTCATCCTGCCATTGCCGATGTGGCCGTTATCCCCAGCCCGGATGAAGAGGCGGGCGAAGTGCCCAAAGCGTTTATCGTTCTTAAGGCAGAAGCGACACCAGAAAGCATCATGGCATGGGTGGCGGAGAGGGTCTCGCCCCAAAAGAAGATACGCCGCATCCAATTTGTTGATGAGGTGCCCAAATCCCTGTCGGGCAAAATTTTACGCCGGGTACTGGTGCAGCAGGAGCGGGAAAGCGGTAATCGGTAATCGGTGGTCGGTAATCGGTGATCAGTAATCAGTGCAAAGTAGCTGATTACTGAAAACTCCCCCACAGCCCGATGCCAATCATTATGACGGCCAGGGAGGCATACATGATCAACGTTTTCTGGTCGCCGATAATGTCTCGCGTGCGCAAAATACGGCCGCGTTCCCAAAAAAAAGCGGGTTTCACAAGAACACCATATAAATAATAGCCGCCAAGCAGCAGCAAAAGAATATCTAAAATATCGGGCTGCATCATTTCGCTCCTCATATAATATAGAATGGCGGGTGGCTTTTCCCCTGGCCGCCCGTCATTAACCACATTTCCCCCAATCTTAGCCTGTTTTGTAACTTTTTGCCTGCTATGGGATATTGTTCATAGCACAAACCTGTTAACCAAACCTGCCGGCAAGGCCCAAACCAATGAACCAAACTGCTTTTCACGCGCTATACGCGCGTAACGCTGGCGCGTAACGCGCCAGATGTATACCGATTTGCCCTCTGGCTGTCCGGCGATCCGGCTGAGGCAGACGACATCACCTCAGAAACGTTTGTACGCACCTGCTTTTAATTGCTTTTCGTTTTGATGAAAATGGGGCAGAATGGCTGTGGATAAATTCACCAGCCGCAGCCTGGGCCATTATCATCGTGGCTGGCCTGTTTTGGACCGCTTTTTTGAACGTGGCCTATCTTTTGAATCAGAAATAGGAGAAAATTTGTGGACAATTTACTCATCATTCTGGGCGTTGGCGCTTTGATTTTGATTGTAGTTTTCCCGTTCTTGCCAATTGGCACACGCCCGCGCTGTGCGGAGTGCGGCAGCCGGAAAGTTGGCGTACAAAAAACGAGCACAGGTTTTCGCGAGACTGATTTTGGTGGGGGTGGCGATGGTGGCGGCGGGTCTCGTATGCAAATGCAGTATGATGTTAAATATCACTGCAACAATTGCCAGGCCCAATGGACCGCCACCGAAACTGAAACTCGCTAAACTGGTTCCTTTTCTCCTCATTAATGCTATCACTCTTCCAACTTCCAGATTATCCACCTCAATTTTGGCTGGCGGCGGTGGCCACTGCGCTGCTGATTGGCGTCTCCAAGGCCGGGTTTGGCAGTGGGCCGGGTGTCATTGCCACGCCGCTGCTGGCACTGGTGATGCCTGTAGCGGATGCGGCGGCGCTGCTGCTGCCCATCCTACTGCTGGCAGACCTGTTTGCCGTGCGCCATTATTATGACCAGGTAGATAAAGCGAGCCTGCGGGCGCTGCTGCCGGGGGCGCTGTTAGGCATTGTGCTGGGGGCGTTTTTCTTCCGGCAGTTTAGCGATCAGGAGCGGGTGCTGAAGCTGGGCATTGGCCTGATTGCCCTGGGTTTTGTGCTGTATCAGCTGGTTCGCAGTTGGGTTTTGCAGATGGTGGCGCAGAAACGGCCGTCTCCCACCACTGGCTTCATTCTCGGTACAACCTCTGGTTTTACCTCCACCCTGGCCCATGTGGGTGGCCCGCCGATGATCATCTACCTGCTGCCGCAAAAGCTGTCCCGAAATTTATTTGTGGGGACAACGGCCGTTTTCTTCTTCATCGTCAACCTGGTAAAGCTGCTGCCGTACGCCTGGCTGGGGCTGCTGGTGGTGGGCAACCTCACCGTGACTATCCTGCTGCTGCCGGTGCTGTTTGTGGGCACGCAGCTTGGGGTCTGGCTTAACCAGCGCTTCAGCGAGCTCTGGTTCAACCGGGCAGTCTACCTCATCCTGCTGCTGGTCGGTGTGCAGCTCATTCTGGGGCAAAGCGTGATTGCCCTGCTGTTTAGCTGATTTGCGTCAGCGTGAAACGTGAAACGTGATGCGTAAAGGCCCCAATCACGCATCACGTTTCACGTTTCATCCAAATCCTTTGTGGGTCATCAAAAGTGATATAATTGCGGCCATGATTAAAGCGCTTATTTTTGATTTTGATGGACTGATTTTTGATTCTGAAACCCCGGATTTTATTTCCTGGCAGGAAACGTATGCCGATTATGGCGTCGAGCTGCCGTTGGATGTGTGGCATTTACACATTGGCGCGGTGACGTTTAATCCCTATCTCTATTTGGAAGAGCTGGTGGGACGGCCGTTAGACCGAGACGCAGTATGGGCACGGCGCAAAGCCCGGGACAATGAGCTGCTCGCCGCTCAAACCATTCTGCCCGGCGTAGCAGACATTCTGGCCGAGGCACGGCAGTTGGGGCTAAAAATTGGCCTGGCCTCCAGCTCCGACCACAGCTGGGTAGACAATCATTTGCAGCGGCTGGGGCTGTTTGAACAGTTCGAGGTGATTTGCTGCCGGGACGACGTGGGCGGCATCGGCAAGCCAGACCCGGCGGTCTACCGGGCAGCGGCTGCCGCGCTGGAGATAGCGCCACATCAGGGGCTGGCGCTGGAAGATTCGCCCAACGGGGTAACGGCGGCCAAGGGAGCGGGGTTGTGGTGTACGGCCGTTCCCAACCAGATGACCCGCGACCTCAACTTCGACCACGCCGACTACCGCCTGCACGCCCTCAACCAAATGCCGCTCAGCCAGCTCATCACCGAGGTAATCAATGGAGCCCAGTAAACTACCCGTGCCACAGCCGGGATTGACCAACGCCCAAAAAATCAAGGAATTTCATGACGCCGTTGGCTCGCCCGTGCCGGAAAAGCCGGTGCTGCCTTCGCTGCAAACATTGGCTTTGCGCCACAGGCTCATCCAAGAAGAGTATGAGGAAGTGACCGAGGCGTGGGAAGCGTTAACGGCCGTTCTCCAAGCAAACAACCCCGCCCAGCCCGCCAACCTGACCAACTGGATCCATGAACTGGCCGATCTGCTCTACGTAACCTACGGCGCAATTTTGGCCTGCGGCGTGGATGCCGACGCCGTCTTTGCCGAGCTCCATCGCGCCAACCTGAGCAAAGCGGGCGGTCCCCGCCGTGCCGATGGCAAGCTGCTCAAACCGCCCGGCTGGCAGCCCGCCGATGTGCGGGGGGTGATTGAACAGCAAGCGGATTCAGCAATTTAACAACGAGTGTGTTTCATTTCAGTTGAAACAATACAGCCAGGTCATTCCAAACCCTTCGTTACCTCAGGGCAGGCTGTCTTCGGAGTGAGGAATCTTTGATTCCAGTCAAGCGATCTGCTCTGGCAATTGAAAGATTCCTCCCGTTGGTCGGAATGACAAGTTAACGCTCAACTCATTTGAAAGACACCCTTTAGCAACTTTCCAGACCGGTGCGTCCGGTTGAGTTCACTTCTTCCTTGTACTCAAGAGCGTAAACATAAAAATTAATAGGATCCGCCACCTCTCCCCAAAACGGCCGTTTTGTGCTATTTTCAGTAGTAAAATTAGTAGACTGACCAGTCGGTTCAGTGAGGAGTGATTGGTTAATTGAGTAATTACCCAATTACCCAATTACTCAATTACCCAATTACAAAGGAACAAGCTGTGGAAGAACCCATCACCAAACGAGACCCCGACCAGACCCGCACCCGCATTTTGGATGCGGCGCTGAATATTTTTGCCAGCAAAGGGTATTACAACACCCGCATGGATGAAATTGTAGACGAATCCCAAACTTCCAAAGGGGCGATCTACTTCCACTTTCCCAATAAGGAACGGCTCTTTCTGGCCCTGGTAGACCAGTTTGCCAACTTGCTGGAGCGGCGTGTCACCGAGGCGATTCAGCTCGAAGAAGTGGGCATCAACCGGGTGCGGGTGGCGCTGGAAACCTGCCTGACCACTTTTGGCAAATACCGCCGCCCGGCCAAGCTGCTGCTGGTTCAGGCCGTCGGGCTGGGAACCACTTTCGAGAACAAGCGCAACGAGGTCAACGACCGCTTTGCCGATCTCATCGCCATTTACTTGCAGGAAGCCATCGACGTGGGCGACATTCCGCAAACCGACATTGAGGTAGTTTCCTACGCCTGGATGGGGGCGATTTATGGCGTCATTATTCGCTGGGTCTACACTGGCGAACCGGAACCGCAGCGGATTATGGAGTCGCTGCTGCCAGTGCTGTTGAGGAGTGTGGGGTTTGAAACCGAAGAAGAGAGTAGAGATTAGAGAACCTGTCCTGAGCCTGCCAAAGGATTGGAGATTAGGGGAAGACGAGCAATCTCCAACAAACGGCCGTCTCCTCACAGTCTCCATGCCAGCGCCAGGGGTGGATACGGCCGTTTTCCTGCAGCAAGCCCTGGGCCAGGAGCGATTTTTCTGGTCAGACGCCAACAATGGGCTGACATTGGCCGGTTTTGGCATTGCCGCCAATCTTTCTGCCTGGGGTAGGCAGCGCTTTGGGCAAATCCAGCAGCAGGCCAGCGACCTGTTTGCCAACGCCGTCATCCAAGACGCCAACCAACCGTTGGCCGGGCCACGCCTCTTCGGCGGCTTCGCCTTCATCGACGACTTTACGCCAGACAACACCTGGTCGATCCACGCCCCGGCGCAGTTCATCCTGCCCCACTACCAGCTGGCACAGCAAGGGAATGAAAGCTGGCTCACCCTCAACGCCATCCTGCCCGAAGATGAATCGCCGGAAGATTTGCTGCCCGAACTGCAAACGGCCGTTGCTGCGCGACTGGAAATTTTTTCGACGCAAAGGCGCAAAGGCGCAGAGAAAAGCAAAGAAATGGCCGAGCCGCTGCGCATTGACTTTCCCATGAAGTATGAAGCGTGGAAAACCATGATCAGCCACGCCACCGAGACGATGCGCCGCGGGCCGCTAAACAAGGTGGTGCTTGCCCGCGTTTGCGAGATTCGCTATGCGCAAAAAGTGGATGTGGATGGGGCGCTGGCTTACCTGAACGCCACTTATCCCGATTGCTACCGCTTTTTGTTTGAGCCACGGCCGTTTCACGCTTTTTACGGAGCCACGCCAGAACTGATTGTGAGGGTAAACGGCCGTTCCCTGCAAACAATGGGTCTGGCTGGCTCCATCGGCCGTGGGGCAACCCCCGCCGAAGATGCCGTGCTGGCCCAGGAACTGCTCCATTCCGCCAAAAACCAGCACGAACACGCCCTCGTCGTCGAATCGATCCGGCGGCGGTTGGCATCCTTAACCAGTCACCTTGCCATTGCAGACCAGCCCGGCATCCTCCAGCTGGGCTACATTCAACATTTATTCACCCCCATTCACGCCACCCTGCATCAGGCCGGCGGCGTTTTGCCCATCCTGCAAACCCTGCACCCCACCCCGGCGCTGGGCGGCCAGCCGCGTGAGCTGGCCATGCCGTTCATCAGCCAGGCGGAACCGGTGCCGCGCGGCTGGTACGGCGCGCCCGTTGGCTGGTTGGACCACAACCTCGACGGTGCATTCGGCGTGGCCATCCGCTCCGCCATCACCCAGGACCGCCGCGTTTGGCTCTACGCCGGCGCAGGCATCGTCGCCGACTCCGACCCGCAAGCCGAGTGGGACGAAACCGCGTTGAAGTTTCGGCCGATGCTCAACGCATTAGGAATTGTGAATCGTGATCTGTAAACAACCTCGTTCCACGCTGAGCGTGGAATGAAGATCAGGACGCTCCGCGTCCCCCATGCAGCGCAGAGCGCTGCGCCAGGCATTCCCACGCAGAGCGTGGGAACGAGATTAAAAAAATGACCAATAACCATTTACCATTCAAAAATCCCAACCTGCGCGTTGCGGCCTTGTTTGTTAACAGTTTGGCAAACGCCGGGCTAGAGTCTGTCGTGATTTCTCCTGGATCACGCTCCACGCCGCTGACTTTGGCGTTTGAGGCGCATCCAGACATTGAGATCTTTGTGCATCTGGATGAGCGGGGCGCGGGCTTTTTTGCCCTGGGCATGGCCATTGCCAGCAACCGGCCGGTGGCGCTGGTGTGTACGTCGGGAACGGCCGTTGCCAACTACCTCCCTGCCATTGTGGAAGCCCAGATGAGCCAGGTACCGCTGCTCATCCTGACAGGCGACCGGCCCCATGAGCTGCGCCACAGCGGGGCCAACCAGACCATCGACCAGGTGAAGATTTTTGGCGACCTGGTGCTCTGGTCAGTAGACATGCCGCTGCCCGAAGCCGATCCGCCGGAGGTGGTCTTGAGATACGTGTGTACAACGGCCGTTCGCGCCTACGCCACCGCCAACGGCCTGCGCAAGGGACCGGTGCATGTCAACTTTCCATTTCGCAAGCCTTTGGAACCAGAGAGTAGTGAACAGTATTCAGTATTCAGTGAACAGTATTCAGTATTCAGTAATCAGTTCAAAATTCACAATTTTTCTGTCGGTACTTTGCAGCCCAGTGCTGAACAGCTTGATTGGCTAAGGGCCGTTCTAACCCAACACCCCCACGGACTCATCATCTGCGGCCCGCGCTGCCCTGGCGGCGACTTTCCACAGGCGGTTATAGAGCTGGCAGAGCGCACCGGCTACCCCATTTTGGCTGATTCTATTTCCGGGGTGCGTTTTCAACGCAAAGAAGCAAAGATTAGAAAGAACGCAAAGGAAAAATCTGCGAAATCTGCGAAATCTGTGGATAATCCAATCATCAGCGGCTACGAGACGTTTTTGCAGAGCGATCCAGGTTGGCTAGAGCCTGAGGTGATTGTGCGCTTTGGCGCGGTGCCTACCAGCAGATGGCTCAACGAATATCTGGACAAAATCAGCCCAGTTGTCCGACTGCACATCCGCGAAAACGGCATCTGGGCCGATGACAGCCATCGCACCACCCACTTTATGCAGTTGAACGAAACGGCCGTTTGCCACCAACTCGTCCAAAAGTTACCGCAGCGGGCCAACACCGCCTGGCTCCAAACCATCCGCCAGACCGAACAAGCCAGCCAAACCGCCCTGCAAACCGCCCTGGCTGGCAAGCTGTTCGACGGCGCAATTGTGGCCGATGTCGTTGAGTTGATTCCCGAAGGGAGCCTCCTGTTCATGGGCAACAGCTCGCCGATTCGACATTTGGACCAGTACGGCCGTTTCCAAGCCAAACCGCTCACCGCCATCGCCAACCGGGGGGCCAGCGGCATCGATGGCAACCTGGCCACCGCCCTGGGGCTGTACGCCGCCAGCAGCCAGCCGCTCGTCGCCGTCGTGGGCGACATCACCTTCTTCCACGATATGAATAGTCTCCTGTTGGTAAAAAACTTAATACAAAGATACAAAGATACAAAGAAACAAAAGAAACACTCTGCGGCCTCTGCGCCTCTGCGGTTAGAAAAAAATATTACCATCGTCCTGCTGCACAACGACGGCGGCAGCATCTTCAACCGGCTGCCCATCGCCCAAATCGAGCCACCCTTCACCGACCTCTTCCTCACGCCCCACGGCCTCGATTTTAAACCCATTTGCCGCATGTTTGGCCTGGCGTACAGTCGCGCCGACAGCCGCGACGCATTCCGCACCGCCTTCACCGCCAGCGTCCAGGATCCCACCCCCCGCGTCATCGCCGTCCACACCCAAAACCAGCAAGACGAAGCGATCCGCCGGGAAATCAACCGAGCAGTGTTGGCAAAATTGCAGGCGTAATTGGAGTGGTGCAAGGCACTTGCCAAACGGTTCCAACACATTGAAACGCCTGCGGCCAGTGCCTTGCACCTGAGTAATTCACCATTCACCATTAACCATTATGTTTGATTGGCTACGCGAACAAACGGCCGTTTCCCCCCATAAACTCGCTCTCATCATCGGTGAGCAGCGTTGGGCCTACGTTGATCTCAACCAGATGGTCAACACCGCCTGCGCCCGGTTGCAGCAGGAAGGCGTCCAGCCGGGCGATTTTGTCGCCGTGCACCTGCCCAACGGCCTGCCCTATGCCTGCCTGGTGCACGCACTGGCCCGCCTCGGCGCGATTCTCGTCCCGCTCAACACCCGCCTCACCCCCGCCGAACTGCGCTGGCAAATTGAGCACGTTAGTGCCCCCTGGCTGATTACAAATGACGAATTCGGCCAAGAGGCCAGTGAATGGTTAATGGCTAATTGCCAATTGATAATGGTTAATGGGGCGTGGTTCGAGCCAACATCATTAACCATTAACCATTTACCATTCACCATTAACAATTATCAATCCGTCGTCTTCACCTCCGGCACTTCCGGCCAGCCGAAGGGCGTTCTGCTCACCTTTGCCAACCATTTCTGGAGCGCCAACGCCTCCGCCTACCGGCTGGGAATCGATCCCAACGACATCTGGCTGAGCGTACTGCCGCTGTATCACGTCGGCGGGCTGGCGGTGCTGTTTCGCAGCGCTTTGTACGGCACGGCCGTTTCCCTCCACCCCCGCTTCGATGTAGCAGCCATCAACCACGACCTGGAAAGCAACCCCATCAGCCTCATCTCCCTCGTCCCCACCATGCTCCAGCGCCTGCTGCAGAGCCGCACCTTCTGGCCCACCAGCCTGCGCCTCATCCTCCTCGGCGGTGCTGCCGCCCCACCAGAGCTGGTGCAGCAAGCCAACGCACTGCCGCGTAAGTCAGTATTCAGTGATCAGTATTCAGTAACCAGTGAAGAAACATTAACCATTAACCATTCCCCACCTTTGGTAGCGACAACCTACGGCCTCACCGAAGCCGCCTCGCAGGTGGCCACCCTGCTGCCCGCCGACGCCGCCCGCAAGTCCGGCAGCGTGGGCAAACCGCTCATGTTCACCAGCATCAAAATTGTGGATGAGGCGGGGGTGGAACGGCCGTCAAACCAAATCGGCGAAATTGTGGTGACCGGGCCAACCGTCATGGCTGGTTACTTTGACAAAGAAATTCACCGCAGAGATCGCGGAGAACGCAGAGAAAATGAAAACTCAGCGCTCTCTGCGTCCTCCGCGGTTAACAACACAATTCACACCGGCGACCTCGGCTACCTCGACGCCGACGGCGACCTCTTCCTGGTACAGCGGCGCAGCGATCTGATTGTGACAGGCGGTGAAAACGTGTATCCGGCTGAGGTGGAAGCGGTGCTAAGGTTGCATACGGCCGTTACCGAAGCGTGCGTCGTGGGCATTCCTGATGCGGCATGGGGACAGCGGGTGGTGGCGATGGTGCAGGTTGGGGGGGAAACGGCCGTATCAGCCGACGACCTCATCGCCTTTTGCCGCGAACATCTCGCTGGCTACAAAATCCCGCGCCAGATTGAGTTGGTTGCACAACTGCCGCTGACAGCTTCGGGGAAAATCGGCCGTGAGCAAGTGGCGGAAATACTCTCCAAGTTAAAAAACCAAGACGAACAAAATTGAACACAGGTTTGTTACTATCCGTCCTCTGGGTTTATTATTCACCACTAACCAGCAAACTAACCGCCGATTAATTCGCGTAAATCCGCGAAATCCGCGGCCAATTTCTGGAAGGAGCAGCCCATGAAAATCGCATCTGTCGAAACATTTGTCGTTGGCGTGCCGCCGCCCCACTTTGGCGGGCGCTACTGGATTTTCCTCAAGCTGGTCACCGATGGTGGCGTGGTGGGCTACGGCGAGGTCTACTCCGTGCCCTTCCACCCGCACGTTGTCGCCAAAATGATTGAGGATGTGTGCCAGCGGCACGTCATCGGCGCGGACCCGTTCCAGATTGAGCGGCTGTGGCGCATCATCTACTCCAGTGGCTACACGCAGCGGCCCGACACCTCTATTTTGGGCATCCTCAGCGGCATCGAGATGGCCTGCTGGGACATCATCGGCAAGGAGGTGAACAAGCCCGCCTACGCCCTTCTGGGTGGCCAGGTGCATGAAAAGCTGCGCTCGTACACCTACATCTACCCCCAACCAGAGGACCAAACGGACGTGTACCGGGATGCGGAGTTGGCGGCAAAACGTGCTTTGGAATATGTGGCGATGGGATTTACGGCCGTAAAATTCGATCCCATCAGCGACTACTCCGCCTTCGACCCGCGCCAGCTCTCCCTGGAAGCCCTCGACCACGCCGAAAATTTCGTCAAAACCTTGCGGGAAGCGGTGGGCAGCCGCGCCGACCTGCTCTTTGGCACCCACGGCCAGATGACCCCCAGCGCCGCCATTCGCCTGGCCAAGCGGTTGGAAAAATACGATCCGCTCTGGCTGGAAGAGCCTACTCCGCCCGACAACCCCATCGCGATGGCCGAGGTAGCTCGCGCTACCAGCATTCCCATCGCCACCGGCGAGCGACTGGCCACCAAGTACGAATTTGCCCAACTGCTGCACCACCGCGCCGCCGCCATCTGGCAGATGGCCCTGGGGCGCGTCGGCGGGCTGCTGGAAGGCAAGAAGATCGCCAGCATGGCCGAAGCCCACTACATTCAGATTGCCCCCCACCTCTACTGCGGCCCTATCGCCGCCGCTGCCGACATCCAGCTGAGTACCTGCACCCCCAACTTCCTCATCCAGGAAAGCATTCTCACCTGGGGCGACTTTCATGCCAAAGTGCTAAAATCCCCGCTGCAATGGCAAGACGGCTACATCATTCCCCCCACCGAACCTGGACTTGGTGTAGAATTAAACGAAGCCGTTCTGGCAGACTACCCATACAAAGGCAACAAGCTCCACCTGGAAATGGTGGAAAATCCTGTAGGGCAATAGCTATTGCGGCAATAGCATGCGATTGCCCTACGCAGGCAAAAAAAATCTATGAACAAAGAAAGTCGAAGCAATACGGTATTGATTATTGTTCTGGTCACGGCTAGCTGCCTGGTGCTGCTCTGCGCCGCCCTCTTCCTCTTGTTTCCCCTTTTTGGCGTCTCTGCCTTCCGCACCCTTGAAGCAGCGCCGGTGGAAACCACCACGCTGAGCGCAGCGCAGCTTGAACAATGCCGCGAGGTGATGGCCATTCAGCCTGGTGTGGCAATCGAGGGAGAATATTATCTGTACACGCCAGGCTTCCTGGACGATTCAATGGAATGCCACTTACAAGTTCGCGCCGACAGCCTTGACGAAATCTTTGATTTGAGCGTGATCGATCCCAGTCTGACCACCAATCAAGAAATTTCGCCCGGCCGCTATGTGCGCCTCAAAATCGAAGCCATTGAGCCAAATCTGTACCGTATCGAAGGCTTCTGGTTCCAAACGTAACTAGTGCAAGAATTTTGTAAAAAGCGGGGTGGAGAAGAGGGCATCCTCAGATGCGGACTCCGCAATTTTAGAAATTTGATGCGCTAGATTAACGGCATTTTTCACAAACAGCCATATAGACCTTTTATGAACGCCTCATTAACAGGCGTTCTTTTTTTCGTCCTGATAAATCTGCAGCCAGCAACCCTCCGTAGACATTAGGCAGAAACTCGCTTTCTAGCCCAAACGCAATTAGCCCATCATTCCAGCTCACAATGAACCGCTATGAAGTACCAAATTGGAGGAAGCCTATGGATTGACGCTAGTTTGCCAACCCTGTTAACAGAAAGAGAAAACCCCGATTCAGAAGGAGTGAATAAGAATGCGTAAGAAAATGTTTATCACGTTGATAGCTCTACTGTTTGGTTTAACCATCGTGGCCAGTACCGCTGCCAACAACCATGAACCGCTTGAAGATCCCATTCCGGCCCCCATTGCCGAAGGCAGCGTGCAGGTCCAGCTGCAAACCGTTGCTTCCGGCTTAACGGCACCGGTGTGGGGCACGGCCGTTTCCAATCGATGTCACGGCGGCCTCTTTGTCGTAGACCAGGTTGGCATCTTGTGGCACATCACGATGCGCTCTGGGGACAAAACTGTCTTCCTCGATGTGAGTGATTTGCTGGTGGATCTGGGCGCTTTTGGGCCTGGCTCTTTTGATGAGCGTGGCTTTTTAGGGACGATCTTTCATCCAGACTATGAGCAAAACGGTCTGCTCTACACCTACACCTCACAGCCGGTCGCTGGCCCGGCTGATTTCTCCACCATGCCAGCAGGTGAAACCGCCAATCATCAAACGGTGATTACCGAATGGCAGGTGCCTGACCCGTGCCGCGGCGCGGCCGATCCCGGCAGCGCTCGCGAGCTGCTGCGTATTGATCAGCCCCAATTTAACCACAACGGCGGCACAGTCGCCTTTGGCCCGGATGGACACCTGTACATTTCCCTCGGCGATGGCGGGAACCGGGACGATGAAGGTGTTGGTCACGGCCCGAATGGCAACGGTCAAGATCCGGGGACCATCTTGGGCACCATCCTGCGCATCGATCCCCTGGGCAGCAATTCAGCCAATGGCCAATACGGCATTCCGGCCGACAATCCTTTTGCAAGCCAGGACGGGCATGTTGAGGAAATCTACGCTTACGGGTTCCGCAACCCTTATCGCTTCTCCTTTGATGCCTTGAACGGAGAGTTGTACGCGGCTGATGTGGGTCAAGGCGACCTGGAAGAGGTGGATGTTGTTTCAGCGGGCGGTAATTACGGCTGGAACATTAAGGAAGGTTCTTTCTGCTTCGATCCCAACGGCGCAGATCCCGGCTTTGTCTTTACCTGCGACACAGACCATCCTGACTTGATCGACCCTATTGCAGAATATGACCATGATGAGGGTGTGGCCATTGTGGGCGGGTTTGTCTATTACGGCCAGCGCGTTGCCGATCTACACGGCCACTATGTCTTTGGCGAATTTGCCCAAACCTTCAGCAACGACGGCCGTTTGTTCTACCTCGACGAAAACAATGAAATCTTGGAGTTCCAAATTGCCGGGCAAGAAAACCTTGGCATGTCCCTGCTCGGTTTTGGTCAGGATGCACAGGGCGAACTGTACGTACTGGCCAACAGCACGGGCACGCCGTTTGAAGACACCGGCGTCGTGATGCGTATTGTGCCGGATGATCGCCGCCGCTTCCGCGCCGATCTCAGCGGAGCAGAGGAAGTGCCGCCTGTCGACACGGATGCTGTGGGAATTGCCACCTTCGAGACAAATGCCGCAGAAACGGCCGTACGCTATGATTTACGCGTGCGGAACATTGAAGATGTCCTGGCGGCTCACATCCACTGTGCCCCCGTCGGGGAAAATGGCCCCGTGGGCGTGACCCTCTTTAGTGGCGGTCCCGTCACGGTGCAAGGTGTTCTGGCCCGAGGCACCATCACAGCACCAGACCCCGGCAACGGCTGTGGCTGGACCACCGTTGCAGACGTTGTGGCGGCCCTGCGCAGCGGGGACACCTACGTCAATGTGCATACCGCCGCTCACCCACCGGGTGAAATTCGCGGCCAGATCAAATAGGTTTCTCCAACCTGCCTGAGTGCGAAATTAAAAAAGAGGTCAGAAACTTCTGGCCTCTTTTTGCTATCCAACTTGCCGGGCTAACTTGCCGCTGTGTCGTTCAAACGCCCAAGCCACAGCAACGCCGTTTTTTACAGCTGCCCAAACCGCAGCACCACACCAAACATGAACAGGTTGCTAAAAGCCAGCACCCACTGCCCCCGGTTAGAATTATCCCCCTGAAGCGTACTAAAGTAGATAAAGGGCAGAAAAACAATAACAAAAGCGCCATACAGGATATGAACTTCAGGGCGACCTAAAGCGGATAAACGGCCGTTTACCCACAAAATCACCCCAATCACGCCCTGCACCCACAACAGCCCCTGCCCAATGGCCACCGCCCCCAAATAGCTGCCATCCATCTCCTGCCCGCGAATCGCCCGCACCAGCCCCCACAGCCCAATCGCCAAAAAAAACATCCAGGCCATGTTGGCCAGCCCTTCATGCAACACAATGACAAATCCCATCATAAACTCCTGAAAAAGTGGCTAACAGTTTTCAGTATCCAGAAGTCAGTATTCAGTAAAGATTGCGCCTGGTAAATCTTCACTGAATCCTGTTCACTGATTACTGAATACTGTTCACTGATTACTGACACCGCCACTAAAAACCTCTTCCATCAAACTTCACAATTGGTTACAATCGCATTCTATGAACAACTCGGCGACTGACCCTATTAAACAACAGCCCAACGCGGACGCAACCACGGACGCAATTGCGTATGAAGAAGCGTTGGATTATCTCTATAGTTTTATCAACTTTGAGCATAAAAAACAGGATCGGTACATGGCCAGCAAGCTGGACCACACCCGACCCCGCCGTCTGCTCGATGCCCTCGGCGCACCCTACACCCAGTTTCCCGCAATTCATATTGCCGGTACCAAGGGCAAAGGCTCCACGGCCGCCATCTGCGCCTACACCCTGCACGCCGCAGGCTACACCGTTGGCCTCTACACCTCCCCCCACCTGCAAGATTTCCGCGAGCGAATTCGTATTTTAACACCAGATGACGCAGACGGCCGTATTCCCCAACCCCAATTCGTCCACCACATCAACCAGATACGCGCCCTCGAAGCGGAGTTCCCCGACATCACCTGGTTTGAGATTCTCACCGCCATCGCCTTCCTCCACTTTGCCGACAGCAACATTGACGTGGCCGTGGTGGAAGTGGGGCTGGGCGGGCGGCTGGACGCCACCAACGTCCTCACCCCGCTCGTTTCCGTCATCACCCGGCTGAGTCTGGACCACACCGCCCTGCTGGGCAACACCCTCACCCAAATTGCCTACGAAAAAGGGGGCATCATCAAGCCCGGCATCCCCGTCATCACTGCCAACCAGGAGCCAGAGGCACTGGCCAGGTTGCAGCAGATTGTCCAGGAGCGCGGCTGCCACCTTACCATTGTCGGGCAGGATTGGCTGTATGTCGGCGGTGCTTCAGCAGACGCAGCGCCGATCGTGCCCCGACAACCCAACCGGCAGCAGCTCACCATCGGCTACTGCCCCGTTCCCGAACTCATCCCGCCCGGCAGCCTGTTTGATTTGCCCCTGGGCGGCGACCATCAGCTGGAAAACGCCACCATCGCCCTGGCCGCCTTGCAGCACGTCCAGCCCCATTATCCCCGGCTCACCCTGGCCACCCTGCAAACAGGCCTCGCCAGCGTCAAATGGCCGGGCCGGCTGGACATCATCCACCCCGGCGACGAACAAACACCGATGCTGCTGGTCGATTGTGCCCACAACCCAGACTCCGCCCACAAGCTGCGCGAAGCCCTACGCCACAGCTTCAGCTACCACAGGCTGTGGCTCATCTTCGGCGCACCGGCCGACAAAGATGTGCCGCAAATGTTGGCCGACCTGCTGCCGCTGGCCCACCACACCACCGTCACTACCGCCAGCCATCCCCGCAGCGCCACGCCGGAAGAGCTGGCTCAGATTGGGGCAGAGTTGGGGTTTGCGGTTACGGCCGTTCCCGACATGGTCACCGCCCTCACCACCACCTGGCAGCAGGCCCAACCCGGCGATCTCATCTGCGTCACCGGCTCCATCGTCGTCGTGGGCGATTTGCTAAATCAGTGGGAAAGTCTACAATCCCAACTGTTGAACAATGCACAGTCAATGTCCCGTCAGAGATTTGAGATTAGAGATTAAATCTCCAATCTCAAATCTCCTTTTCACTTTTTCATTGGAAAAATTATGTCATTAGATGATGAATTCAACTTCGGCCAATACCCAGATTTATTAGACGCCATGCCAGGGCTAGAGGATGATCTCTTTCCCCAGCGCAGTGCGACGGTTACCAAAGACGGCCATATCGAACTCGCCTTTTTGCCCCTGCGGGACATTGTCCTCTTCCCCCAGATGGTGATGCCCCTCTTTGTGGGGCGCGAGCGCTCCCTGGCTGCCGTCAAGGCCGCCATCGCCAACGACGAGAACATGGTCGTGGCCGCCCAGCGCAACAGCGACATCGCCGAACCGGGCATCAGCGACATCTACAGCCTGGGCACAGAAATCACCATCGGCAAGGCGCTTAAAATGCCAGATAACAGCACCAGCGTGCTGGCTCAGGGACGGCGGCGCGTCGAAATTGTGGAGTTTACCCAATGGGAACCGTATATCCGGGTGCGCGCCCGCATTATCTACGAACCACTGGAATGGGATCGCAACACCGAGGCGCTCATGCGTGCCGTTATCACCCTGTTCGAGAAAACCGTCATGCTCAACCGCAATATGCCGGAAGATGCCTACACCTTCGCCATCAACATCGACGAGCCAGGTTGGCTGGCCGATTTTGTCGCCTCCACCCTTAGCGTCCCCATCGACACGCGCCAGGACGTGCTGGAAACGTTTGATCCCGGCGAACGACTGCAAAAAGTGAGTCTGCTGCTGGCCAAAGAGCTGGAAGTGCTGGAGTTGGAAGACCAGATTCATTCCCGCGTGCACCAGGAGATGGATCGCTCCCAGCGAGAGCATTTCCTGCGCGAGCAGATGCGCGTTATTCAGGGGGAACTGGGCGAAGGGGACCTGTTCACCCAGGAAATTGCCGAAGTGCGCGAAATGGCCGCCGCCAAACCGCTGCCAGACGCGGTGCGGGCCAAAATGCACAAAGAAATTGCCCGACTGGGGGCAATGCCGCCCATGTCGCCCGAAGTAGGCATCATTCGCACCTACATTGATTGGGTGCTGTCGCTGCCCTGGCTGGAAACGTCTGAAGACAATCTGGACGTAGCCCACGCCGCCCAGGTGCTGGACAACGACCATTATGGCCTGGAAAAGGTAAAAGACCGTATTCTGGAATATATTGCCGTCAAAAAGATTGCCGCAGACAAGATGCGCAGCCCGATTTTGTGCTTTGTGGGGCCACCCGGAACCGGCAAGACGTCGATCGGCCGTTCCATTGCCAACGCGATGGGGCGAGAATTTGTGCGCATCAGCCTGGGCGGCGTGCGCGATGAGGCCGAGATTCGCGGCCATCGCCGCACCTACATTGGGGCGCTGCCGGGCCGCATCATTCAGGCGATGAAGCGTGCGGGCACGCGCAATCCGCTCTTTATGCTGGATGAGATCGACAAGCTGGGCAACGACTTCCGAGGCGATCCTTCCGCCGCGCTGCTCGAAGTACTGGACCCGGAACAAAACAACAGCTTCGCCGACCATTATCTGGATTTGGATTACGATCTTTCCCAAATTTTGTTCGTCACCACGGCCAACTATCTGGACACCATTCCGCCCGCCTTGCAGGACCGCATGGAAATCATCGAATTTTCTGGCTACCTGGAAGAGGAAAAGCTGGAAATTTGCCGCCAATTTTTGGTGCAGCATCAGCTGGAGGCACATGGGCTGGATAATCAGGGCATCGAACTGACGGATGAAGGGCTGCAAACCATCATTCGCGATTACACTCAGGAGGCGGGCGTGCGCAACCTGGAGCGCGAGGTGGCCAATGTGTGCCGAAAAATTGCCCGGGATGTGGCGGAGGAACGGCCGTTTCCCCCAAAAATCGGTGCCAAAGAGGTGGAAAATCTGCTCGGCCCACCCCGCTTCTCTCAGGAAATATTGCAAGACGAAGACCAGGTGGGCATTGCCACCGGCGCCGCCTGGACCGCCGCCGGGGGGGACATCCTGTTTATCGAGGTAAACCTGATGTCCGGCAAGGGCAACCTCACCCTCACCGGTCAGCTGGGGGACGTGATGCAAGAAAGCGCCCGCGCCGCCCTCACCTTCACCCGCAGCCAGGCCGAGGCGCTGGGGATCGACAGCGACCGCTTTGAGAAAACCGACATTCACATTCACGTACCGGAAGGGGCCGTGCCCAAGGATGGGCCATCGGCGGGCGTATCGCTGTCCACGGCGCTCATCTCCGCCTTTACCAACCGGCCGATTTTCCGCGACGTCAGCATGACGGGAGAGATTACCCTGCGCGGTCGGGTACTGCCCGTAGGCGGCATCCGCGAAAAAGCGCTGGCAGCCCGGCGGGCGGGGATTAAAAAGTTCATCTTGCCCAAGAAAAATGAGCGTGATTTGGAAAATATCCCAGAGCGGCTGCGGCAAGACATTGAGTTTGTATTGGTGGAAAAAGTGAGTGAGGTGGTAGCGGCGGCGATGCATCCCGCCAAGCTACAGGTACAGAAACGGCCGTCTCGCCAGCCCCCCATGCCGACCCTCCCACCCCCCGGTGTAAGCTGATCATTGGTGAAGCTTAATCAGTAAAAAGTGAAAAGTGAAAAGTAAAAAGTGAACAAATTTACTTTTCACTTTTTACTTTTTACTTCTCACTCTCCACTCCCCCTCGCCTTATTCTCATATGCAGTTTAGGTACCGTTTATCAAATTTTTACAACTCTGTGCCACAATACACCCTTGGAAATTTTACCCTTGCCCAAATACGCCTAGAGCTTTGGAGGTTCAACTCGTGAAAAGAACAACAATTTTGCTAACATTCCTCGCCTTATTTGGCTTGCTGCTGGCTGCCTGCGCCAGCCCCCCTACCGCAACCGATACGGCCGTTTCCAACGAAACAACCATCACAATTGATGACGGTATCGTCAACACATCTGTTCAAAATGGGGTGGTGGGGCAGGATACGGCCGTTGCCAGCGAAATCGTCACCACCCAAACCTACATCAACCTGTACAACCAGCTCAATCGTTCCGTTGTTAATATCCAGGTTGTCAGCCCAGGAACGGCCTTTAATTTCGACCAGTTCGAGATCATCCCAGACCCGAGAAACCCGGAGTTTGAGCTGCCCGAAGGCTTCCCGGAACTGCCCGACGATTTCCACCGAGAAACCTTTCCCCAGCAGTCTCAAGGCTCCGGCTTTGTCTTTGACAAACAGGGCCACATCATTACCAATAACCACGTCGTGGCCAACGCCACCCGCATCACCGTCATCTTCTCCGACGACAGCGAAGTGGAAGCGGAAATCGTGGGTACAGACCCCGGCTCCGACCTGGCCGTTATTAAGGTGGATGTCGCTCCAGACCGCCTCTTCCCCGTCACCATTGGGGACTCAGACAGTTTACAGGTGGGCCAACTGGTTGCCGCCATTGGCAATCCGTTTGGCCTTTCTGGCTCCATGTCCAGCGGCATCATCTCTGGCCTGGGACGTGCCCTGCCCTTCGGGGCCGCTGCCCCTGGCGGACAGCGTTTCAACATTCCAGACATCATCCAGACCGACACCGCCATCAACCCCGGCAACTCCGGTGGCCCCCTGCTCAACCTGAGCGGTGAAGTGATCGGCGTCAACACCGCCATTCAGACCAACGGCAATACCTTTGGCGTCACCCCCAGCTTTGGCGGCATCAGCTACGTCGTGCCGTCCAATATCGTGACCCAGGTTGTGCCACAGCTCATCGAAAACGGTGAAATTGCCTATCCCTGGCTGGGCATCTCTGGCACCACCCTTTCCAGCGATCTGGCGCAGGCGATGGAGCTGCCAGCCGGCCAGCGCGGTGTCCTTGTTTTTGGCGTCATCGATAACAGCCCGGCAGATGCGGCAGGCTTGCGGGGCAGCGAAGATCAGGTCAATATTGGTGGCTTCACCGCCCTTGTCGGCGGCGACATCATCGTGCAAATGGACGATCAGCCCATCAATAATTTCGATGAGCTGCTCACCCACATCGTGCGCCGCACCAGCGTGGGACAAACCGTCACCCTGCAAATTTTGCGCGACGGCGAGCCGGAAACGGTTGAATTGACGTTACAGGCACGGCCGTAGTGGGAGGGGGAAAGTGGTAGGTTGCAGGTGGCCTTTTCACTTTTCACTTCCTACTTCTCACTCTCCACGCTCCCACTGTGACATTCAACCCCTTCATGCTAAAATGAGCGTAAGATCATTTAACGAGGTTAAATCGTGGAAAATATTATTGATGTAACCGAAGAGACATTTGTTGAAGAAGTATTGGAGCGGTCCGAAGAGGTGCCGGTGATTGTGGATTTTTGGGCGCCGTGGTGTGGCCCTTGCCGCACCTTGGGCCCCATTTTAGAACGGCTGGCCGCTGACCCAAACCTGAACTTTATTCTGGCAAAGGTGAATGTGGATAATAATCCCAACCTTTCTATGCAGTACCGGGTGCAAAGCATTCCGGCCGTATTGGCTTTTGTGGATGGCGACGTAGAAGACGAGTTCTTCGGCGTCCAGTCAGAATCTTTTATTCGCGAATTTATCGATCAGCTCATCCCTGGCGAACTGGATGAAGCGATGAGCGATGCCGAAAGTTTGCTGGGCACGCGCCACTGGCTAAAAGCGGAAGAAGCGTTCCGCGATCTGATTGAGGCATATCCAAACCGGGCAGATCTGGCCTTGAATTTGGCCAAAACATTGCTGGCCCAAGGGGAAGGGTGCGAATCGCGGGGTCTTCTGAAGGGAATTAGAGACGGAACCGAGCTGGTAGAAGCTGAAAAGCTGCTGCCTTTGGCCAACTATTTATGCCTGATTGCGGAAGACCTTACTGAAGATGAAGATTTGCCCGTGCTTGAGGTGCAGTACCGGCAAAGTTCGCGGCTGATTCGCCGGGGCAATCTGGAGGCGGCAATGGATGGCCTGCTGGACGTGCTGCGGCAAGACAAGCGGTACGGGCAGGCGCGGCAGGTAATGGTGAGCCTCTTCACCCTGTTGGGGGATGATGACGACCTAACCAAAACGTACCGCCCGGAGCTGGCTTCTGTGCTGTTTTAGCTTTTTACCGCAGAGCACGCGGAGCGCGCGAAGTTTTTAATTTTTCTCAGCGTCCTCTGCGAGCTCTGCGGTTTTAATTCTTTTGAACGCGCCCGACAACAGCTTCGGGCGTTTTGTTTTGTATGATTGTTTCGTCGAAGGTTACGGCCGTTTTCCACCAAAAACCCCTGCTAGATTACCTGGCAGGCCGCTTCACCTACCAGTCACGGGAAATCTGGCAGGCGCGGATTGAGGCGGGAGGGGTTACCTGCAACGGCCGTTCCGCCACCCCCCTGCAAATTGTCCGCCAGGGCGACCTGATCGCCTGCGACCTGCCGGAACCACCCCTGCCCGCCATCAACCTGGATTATCAGATTGTGTATGAAGACCCATGGCTGCTGGGGGTGAACAAACCGGGGAATTTAAGATCGCACGGGAACGGCCGTTTCATCCAGGCCAACCTCGTCTACCAGCTGCGCCACAACCACACGCCGCCCTACCCGGAAGCCACCCTCATCAACCGGCTGGACCGGGACACCTCGGGCATCGTCCTGCTGGCGCGGGACGGCGACACCCTGCGCGAGGTGCAGGCCCAGTTTGCCGCCCGCACCGTGGAAAAAACGTACCTGGCGGTGGTGCAGGGCATCCCGGCAACGGCCGTACAAACCATCGATCAGCCCATTGGTCGCCTACCCAGTGCCGAAGGCGTGTACCGCTTTGGCGTGGTGGACAGCGGCAAACCGGCCCAGACGGTGGTGGAGGTGATACGGCCGTTCCCACCCCACCACGCCCTGGTTCGCCTGACGCCCAAAACCGGGCGCACCCACCAGCTGCGGGTACACCTGGCCGCGCTGGGCCATCCCATCGTGGGCGACCGGCTCTACAACAGCCCGAGCGACGCCGACTTTCTGGCTGGCTTTGCCGAAGATGAGCACAGCGCGGATGACCCCATGCCCCGGCAAGCGCTGCACTGCGCCCAAACCACTATCTGGCATTCGCAGTTGAAACGGCCGTTGACCCTCACCACCCCGCTCGCCGCCGACATCCGCGCCTTCTTACAAACCCTGGATCCCACATTTAACGCTGAGTAACCGCTGCCAAAAAATCGATTGTAAATTAGCACAAACTCTTCAGCGCGTTTATCTATCTTCTCGGCAAATCCGGGTGGACAGAATAGGGTTTAGCTTCTATTATCACCAAGGGGATGAGGGTTATTGATTAAATAATTTTGGCTCTTTGGGCTTTCGGGGAATTGACAAGTTCATAATGCGTGAAATGCGATTTACCTCTGGTCACGCATCACAGCCCGCCCTGAGGCCGCCGAAGGGTTTCACGGCGTCAACTCCGCAAAATCCTGAAGACCCAACATAGTTCAATAAAGGGTTAGATATTTATGGCTGATTTAGATTTTGTCAGCAGCATTGGCATCATGATCGTGACTGCTGCGGCTGTGGTACTCATCGCACGTCGGATTAATATTCCCAGTATTGTGCTCTATATTTTGACCGGTCTGATAGTAGGCCCGGTAGGGTTTAATCTGCTTTCCATCCAACTGGGCCACCATGCGTCTGGCACAGAAGCTGCTGTGGCCGTAGCGGCTGAAATTGGCATTGTGCTGCTGCTGTTTCTGGTGGGTTTAGAATTAAGCCTGGACAAGATTCGGGCAGTCGGTAAGGTAGCCATATCGGCTGGTTTGGGTCAGGTGGTGTTTACGGCGGCGCTTGGGTATGGCATCGCGCTGCTGCTGGGTTTTGACGTCATGGCCTCCATCTTTTTGGCCACAGCGCTAACGTTTAGCAGCACCGTAGTGGTCGTGAAGCTGCTAGACCAGAAAAACCATTTGCACCTTTTATACGGCCGTATTGCCGTCGGCATCTTCCTGGTCCAGGATTTGGTGGTTATTATTGTCCTTACCTTCCTGGCTGGTCTCGGCGAACCAGAATCCCTGGAATTCAGCACGGTAGCCGCTGGCTTGGGTCAAGCCTTCGTGGGTATGGCCGTTTTGCTTGGGGCAGCGCTGCTGGCAGCTCGCTACCTTCTGGTAAAACCAATGTCCTGGGTGGCTTCATCCGCCGAGGCCACCCTCATCTGGAGCTTGTGCTACTGTTTTGCCTTTGTCGTTGGCTCAGAATGGCTTCAGCTTTCGCCAGAAATAGGTGCTTTTTTGGCTGGTTTAAGCCTGGCCCAGCTGCCCATCGCCCATGACCTGCGACGACGGGTTCATCCATTAATGAACTTTTTCATCGCTATCTTTTTTATCGCTTTAGGGGCGCAAATGGAGTTGGCCTCGGCTACCGAACATTGGTTTGCCGCAATTGTTTTGTCCGCTTTTGTGATTATTGGCAATCCCTTCATTTTCATGCTCATTATTGCCCGAGGAGGTTACAGCGAACGAACCTCCTTTATGACCAGCGTCACCGTCGCCCAAATTAGTGAGTTCTCCTTTATTTTTGCGGCTGTAGGTCTTAGCGCCGGTCTGATCGACGAATCCATCCTCTCGCTCATCACAGTTATTGGCCTTATTACCATTGGTGTAAGCTCTTATATGATTCTTTACAATGAAGGTTTATACGAAAGGATACGCCGTTGGGGGCTGTTAAAACCGTTCCGCGCTTCGCAAACAGAAGATGAAAAAAGTGAGCCACCCCTGAGTGGTCATGTGCTTGTGGTAGGAATGAACGCAATGGGGCGACGGCTGGTGACAGATTTGCACCGGCGAGGCGAAATCGTACTGGCCATCGATACCGATGCCCGCAAGCTGGAGGATTTGCCCGGTCATTCCCTGGTGGGCAGCGTTGATTACCCATCAGTTCTGGAAGAAGCATCCCTGGAAAGAGCCAAACTGGTCGTGTCTACGCTGCGGATTGAAGACAGTAACAATTGGCTGGCTTACCGGAGCAAGCAGGCAGGCGCTCCAGTTGCTATTCATGCCTTTGATCCATCTGTAGTGGAGGATTTGCAGCAATTGGGTGTTGATTTTTTAATTGATCCCAAGAAGCCATGGTTGGCCAACGTTATTAAAAAACTGAAAAAAACGGGAGCGCAGCCATCATGAGTGTGATGTTAATTATTTTAGCTGCCGCTGCGCTCGGAATGGGCCTGGCCCGCTGGTGGAACGTGCCGATAGCGCCTCTGCTAATCATGAGCGGCATTGGTATTGCCACGCTAGATCTGGTAGAAGACCCACAGCTTTTACAAGACGCGCTAGTTCTGGGGTTAGCTTTTCTGGTTTTCACCTTTGGCACAGAGATGAATCCGTCCCGCGTAGGTAAACAAGGGCGAGCTGCCATTATCGTAGGCATTACCCAATTTTTCTTATTGGGTCTGGTTGGGTTTGGGATTGCCCTTTTAATTGGGCTAGATTGGCTGGCGTCGCTTTATATTGCGCTCGCTTTAGCTGCCAGCTCTACCCTGGTAGTGATACGTCTGCTCAAGCAGCGTCAGCAGCTGTTCGAGCCATTTGGGCGGCTGGTTGTCGGCGTGTTGCTGGTACAAGACCTGATCATTGTTTTGCTCATCTCGGCCCTGTCTCAAGCTGAGCAAGGATTAGCGGTAGCGCTGGTGAGCGTGAACGGGACGCTGGGGCTGATGCTGCTGGCGTATGCCGGGTTGAAATGGGTCACTCCCTGGCTGATGATTAAACTGAATCTGGATGAGGAAGAGCGTTTACTGGTGGTTCTGGCAATTCTATTCCTGTTCATCGGTGCATCCAACCTGATTAATGTGCCTATTGTCGTGGGAGCCTTTCTGGCTGGCGTTTCGCTTTCCGTCTTCCCGGTTAGTGGCATCTTTCGGGGGCAGTTGGCTTCATTGTCTGACTTTTTTCTAGCCATTTTTTTTGTGGCGCTAGGCGCGACACTAACGCTGCCGGGGCTATCTGAGCTGCTGCTGGCGTTGAGTTTAACGGCCGTTGTCCTATTACTCACGCCTATCATGGTTCATTTAATTGCCCGGAAAGCAGGGTTAACGTCGCGTGCGGCGATAGAAAGCGGTCTTTTACTGGCCCAAACGAGTGAATTTTCCCTTATCGTCGGCTTTATCGGCGTTCAGCAGAACCATCTCGATAACGGTATTTTGAGCGTCATCGCCATTGTCACCGTCATCACCATGATTCTCACCCCTTTTATTGCTACCGATAAGTTGGCCGTCAGATTAATGCATTTTTGGAGCGATTGGCGGCATATTGATACGGCCGTAAACCTGAAAAACCACGTCGTGCTCATAGGCTGCGGCGGGCACGGGCTCGAACTGCTCAAATGGCTTCTTTCGCACAACCAGCCGGTTGTCGTCATTGACGATGACAGCGCAGTGGTTGAACAGGTGGAACAGTTAGGCGCCCCGGCTATTCAGGGCAACGCCACCTATCCTGAAGTGCTGCAGGCCGCCGGAATTCAGGACGCCTTGGTCGTTGTTTCTACCATGCGCCGCCTGAGAAACAACGAAGCGTTACTCAAACATACAGGTGGTGTCCAAACAATCTTCAGCGTATTCGAGCCAGAGCAAGCAGAACATTTGAAAGAACAAGGGGGCATCCCTATTCTGGAATCTTATGATGCAGCCGATGAGTTGATAGAATGGTTTGAACAAAATTGCTAGGCGCTTACGCGCCAACTTGGAAAAGACGTAGTTTCTGTGGTTTGCTTAACTGCGAAAAAGTGCATACTATGTCGCTGTTTTTCTAGGAGGTGGGGAAACGGCCGTATACTGCCAGCATGATTTCAAACAAACACCTGGAGGATTTCATGCCAATTTTAGACGACTACACACAGTTTTACGGCCGTCACTGGGAAACCGGCACCGTTTGCAACTTCCTCGCCTACAGCGGTGTTAAAGCGCCCCACACGGAACGGCCGTACAGCGAAGCGCTGCTCCTGGGCATCAGCGGCGGCGCGGCGATGGGCTACTTCTCTTTTGCCTACGAAGGATACGACCCACAGGCCCGCATCCTCACCCGCAACACCTTCGATCCGCTGGACACCCTGCTCTCCCGCCTCGGCGTGGTGCAAAATCGCCGCCATACGCCCAATCCAGCCAAAGGCGTGGCCAATCTGGTCGATACGCTGGAAAATGGCGAGCCAGCCATCGTGTGGGCTGACTATTTCAGTCTGCCCTACAATGCCTTGCCTTACGACGAGGGCATGTGGGCCATGTTCCCTATCCTGGTGTATGGCTACGACGAAACGGCCGCAATCGCCCACATCGCCGACCGTGCCCGCGTACCGCTTACCCTCAGCACAGAAGCCCTGCACGCCGCCCGCGCCCGCGTGAAAAAGGACAAGTTTCGTGTGCTCACACTGGAACCACCCATCCCCGACAAGCTGCCCGGTGCAGTGCAGGCCGGCATTTGGGACTGCCTGAAGCTGTACACCGAAAAACCACCGAAGGGCTCTAAAAACAACTTTGGGCTGGCAGCCTACCACTATTGGGCCAACCTGCTCACCAAACCCAAAATGCGCCTCAGCTGGGCAAGGGAATTCCCCGCCGGGCGCAAGCTGCTGGCCGGGCTGACGGGCGTGTTTGGTGACATCAGCTGTTTTGGCAAGGTTGGCGGTGCCGAGCGGGATGTCTTTGCCAACTTTCTGGATGAAGCCAGCTTGCTTTTAGAAAATCCAGCTCTGAAAGACGTGTCCCCCCACTTTCGGCGCAGTGCCCAGGCGTGGAACGATTTTTGCCAGGCGCTGCTGCCCGCCGACGTGCCCCTGCTGGGCGAAATGGGCCAGATCCAACTGAAGCAGCGCGACATGCTGTTGAACCAGGGCAGTGCAGCCACCGCCGAGATTGCCGAGTTAAGACAGCGGGAACATGCGCTGCTGACCCAGGCCGAGACTGAATTTCCGATGAGTGAAAAGGAAGTTGAAGCATTTCAGGCGGGATTGGCGGAGCAGGTTTTGCAGATCGGAGCGATTGAGGAAACGGCCGTAACCCAGCTCAAAGCAGCGATGGTATCGTAGGCTCTATTGCCGCGTTTAATTGCCAAACAGCATCTGCCGGGGAATTACGGTTCCCATTGATAATGCACCAGCGCACTCACATAATATTGACCCTGCCACAGCTCCAGCCCTACTACCCAGCTGCCCTAGTTGAGTCCGGCAAATTCTTCGCTGCCAGGGCGGTAGAAGGCGTAGTAATTCAGCGGGGCGTACGCATCGGGCAGGATGACAAAACCAGCCGTGCCGCCGTGCAAAATGTCGTTACAGGCCGATTCGGTGGCGTCTAAAAAGTCGTTTTGCAGGCGGGGGAGCAGTACCTGGGCGGGAGTGCCCAAAATCGGTTCGCCGCTGCCAGCAGCGTTGCCCCAGTTGTAGCTGGTAGGGTCGCTGAAGACGCCCTGGTTGTCCAGCCGGGTTTCGGCTTCGTACCAGAGCAAGCGCACACGCAGGCCGCGTTCCGAGTGGATGAGCTGGAACAAAAGAGCGTTATCCTGGTTGGAAACGGCCGTTTCCAACCGGTCCAGCAATCCATACGCTGCTGCCCTTAAATATTGAACTTGACGTTGATCACGTCGCCATCCTGCACGACGTAGGTTTTACCTTCCTGGCGCAGCCTGCCCGCGGTGCGCGCCTGGGCCAGGCTCCCTAATTCTGTCAGATCGTCGTAAGCGGCCGTTTCGGCGCGAATAAACCCTTTAGCCAGGTCAGTGTGGATGGTGGCGGCGGCTTCTACGGCCGTTGCCCCCCGCTTAATGGTCCAGGCCCGCACTTCATCTTCACCCACGGTAAAAAAGGATTGCAGCCCCATTAAATCGTAGCTCAGGCCAATCACCCGATCCAGGCTGAGTTCGGTGACGCCGTACTCTTCCATGAACATTTCCAGTGATTCGGTATCTCCGGCGGCGCTCAGCTGCGCCAGCTCCATCTCCAGCTTGCCGCGCAGGTTGGCTACCACGGTTTGGGGATGGTCATAATCCAGCGCCAGCTCTGGCTGGTCGTCGCCAATATTCAGGAGGACAACGGTAGGTTTGAGGGTGAGCAGACCGTAGCCACGCAGCATTTTTTCCTGCTCGTCGGTGAGGGTGAGGGCACGTAACGGCCGTTCCTCGCTCAACGTCTCATTTAACTGCTGGAACAGCGCCAGCTCCGCCTGGGCAGCCACTTTATTCTTGGTCGCCCCCTTGCGCAAGCCATCTTCAATCTTCTCGATGCGCCGCTCCACCACACCCAAATCATTCAGCAAAAATTCCGTGTCCAGAATTTCCAGATCGCGGGCGGCATTCACGCTGCCGTCGGGATGGGGCACCAGATCAGACTCAAAAGCCCGCACCACATGGACAAAACCATCCAGCCCGGAGAGGTGGTTGAGCAGCTCGCCGCTGAGGCCACCGCCTTCATTGGCCCCCTTTTTGATGCCCGCCACGTCGGTGTAGGTAATCTTGGCGAAGGTGGTTTTTTTAGGGTTAAACATCCGGGTTAACACATCCACCCGCTCATCGTAAACATCGACAACGGCCGTTAGCACATCAAACCGCCCCCCCATGCTTTGCCCCGTGGGGGCATCTCCCTTGGTGAGCGCGTTAAAAACGGTCGTTTTGCCGCTGCTGGGCAGACCAATAATTCCTAATTTCATAGTTTATACTTACTCAACTCTTTGTAATGACCAATCATCAATGAAGAAACCGTTGCTGGCTAAGCCATAACGGCCGCGCATCCCCACACCAACGCGCACCGTTTGGGCAGTGTCCAGAGTAAAGGTGTGCTGAAAAACACCCCAGGTGCCAAAACCAGCACCAAACGTCAGCCAGCCCGTACCGCCGCTGGGCGAAATAAAGCGCACCTCACCCGAATTTGGATCGCCTGCATACTGTTTCCCCCCCTCGTAGCTGCTGACCAAATCTGGATAGACGTAGGCGGTAAAGACGTAGGTGCCAGGCTGCAAGGCAAGGTCTTGCAGAAACCGCAAGCTGATGGGGCCGTTGCCTTTGAACGCTTTGATGGTGTATTCCCCCTGGCGGATGAATAAGCCACGTTCGTTGTCCGGCAGCTGGAAGTAGGGCAAAACGCGGATTTCAGGTGCATACCAGATATCCCAGGGCTGGCTGCCAAAACCGGTAGGGCCAGAATCAAACTCTAGCGTCCAGCCGTTGGGCAGCTGGAATTCCGGTGCGCCGTTCAGGTTGTACCACCCTTCCTCAAAGGATCCGTTCACCAGCAGGTTGCCGCTCAAAACCGGCTCGGCGGGTACGGTAGGTGGTGGCGGTGGCTGGGTGTTGACAGGGGCGCTGGTGGAGGGCACTGAGGTGGACACAGCGGTGGGTTCCTGGGTGGGAACGGCCGTTTCCGTAGGCACCGGCGCATCAGTAGGAACAGGCAAGCTGGTCGGCGGTGGTTCCAGGGTAGGCGGCGGCGGTAAAGTGGCAGGCATTGTTGGAACCTCGGTAGGAGGTGCCGGCGTCATGGTAGCAGGCAGCTCAGCCTGGGCGACCTCATCACTGACAGCCACGTTTTGGGCCGTGACGGTGAGGGCAACGGCCGTATCCACCGTAGCCTGCACATCTGCTTCAGACAGTTCTTCATCACCCTGGCACGCAGCCAGGCTCAACAACAAGCCAAACAGCAATAACAGCTGCCAACTTCGACTCAAATACAGCACATTTTTTTTCTTTTTCACAACAATCCTCCAGTTCATTCCCGTTACACGCTATACAAAGAATAATGGGTAACGCTCTGTCCAGTCGGACTCAGTTACCCATCTGTGTAACGATTTTTTTGTAGGATGAACCAAGCGAATTGTATGCAGGTGAGTTTGAATTAGCAAATTGAATCAGGGGATGGGGAAACGGCCGTTAACCCCAAAATCGCAAAATCTCCACCAAAACAAACGTCGTGCCACTGCCCAACAGACCGCCAAGAAACGTCAGATAAGCCAGGCGCACGTACCGGTATTTTTGATGCCCCAAATAAACCCCCAGCTCATACACCTCCCGAATTTGCACTTCATATACCTTCTCCGGCGACTGCATCACCTCCGCCATAATCTCGCTAAACTCTTCATAATCCAGATTCATAAAGTTGCCAAAAAACAAAACGTTACAATCTGGATCTTTAAGCCGTGGCTTGTAGTCAAAATCCAACTTGGGCATCACCGCATAAGCCGCAAAAAAAATGGTTGCCACGCAAAACAAAATCAACACCACCACTGGCCAGCGCAAGACCGGATCACTCAAATAACCAATGGAAAAGGTAGTGACAACCGCAGCCAGCGTCAGCATAATATTGGCCTTCACATCAGCCATAGAGCTGAGCTGCACGTGATGCATCCGGGTTTGGCGCAGCAAATGATCAAGGTGAGTAGCAGGGACAATCGGGTTCATAGATTCCTCCAAAATGAAGACAGCGGTTTGTACAGAAAGATTTTTCTGTGTAATCGGTCATAATATTGTAAACTTACTTGCGATGCAGCGGTAATAGCAAAACAAATGCAAGAAACAAGAGCCACTCATTCAAGGAGCCTTTGATGACCCACCAACAATTTCTCACCACCAGCAGTGGTTTGCAGCGCCACACCCCGCCCATGCGCCTGTATGAAAAAGCCAAGCGGCTGGGCATCTGGAATCCCAGCGACATCGATCTGACCCAGGATAAGGCGGATTGGCAGCAGCTGGACCCGCAAGAGCAAGATTTGCTGCTGCGCCTGACAGCCATGTTCCAGGCAGGCGAAGAAGCCGTCACGCTGGACTTGCTGCCGCTGATTATGGCCATTGCCCAGGAGGGTCGCCTGGAAGAGGAGATGTTCCTCACCACCTTCCTGTTTGAAGAAGCAAAGCATACCGACTTTTTCAACCGTCTTTTGGTCGAAGTGGTACAGGCCAACCCCGATTTGAGCCATTACCATACCGAAAATTACCACACCCTCTTTTACCAGGCGCTGCCTCAGGCGCTGCGGGCGCTGCAAGCCGACGCCTCCCCGGCAGCCCAAATTCGCGCCTCGGTGACATACAACATGATTGTGGAGGGAGTTTTGGCCGAAACCGGCTACCACGCCTACTTCACCGTCATGGAGCAGAACAACATTCTGCCCGGCGTGCGACACGGCATCCGGCTGTTGCAGCAGGACGAATCGCGCCACATCGCTTACGGCATCTTCCTGCTCTCCCGCCTGGTAGCGGCCGACGATGGCCTGTGGGATATTCTGGAGGAGACGATGAATGAGCTGCTGCCCCCAGCGTTGGGCGTGGTAGGGGATGCGTTTGCCGCCTACGAGGTGATGCCGTTTGGTCTGGAGGAGTCGGTATTCACGGATTACGCGCTGAACCAGTTCCAAAAGCGGGTAGAGCGGCTGGAAAAAGCGCGAGGAGCAACTCTGGAGGAGATTTATCGGGTGACGCAGCGGGCGATTGATCAGAACGATAGTTAATTGTGAATGTTGAATTAGACATTAAAGGCAAAAAATCTGCGAAATCTGCGTTAATCTGCGGATCAATTCTTATTTCCGATATTGTCTATTGACTAACGGTGACTGCCTGATTGCAGCAAAGTCTGGTAAAACACGGCCGTTTCCCCCGCAATCTTCCCCCAGCTAAACTGATCCGCCAGCTGGGCCGCGCCCTGCCCTAACTTCTGGCGCAGTTCCGCATCGTGGCTGAGGGTTTGAACGGCCGTTGCCAACGCCGCCACATCCCCCACCGGCACCAGGCAGCAATTTTCCCCCGCAATCAGCTGCGGCGTGGCAGCGGTGGGCGTGGTGGTGATGAGCGGGCGACCGTGGGCCAGCGCCGCCATGAGGGTACCCCGCCGCAGGGAAGCGCCGTCCCGGTACGGCATCACCAGCATGTCCGCTGCCTGCAAATGGGCCGAAACGCGAGCATCGCTTAGAAAGCCAGTCCAATGCACCCTTTCAGTCAACCCCAGGGCAGCAATCTGCGCCCGCAGCCCATCCAGAAACGCCTGATTGTTGGTCGTATCACTCGCCCCGGTCTGCCCGCCAATGAAGACGAGATGAAAACGGCCGTCCAGCTGCGCCACCGCCTCGATCAACGTATCCGCCCCCTTGCTTTCGTTCAAAAAGCCAAAATACCCCAACAAAATGTCCTGGGGCTGAAGCCCCAGGCTATGACGGATCTCACTGATTTCGATGTGGTTGGTGGGATGCACGGTGATGTTGCTGCCAATGGCAATCTGGGCAACCCGCTGCGCCGCTGCGCCTTTGCGTTGAAAAATCGCTTGCAAAGCGTCAAAATCGGCGGGGTTGGTGGCGATGACGCCGTGGGCAGAGCGGGCCAGAAAGTTTACGGCCGTTTGCCGCAGCCGCCCCGCTTTAGGGAACAGATAAGGGACGCGGAGATCATGGAAGGTAACGGCCGTTTTCACCACATTTTTCAGCCGCCAGGGCAGAAAATTAATCGCCGCGCTGTTCATGTTGAAAGCCGCAGGCTGATACTGAATGTTCACCACGTCCAGCTCGTGCCGCAGCACAATGTCGGCAATAACCGCCAGCGACGGCCAGCGCCAGCCCTGAATGCGGGGATGCAGCTGGGCAAATGGCAGCGGAATCGGCTCCCAGGTGGAGGTAAAGGTGCGGGGCGCATCGGACGGACGGGCTTTCCGGCTGGTGATGATGTGGACGGTATGCCCCAATTCGTGCAGCGCTTTGGCCAATTCGGCCGTAAACGCCCCCACGCCCCCCTCCATCGGCGGGTATTCCCCCGTCACCAGTCCAATTTTTAACATCATGGGGAAAAAATTACCCAATTACCTAATTACTTAATTACAAAATGCGATGATCGAGTAATTTAGTAATTGAGTAATTGAGTAATTAGAACAGCTCGTAATGCTCAATCGGATGACCGCGCCAGCGCAGCAGGGAGAGGGCATAGGTGCGGCGCAGCGCGATGAAATCAGCCTTTTTGTACAGCTCCCTTTTCTCTTCTGGTGCTGACGATTTGCCATCCACCACGCTCATGAGGTCCCGGTCGCTAAGCGCGTTGAGGCTGAGCAGTTCATCATGAAAGGCAGCTGGCACCTTGCTGAGTGATGGCGGCATACCGCATTTCATGCACTGCATCGCAACCTCTTCAACGGGCCATTTGCAGGCGTCGGCAATATCCTTCAGCAAATTGTAATCCGTCATTGATAATTCCAGCGTCACCTTTTTTTTCATTCTGTCACCTCAAGATATGTTGGGGGCAACCTCCCGGAGGGTTATGAAACCTCCGGGAGGTTTATACTCGCGTGTGAGTATTATCTTAATAGCCTGCCGGTCTTAAACCAGAGCGCAAAACCAGCCAGTACGCCTTCACCCGCTGCCAGCGCAACGGCCGTTTATGCCCTACTACTCCCTTCACCGCCTCCACAATTAACTGCCAGACGTAACTTTTCAGTAAAAAGAGCCGCAATATGCCTGCCGCCAAACGGCCGTTATATTTGCGAAAGTAGCGCAATTTGGCCCGGTTATAATTAATGTGCCGCTGGGTCACAGCTTGTTCACTGCTCTTGCCAGACAGATGCATAACCTGTGCCTGCGGGTAGTATACCACTTGCCAGCCTGCCTGGACTATCCTACGGCAGTAATCCAATTCTTCGGAATACATGAAGTACGCTTCATCCAGTCCGCCCACCTGGGCCACCACTTCCTGGCGGATCATCAGGCAAGCGCCCATAAGCCATTCCACAACGGCCGTTTCCCCATCCATCACGTCTCGCACAAAATAATGGTCCAGCAACCCTCTAGGCGCGTACGGCTGCAACCAGGTACTCTCAAAAAAAGCGGTCCACACCGTCGGAAAGCGGCGGCGGGACGACTGTACCGAACCATCATCGTTGAGCAGCTGCGGTCCCACGACGCCCACGTGCGGATTTTGCTCCAGGTAGGCCACCATTTTGGCCAGGGCACCGTCGTGGACAATGGTATCGGGATTGAGGAGGAGAAGGTAACGGCCGTTTGCCCGCGCCAACCCCAAATTATTCCCCTTAGGAAAACCCACATTCTCGCTGCACGCTACCAGCTCCACTTGCGGAAACTTTTCGGCGATCATTTCCGGGCTGCCGTCAGATGAAGCGCTGTCTACCACAATAATTTGCAGCCGCAGCTGCTGCTCCGCCAGCACCGTGCGTAAGCAATTTTCCAACAGCTCACGCACGTTCCAGCTAACGATGATGATGGATAAGTCTGGCTGTGTCATTTTGGTAATCGGTTATCGGTAATCAGTTGACTTTTCACTTTTCACTGATTACCGAAAAAAGCCGCTTCGCATTGGCGGTGGTTTGCTGGGCGAATACGGCCGTATCCACCCCGCGTTCCCTTACCAATCGTTCGGCTACGTAAGCGACGTAGGCCGGTTCGTTCCGCCTGCCCCGGTAGGGGTGCGGCGTCAGGAACGGGGCGTCAGTTTCCACCAGGATGCGATCATCGGGCACTTTTTTGGCGATCTCGCGCAGCTCATCCGCTTTTTTATAGGTGACGGGGCCAGTGAAGCCAAGATAGTAGCCGAGGTTGAGGGCGGCAACGGCCGTTGCCCACTCCGCCGAAAACGAATGCAGCACGCCCGGATTCTCTCGCCCCACCAGCGGCGAATTTGCCAGCATCTGAATCACATCCGCATTCGATTCCCGATTGTGAATAATCACAGGCAAATTCAGCTCGGCAGCCAATTCCAGCTGTAATCTCAGCGCCTGCTGCTGCACATCTTTAGGCGACTTGTCCCAATAATAATCGAGGCCAATTTCGCCAATGGCCACCACTTTGGGATGCTGCGCCAGGTCGCGCAGCACGTCAATCCAGCCATCTTGCCAGCCAGCCGTCGAGTTTGGATGTACGCCCACAGCGGCAAACACGCCTTCGTACTTTTCCGTCAGCGCTAAGACGGTACGGCCGTTGTCCAAATCCAGCGCCGGCACAATAATTTGGGCGACACCGGCATCGGCGGCCCGCTGCACCACGGCGTCCCGGTCTTCATCAAACCAGTCAAAATCAAGATGGCAGTGGGTGTCGATGAGCAACCTATTGGCCCCAATTCTCCGGCAGGCGCACGGCGATCACTTCACCCCGTACGCACAGTTCGCCATCAGCCAGCAGATCAATGGCCACAACCACCTTGCGCGGCTTGATCTCCTTCACCGTGCCGCGCAGCTCCAGCACTGGGCCTAGCGGCGTGGGGCGCAAATAATCAACTTTGAGCGATCCAGTCACAAAGCGAATGGCTGGCTCAGAATCCATTTTCCGATTTTCGGCACGGGCGGTGGCGGCAGCGGCCGTGCCCGTGCCGTGGCAATCAATCAGCGAAGCCAGCAGCCCGCCATAAACGTACCCCGGAATCGCCATATGTTCCGGGCGCGGCACAAACCGGGCCACCGACTGCTCGCCGTCCCAGTAGCTTTTTATTTGCAGACCTTTTTCGTTTAAGCTGCCGCAGCCATAACAGTAGCTGGAATCATCCGGGTAATAATCTTGAAACGCTTTCATCACACCTCAAAAGTTTATCCGCAGATTAACGCAGATTACGCAGATTAAACACAAAAGAAATCTGCGATAATCTGCGTAATCTGCGGATTGATCCTCTTAGCAAAGCCCAGCGAGCTTCATGCCATCGTCCAGAATGGCCTGCACTTTGTCCTCGTGAGTGGTTTCGCAGTAGACGCGGATGACAGGTTCCGTGCCGCTAAAGCGCACCAGCAGCCAGCCGCCATCTTCCATGATGAACTGGTGGCCATCAATCGTTACGATCTCCGTTACCTTCAGGCCGCCAATTGTTTCTGGGCGGGCATTGGCTACGTTTTGCTGAATCTCCGCTTTGCGCTCGGCGTCAAAATAACTGTCGATCCGGTTGTAGAAGTGCGCCCCTACCTTGTCGAACAAATCGGCCAGCAGCTCTGAGGGCTTCTTGCCCGTTTTCATCATCATATCCAGCATAAACAGACCCGCCAAAATGCCGTCCCGCTCTGGCACATGCCCCTTGAAGGCGTAACCGCCGCTCTCCTCACCACCAATCAAGGCGTCTACTTCCACCATTTTGGGGGCAATATATTTAAAGCCAACACCTGTTTCATGCACGGGCACATCATACAGTTTAGCCAGCTTATTCAACATTTTAGTGGTCGAAATGGTCTTGACGATGGGGCCGCGCTCGCCGCGCACCTCCAGCAGATAGTAGCCCATCAGCCCGTAGACGCGCAGCTGGTCCATAAAGTTGCCGTTTTCATCTCCAAAACCAACCCGGTCGGCGTCCCCATCGTTGATAATGACCACATCGGCCCCCACCTCTTTAGCAAAGCTAAGACCGTGATCGACATTTGGCGGAATCGGTTCGGGTCGGCTCATGTGGGGGAAGATGGGGTTGCGCTCGTTGTGTACTTCTTTGACGGTGGTTTTGCCACCTGCCAGCAGCCGGGGAAACCAGCCCGCACCGTTGCCCCACATGCAGTCTACCAACAAAGTGAAGCCTGCATTTTTAATCGCTTCGATGTCTACCAGCTTGTTAAGCTGGGTGATGTAGGCAGGAGCCGGGTCAAATATTTGTACCAGACCGGATTTTTTAGCGGATTCTAGTTTGGTGGTTTTTACGGCCGTAATCTCCGGAATCCCCCCCTCAATTTTCTGCAAATCATCCGGCGGAATCGCCCCGCCATTTATATCGCGTACCTTAAAGCCGCAGTCCCACGGCGGATTGTGGCTGGCGGTAATGTTTATCGCGCCACCCGCCTGCTTGTCCACCACCGAGTAGGAGATAATGGGGGTTGGAGTTGCGACATCCGTCAGCCACACTTTAATGCCATTGGCCGCCATCACCTCGGCAGCGGTCTCAGCAAAAAATTCCGCCTGAAACCGCATATCGTAGCCAATCACCACCCCTTTTTCCGCCAAGCCCTGCGCCAGCATAAAGTTGGCAAACCCCTGCGTACAGCGACGCACGTTGTCAAACGTGTAATCCTCCGCAATGCGGGCCCGCCAGCCATCTGTTCCAAATTTGATCGTTGTTGTCATATTGCTCTCCTGAGTCTGCCCTCACCACAAGCTTTCACAGATTAACGCAGATTTTTGCTGTTTTTACCGTCAAATCTGCGTCCATCTGTGTTTATCTGTGTCCTATTTTTCTTTCTCCGACAGCCTGTTAGATACTAAACCTGCGGGAGGGGTGAAGTGAGTTAAACGGCCACTCGCCCCGCCTGCAACAATTTCATGTCGGCCTCTACCATCATTTGCACCAGCTGCTCAAACGTGACGGCCGGTTCCCAACCCAGCTTCTCGCCCGCCTTGCTGGGATCGCCTACCAGCAAATCAACTTCGGCCGGGCGCATAAATCGCTCATCCTGAACCACATAATCATGCCAATCCAGATTGACATGGCCAAAAGCAACATTCAAAAACTCCTCAACGGAGTGGGTTTCGCCCGTGGCAATGACAAAATCGTCGGGTTCGTCCTGTTGCAGCATGAGCCACATCGCCTTGACATAATCGCCGGCAAAGCCCCAGTCGCGCCGGGCGTCCAGGTTGCCCAGGCGGAGCTCATTGGTGAGGCCAAGCTTGATCTTAGCCACGTGATGGGTAATTTTGCGCGTCACAAACTCCAGGCCACGCCGGGGGGATTCGTGGTTGAACAAAATCCCGGAAGTGGCATGCATGTTGTAGCTTTCACGGTAGTTGATGGTGATCCAGTGGCCATACACTTTGGCCACGCCATACGGACTGCGCGGATAAAACGGCGTCGATTCCCGTTGGGGAACTTCCACCACCTTGCCAAACATCTCGCTGGAGCTGGCCTGGTAGAACCGTATTTTGGGGTCTACAAAGCGGATGGCGTCCAGCAGGCGCGTGACGCCGAGGGCCGTAACATCACCGGTGAAAACAGGCTGGTTCCAGCTTGTCTGCACAAACGATTGAGCAGCCAGATTGTAGACTTCGTCGGGGCGATGCTCTTCCAAAAGGTGAATCATAGAAACCTGATCGCCCAGGTCGCCGGGAACGACGGTGATTTTGTCTTGAATGTGCGCCAGACGATGAAAATTGATGGTGCTGGTACGCCGCACCATGCCGATGACGTCGTACCCTTGTTCGAGTAAAAACTCAGCCAGATAAGAACCATCCTGGCCGGTGATACCAGTAATTAATGCTTTGGGCATATGACCTTCCTAAAAAAGTGGATTTTGAGCATTGGGAGGGTGTTGTTGGGTAATTGAGTAATTGGGTAATTCAATCACTTAATTACTTAATCACACCACACGCCTTTCATAGCGGGCCGATTATAGCCCAGCGTGTGGGTTGCGTAAACCAAAAGAGACGATTGCGGCGGGCAATCGTCTCTTTGGCGCAGGGTGGGGTTGGGGTTCGGCTTAATTAGCGCTGAATGGTGGGCAGAAAGGTTTGCGAACCGTTGACCAGCAGGTAAAGGTTTATGGTGCGCTGGATGCCATCGCCGCTGACGGTGATGGGCACAGCGTAGAGACCACCTGCCGTTTGGCCGGGGTTGTTGTGGCTGATGGTGATGGTTTTGCTGCCGGGCGGGGTGACAGCGCCAGCCGGGATGGTGACGCTGACGCCTGCGGGCACGCTGTTGGCCTGGAAGGCTACGGCCGTATCAAACCCACCTGTCGGCGATATATTCAGCTGATAGTGGGCCGAATCGCCGGGAACGGCCGTTTGCAACACCTGATCCGCACTTACTACAAATCCATACGCCGACCCATACGTAATCTCCAGCGTTGGGCGGCGATCCGGGGCAAGGACTTCGGAGGAATTGAAATATTTGCCACTGTGGCGAGCGCTGTCGGCCGAATAAAGCGCCAGACGCAGCGGCTGCCCGCTGGCGTAAGCTTCCGCCACCGCCCGGCTCAAATCCCAGGTAATAAATTGCCCTGTCCCGCCCAGCGGCAGCGGATTGACCCACTCGCGGGCCACGTTTTCCACCGCCAGCGGCGCATTGTTCCACACCAGCGTATTTTCGTTCCAATCCTCATCTACCGTGAACACCTGAATCAGCGACGGCTGCGCCTCTTCAGGCAGCGAGTTGCCAAAATGGTACATCCGCAGCGTGGCTGAAACGATGCCCTGCCCCGCTGGCAGGGCATCTAGCGGGAAAGTGACGTAATATTTGGAGAAGCAGGCCCAGTCACCCAAATTCCATTGGTTTTGGATGTTGATTTGGAAAGCCCCGGCGTAATTCAAGTTGCCCCAGGTATTCCAAAACGGCGGAATTCCCCCCGCGCAGTTGGTGCCGCCGCCCACGTGCCCATCCGGCACAACTGCCCCATTTTCGCCGTGGCGAATCGTCAGGCTGCTGCTGCCGGTGATGCCCGCCGGTGGCGTATAGCCGGGCAGGCCAAAACGCATTTCACCCCAGGTAGCGGGAGCGGTGCTGCTCAATCCTTCGGGCCAGTGACGGTTTTCGTGAACGGTGCCGTCGTTATCGTGCATGGTGAGGCCCAGGCCCCAAATGGTGTCCTCGGCGGGCGGGCCAGCCAGCCCCAGGCTGCTCCACGGGATGTGGAAAGTAATGTTCCAGCCCGCGTCATCTTCCTGGTTGTTGAGGCCGGTGGTGGTTTGAGTGCCAACGGCCGTTTCAAAATCCAAATTGGTTTCGGTCCAGCCAGAGCCGTTGCCCACAAAGGCAAAATCATACGGATCACGCTCTGCTTGCAACGTAGAAAGCTGACCAATAAAGCGGTAAGCGCTGCTGCCGGGCGTGCTGCCACTGTTGCCCGCCAGGCTCAGGTAGAGCGTGGCGGCGTCCCAGTTGGGCATTTCGGCCGCCGTGGGCGTGGGGTCATAATACAGGTAGCGGTCGATGATGTGGAACACCACATGGAGCTTCTCCTGATTGTAGATGAGGCGCACATCGGCATAACTGGGCGTGGTTGGCCCCACCTCGCCAAACCAAAGAATAGCCCGGTCGGCAGCGGGGATGTCTGGCTCAACGGCCGTTTCCGCCCCCGACTCTACCACCAGCAACACCGGCAGCCCTAAAAACAAAATGAGTAAAAGAAAGCGTGTAACACTTTTCATTGAAATTCCTATTTTTGCCTGAAAGTAATCAGTGAAACGTGAAAACACTGACCACTGATTACTGATTACTGACCACTGACTACCGCGCCACAATGGGCAAAAACATCTCATCCCCATTCACCAGCAGGCGCAGCTGGAGCGTCTTTTGTATCCCATCGCCGGTAGCAGTAACGTTTACCACATACCATTGGGGATCGTCGCCGGTAGAGCTGTCGTCCAGCGTTATCGTGACGCTGCCTGGTGGATTAATGGTGGTAAAGGTTGGGCTGGCAACCAGCGTGCTGTAACTTTCCGAAACCTGAATCGATACCGGCGCGGTAAAACCACCCGTCCCCGTGACGGTAAGCTGATACTGGGCGCTGCCGCCAGAATCCACGTTGGCCACGACCGGGTTGGCCGTTAAGGAAAAGCCATACACCTGGTTTTCAATTGCGGCCGTTAATTTTTCAATGTGGAACAGGTCGCCCCTGGCAAAGCCAGGCACGTCCAGATATTGCGCCAGGGCGCTGCTCACCTTCGTCAATGCATGGGTGCGCAAATATTCAGCCAGCTCGGGCACCAGGTACATGAAGTTGCTAGAGACGTTCAGCGTGCGGCAGTACGCCCCCCCATCTGTCACCAGCCGGTGGGCCGTGTCTTTGGTGAAGTTATTGGCCCGCAGCGCCAACAGTCGGTTTAGCTCGTTGCTCACGTTGGTAGAAACGGGCTGTCCGGCCAGCTTCTCCAATTCCAGGTAGCCAATGTAACCCGCAATGTACGCATTGTGCATCAACGGCATTTTTAGCAGCAGGTTGTCCGACGGCCGATTATTGAACTCGTCCAAAAAGGCCGGGCGGCTGGCCGACCAGATGCCGTTAGCCCCACCGAACTCTTCGGCATATTTCCACAGGGCATACCAGGCAAAGGGATTCCGCCCCCAGACACCTTCGTTGCCCCAGCCACCGTTATTCAGCAGCGTAAAGTTTTTTGTTTCTGGGCCGCCCATGGCTGCCGCAATTTCTGGCGGGGTGATATACGCCTCGCGGGCCGCGCCATTGGTCCAACCCATATGGTTGTATTGATAGGGCGGGTAGTTGGCGTACTCACTTTGCAAATAGGTGCGCACCGACTGCTGCAAACCGGGCGAAAGATGCGGCAAGGCCATGAGCAGGGTGTACAGGGTATCGCCAGAATTACTCCAATACATGGTTAAATTGTCACCGCAGGTGTTGTTGGCACTGTTGTCGAACAGGCCGTGGCTCATGAAGCCGGGTCGGAGATGGCCTGCCGCCACCATTTTGCTCACTTCCGCTTCCAGTTCTGCCAGAAGCTCATCCTGATCCAGGATCGGTTTGTTGGCCGGGGGCGGGGTGCGCTTGGTGGCCAACGGCAGGGCAGCGGCCCCACTGCTGCCAGCGGCAAAGGCCATGACGGTATTGCTGCGCAGGATGTAAACACGGCCGTTATACGGAATTGGCGGCGACACATCCCCATGAAAGCCATAGACCCCATTTAAGGTGCCAAAATTGGAGTATGGCTTGGTGTAATTGTCTGGCTGGGCGGTATAAAACCGCGAGTTGTAGCCCGGTGCCCAGGTGAGCAGATTGTAGCCATAATAAATCCATTCCCGGTTGAGATCGACGCCGCTGTTAGGGAAGCTGGTGTTGGGAATGGTGATGTTGATACCTCCAGACTGCAGATCGCAGCAAAGATTCCAGTAAATCAGGTTGCCACCGCCGGAAGCAGCGTGCGGCTCATCCACCGCGCCCACATCCCCGGTGATGTTGGTGATATATGGGTTATCGGGCTGCCAGCCAGAGATTTGCCCACGCGCAATCGAGGCATCGGAGGTGTAATTATTTTGCTGGTACAGCACGCCATCTACCCCCACAACGGGCGGGTAACGATTGCCGCTGGCCGTGCCCGTCCACAAAACGGGCGCTTTAGCGGTTTCGCTGCCGTTCGACTGGTTCAGCACAAAGACGGTGCGCCGCCATGGTTTGGCGTCGAAGTAGTTGTAGATGCGGGAGGCGTCGATGGTGCGCGTGCCCGGCGCCCAATCCCCGGCGGCAGAACTCACCGCGCTAATAGTGGTCCCCGGCGGTACGCCCTGGCTGGTGTAAATATCTTGCAATTCCAGCTTGGCCATTTGGGCGCTGCCAGGCCAGGCCAGGGCCGTGGTATACGCATTGCTGCCAGAAAAAATCACCTGGTTTTCATAGATAACGGGCCAGTAGGAGTAAAAGCCTGCGCCCGGCAGCTTGGCCAATTTCCAGAACAGCGCCCCGGTGGTGGCGTTGAGGGCGTAGGCATGGCTGTCGTTGGAGGCAAAGTAGATGACGCCGTTATTATGGGCGGCAGAGAACAAAATCGGGCCATCGGTTTGGTAGCTCCAGGCGAGCTGGCCTGTGTTGGCCCCGGAAATGGTGATGGCATACAGCTTGCCGTCCCGGTTCCCGGCATACAGCGTACTGTCGATGATTAGCGGGTTGGTCTGAAAACCGCCACCGCCGCTGAAGGTCCACAAGCCCACGCCTGTGGTGGCGTTGATGGCGTGGATTTTGTTGTCCAGGCCACCCACGTAAGCCACGCCATCATGAATTGTGGGGGAATGGCCCAGGGGGAATTCGGTAGCATAGACCCATTTTTCGGCTCCGGTGGTGGAGTCGATGGCGTAGAGGCCGCTGGCGGTGGCGATGTAGAGGGTGTTGTTGGCGGCGATGATTTGGACGTGCGGGGGAATAAACGCTTCAAATGGTTTGTACCATTGGGCACGGAGCAGGCCGCTAACTTCTTCTGGTGTCCAGGAGGTACGCTGCGGGTTGGCGGCCACCATCGGCCATTCGGCGCTGCCTGCGGATACGGGGGAAACGGCCGTTTCCCCCCTCGCTGCCCCATCAAAATCATCCCCAACAACATGGGGAATCCCAGCAAAAATAAGATCATTCGCTTCTTCACGCTTTGCAAGTTCATACAATACTCCTGCCAAACAACCTGAATCAACCTGACAAACGGGCAGGCAAACAGAACGACAGGTTTGCCTGAACAACTGACAGATGATGTTAAGCGTTGGCTTATGGCATTTGTGAGATTTTCTTCATTCAGCTTATCCTGGTCTGAGCTTATCTCTTCCAAGCGGCCCAGACGTGTGCATTTCAGCAGATCGGTACCCTTCAAACAATAGGGCGGAAGTCCTAACCGGTACCAATTCACGCTTTTTTTATGTCTTTGTCAGGAGAACCGTCAGAAATGTGTGGGCTGTCTGCAACGGGGCTGCTCATCTGGCTCTCAGATTCGGCGCCTGATTGACGGACAAAACTTATCTAACCGCAAAGTGCGCGAAGGTCGCAAAGAAGGAAAAATTAAATCTGTCAGTCAGCCAAGGAGTTAGCGGGAAAAGAGAGTCTGCACCGTTTGAGGGATTGAAACCACATCTGGGGCGAGGTGAAGATCGTAGGCGGGGGCGGCCTCAACGAGCTGCCGCAATATTTGCAGGTGGGATGGAATCATGGGCTTGTCCCACTGCTCCACGGCGTGGGGCAGCAGGCGGGCCAGGGCAGCGGGTTTGGCAATGGGGGTAAGCTGATGGTCGGAACGTGGCTCGATTTGTGGGAAGCAGATGGCGCGAATTGGGGCTTCTGGCAGCCAGACGTTGGGCCAGATCGATTCGGCGCTGACGCTGATTTTTTGCCGACGGCCGTTTCTCACCACCTCATCCTCCCCAGCCAGATGGGCCATCGTGGCAAAATGGGCAAACGATTCCGGGTAGGCAGCCAGGACGCCGGGGTATTGCTGGATACGGCCGTTGCCCACCACCACCGGCGAATCATTGGAAAGCAGCTGCCAGCCTGCGTCTAGCAGCGACAAGCCCGTGGTCGTTTTGCCCGCGCCGATGCCACCCACCAACAAAACCGCCTGCCCCGCATAAGCGGCGGCAAAGGCGTGCAGTAAAAATTTTTTGCGGCGACGCAGGTGGGGCGACAGGCCGATGGCGATCAAATCCTCCAGAATGGCGTACGTTTGCCCTGCGGCGGGCACCACCTGGCCGTATGTTTGCCCTGTGGTTAAATCCAGATGCAATTGGCCGTAACGGGGGAAATGAGCAATTACCTGGTTGCCATCGACAAAGTAGTGCAGCAGATCACCCTGTTGGAAATCGGGTGGTCGGCTGGGCGGCGCGGGCACGGTATCAACGGTTTGGAGGGTGAGGGTGAGGTGGGGAACGGCCGTACTCGCCGCCAATGAGCCAAACGAATGCAACCACCCCTGCCACAAAGTTGCATCATCTGCATTCCCTTCGATAATTAGATCGTGAAATTGCCACCGCAGACTGTTCATGGACAAAAGTATAAAGCTGAACCGGGTAATTGAGTAATTGGGTAATTGGGTAATTTAGCGCACCAATTACTCAATTACTTAATTACCCAATTACCTCCCTGGGAGAACAAGTTGAACAAAGATTCCATCCTACAACGGGCTGAGCACGTCACTTTTGAAGTAGTGGCGGATGAGGCGATCCTGATCGACATCACCACCGGCACCTACTTTTCCCTGAACGAGGTAGGCACCGAATTTTGGGAGATGCTGGATGGCGAGCAGACCATCGAGCAGCACGCGGCTATCATTGCCGCGAAATATGAGGTTGAGAGAGAGATGGTGGTGGCGGATTTGTTGGATCTGGCTGAAGAAATGGCCAAAGACAAGCTGATCCACATTCAGTAAGCGGCCACATCATGCACGCTTTCCTTACCCGCCTGCGCCACCTGTGGCTGGGGCTGCGCCTGTTGCCCCACTTGCTGGTTGCCCCCCGGCAACGGCAGCTTTTGGCGGAAATGCGGACGCTGGGTCACAATCTGCCCCAAATTCTGAAGCAGCCCCTCCCTCAGGCGATGGCTGAACTGGAAACGATGGTGGTGGAACGGCCGTTTCCCCTCCCTCCTGAAACCAAAACCCGCCAACTGGCCGATCTGGCTGCCTTGCTGGACCGTCACTCGCCGCTGGGACTGTGCCTGCGGCGGTCGTTGCTGCGCTACCGCTATCTGCATGAATTGGGCGTGCCGTTGACGCTGCTGTTTGGAGCTAAATTTGCACCGGGAGAAACGCCCACGGCGAAGAAAATTACGGGACACGCCTGGTTGGCGCTGGCGGAACGGCCATATCACGAAGCCGATGAAAATTGGCAGGGCTACACCGTCATGCTGCGCTGGCCAAGTTCATAAATCTTTTACCGCAGAGAACGCGGAGAACGCGTAGTTTTATCAGTTTTTTCTCTGCGATCTCAGCGCTCTCTGCGGTTAATTTTTTTTACCGACGAGGAACATAGATGGTTAACGGCCGTACAATCGGGCCACTCAGCGTCGGGGGAGACAACTCCAGGGGCAGCGTTTCCGCCTCTTCGTAATGCGCCAGGAGCAGTTCCAAAAAAGCTGGCTCCGTCTCAAAAAAGTCGCTTTCGTCAGAAATAATCTGGGCAAACTGCTGCTGCTCAAAGAGCGCCACCAAATCATCCGGCAGCGGATCGGCCCCGCGATACCGGGCGTGCCACAAGGATTGCAGATGGTCATACGGCCGTTTCTCCGCCCGCACCGCATAGCTGGGATGCAGCAGCAGCCACACCTCCCCCGGTTCCGCTTCCACCCGCGCCAGCAGCGCATCCCCCGCTGCCCGCATGTCGGCCGTGGGCCAATAATCTTGCGGCAGCCCCCCATTCAACGGAAACGTCACCAGCCCAAACTGCGCCAAAATTGCCACAAGCCATGCCAAATCTCTGCCAATGTCATACCCGCGCAGGCGGGTATCCATCTTTTTGTTCAGCGTAGATTCCCGCCTGCGCGGGAATGACAGAGCTGGAGCCAGGCACAAAAAGGCGTAACCAATCATCATGTTGTTCAGGTTGCCACCCACCGTGGTTCGACCGGCGACTGAGATGAAAACGGCCGTTCCCCCAAAAACTAGCCACGGATTATTAGCGATTAAAGATTGGAGCATAGCTACCGTCAACCCTTTGAAAAAGCTGACCAACCGCTGTGCCGCCAAAACGGCCGTAAACCCCACCAACACCCCCATCCCCGCGCCCAGCTCCCAGATAAAAATGTTGCGCAGCCGCGCCAGCTCCAGCGGACTGGCATACGCAATCGTCACCACGTAATAGCCAAACCAGCCACCGCTCCCCCACTCCAAAACGAAAACTGGCACAGCGGCCACAATCACAAATGGAACTACAAAAAGCAATGGGACGCGGATAAACGCTGAAAACGCGGATTTTTTGTTTTTCTCCGCGCCCTCCGCGCTCTCTGCGGTAAACAAATAAAAGCCCGCTACCGCCGCCAAAAGCAGCCCATTCTGCTTGGTCAAAAACGCCAGCCCCAGCAAAACCGCCCCCAAAACAACCCAAATCTCCGTGAAACTCTGCGTCTCCTCCGTGCCCCTCTGTGTTCCTTTCTTAACTCCGTAAACCAACAACACCAATCCCGCCAGACTCAAAAACGCAAACAACGCATCCACCCGCGCCAAGTCATACCAGCCGCCCGCCAGCCGGTATCCGGCTAAAAACAGTGCGCTGCCTGCAAAAGCGGCCGTTTTGCTGCCAGACTCTCGCCAACCGATGACGTAAAGCAAAACGGCCGTTCCCACCGTACTCAAAAATGAAATCAGCCGCAGCGGCCAAAAGGCAAAACCCGTCAGGCGCAGCAGATGTCCGCCCAGCCAGGTAAACAGCGGCATGTACACCTGCGGCACAAATTCTGCGTTAGGCGGCACAAAAACGGGCAAGCCCTGCGCCACCCGCCAAGCCTGCATCACCATGCCCTCTTCTACCAAATCCAGCGCATACGGATAAAAAACCCGCGCCAACCCCAACCGCAGGTAAGCCATGCTGGCGGCCAACGAAACAACCAGCAGAACAATCAAACCCAAATCTGGTAAATCTGCGAAATCTTTGATTTTTCTCTTCAATTGATTATCCACTTTGCCCATAGCGGCTAAATTGTATACCATCGGCATCGAAAACCTGGGCATGAATGCACGAAGACCTGGGCATGAATGCCCAGGCTAAAATTTCCCAATTACCAAATTACCCAATTACCCAATTACCCAATGTGCGGCATCACTGGCATCCTTTCCCCTAAAATCGAACACGCCCGGCTGGCACAGGCCAATGACCAACTGCACCATCGCGGGCCAGATGATGCGGGCATTTTTGTGGCCGACGGCATTGGTTTGGCGGCGCGGCGGCTCAGCATCATCGACCTGGCGCATGGCCACCAGCCGTTGAGCAACGAAGACGGCACCATCTGGATTACCTACAACGGCGAGGTGATGAACGCCCCCGCCCTGCGCACCCAGCTGGAAGCCGCCGGGCACCAGTTCCGCACCCGCAGCGACACCGAAACTATCGTCCACGCCTACGAAGAGTGGGGCACGGATGTGTTCGTGCGGCTGCGCGGCATGTTTGCCTTTGCCCTGTGGGACGGCCGTTCCCAACGCCTCATCCTCGTCCGCGACCGCTTTGGTATTAAACCGCTTTATTATGCACAATCTGGCGATGAACTAGCCTTTGCCTCCGAGATACGGCCGTTGTTCCATCTCCTCCCCACGCTCACCCGGCACACCAACCGCCAGGCACTCACCGACCTATTCAGCCACGGCTTTGTGCCCACGCCGCAAACCATGTTTGCCAACGTACACAAATTGCCTGCCGCCCACATGCTCATCGTGGAAAACGGGCGGCAGGAGATACGGCCGTACTGGCAGCTCACCTTCCCCGAAGATGGCAATTATCTCAACATCAGCGAAGCCGATGCGGTAGACGAATTCATGGCCCAGCTGCGCGACGCCGTGAGCGCCTGGCGGCTGAGCGACGTGCCTGTCGGCTCTCTGCTCAGCGGCGGTATCGACTCCAGCACCCTGGCCGCCCTGCTCACCGAGATCAGCGGCCAGCCGATTCACACCTTCAACATCGCCTTCAGCGCCGCCAGCCATGATGAATCCGCCTACGCCCGGCTCGTCGCCGAACGGATCGGCAGCCAGCACCATACCCTCCACTTTGGCCCGGAAGCGTTCAACCTGCTGCCCCACATCGTGCGCGAGCTGGAGGAACCGCAATGCTCCGCCACCAGCCTGCCCATCTACCTACTCTACCAGGCGTGCCATGAGGCAGGTTTCAAAGTGATTTTGACTGGCGAAGGGGCAGACGAACTGCTGGGCGGCTACCACTGGTTTGACGGGGATCGGCGGATACGGCCGTTTCTCCACATTCCCCAACCCCTCCGCCAGCTGCTGGCCCACCTCTCCCTGTCTGGCTCAGCCGCCGGACAGCGCGTCCTGGCCCACGGCACCCGCGATCCGCTGGCCCGCTTTGCCCTCTGGCATCAGGTCACACCACCAAACCTTTTGGAAGAGCTTTTTAACCGCGGAGGGCGCGGAGGACGCGGAGAAAAAGAGAAAAACTCTGCGCTCTCCGCGCACTCTGCGGTAAATTCTTATCACCCGCTGAACCAGTTTTTAGCATTGGAGGCGCAGACGCGCATGGTCGATTTCATCAACTTCGAGGTGGATCGGATGAGCATGGCCAATTCTGTTGAAGCGCGACCGCCGTTTCTGGACCACCACCTGTGGGAATTCTGCGCCACGCTGCCGCCTGAGCTGAAGCTCAATGGCGCGATGAACAAGGTTTTGCTGCGGCTGGGGATGAAAGATTTGCTGCCAACGGCCGTTACCCAACGCCCCAAACAAGGATTAGCCACCCCGCACGCCGCCTGGTGGCGCAGCCCAACGCTGCCCGCCTGGGCCGAGGAATGCCTACAGCCAGATTCGCTGCGCGAAACGGGCTATTTTAATGTTGAAGTTGTGCAAAAATTGCGGGAGATGCATGGAAACGGCCGTGCCGACCACAGCCGCAGCCTCACCGGCATTCTCACCACCCAGCTGTGGCACCAGGAGATGAATGTAATTGGGTAATTAAGTAATTGTGAGTTAGCGGCCGTTTTCTGCCTTCTGCCTTTGTTCTTGCGGGGGAACGGCCGTTGCTTCCCAACTTATGCTAAAATGCAAGGATTCAGCAGGGCGAAGTAGGCGGTGCGGCTGCGCATACCTGCGCCAACGCCGACTGCAGCCGGGTGAAGTTTCGTGCAAGCCGAAGACCGTGCCAGAGCAGGGAATGGTTGATTGAGGATATTCGGACCAATGGGTTGGCCGAAACGGAGGCCGAAGCCGCCGAGAGACCCGTGCCGGATTTCTCGGCGACGCCGGAATAGCTGCTAATTAACCTTCACAATCACAATTGTAAATTTGTCATTAAGATGAACATCATTGATATCGGTGTCCAGGTCAACAACTTTTTCTTCATTGATGAAAGCGTCCATCGTAACCTGGCTGAGCGGGCTGCCGAAGTTGCTGTTATCGTTATCCGGCTCCATCGCCGGGGCGCCACATCCCATCTGGGCCGGGTCATGGAAAAGTTGGACGCTGAAGGTAATGGTTTGATCCTCCTCATTCATGCGGCCTTCCACAACCCAGCGTACACTGTAAGTAACGGAGGTGGAGCAGTCTACCAGTCCGGCCAGGGTCGCCGAGATGGTGCGGTCAGCTCGCGTTTCGCCCGTAAAAGAGCCGTCATCCTTGAATGTAATGGGAATTTGAACGTGGGCGGACCCATCCCAAATGATGCTGCCGCCGTCATAGATAAAGCTGCCCGTAAACACCTCGTCCAATTTAATAGCGTACTGTTGGGGTTCGCAGCCGCAGGATTCGCGGCCTTTGAACTCGCCGCCCATGGCGTCCACCCAGCTTTGGCCCTGGCTAATCAGGGCGGCATGGGAAGCAGCTGGCGGTTCGGGAACCGGCTGTTTATCATTCAGGGCTTCGTAGAAGTCGCTGCCCTCCTGGTTCAAGCCCCGCATACCGGCAAAGGCTGCCTCAATAAAAGGGGTCTTGCCCCGGTCGCGGGTCAGATGGTCCATAAAAATTTCGGCCGAACTGAACTCGCCCTTCATCTGCTTGCAAAGGGTAATGGCGTCCTTGCCCACAAACGACAAATTGATGGTTGGCACTTCCCAACCGGGCAGCCCGCCGTGACAGTTCTGGCAGCCGCCGAAGGTTTTCTCAATCAAGACATTCCCGTCGGCGTCCAGCACCAGGTCAAACTTGCCCCCAGCGTGGGTGGTGTTGGCCGCAAACGGCCGCACCCCGCCGTGACAGTTAGCGCAGCGCGGATGTTGAAAAGTCGGCATCATCTCGGCGAAGGCGTCGGCCGACATCTTCTGCTGAGACTCGGACAGCGAACACATCAATTCACTGTCGCTTTCAGTGCTGAAAAAAGCGCTCTCAATGGCTCCCGCCTGCGATTGATTCGCAAAAACAAGAAAAAAGATGGCCGTACCCACAACGAGCAAGCCCGGAATTAACATTGATTTTAACTTCATGTTGTTGAAGTCTCCTGGTTTTTTAGGATTTTTGATTGGGTTGATTGGTTGAGTGCGTAATTCGTAATTGGCGGTAAAGGACACCGCTTGTAATTGGGTTGATTTGGCCTTAATGCCCAATTACCAATTACCTTCACTCGCCACTCTCCACGAGTTCAAATGACGCTAAAATGGCTTCCATGATGGCCTGGAATGCGGCGTAATCGTCTGCGGCCGTCCACACTGACAGCATGGCCGAACCTGGCCCGCCGGCCGACGCATAAATCTGGAAGTAATGAAGACCGTCTGCGCTGTCCAGGAATTCATACTGTAAATAGGGGCCGCCAAACTTGTTGGGGGATACCTCTATTTCGGCAAGCTGCTCACCGTCGGCATAGAGCGGGAAGATATCGCCGTAGGTAAAGTTTTTCCAGTGGTCGACATAGGCGCGGGCATTGGGCAGCCGCCCTTCGGCCGTTTCCCAACGTTGAGCCTGGATTCGGGCAAAGACGGCCTGGTCGGGGCTGTTGGCTTCCAGTTGGAAGCCGGAGTCGTAGGTGATAATCCAGTCGGCGGGCAGGGTGACGAGCCAGCTGAAGTCGGGGTGGGCCAGGAGCATATCGTTGCCCACCGTCTCCAGCACCGTTCCGGTGGGGGCTTCGGCCGTTGGCAGGACGCCGGCCGGAATGGGAAAGTCCGTTTCGGTCGGTTCCGGGGTTGGCTCGACGGCCGTTGTCGGGGCCGATGCGGGGTCTGTTTCGACCGTTTCAACCGTTGGGGCTGCCGTGTCCGGTGTGTCCCCTGAACAAGCCGACCCAAACAGCATCATTAAAATCAGGATGAAAACCACATTTTTCAATTGCATATTTATCAGAGCCTATCCTCTATAAACGACAACAGCCCGGTTCGAAAAAGAAATTTTCACGAACCAAGCTGAAAGGCAAGATTATTGGGCGAATTATATTTGTTTTATTCGGCCGTGTCTATAGTTTTATCTCCGACCGCCCTGCTCTGGACAGGTCTTCTTGAATGGCTGTGGCCGGCGTCCTCGCCGTGCCACTTCCCGTACCTGTTGTAGGGTTGGCGGGCTAAACGGCTACTCCGCTATCATTCTGACCGAAAACGGTCGTACCCTCCGTTCCTTCGCTTCGTTATCCCCTGGTGTGGGTATGTAAACGGCCGTAAAGACAACAACGAATTTGAGTAACCAACGAATGGGGAGCTGTTCGCGTTAATTCGCGTCATTCGCGGCAAAAATGAATACGGCCGTGTGAATGGTTAATTGTGGGATGGGTTACGGCCGTTCCCTTCGTTTCTTTGTCCCTTTGTTTTTTTGTATCTGTTCCCTTCTTGCTAATTTGGGGTGATGGTGGGGGATACGGCCGTTGCCAAAGGTGCTCTCCTTCAATTTTTGCTTAATGGGTGAACGGCCGTTACCCACCAACTTATGCTAAAATGCAAGGATTCAGCAGGGCGGAGTAGGCGGTGCGGCTGCGCATACATGCGCCAACGCCGACCGCAGCCGGGTGAGGTTTCGTGCAAGCCGAAGATCGTGCCAGAGCGAGGGACCATGGCCAGAGTGGTTGAAGATTGACAGGGTTCCTAGTGGCCCTGACACTTGGGAAAGGGTTGCTGATTAGGATAAATTACGGAAGGTAAAACATGACAAGAAGGAGAACTTTTATTGTTCTGGTTACTCTCGGCTTGATAGTAATATTCATTTGGTCACTTAACTCACCGTCTGTTGATGATTTCTACTATTTGTACAAACGTAACACAGAATCTGACTTAGCCGTGGCATTTGCAGTAGCCCTGAGAACAAACCACCCAGCCGCATATGAAATGATAGACTCAAACCTGGATTCTCGACTCGACAATTGGATGAAAACGCATAATCCTCAAAGGTGCGCTAGAAAAGCTCACAATGTTTTAAGTGGATCAGGTTCTACCAGAGGGCTTGTTGTATTTTTTAACTGCTTTAGCGAGGACATGAAATGGTATAGCTTAACTATCGACGATATAACAATTGAAGATATGAAAGTTATCGATTGGGGAGAAATAAAAGAAGAAACTAACTGAATTACTTCCCCCCAACCATGAACCCACTCAAAATCCTCACCTACAACCTCGAATTCGGCGGGCGCAAGCAGATGGAAAGCATCTACGCCGTCCTGGCTCACGTTAATGCCGACGTGGTTGGCCTGACCGAAGCCGACGACCATGAGGTGGTGCAGATTTTGGCGGAGCGGCTGGAAATGCACCACGCCTGGGGCCACGGCAGCGGCGAGCGGCACATCGCCCTGCTCTCCCGCTACCCCATCCAGCAGTGGCAAATTTACAACCAGCCGCCGCTCACCCAGGCGGCCCTAGAAGCACAAATCACACTGCCCAGCGGCCCGCTGACCGTCTACAACGTCCACTTTTTACCCTTTTTGCTGCTGCCTTTTGAGATTCGCCGCTGGCAGGCGGTGGGGAAACTGCTGGAGATTATTGGGAAACGGCCGTCTACCCCCCACCTCATCCTTGGCGACCTGAACGCCATCGGGCCGGGCGACCGGGTGCTGCAGCACAAAAATCCGGCCCGAATGCGGCGGCTGATGCTGCTGCAGCTCCGGCTCATCTTCCGCCTTGCCATCCCCCGGCTGCTCCGCGCTGGCTACACCGACTGCTTCCGCCACCTGCACCCCCGCGCCGACGGCTTTACCTGGTGGACCATCAACCCCACCACCCGCTACGACTACATCTTCGCCGACCCGCAGATACTGCCCCGGCTGCAAACCTCCCACGTGGTAAACGACCACCCCGCAATCCGCCACGCCTCCGACCATTTCCCCCTTTCAGCCGAATTCGAGCCGTAGCCGAGGTTTCCAAACCTCGCTTAAGCAGCAACTTAGCATCGGTAGTTTTTGACGATTTCTAACTTGAAATTTTGATAAAAATTTTGTGTCTCTAAAACTATTTGAGGAGATTCATTACAAAAGCGACTGCTTGATACAGAAGCACTCCCGCGACAGCAACAATAATGCCAATATCAAATGATATCACGCCAAGCCAATACGTTATCGAAGCAATCAATAGAGCCGAACCACTTAACACGCTCATACCCGCAACAACATCACCTGCTGTTCCCGTCAGAGTCACCAAAGTCCTGTTTCTCCGCCCAAAATAAACTTTGGTCTCGCCCTTTATAAGGGAATAGATACCGTTTATGAAAAATGCCGCGCCAATTACTGTAACAACCGCCATAAAAATTTGGTCACCCATTTTTTTGTCCTCCATGATTGATTGGGTTAGGCTGACAGAGATTGAGTCAATTTTACCGGTTATTTTTTTTCAATTTGGGATTAGCTCAAAAAAACTGCCACCCGAACGTTCGGGTGGCAGCAAACACAAACAAGCAATCGCTGCTCAGTAAGCTGTATGATTAATCGAAGGTCATAGGCACCCGGCGCATACCATAATCATCTGAGTAGGAGCTGAGGACACGCATGTAGTTGGCCCGTTCAAAGGCGGCCGGTTCGGCACAGTTAATCTGGCTCAGGCTGCCACGCAGCTGATCCAATGATTCATATTCATTTTCTTGCAGCCAGGCTTCAACCCCGGCGTGGATGATTTTTAGACGCCCAACCCCGTTGCGCAGCAGTTCAGAAGCCAGCATGGTGACAGATGCCCCGGCGGCAATTCCTTTCAGCACGTCGGTGACGTTGTGGACGCCAGAAGTGAGGGCGAGATCGGCTTGGATACGGCCGTATAAAATTGCAATCCAGCGCAGCGGCAGCCGCAGTTCGGTTGAGTCACTCAACACCAAATTCGGCACCACAGAAAGCTGCTCCATATCCAGGTCTGGTTGGTAGAACCGGTTAAACAGCACCAGCCCATCCGCCCCGCCTTCAACCAGACGCTTGGACATGTTACCCATCGCGCTGAAATACGGATTCAGCTTCATCGCCACCGGAATCGACACCACAGACTTCACCTGCGCCAGGGCATCTAAATACATTGCCTCCACCTCAGCGCTGGACACATCCAGGTTCGTCGGCAGGTAGTAGATGTTTAGCTCCAGCGCATCCGCGCCCGCTTGCTCAATATCCTTGGCATACCAAATCCACCAACCATCCGAAACCCCGTTCAAACTGGCAATAATTGGAATCGATAACGACTCCTTGGCCCGGCGAATGTGGTTCAAATAAACATCCGGCCCATATTGATACTCCGGCGCTTCAGGAAAATAATCCAGCGCCTCGGCAAAACTCTCCGTTCCCTGGAGCAAATGCTCATTCAAGGTGTGGCTTTCCTGCAAAATTTGCTCTTCAAACAGCGAATACAGCACGATGGCGCTGGCCCCCGCATCTTCCATCTGTCGCAGCCCATCCAGCGTACGAGACAGCGGCGACGAGGACGGCACCAAAGGATTTTTTAATTCCAGACCCAAATAATTTGTCTTTAAGTTCATCACATCCTCCTACGATCATAACCTCCCGCAGGTTCCCTTGTATGTACAATCTCTGGGAAAAACCTGCGGGAGGCTGCTATTTCATTCAGATTTGTCGTCGATACCGGCCATTTGTTTAACCTTAACCCATCGATCGGCTACATCCTGCTTGGCTAACGCCAACAGCCGTTCGGCCGCTTGCGGGTTGCTTTGCTGCAAGATGCGGTAGCGTCCTTCGCGGTAGATATAGCTCTCCAGCGATTGTGTCGGCGGGCGACTGTCTAGCGAGAATGGATTTTGCTCGGTACCAGCCAAATCTGGGTTGAAGCGGAAGAGCGGCCAATGACCACTGTTTACGGCCGCTGTCTGCTGTTCCAGACCAAACTTCATATCGTAACCGTGGGCAATGCAATGGCTGTAGGCAATAATCAGCGAAGGCCCATCATACGCTTCAGCTTCCTGGAACGCCCGGACCGTTTGGGCATCTTTCGCCCCAAAGGCGATCTTGGCTACGTAAATATTGCCATAGCTGATAGCCAGCAGACCCAAATCTTTCTTCGGCATGGGCTTGCCAGCAGCGGCAAACTTGGCCACCGCGCCGCGCGGCGTTGCCTTGGACATCTGTCCACCAGTGTTGGAGTACACTTCTGTATCCAGCACCAGCACGTTGACGTTGCGCCCGGAAGCCAGCACGTGGTCCAGACCGCCAAAACCAATGTCGTAGGCCCAACCGTCACCACCCACAATCCAGACGCTCTTCTTGACCAGAATGTCGGCCATGCTGAGCAGGTTGGCCAGGCGGCCCTGGAAGTTACCAACGCCGTGTTCCTTGCCAGATAACAAACTTTTCACGCGCTCTTTCAAATCTTCCACCCGGGCACGCTGTGCCTGGATATCTGCTTCGGTCATCTGGTCGGCATAGAGGATGCTATCTACCAGCACCGTACCCAGCACGTCGCGCATTTCGCGCAGCGTGTTGGTGGCCGCTTCCAGCCGCTGATCCAGCGCGACACGCATCCCCATGCCAAATTCGGCGTTGTCTTCAAAAAGGGAGTTGGACCAGGCTGGGCCACGGCCGTCTGCATTTTGAGACCAGGGTGTGGTGGGCAGGTTGCCGCCATAGATGGAAGAACAGCCTGTAGCGTTGGCAATGACGGCCCGGTCGCCAAAGAGACGACTGAGCAAGCTCAGATACGGTGTTTCACCACAACCGGCACACGCGCCAGAGAACTCAAACAGCGGGTCGAGCAGCTGGTTATATTTCACCTGGTTCAGCGGAATGCTGGTGCGGTCTACGCTGGGCAGATCGAGGAAGAACTCCCAGTTGTCCCGTTCTGGCTCGCGCAGCGGCTCTTGCGGAGCCATATTGATCGCCTTGAATTTAGGCTGGCGCTTGTTTTTCACCGGGCAAACCTCTACGCAGAGGGTACAGCCGGTGCAATCTTCTGGCGCAACCTGGAGGGTAAAGGATTGGCCCTTGAACTCTTTATACCGCGCTTCGGTAGATTTAAAGGTGGCGGGCGCATTTTCCAATTGGGCCGGATCATACACCTTCATGCGAATAACGGAGTGGGGGCAAACAAAGGCACATTTGCCACACTGGATGCAGATTTCGGAGTCCCAGACCGGAATTTCGGTGGTGATGTTCCGTTTTTCCCATTTGGTGGTGCCGGTGGGGTAGGTGCCATCCACGGGCATGGCGCTGACGGGCAGGTCATCACCCAACCCTTCGATGATGCGGGCGGTGACGGATTTAATAAATTCTGGGGCGAATTGTGGCACGACAGACGGCCGTTCAAAATCACTCGTTGCTGTCTCTGGTACAGCCACCTGATGCAGGTGCGCCAGGGTCGCGTCCACTGCCGCGTTGTTTTGCGCCACGACTGCCTCACCCCGTTTGCCATACGTCTTTTCAATGGCCGTTTTAATCGCGCCAATCGCTTCATCCGTAGGCAGCACGCCGCTAAGGGCAAAAAAGCAGGTCTGCATGATGGTGTTGATCCGGCGACCCATATTGGTTTCTTTGGCTACCTGAAAACCATCCACCACATAAAAGTTCAGCTTTTTGTCGATAATCGCCTGCTGAGCGCTGCGCGGCAGCGTGTCCCACACCTCATCTGGCCCATAGGGGCTGTTCAGCAAGAAGGTAGCCCCAGGAGCAGCCAGCCGCAGCACATCGTACCGCTCCAGGAAGTTGAATTGATGAACGCCAACAAAGCTGGCGCTTTCGATGAGATACGGTGCGCGGATTGGTTTCTTGCCAAAGCGCAGATGGGAAACGGTGACAGAACCCGCCTTTTTAGAGTCGTAGACAAAATAAGCCTGGGCGTAGTTGGGGGTATCTTCACCAATAATTTTGATGGAGTTTTTGTTGGCGCCAACGGTGCCATCTGAACCAAGCCCGTAGAAAACGGCGCGAACCACGCCGCTGTCTTCGATGTCGAACGTTTTATCCCAAACCAGGCTGGTGTGGCTGACGTCGTCGTTGATACCGATGGTGAAATGATTCTTCGGGCTGGGTTTGACCAATTCGTCAAAAACGGCTTTGACCATGCCGGGGGTAAATTCTTTGGAAGAAAGACCATACCGCCCGCCAATAATGCGCGGCATGATGGCAAAAGGTGCGTTACCATCGGCCACAGCTTCAACCACGGCCGAAATCACGTCCAGATAAAGCGGTTCGCCAGAAGAGCCTGGCTCTTTGGTGCGGTCCAGGACGGCAATGGCTTTAACGGTGGCGGGCAGCGCCTGCACAAAGGCATCCAGGGCAAACGGCCGATACAGCCGTACCTTCAGCACACCCACTTTCTCGCCCTGATTGGCCAGGTATTCGGCGGTGGATTCGGCCGTTTCGGCCCCGGAACCCATCACCACGATGACGCGCTCAGCATCCGGTGCGCCCACGTATTCAAACAGCTGGTATTGGCGGCCGGTCAGCTGGGCAAATTTATCCATAGTAGCCTGCACAATGCCGGGGCAGGCTGCGTAAAACGGATTGACGCTTTCACGACCCTGGAAGTAAACATCCGGGTTTTGCGCCGTACCGCGCATCACCGGGCTGTCGGGCGTCAGACCACGTGCTCGATGCGCCCGCACCAGCTCGTCGCTGATCATGGCGCGTAAAATATCGTCGCTCAGCGGCTCGATTTTGCTGATTTCGTGGGAGGTGCGAAAGCCATCGAAGAAGTGCAGGAAAGGCACCCGCGATTCCAGCGTGGCGGCGGAAGAGATGAGCGCAAAATCGTTTACTTCCTGCACAGAATTGGCGGCCAGCAGGGCAAAGCCGGTGTTCCGGGCGGCCATCACGTCGGAATGGTCGCCAAAGATGGAAAGTCCCTGGGCAGCCAGGGATCGGGCGGCGATATGAAAGACGGTGGCGGTGAGTTCCCCGGCGATTTTGTACATGTTGGGGATCATCAGGAGCAAACCTTGGGAGGCGGTAAAGGTGGTGGTGAGAGCGCCAGTCTGCAAGGCACCATGTACAGCACCAGCTGCGCCGCCTTCGGCCTGCATTTCCACAACCATCGGGGTAGCGCCCCAAATATTGGGCTTGCCTTCGGCCGACCATTGGTCGGCCCACTCGCCCATTGGCGAGGAGGGGGTGATGGGATAGATGGCAATGACTTCATTAATTTTGTGGGCGATTCTGGCAGCCGCCTCGTTGCCATCGATGGTTATCATCTGTTCGGTCATTATCGATTCTCCTTACGTTCTTAGTGAAACGGAAGCGATTTTGCTGTTTGGGGTAATCTTTTGCGGGTAGATCACACATCTTGTTTGAATGAAAGTACCGTTCAAAGTATCCTGAAAACGGCCGTTCCTCTGTAGTGACAAACGGCCGTTATGAGAATGCAGAATGTCATCAAGGAAAAATAAAGGGAAAATAAAAGGAGTGGCCTGAAAAAGCCACCCCTTTTGTTAACATAAGGTTGCCTTGTTCCGTCCTATTTGTCAGCCAGCGCTGCATGTGCAGCCGCCAGACGGGCAATCGGTACGCGGAACGGGGAGCAGGAGACGTAGTTCAGGTTGAGCTTGTGGCACAAAGCGATGCTCTTGGGATCGCCACCGTGCTCACCACAGATACCAACTTCCAGGCCCGGACGAGCCGCACGCCCTTCTGTCACCGCAATCTCCATCAGCCGACCCACTCCATCCGGGTCAATCGAGGCAAATGGATTCTCGTCCAGGATACCGCGCTGCTGGTACTCCATCAGGAAGCCAGCCTCGGCATCGTCGCGGGAAATACCAAACGTCGTTTGTGTCAGATCGTTGGTGCCAAAGGAGAAGAACTGCGCCACCTCGGCAATCTCGCCAGCCGTCAGAGCGGCGCGGGGAATCTCGATCATCGTGCCAAACTTGTAGTTGATTTCGATACCTTGCTCTTCCATGACCGCTTTCGCTTCCGCTTCCAGAGCTGACTGCTGTACCTTCAGCTCATTCACGTGGGAAACCAGCGGAATCATCACCTCTGGATGCACGTCTACGCCAGCTTTGGCACAGCGGCAGGCGGCTTCAAAGATGGCCCGCACCTGCATTCTGGTCAGTTCGGGGATGAGAATGCCCAGGCGCACGCCGCGCGTGCCCAGCATCGGGTTCATCTCCCGCAGCGCCTCAACGCGCTCCAGATAATCCTGTTTAATGCGGATTTCAGCCAGAGCGGTGTCGATTTCGCTCAGGGTGTGGTAATGCTGCGTCCGCACCTTCAGGTCGGCCAAATCTTGCACCAAATCTTCAAAAGAGGGCAGGAACTCATGCAGCGGCGGGTCGATGAGGCGGATAATCACCGGCAAACCATCCATAGCCTTGAAGAGGCCTTCAAAATCGCCCCGCTGCAAGGGGAGCAGCTGGTCGAGGGCGTCTTTGCGATCCACGGCGTATTTGGCCATGATCATCTTTTGCACAATGGGCATACGTTCAGTTTCAAAGAACATATGCTCCGTGCGGCAAAGGCCGATCCCCTGAGCGCCATATTCGCGGGCGCGTTCGGCGTCACGCGGGTAGTCGGCATTGGCCCAAACGCCCAGCGTGCGGATTTCATCGGCCCAGCTCAACAGCTTGATCAGGTACGGGTTGCGAATATCTGGTACCACAGTGGGCAGTTTGCCCAGGTAGACAATACCTTGCGTGCCGTCCAGCGACAGCCAGTCGCCTTCGTTGATTTCCAGATCTTCACCAACGGTCATGCGGCGGCTGATCAGGTCCAGTTCCAATTCACTGACGCCAACGACAGCAGGCTTGCCAAACTGGCGGGCAACCAGCGCAGCATGGCTGGTACGGCCGCCTTTGCTGGTGAGAATGCCCTGGGCGGCCAACATGCCGTGTACATCATCTGGCTTGGTCTCTGGCCGAACCATGATGACCTGTTTGCCTTCTTCTTTGGCCCATTTTTCGGCCGTATCGGCATCGAAAGCGACCATACCAACGGCCGCTCCAGGAGAAACGTTCAAGCCTGTGGCAATCTTTTGGGCCGTCTTAATCGCTTCGCTGTCCAGCTGGGGATGGAGGAAAAAATCAACCTGGGCCGGTTTAACGCGGAAAACCGCTTCTTCTTTGGTGATCAACCCTTCATCTACCAGGTCCACGGCGATGCGGACTTCGGCCTGGGCGGTGCGCTTACCGTCGCGGGTTTGCAACAGCCACAGCTTGCCACGGTCGATGGTGAATTCCATATCCTGCATGTTGCGGTAATGTTTTTCCAGCTTTTGGGCAATCTCTTCAAACTGGGCGTACATCTCGGGCATTTCCAGTTTGAGGTCGCTGATGGGCTGGGTTGCGCGGATACCGGCCACTACGTCTTCGCCCTGGGCGTTCATGAGGAAGTCGCCTTCCAGCTCTTTTTCGCCGGTGGAGGCATTGCGCGACATCGCCACGCCGGTGCCTGCATCTGCGGAGATGTTGCCGTAGACCATGGTTTGGATATTTACGGCCGTTCCCAAATCATGCGCAATCCCGGCGGCGTTGCGGTAAGCAAACGCCCGCTTGCCATTCCAGGACTTGAAAACCGCTTCCGTGGCCCGCTTCATCTGTTCGTAGGGGTCTTGTGGGAACTCTTCTTTGGTGTACGTCTTGTAAATTTGCTTAAACTGCTCGGTGATTACTTTCCAATCATCGGCGCCCATGTCGGTGTCGCTCTTAACGCCAGCCGCTTTGCGCTGCGCTTCAATGACAACTTCAAACACCTCATCCGGCACTTCCATCACCACTGAACCAAACATCTGAATCAGGCGGCGGTAAATGTCGTAAACAAAACGGGGGCCGGTACGCTTGATCATCTCTTCGGCCACGGCATCGTTCATACCGATGTTAAGTACCGTGTCCATCATGCCCGGCATAGAGAATTTAGCGCCAGAGCGGCAGGAAACCAGCAGCGGCTTCTGCAAATCACCAATCTTTTTGCCCATCGCTTTTTCAACTTCTGTAAGGGCAGCAAGAACCTGTTCCCACATCCCTTCCGGAAACTGTTCGCCAGCAGCCAGATAAGCGTTGCACGCTTCGGTGGTCACAGTAAGGCCAGGCGGCACCGGTACACCCAAACGAGTCATGTCGCCCAGGTTAGCGCCCTTACCACCCAACAAACCACGAGCAGCATCCCAGGAACCGGCATGTTCTTCGGCCTGGTTTACTTCACTAAACAGATAAACATATTTTGGATCTTTATTTTTTACAGCTTGCAGCTCTCTTTCTGGAGCCATTGCAATTGTCATGAGTCTATTCCTCCCGATGGAATATAAAGTTATGAAAAAACTTTTTTGCCTTATATGCGATTGGGGGAGGTTTTGTGGGAAGGTGTGCCTAATCTTACTCCCCCATATAAATGGGTTGACACAACCTTAACCATTGTAGGAAGTGGGTCATTTAGCAGACAGTGACAAAGTGCATTGTCAACTAAGACAAATATCACCGATCAATTTGTGTGTTTTTTCACAAAAAGGTTGATGTTAGGGCCGGTTGCCTTTCGGGGATGGTGCTCTAAAATTGAGTTACAAATTTCATGGAGGTGTTAGATGGATCCGATTGGCCTGATTTTTTTGGGGCTCTCTTTACTGCTGGTTGTGGCGGCAATTATTGTACCGCAGCTGCAAAATCGGCAGAAATAAAAAGAGCGGCAAGTTTGAGAGTGGCGAGTTTGCTTTATACTCGCCCACTCACCCGCCGACAAACTTCTAAACAGCTTCTGTTGGTTTGAACTGGGTTTCGTACAAATTGGTGTACAAACCGCCCTGCGCCAGCAGTTCCTCGTGGGTACCTTGTTCTACCAGCTGCCCCTGATGCATGACTAATATTTTATCGGCTGCCAGAATGGTGGAAAGCCGGTGAGCAATCACCAGGCTGCTGCGATCTTGCATCACTTTGCCCAGCGCTTCCTGAATCAATGCTTCAGAGAGTGAGTCCAGGTGGGAAGTGGCTTCATCCAGCACCAGCAGGCGCGGGTCTTTGAGCACCACGCGGGCGATGGCGATGCGCTGACGCTCGCCGCCGCTGAGCCGGTAGCCGCGTTCGCCGACGACGGTGTCGTAGCCGTCGGGCAGCTGGGCAATGAAGTCGTGGATGTTGGCCGCTTTGGCGGCGGCGATCATCTGCTGGTCACTGGCGTCTGGGCGGGCGTAGAGCAGGTTAGCCCGGATGGTGTCGTAAAACAGGTAGGATTCCTGGGTGACCATACCGATGTTGTCGGCCAGGGTGTTGAGGGTAAGGTCGCGCAAATCGTGATTGTCGAGGGTAATACGGCCGTCTGACGGATCATACAGGCGCGGAATCAGGTAGGTAATGGTCGTTTTGCCCGCACCACTGGGGCCAACCAGGGCCACCAGCTCCCCTGGCTCGATGGCAAAGCTGACGTTTTGCAGCGCATAGCGCAGTTCCGGTTCGGCCGTTTCGCTATTTTCTGAAGGCTGCTCCCCGTTTTGCCGCGCTTTGCCCCGCTTGAGCAGGGCGGCGCTGCTGCCCCGGTTAAAGCGAGTCACTTCGCGCAGGCCCCCTTTCTCTTCATCGGTGTAGGTGAAGGAGACGTTGTGGAATTGAAGACGGCCGTTTACCTTCTCTAAAAGTTTAGCGTCTGGTTTCTCATCAATTTCCACCGGAATATCCAGCGCCTCGAACACACGCTCGAAGCTAACCATGCTTTGGGCAAACTCCACCGGTGCGTTGGTCAACGCCATGAGCGGGCCGTACAGCTGGGAGAGGTAGCTGCCAAAGGCGACAATTGTACCGATGGTGAACGCCTCTTCTAGCACCAGATAACCGCCTACCCAATAGACAACGGCCGTTCCCACCGCGCCAATAATGCCCAACATCATAAAAAACCAGCGGCCAATCACCGCCGAGCGCACGCCAATATCCCGCACCTCGGCTGCATCATCGGCGAAGCGCTTCATTTCCCGCTCCTGCCGGCCAAACAGCTTCACCAGCAGCGCCCCGCTGACGTTGAGCGTTTCGTTCATCGTGGCATTCATTTCGGCGCTGATCTCCAGCGACTTGCGGCGCAAATCGCGCAAAATGCGCCCGACGCGGCGGGCAGGCAGCACAAACAACGGCAAGATGGCCAGCCCAAGCAGCGTCAACCGCCATTCCAGGGTGAGCAAAATAGCCAGGGTGCCCACCAAGGAGACAATGTTGGAGATGATGGTCACAATCGTGTCGCTGATGGCCCGCTGCGCCCCAACCACATCGTTGTTCAGGCGGGACATCAATTCGCCGGTGCGGGATTGGGTGAAGAAGCGGAGCGACATACGCTGCATATGTTCATACAGGGCGCGGCGCAAATCGTAAATGACCCCCTCGCCAACCTGAGAGTTGAGACTGCGCTGAAAGATGCCAATGCCCCCGTTGACGATGGGGATGGCGACCATGCCCACCGCCAGCCAGGTGAGCAGGCGGTAATCACCGTTGGGGATGGCATCGTCTATGAGGGCGCGCACCAGCAGCGGCGACACGAGCGACAGGCCGGTGATGAGCAAGATGGTTAGCAAAAGAAGTATGATTTTGATTCGGTACGGTTTAGCAAACTGCCAGACGCGCAAAAGCAGCGTCCGCGTAATCAGCGGGCGCTCTTGTTTTTCGTCGTGTGAGATGTAGGCCCACCAGCCGCCACCATGAAAACCCATAAAATTCCTCCCAAAAAGCCACAGAGGAAAAAGAGAGGCGAGAGAGCCGAAGAAAAACTCAAAATCTCGGTGTATTCTGTGGCAAACGTTCTAATGAAACCGTAGTATGGCGCAGAACGGCCGTTTTGGGTACTGACCAATTGGGCAGGCGTCACCCGGCAGGCTGGGCAGCCCCATTTTCGTTGGTAGCAGCATCTTGCGTTAAGATTAAAATACCATTTTGCCCGATTCGCCTGACCGCAAACGACCAAGCTAAAAAAGAAAGCCCCGTCGAACAACACGCAAGGATGACGCTATGCCTAACTTCACCGATTTAGCCTATGCCCAACAACTGGATGCCCAGGACCCGCTGGCCCATTTTCGTGAGCAGTTTGTCATTGATGATCCTGATTTGATTTACCTGGACGGCAATTCGCTGGGGCGGCTGCTCAAAAAAAATGGCAGCTACGCGCAGGATTTGATCGAGCGGCAGTGGGGCCAGCGGCTGATTCGGGGCTGGAACGAGGGCTGGATTGAGCTGCAAGCCCAAATCGGCGGCAAAATTGGCCAGCTCATTGGCGCAGATGCCGATGAGGTCATTGTGGCCGATTCGACGTCGATCAACTTGTTCAAGCTGGCGTTGGCGGCGGTAAATTACCACAACGGCCGTTCCAAAATCATCACCGACGACCTCAACTTTCCCTCTGATTTGTACATTTTGCAGGGGGTGGCCCGGCTGGCAGGACGGCCGTTACAGCTGCACATCATTCCCTCAGACGGCATCCACGGCCCGGTAGATGCCCTGGCCGAAGCCATCGACGAAGATACGGCGCTGGTGGCGCTCAGCCACACCGTTTTCAAGAGCAGCTACACGTACGATATGACCGCTATCACCGAACTGGCCCACAGCGCCGGGGCGCTGATGCTGTGGGACATGAGCCACTCCGCTGGCGCTGTGCTGGCCGATCTGAACGGTGCCAATGTGCCATTGGCTGTGGGCTGCACCTATAAATATTTGAACGGCGGCCCCGGTTCGCCCGCCTTTTTGTACGTTCAGCGGGACTGGCAGGCCAGGCTGACCAATCCCATTACCGGCTGGATGGGGCATGAAGCGATGTTTGAGTTTGCTCTGGATTACCAGCGAGACGCCGGGCTGCGCCACTTTCTCACCGGCACGCCGCCCGTTTTGTCTACGGCCCTCATCGAACCGGGCGTCGATCTTCTGCTGGCGGCGGGCATGACGGCACTGCGGGCCAAATCGGTGCAGCAGAGCAGCTACCTGGTTGATTTGTGGCGGATTTGGCTGGAGCCGCTGGGTTTTCGTTTGAATTCACCGGCGGATACGGCCGTACGTGGTTCACACGTCTCGCTGGGCCACCCAGACGGCTGGCGCATCAGCCAGGCGCTCATCAACGAGATGAAGGTGATTCCCGATTTCCGCAAACCAGACAACATTCGGCTGGGCATCGCGCCGATCTACACCCGCTTTAGCGACATTCACGAAGCAATGCACCGCCTGCGGCTGGTGATGACGAAAAAGCTGTACGAACGGTACAGTTTGGCGGAAAATATGGTGACATAGGAACGAAAATTTAGTAACTTACGGGTTTCCCCCTCCCTTTGGGAGGGGGTTAGGGGGAGGGTAGATGTAGGGTTGGCAAAAATCATACCAAGAATAAGGAGCAATAAAATGAGTGACAGAAAAAATGTGGCGCTGGCAATCAAGCTGAATGAGGCGCGGGCAAAATTGATGGCATTTTTTGATGGGCTAGAAGAGGTAGATTGGAAAACGGCCGTTTACCACGAAGAAACCACCTGGACCATCACCGATATTTTACGCCATCTGGTGGACTCAGAACGAGGCATGACCAGGATGATGATGCAGTGGCAGCAAGGTAAAGACCCCATCCCGCCAGACTTCGATCTGGCACGTTGGAACAATCGCGCCATTCAAAAAACGGCCGAAAAAAGCCCCGACGAACTCCTGACCGAATTCAGGCAAAATTATATCAACCTTCTCAGTTTTATCGACACGCTTCAGGAAGAGGATTGGGCCAGGCAAGGGCGGCACGGCAGCCTGCGCATTATGAACATCGAGGAAGTGTGCCATCTGATTGCGGATCATGAACTGGATCATTTACGGGTCATGCAGGAAGTTTTGGCCGCCTAACTGGCAAAAAAAATGAGATACCCCGCAAGCAGGCGCTTACAGGGTATCTCTCGGGGGGGAGCCAAATACAGTGTAACAAAGTCCACCAGATTGGCAACTATGTGAAATTTGTTACAGGTGCGGCTTTTAAATCTGTGACATCGCTACAATCTTTCTGGACTAGACGGAGTAATGAACGGCCGTTTCCTCTGCCATCCCGTCCTTTAACCGATGATAGGCAAACACGCCCTGAATGCCCCTAAAGAAGAAGTAGGCAAAAACGGCCGCAATGGGCAAACCAATAATCGCCCCGGAAAAAATCCAGATGTAAATTTTGCCCACCACGTAGTAGACAAACAGGGTTACGGCACTGGCGCGATGCTTTTTATAAACACCGTAGGTCAGGGCCAGCATCAGAACCATGTCCACCCAGTTCCACCAATCCACGTTGGCCAAACTGCCACCGCTGGCATAGACCAGAGTCAAAAAACCGGTCACCCCAATTGAAATCAACGACATCTTCCAGGCAATCCGAACGGCCGTATTTGCTTGCTGCATATCCATCTGCTTACCTCCGAACTTATTTTCAAACTTATTTTGCGGGCCTCTGAGTTGTTCCCGCACAAGTATGGGAAGCAGACTATTTTACACCAATGACAAATGACATGGCGATCAGGTGCCGATTGTCACAAACAGCGCATCCGGCACAAATTTTTCCCAGTCGCTCCGCTCTGGCAATAAGTGCCAGACGTTGTTGTCCAGCGCCTTCAGGTAGATGTGGTTGTATTTGTAGTAGGATGTGCGCTGAACGGCCGTTTCCCCCCCACTCTCAGGAGACAATGCCCAGCCCAAACGCTCCCGAATGTTGGGCTGCTCGCGCCATACCAGGCCAAAGCCGCGCTGTGGCTGATATAGATCCGGTGGCGGCACAAGCGAAGGATCTTCGACCGGATCGCCTTCTTGCCATATATCCTCAAAGGCGTTCCAGCCGTCGGTGTACATTGTGTCGTCAAACAGCACGTAGATGCGGTCTTCTTCACCCACCCAAATCATGAAGCCGCGCTCAAACTGCTGCTCTGCCGAAGCCGAAATCTGCGCCGCTTCCTGCGGGCAAACGCCTGGCGCTGGGGCAAAGAACCAGGTGAATGGGCAGGTCAAAGGCAGTGTCAACGATGCCGAATCAAAAGGGAAATCATCATTGTCTGCAAAAAGAGCAAAGGTCTCGTAATTTCGGCTGCCGCTGCTGATGGTGTAGGCCATTTCACCCGTGGGCGGCACATTCCAAAAGGAGCCGAACACCCCGCCCACCAGATGGTACAATGTAACGGTTGTGGCGTGGCGGGTCTCCCAGCTCAGGGTGATAGTTTCGCCAGGGTCGGCAATGGCAACATTGGCCGTAAAGCTGAGAATTTCGGCTGGTTTGGCTGGTGATGAGACAAAGGGCAGATAGAGAGAAGTGTTGTCGGTGGGTACGGCCGTTTCTGCCCAAACAACCGCACTAAAAACGGCCGTTGCCAGCAAAAAAGTGGCCAGTAAAATACCAATACGCTTAAACATGAGATGCCTCCTATTCTACAAAAAGAAACGCATCTTTTCAGAGAAAACAAGTCGCTGCGTCTGTTACAATACAAAACTGCTAACAGGGAGATCGTATAAGATTATGCACTGACTTTCAAGTGACAAAACGCTAAATCCTGTCAGATCTGTTTTCATAAAAAGATGAAAGGGAGTTCGACAGGAAACATCCCTATAATCCCGCTGGTCAACCACAGCTGGACTCACCGCACCTGAACTACTCAACCTAGTTACGCACCCACCCAATCGAGCCCAACCGATTTATATCATTCAACTTGAGAAAAGATTTTTATGGCTAAAAAAACAAGCGGAACCTACGTTATCGGACATATCAACCCAGACACCGACTCGATTGCCTCGGCAATGGGCTACGCCTGGCTGCTGCAAAACCAGGAAGAAGAGGATGCCGTTGCGGCACGGGCCGGCCACCTGAATCCCCAGACTTCCTGGGTACTGGAACGGCTCAAATTGGAGCCACCCATCCTGCTGCCAGACGCTTCCCCCCGGTTTGAAAACGTAGTCCATCGCTTCAACACCACCACCCCAGACCGCCCCCTGCGCGACGTGTGGGCTGTGGCCAACCGCACCGGCGGCATTGCCCCGGTTGTCAACGAAGACGGCACGCCGTATGGTCTGGTAACTGTGCTCAGTTTGTTCCGCTTTTTGAAGGAGTCCGTGGGGGCACACCCCCGGCGGGAAGAGATGCGCATTGCTGAAATTATGGAACGGCCGTGTTCCGAAGCGTGCGACACCGACGTACCCCGGTTTGGGGCCAGCACCCGCATTCGGGATGTCGTGCCCCGCATTTTACATGAAGAACGCACCGAATTCTGGGTGGTGGATGACCAGGGCCACTACATGGGCATTTGTCGCCAGCGTGATGCGCTAAACCCGCCTCGCTACCGGCTCATCCTGGTGGATCACAACGAAATCGGTCAGGCATTGGGCGCATTAGACGAGGCCGACCTCATCGAAGTGCTGGACCATCACCGGCTGGGCAACGCGCCGACGCGCACCCCCATCCGCTTCACCATCGATGTGGTAGGCAGCACCTGCACCCTCGTCAGCGAACGCATCAACGAAGCCGGGCTAAGCGCTCCGCCAGCCCTGGCGGGGCTCCTTCTGGCAGGCATAGTGTCCGATACGCTCATCCTCAACTCACCCACCACCACCCACCGGGACCGCGAAGCGGCCGAACGGCTGCTGCGCTGGGCCAAAGTCGGCGAATCTCCCCTGGCGGGTGAAACGGTGCAATCCTTTGGCGAACAGGTGCTGCAAGCCGGTGCCGGTCTGGCTTCTCGCACCCCGGATGAGATCGTCCAGGCAGATTTCAAAGTATACGAAGCGGGCGGGCTAAAATTTGGCGTTTCTCAGGTGGAAGTGACCAACCGCAGCCAGCTGGCTGAGTATATGACGGCTCTGGACAAAGCGCTGGTGAAATTACGCGACAGCAACGGACTGGATTTCGCCATGCTGATGGTGACAGACGTGGTGCGGCGCGGCAGCCGTCTGCTGCTGACCAACGACGTGCCCGCCCTGGAAGGGCTGCCCTATCCCCGCCGCGAGGACGGCACGCTCAATGCAGATGGGGTTGTGTCTCGTAAGATGCAGCTGCTGCCCACCGTACTGGGCGCGCTGGAGGGGTAGGCGCTATCATCCACAGCCAGGTTTAGGCCACAACTGCCTCTGCTACCGGAAAGTTAGCCTCTATTTCCAGCGGTGGCACTTGTGGAGTAAAAATTAATTCGGGTAATAAACTTGTCATGCTGAGAGCCTGTGCTGAGGCTACCGAAGCATCCTCCGAAGCATCCCGCCCGCTTGATAGCCAGTGAAACTTTGGTGTGGGTAAGGTTCTTGCCATGGGGTCCTTGCGGGATTCTTCACTTCGTTCAGAATGACAACTACCTGATTATTTTCTTAAACTGCAACAGCCACCGCTACTTCGTTTTGAGACCAAAGCCACTCTTCCAGCAGGGGCATGGCGTGAAAAGCGGTTAAATCCAGCTCCAGCGGTGTGACAGAGGCATACCCGGCAAACAGGGCGCCCACATCGGTGCCTTCGTGCGGCACACCCGTTGGCCGATCGCCGCCAATCCAGTAATAATCGTTGCCGCGTGGATCGGTACGCTTGTCCAGCCGATCCCGGTAAACGCGCAGCCCCTGCCGCGTCAGGCAGATTCCTTTGAACTGCTCTTTGGGAACGTAGGGCACATTCACATTCAGAAAAGCGCCCTTAGGCAGGGTATGTTTCAGGACGGTGCGCACCACAGTGCTGGCAACCTCAACAGCCAGGCTGTAATCTAGCTCCAGCGAACTGGTGGAACGGCCGTCTAGCGACACAGCCACGCCAGGCACCCCCCAGATAATGCCTTCCATAACGGCCGTTACCGTCCCAGAATAAGTGACATCATGCCCCAAATTGGCCGACGTGTTGACGCCAGAGACCACAAAATCCACTTTGTCCTTTAGCAAGCCCATCAACGCCAGGGCCACACAGTCAGACGGTGCGCCATCGCTGGTGAGGGCTTCGCTGCCATCTGCCAGCTTGATGCGGCGCACGCGCAGCGGCCGGTTGAGCGTTTTCACATGCCCGCCACCAGACCAGTCGTGGTCCGGGGCCACAATGCTCACTTTGCCAAACTGGCGCATTGCCTGAGCCAACGCCATTAAACCAGGGGCCGTTACGCCGTCATCATTTGTCACTAAAATATGCATACGGTTTCCTTTTGTTCTCAGGTGCAAGGCACTGGCCGCAGGAGTTTCAATTGGTTGGAACCGTTTGGCCAGTGCCTCGCACCACTTTTTTGGCCAGATTAACAGGCTGGCATTAAGTGGGAATCAACAGGGCGTTAAGATGGCAATAAGGGTTTGTTAAGAGCAGTTTAACGGCCGTTCCCCCCTTGACACCCTCCCAAAGATGCAAGACACTTGCCCCATGCGCGCTGATCGATTGATTTCCCTTTTGATGCTGCTGCAAACAAACGGCCGTATGACCGCCGACGACCTGGCCACGCGGCTGGAAGTCTCACCCCGCACCATTTACCGGGATTTGGACGCCCTGAGCGGCGCAGGCGTGCCCGTTTACGCCGAACGCGGGCCCAACGGCGGCTGTATGCTCATGGAAAGCTATCGCACTAACCTCACCGGGCTAAACGAAAAAGAGGTCCAGGCGCTGTTCATGTTTACCGTACCCGGCCTGCTGGCCGATTTGGGCGCAGACAAAGCGTCTGAAGGGGCCATGCTCAAGCTGATGGCTTCGCTGCCTGCGCCATTTCAGCAGGATGCCGCCTTTGTGCAGCAGCGGCTGCACCTGGACCCTGCCGCCTGGTTCCAGCCAGAGGAAGATGTGCCATTTTTGCCGCTGGTGCAAACGGCCGTTTGGGAAAACAAGCGGCTGCGCATGAATTATCGTCGGGGGGATGGGCAGTGGGTAAAGCGGCTGGTTGACCCTTATGGCCTGGTAGCCAAGGCCAGCGTTTGGTATATGGTGGGTGCGATTTATGGCGGTAAAGTGCAGGCGTATCGGGTCTCACGCATCATGGAGGCGGCGCTAACCGGCAGCAGTTTTGAACGCCCGAAAGGTTTCAATTTGGCCGCTTACTGGCAAACCTGGCGCGATCGGTTCGAGGCGCGTCAGGACCGGCTTACCGTGGCCTTGCGCGTGCCGCCCGGCAGCGGCCCTCTGTTGGCGCTGTTGTTTGGCGAGGGCATTGTCGCTTCGCTGCTGGCTGCCCCGCAGGAGGAAGGCGCCGCTGGTTACGCGACCATTGAGCTGACCTTTGACTCCCTGGAAACAGCTTGCCGCCAGCTGCTGGGGTTAGGAACGGCTGTTGAAGTGCTCACCCCGCCCGAATTAAGGCAGCTCATAATTGAACAAGCCACGCGAACCCTGCAACAATACTGGGGCACAGAACTTCACAAGCCAGACAGATCAACTGCTGCTCCAGCCGGGCGCACCGAGAAACGGCCGTAAATCTTCATCCCCCAGCACCGCCCGTACGCTTGTTTCCAAGCTAATTTCACCCGCCAGCACCGCTTTTTCATAGCGGCTGGCCCAGCGATAAACCAGCCCGCCCGCCCGGCGCAGCTCCACCAGCATCAGCTGCGCCAATGGGCCAGCCTCTTCCAAAAAGCCAGACGTTTCATAATCTTGCTCGACGCGGGCAAAATCATACGGCAGCCGCACAATGTCTGCGTCCCAACCCGTGCGGCTGGTCCAGGTGAAACGGCCGTAACTCAGCTGCCGATCCCCATCAAAAGAAGCGCCTACTGAACCAACATTTACCACCGTTGTCCCATCAATCTGCCGAATAAGGGGTTGATGCGTATGCCCGGTAACAAAAATTTTCGGCGCTGGCGCAATCTGCTCCCGCAGTTCCCTATCGCTGGTTTTAGGGTACACCCCATCCCGATTATCCCGCATGGAGCCATGCACCGCCCGCAGCTCCATGCCATCGGGCGCACAAACCGAGAATTGTTCTGGTATGTTGGCAAGAATGGGCACATAGTCCACCACCTGGCGGTAGGCCCAATAGGCAAACTTTTGCACTTCATACTTTAAGCCAGTTAAGCACCCATTGGATACGGCGCACTCCAATATATAATCTTCGTGATTACCACGCACCAACTGCCAGCCGTCGCTTTGCTGGCGAGCCAAAACCCATTCCAAAGTTTCACGCGAAAGCGGTCCCCGGTTAACAATATCACCATCTACCACCACGTAATCTGGCTGCCACCGCTCAATGTCTGCCGTCACGGCTTCCAGAGCGGGTAAGTTTCCATGAATATCTGAGATAACTGCTATTTTCACATCACTGTCCTGTCAATTTGATAAGAGCATAAGTCTAACAAGAACGGCCGTTTTGCTCAAACACACCCTTTTTGCAAAAATATCTTGCATTTTTCCAGCCTATTTTTTATCATTGGGGCGTCCGTTTCTGATTGTCTGTTTTTGTGGCAATCCCTTTTTGTAAGCAAAACCAAATCAACCTTTTCAGGCACCTCTAAACAGAGTCGCCCGAGACCGTTTTTTGATCCAGTAATGATAGCCTTTATGCGGCAGATCGTGGCTTTTACCTATCGCATCCCCGAGTGGGGGCAATCGTAAATTCATAATCGGCACTCGTAAATACTATCGTTTGCACTGGCTTTCAGGGATGCCCACACCAAACGTGCCTCCCCGGCACATCATCATGGAGGAAGCATTGAGAACTTTCAAGCATTATCTATTTATCCTGGCCGCTGTGTTTATCCTGTTGATCAGCACGGCAGCGCCCAGCCGAGCCATCGCTACCGATTTGCTCCTTACCGGCGTCATCGATGGCCCTCTCTCCGGCGGCACCCCCAAAGCAGTTGAGCTGTATGTCATCAACGACATTCCTGACCTGAGCATTTACGGCATCGGTTCGGCCAACAATGGCGGCGGCACCGATGGACAGGAATTCACCTTTCCAGCCGTTTCGGCCACTGCCGGGCAGTTTATTTACGTCGCCTCAGAATCGGTGGAGTTCACCACTTTCTTTGGCTTTGCCCCCACCTATGTCAGCAGCACCGCCAATATCAACGGCGACGACGCCATTGAGCTGTTCCAGAACGGCGCAGTCATCGACACCTTCGGCGACATCAACCTGTCTGGTACCGGCCAGCCGTGGGAATATATGGATGGCTGGGCGTACCGCATCTCCGGCACGGAAGCCGATGGCGCCCTCTTCAATCTGGCCAACTGGCAGTTCAGCGGCATCAACGCCCTGGACAATGAAACGAGCAACGCCACCGCCGCCGTCCCCTTCCCGGCTGGCAGCTTCGAGCCGCTGGATGGGGATGCAGCCCCCAGCGTCGCCAGCACAATTCCGGCAAACGGGACGGCCGGTGTGGCGGTAGACACCACCATCACCATCAACTTCAGCGAAGATGTCACGGTGGGTGGCAGCTGGTTTGAAATTGTTTGTACGGTGAGTGGGGGACATACGGCCGTTTCCACCAGCGGCCCCCTCAGCTACACCCTCACCCCAGACGTTCCGTTTGCCAACAGCGAAAGCTGCACCGTCACCATCTTTGCCGCCCAGGTCACAGACAATGACAGTGACGATCCACCAGACAACATGGCTGCCGACGTGAGCTTTAGCTTCAGCACCGCCAGCCTCAGCCTCAGCAGCGTCGTCATCAACGAATTTCTGGCCGATCCGGCCAACGACCTGCCCGGCGATGCCAACGGCGACGGCATTCGACACAGCGGCGATGACGAATTCATCGAAATTGTTAACGTCAGCGGGGCCGATCTGGACATCAGCGGCTGGACGCTGTCCGATGCGGTTCAGGTGCGCCACACCTTCCCTGGCGGCTCTGTGATTCCAGCTGGCTGTACGGCCGTACTCTTCGGCGGCGGCAATCCCACAGGCAGTTTTGGCGGGGCTGTTGTCCAAACCGCCTCCACCGGCACGCTCAGCCTCAACAACACCGGTGACACCATCATCCTCACAGACACATCCGCCAGCACCCTGGAAGTTGTCTACGGCAGCGAAGGTGGGGATGACCAATCCCTCACCCGCAATCCCGACATCAGCGGTCCCTTTGTCAAGCACGGCAGCGCGGCTACTTCGGGTGGGGCGCTCTTCTCTCCCGGCACGCAGCTGGATGGGACACCCTTCCCCGGGTGCCTGCCAGACACAACCCCAACCGTTACCATCATGGCCATTCAGGGAACCGCCCATCTTTCCCCCTACACTGACCAGATGGTGCAAACCGAGGGCGTCGTCACGGTCGTGCGCAGCAGCAGCTTCTACCTGCAAGACCCGGCTGGCGACGGCAATGAGGCCACTTCAGACGCCATTCTCGTCTTCACCGGCGCTGCTCCCGGTGTGGCTGTGGGGGATGCCGTTACGGTGATTGGTCTGGTGACGGAGTTCTACCCTGGCGGTTTCGATTCAGGCAACCTGTCCATCACCGAACTTGTGGATCCCACAATCACCCTCACCAGCAGCGGAAATGCGCTGCCTGCACCGGTTGTATTGGGGAGCAACGGCCGTATCCCCCCCAACACCATCATCGACGACGACTCCTCTGGCGACGTCAACCTCACCCCCACCTTCGATCCTGAAACTGACGGCATCGACTTCTACGAAAGCGTCGAATCCATGCTGGTGCAGGTGAACGATGCCCTGGTGGTAGGCGGCACCCGATTTGGCGAGATTGTTGTGGTGGGCGATCTGGGGGCCAATGCTACCGGGCTCTCAGCCCGTGGCGGCGTGGTCATCGGGCCAGATGACTTCAACCCGGAACGGATCATGATCGACGACGCCATCATCCTCGACGAGCCAGACGCCAGCGTCGGGGACATCTTCACCGCGCCCATCGTTGGCGTCATGGATTACAGCTTCGGCAACTTCAAAATCCTGAACTTCGAGCCATTGCCCGCCCTGAACAGCAGCTTTACGGCCGAAACCACCACGCTCTCCAACGATGGCGATTCGCTGACGGTAGCCACCTTCAACGTGGAGAACCTCAGCCCCGGCGACAGCCAGGCGAAGTTCGATGCGCTGGCCAGCCAGATTGTCCATAATCTGAACACGCCAACCATCCTCGGCCTCCAGGAAGTGCAGGACAACAGCGGTGCCACCGACGACGGCGTGACCGATGCGAGTGAAACATACGGCCGTCTCATCACCGCCATTCAAGCTGCCGGTGGCCCACTCTACGAATACCGCGACATCGCCCCGCTAGATCAAGCAGACGGCGGAGCGCCCGGTGGCAACATTCGGGTTGGCTTTCTTTTCCGGCTAGATCAGGTTTCCTTTGTAGACCGCGCCGGGGGAGATGCCACCACCAGCGCTACGGTTTCCCTGGGAACCACGGGCGTCGAGCTCAGCGCCAGCCCCGGCCGCATCGACCCCACTAACTCCGCCTGGGACGCCAGTCGCAAGCCGCTGGTCGGCGAATTCATCTTTGGCGATCAGAAAATCATTGTCGTGGTCAATCACTTCAATTCCAAAGGCGGGGACGATCCCCTCTTTGGTCGGGTGCAGCCGCCGCAGCTCCCTTCCGAGGCGCAGCGTTTGCAGCAAGCCGCCGTGGTGAACAGCTTTGTGCAGGAGATTCTGGCTCTCGATCCCCAGGCCAACGTCGTTGTGCTGGGAGATTTCAACGACTTCCAATTTTCTGCTCCCCTGCAAACATTGGCGGGCAATGAACTGCACAATCTAATCAACACGCTGCCTGCAACTGAGCGATACACCTATCAGTTTGAGGGCAACTTGCAGGCGCTGGACCACATTTTGGTCAGCGCCAATCTATTGGCCAACCTCAGCGGCGTAGATGTGGTGCATGGCAATGCCGAGTTGGACACCGATTTGCGCTACACAGACCACGACCCAATCGTGGCTCAATTCTCCTTCGCCGGCACGATTAACCCTGATGGCTGCTACGTGCTGGCGCTGGAAGGGAGCCCGTTCACAGGGCCAGCTATCACGGTCTCCATTGGGGATGCTGGTTACAACAAGATGCATTTCCATGCCGGGCGCTGGGGCAAGGCTCAGGGCCTAAGCCGCGACACCTGTTACGAAGTTCACGGCACGGACAAGGGCGAGATTATCACGGGCGGGTTTAGCGATGACACCATCTTCGGCTATGGTGGCGACGACCTGCTCATCGGCCTGTTCGGCAACGACACCTTCATCGGCGGCGCGGGCGCGGACTTCATCAACGGCAACAACGGCATTGATGCCATTCTGGACTTTGAGCCGGGCATTGATTTCTGCTTCAACGTTGAGCTAGGCTGTTAAGGAATGCGGATGAAATAACTTGCATATTTGCCCTCCCCCTAACCCCCTCCCTTCGGGAGGGGGAAACACGTAAACAAAAAACAGATTCACAAAATCAAAACCCTGCCAGAGCATGACGCTGGCAGGGTTTTCGTTTGTAAGGTCATAATGGGAACATGACCTGCCTATGACTTCCGGCACATCAAACCAGGCCACGCTTTTTATATACTGCTGGTAATTACTCAGGTGCAAGGCACTAGCCAAACGGTTCCAACCAATTGAAACGCCTGCGGCCAGTGCCTCGCACCACTCTACTGATGGCATATTTGTTAAGCATGAGCCAAACAGTTGTACGTTTTGGAGGAAACTAAACTAATGGAAACGCAAAAAAAAGATTTCACGGGTGGTTTGATTCTGATCGCGATTGGTTTAATCGCTTTGATCGCGCAGTTTGTCACGTTTGATTTGCCAGAAAATATCGGTTTGTTGATTGTGCCGGGGCTGGGCGCTTTGTTCCTGGTCTGGGGCATCTTAACCCGCAACGAAGGGCTACTGATTCCAGGCGGCATTTTGAGCGGCGTTGGCTGGGGCATTTATGCTATCTCTGGCCCGTTCGCAATCTGGCAGGGCGACAATGAAGGTGGGGTATTCCTCATTTTCCTCGGTCTGGGCTTTGGGCTGATTACGCTGGTAACGGCCGTTTTTGCCAAAGAAACCCATTGGTGGGCGCTTATTCCCGGCGGTATCATTGCTTTTGTGGGAACGGCCGTTCTCTTCGGTGGCGCACTGTTAACCGCTCTGGCCTGGGTTGGTAAACTATGGCCCCTGGCCCTCATTCTGCTCGGCATCAGCATTCTGTGGGGTGCAAAAAAAGAGAAAGTTAGCAAAGAAAAGTTTGCCCAAGAGTAGCAGACCAGACCTGCACCCACCCTATTAAGCCGCGGCGTGATGATTTCACGCCGCGGCTTTTTTTGCAGAAAAATTGATTGCGTATACACATTTTTTACGAATTTTTTATCTTTTTCTTATACAACAAATCAATAATTAACAACGAGCCGAGCCAAAGATTTAGAGAGCAGCTTGGCACTGTTGAAGTTCAAACTATTCTGTTTTAGGAGGTATAACATGAACACAATGATCCGTTGGAACCCATTTGGTGAAATGGCCAGAATGCGCGGCGAGATTGACCGGCTGTTCGAAGATGCCTTCAATGCGCCGGTAAGTAAATGGGAACGCAGTTCCGTGTGGGGCTTCCCGCTGGACGTGACCGAAGCCGACGCAGCCTTTACCGTGAAAGCGGCCGTTCCTGGCATGAGCCCCGATGATTTAGACATTACCATCACCGACAACGTCCTCACCATTAAAGGGGAAACTCAGTCTGACGAGACCAGAGAAGAGGAAAAAGTGCATCTGCGGGAACGACGCTTCGGCAGTTTCATGCGCAGCATCAGCCTGCCGGTACCGGTTGAGTCCGACAACGTTGAGGCTACCTATGAAAACGGTGTGCTGACCCTGCACATTCCCAAGGCAGAAGCCGTCAAGCCAAAACGAATTGCCGTCAAATCCGGCAACGGAACCACCGTCCTTGAAGGATAACGCCCAAAACGCCTCAGCCGGTTAAATGTGCAGGCGCTGGATAGATAAATCCAGCGCCTTTTTTATGGAACAACACAGCTGGATGCATATGATTCTCTAACGGCCGTCTTACACAAATCATATGCAAATTACGCACAATATGACGCAGGTTTAACATAAAAAATTATTTGCGTAAAAATCGCAATTTTGCGAACTTTTGCGTAATTTTGATTGAGAGGAGCATAAACATGAGCAAAATTATTGGAATCGATTTAGGCACAACCAACTCAGTTGTCACCGTCATGGAAGGGGGCGACGCGGTCGTTATTCCATCAGCCGAAGGCAGTAACACCACCCCGTCTATCGTTGCCTTCAACAAAAAAGGAGAGCGCCTTGTCGGCCAGACCGCCAAGCGGCAAGCCGTTGTCAACCCAGACAACACCATCTACTCTGTCAAGCGGTTAATAGGTCGCCGCTTCGACGCTGAAGAAACCCGGCGCACCCAGGGCATGGTGCCTTACGAAATTGTGGCTGGACCACAGCAAGACGCCCGCGTGAGCGTCCCTGTGGTGGATAAAACGTATTCACCGCAAGAAATCTCCGCCTTCATCCTGCAAAAACTGAAGCGAGATGCCGAAGCGTACCTGGGCACCACCATAACCCAAGCCGTCATCACCGTGCCCGCTTACTTTAACGACAGCCAGCGGCAAGCGACCAAAGATGCCGGTAAAATTGCTGGCCTGGAAGTGCTGCGCATCATAAACGAACCAACCGCCGCAGCTCTGGCTTACGGCCTCGACAAGAAAAACGATCAGACCATTCTGGTGTTTGACCTGGGTGGCGGCACCTTCGACGTCTCCGTGCTGGAAGTTGGGGATGGCGTGGTAGAGGTGAAATCCACGCATGGCGACACCCACCTGGGTGGCGATGATTGGGACGAGCGCATTGTGCTCTGGATGATTGACGAGTTCAAAAAAGACCAGGGCATCGATCTGAGTCAGGACCGTCAGGCGCTGCAACGCCTGCGCGAAGCGGCCGAAAAAGCTAAAATCGAGCTCTCTTCCCTGATGCAAACCGAGCTGAACCTGCCCTTCATCACCGCCGATGCCAATGGGCCAAAACATTTGCAGATGACGCTAACCCGCGCCCGCTTTGAGCAGCTGACAGAAGATTTGGTCCAGCGCTGCCGCGAGCCATTTGAGAAAGCGCTGCAAGATGCGGGCCTTTCTGCCAAAGAGATGGATGAAGTCGTGCTGGTCGGTGGTTCTACCCGGATGCCAATGATTCAGGAACTGGTGCAAAGCCTGACCAACAAAGCGCCGAACAAGAGCGTCAATCCTGATGAGGTGGTTGCTTTGGGCGCGGCGATTCAGGGTGGTGTGCTGGCTGGGGACGTCAAAGACGTGCTGCTGCTGGACGTGACGCCGCTGAGCCTGGGTCTGGAAACGCTGGGTGGCGTGATGACCCCGCTGATTCCGCGCAACACCACCATTCCCACACGCAAGACAGAGGTGTTCAGTACGGCCGAAGATAGCCAAACGGCCGTTGACGTCCACGTCTTGCAGGGTGAGCGACCGATGTCCAAGGACAACAAAACCCTCGGCATGTTCCGTCTGGACGGGATTCCCCCGGCGCCGCGCGGTTTGCCGCAAATTGAGGTAACATTCGACATTGACGCCAACGGTATTCTGGACGTCACCGCGAAAGACAAGGCAACTGGCAAGGAGCAAAAGATCAAAATCACCGCTTCGACCAATCTGTCTGAATCCGAAGTGGAAAACATGGTCAACGCCGCCAAACAGCACGAGGCGGAAGACAACAAGCTGCGCGACCTGATTCAGGCACGCAACCAGGCAGACCAGTTGATTTACGCCACGGAAAAAAGCCTGAACGAACTGGGCGACAAAGTGGCCGAAGCTGAAAAGAGCCAGATTGAGCAGATGATTGTGGAGTTGAAAACGGCCGTAACCAGCGAAGACAGCACCCAGATCAAAAACCTGACCGAGCAGCTTCAGCAAGCCAGCTATGCCCTGAGCCAGCAGCTGTACCAAAGCCAGGCTGAATCAGCCGGAACAGCCGACAATGGCCACGGACAGGAAAACCCGGATGACGTCGTTGAAGGCGAATTCCAGGAAATGTAATTGAATAAACCGTAGGGGCGAGGCAGGTGGCCCATATCCTCGCCAGACAAAACAACGTTCTCTCCACCCACCTGCCTCGCCCCCTCCCAAGTAGGAAGGGCCAATGGAGTACAAAGATTATTACAGCATCCTTGGCGTGCCGAAAACCGCCAGTCAGGATGAGATCAAAAAAGCTTATCGCAAACTGGCCCGCAAATATCATCCAGATTTAAACAAGGATGATCCGCAAGCAGAGCAGCGCTTCAAAGACGCCAACGAAGCGAATGAAGTGCTGTCTGACGCCGAAAAGCGGAAAATGTACGACCAGTTTGGCTCGCAGTGGCAGCAGTACCAGCGAGCTGGCGGCCGCCCCGATGATTTTTGGAGCCAATGGGGCGCTCAGGGATTTGGGGCGCAGCAGGCGCGGGGGCAGGCTCGCACCGTTAATTCAGAGCAGTTTGAGCAGATGTTTGGCGGCAGCGGCGGCTTTTCCGACTTTTTCGAGACGCTGTTTGGCCAACAAATGGGTGGCAGAACGGCCGGTGGGCAAAACGTCAATTTTGGCGATCGTTTTGGGCAGCAAGCGCAAACCATTCGCCGCAGCCGGGACGTAGAGCACATGATCGAAATCTCGCTGGCGGAGGCGTTTTATGGCACCAGCCGCAATATTCAGTGGGAAGGCGCAGCAGGCAGCAGCGCAGGCCGTTCCATCGAAGCCAAAATTCCGCGTGGGGTTAGAACAGGCTCCCGTGTCCGACTGAGCGGCCAGGGGCAGGATGGTGGGCATCTTTACCTGAGCATCAAAGTACAGACAGACAAACAGTTTGAGCGGGATGAGGATGATTTAAAAACGGCCGTACCCGTTGATCTCTACACCGCTATCCTGGGCGGCCAGATTGACATCTCCACCATCGACAAAACTGTCAAGCTCACCATCCCGCCAGAGACTGCCAACGGCAAGCAGTTCCGCCTGCGCGGTTTGGGCATGCCCAACCTAAAAAATCCAGAGGAACGTGGAAACCTCTACGCCTCCGTGGCGGTGCAGCTTCCCACCAACCTCAGCGACGAAGAAAGAGAACTGTTCCAAAAATTACAAAAACTCCGAGAAACATGAAGCCAGTTTTGTAATTGAGTAATTGAGTAATTGGGTAATTGAAAGCCAGCCAGTTACTCAATAACAAAATTACCCAATTACTTTTTCATGTTCGCTGAGGAGGCAATCATGAGATTAGACAAATTCACCCAAAAAGCCCAGGAAGCTGTTTTGGAGGCCCAAAATCTGGCCCAGGGCCACAACCATCCGGCAATTGAGCCGGAGCATTTGCTCAGTGCACTTGTGTCGCAGGAAGGCGGCGTTGTGCCTTCCCTGCTCAAGCGGATTGGCACAGACACCAGCCTGCTGCAAAACAGCCTGCAGCAAGCGCTTGGCCGACTGCCCCGCGCCACCGGCAGCAGCGTCCAGGTTGGCCCCAGCCGCAACCTGAACAGCACCGTTGAAGAAGCCCAAAACATCGCCGACAACATGAAAGACGACTACGTCTCCACCGAACACTTGCTGATGGCGATGGCCCAGCCCAAAGCGGGCGGCGTGCGCGACCTGCTGGCGCGGCACGGCATCGACTACAACGCTATCATGCAAGCGCTGGCGGCCGTGCGCGGTTCGCAGCGGGTCACCAGCCAGAACCCGGAAGCGCAGTACGAGGCGTTGGTGAAATACGGCCGTAACCTCACCGAAGAAGCCCGCAAAGGCAAGCTAGACCCCGTCATTGGCCGCGACGAAGAAATCCGGCGCGTCATCCAGATTCTCAGCCGTCGCACCAAAAACAACCCCGTGCTCATCGGCGAACCCGGCGTGGGCAAAACCGCCATCGCCGAAGGGCTGGCCCAGCGCATCGTGCGCGGCGACGTGCCCCTGGGGCTCAAGGAAAAGCGGCTGGTCGCCCTGGATTTGGGCGCTTTGGTTGCCGGAGCCAAATATCGCGGTGAATTTGAAGAGCGGCTCAAAGCTGTTCTCAAAGAGATTCAGGAAGCCGAAGGGGAGATCATTCTCTTCATCGACGAGATGCACACCCTGGTGGGCGCGGGTGCCGCCGAAGGCAGCATGGACGCCAGCAATATGCTCAAACCGCTGCTGGCACGGGGTGAACTGCACGCTATCGGAGCCACCACCCTGAACGAATTCCGCAAATATATCGAAAAAGATGCCGCCTTGGAGCGCCGCTTCCAGCCCGTATTTGTAGGCGAGCCGAGCGTGGAGGACACCATCTCCATTTTGCGCGGCCTGAAGGAACGGTACGAAGTGCATCACGGCGTACGCATCACCGACGGGGCTACAATTGCCGCCGCCACGCTGAGCAACCGGTACATCACCGACCGCTTCCTGCCCGACAAAGCCATCGACCTGGTGGACGAAGCCGCCAGCCGCCTGCGTATGGAAATCGACAGCAAACCCGCCGTGCTGGACGTGGTGGACCGGGAGATCATGCAGCGGGAAATTGAGCGTGAGGCGCTGAAAAAGGAAAAGGACAAGGCGAGCAAGGAGCGGTTGGGCAAGCTGGAAGAGGAGCTGGCCAACCTGAAAGAGCAGAGTACCCAGCTCACCGCCCGCTGGCAGGCGGAAAAAGAAGCGATTGAGCGCATCCAGTCGATTAAAGAGCAAATCGACCAGATGAATGTGCAGATAGAGCAGGCGCAGCGGGCGATGGATTACCAGAAGGCGGCAGAATTGCAATACGGCCGTCTCCACGAACTAGAAAAATCGCTCCAGCAGGCCAGCGACAGGCTCGCCACCATGCAGCAAGAAGGCGCCATGCTCAAGGAAGAGGTCGGCGCAGAAGAGATTGCCCAGATTGTGGCCAAATGGACCGGCATCCCCGTAAGTAAGCTGCTGGAAGGCGAAATCGAGAAGCTCGTCCACATGGAAGATCGCCTGCACGACCGCGTGGTGGGCCAGGATGAAGCGATTCGCGCCGTGGCCGCCGCCGTACGCCGCAGCCGCTCTGGGCTGCAAGACCCCAACCGCCCCATCGGCAGCTTCATCTTCCTGGGGCCAACTGGCGTGGGCAAAACGGAGCTGGCCCGCGCCCTGGCGGAGTTCCTGTTTGACGATGAGCGCAGCATGGTGCGCATCGACATGAGCGAATACCAGGAGCGGCACACCGTGGCCCGGCTCCTCGGCGCGCCGCCCGGCTACGTGGGCTACGACGAAGGGGGACAGCTGACGGAAATGGTTAGGAGACGGCCGTATTCGGTCGTGCTGTTCGATGAAATCGAGAAGGCGCATTCAGAGGTGTTTAACGTTTTATTGCAGGTGCTGGATGATGGCCGTCTCACCGATGGCCAGGGCCGCACGGTCGATTTCCGCAACACGGTCATCATCATGACCAGCAACATCGGCAGCCAGCACATCCTGGACACCAGCGACGAAGCGATCATGGAAGACCGAGTCATGGGGGCGCTGCGCAGCCACTTCCGGCCCGAATTTTTAAACAGAGTCGATGAAATTGTGCTGTTCCATCGGCTCACACGAGAGGAGCTGCGTGAAATCGCCCAAATTCAGCTCAACCAGATGCGCGATCTGCTCGACCGGCGCGGCATCTCGGTCGTCCTCACCACCGCCGCCACCGACCGCATCATCGAGGAAGGGTATGACCCGGCTTACGGCGCGCGCCCGCTCAAACGGGTCATCCAGCGCCAAATCATCGATCCACTGGCCCTCCAGCTCATCCAGGGCGAGATCCACGACGGCGATCATGTTTCGGTGGCTGTGAAGAATGAGCAGCTGGATTTTAGCGTGGTTGAAACAATTCCCGCGTTGCCTTGATCGCCGGGGACTGAAGTCCCCGGCTAGTTGTGGAAGCCCCACAGGGGCTAAAAATAGCCTCGAAGAAGCTTTCATACCTAGCCGGGCCGTTTACGGCTCGGCGGACTGGTACAGAGACACGCAAAAAGTACAATAGACAATCCAGCTCGTCAAGAAGGTCAAATCCCCAAATGTAAAACGGCTAACACCGCGCGGTGTTAGCCGTTTACGTTTCCCTGCCAAGCGTCAGGTAGACACGGGTTTGGCGTATAGTTCCAGTCCATTTCCCACGAAGCAGACAGGGTACACTGCCAACATGGAAACAAAAGTTGTTTTGTCCCCAAACCACATACACTTTTCCCAATGGTTCCAAACCGTGAAGAAAAAGGCAGAAGCGCTGCTGAAGGCGGAGGCCTCAGCCCACAATCAGGCGCTGGGTTTTGCTGTGGGCACGTTCATTAGCTTGCTGCCCACGCCGGGCTTCAACTTTGCTTTGGCGCTGCTGCTGGCCAGCTGGTTCCGGCTGCACCGGGCCACAGTGCTGGTCTCGCTGGCGGTGTGGAATGTGTTTGTGACAACACCGCTGATGGCTTTGAGCTACCGGTTGGGGAATTACTTGTTCCCTGCGCCCGCTACTGCCTCGGTAACGGCACAGTGGCAGGCACAGGTGATTTCCTTTCTGCAAGGGTTTTTGGTGGGAAATTTGATTATTGCGGTGGGGATAACGGCCGTTTCCTACACCATCATCCTGCTCATTATCCAGCTTTTTCAGCAGAAAATAGCTACTTCCGCTTCGTCCCACCTGTAATCACCAGCAAAAGCACCGCACCCACTACAGCCACAATAAAGCTGCTCCAGTTAAAGTTAAAATTAAACGATTCGCCCGTGACAAACTGCATAATCAGGCCACCCACAAACGCACCGACTACCCCAATCACAATGTTATACAAACAGCCAGACCGTTTACTGCCTGCAATCATGCCAGCCACACCGCCAGCCAACGCCCCAAAGACAATCCACGCTAAAATACCCATTCTGTACGCTCCTTTTTAGTTGTGGCAACAAATGCTGCCGCCTTATTTGGTAACGTAATCCTCTACGTAAGCAAAATTGATTATGTTTCTATTACCAATTGATACATTTTTACCTTTCCTGATTTTCTCCTTTTGCAAAACAGCACCTCTGACCAAGGTGCTGTTTTGTATTAGCGTATCACGGCTTGGCGTAACCCATGTTGTAAGTAAACAAAGATAAAGTTAAAAAGTAAGGTAGCGCCGCACAACCTCCTCTCCCAAGGTTGCGTGATGCTCAGGATAAAGCTTCATTTTTATGCGGCGCTACCCTATCTGTCACTCTTTTTAATTGTCAGATGGTTCGTAAGAAATTCACCCTATCGTCTAAGTTAACTTCTTCACGCTTAATTTAAGCTTATTCTGCTCCAGACGCCGTGCTCCCCGCATGGCGTCTCTCCTTTTAGGCAAATTGTCGCAAAAAAACCTTTTTTCTTGCAAAATTGAATCATTATACGGCCGTTGCAGTTGTCATTCATAACTGGTGACTTTTGTTACTGCGTTGTTTCCTACTGGTTACGGTACCATGCGAACAAGAGATTCTGCTAAAAAACCTGACGGCAAGCTCTTGTTAATCTAATGTCACGCTGGTAATGTGCGTATAGGAGCTGTACCTATGAAAAAAGAGTTTGTTAGCGACTGGATGACCCAGAATGTAATCACCGTTAAGCCAGATACCTCCCTGCCCCAGGCGCATCAAATTATGATGGATGAAGAAATTCGTCGCCTGCCGGTAGTTGATGACAAAGGCGTTCTGGTTGGCATTGTGACGCTGGGCGATGTTCGCGGAGCGCAGCCGTCTCCAGCAACCTCGTTGAGCATTTGGGAGCTAAACTACCTGCTCTCCAGCCTGACTATTGGCAAGATTATGACCCCCACTCCCATGACCATCGCCCCTGAGGCTACCATTGGGGATGCCGCCCGCACCATGCTGGAGCATCGCGTGAGCGGCCTGCCCGTCGTGGGGAAAGATGGCAAACTGGCAGGCATCATCACCGAGTCGGACATTTTCAGCATGGTGGTGGTTCACGAATGGAGCGACGGCGAAACCGAAACCGCGTGATGCTGCTGTAAGCTGCGCACCCGAAGCTCCTTCTTACGCAATGCCTTGATCCCACTCACCGCCGCCTGCGCCGCCGACATCGTTGAAATGAGCAAGATGTTGTGGCGGATGGCGGCGGCCCGCATTGCTGTCTGATCTTCGTGCGCCCGCTGTCCCAGAGGCGTGTTGATAATCAGCTGAACCGTACCCGATGAGATGAGCCGGACGGTGTTTAAGCCCGGCTCACTCGCTTTTGTCACCAGCGTGACTGGCAAATTAGCCCGTTGTAGAGTTACTGCCGTTCCCTCCGTCGCATACAGTTCAAACCCCAGCCTGTGTAAATCCCGCGCAATTTTTAACGCCGTCGATTTGTCGTAATCATTGACCGTGATGAGTGCCGCGCCGTTGAGCGGCAGCGGCGTGCCCACCGCCAGCTGCGACTTGGCAAAAGCGTGACCAAACTGGGCGGCGTGCCCCATTACCTCCCCCGTGCTGCGCATTTCTGGCCCCAGCCGGGTATCAGCCCCCGGCAGCTTGTTAAACGGCAGCACTGCTTCTTTGATAAAAAAGCCGTCGATGGCCGGCATTTGGGTAAAGTTTAGCTCCGTCAGCAGCTTGCCCGCCTGCACCTGGGCGGCGATGCGGGCGATGGGCAGACCGGTTGCTTTGCTCACAAACGGCACCGTCCGGCTGGCGCGTGGATTGACCTCAATCACATAGACCACATCATCCTTGATGGCAAACTGGACGTTCATCAAACCACGCACGTTGAGCGCCAGTCCCAGCTTCTCGGTGTAATCCTGAATGATGCTCAGGTGGTAGAGGCTGATTTTGTACGGCGGCAGCACGCAGGCGCTGTCCCCAGAATGGATGCCCGCTTCTTCGATATGCTGCATCACCCCGGCCATCACCACCCGCTCACCGTCGGCCACCGCGTCTACATCCACCTCAAACGCATCCTCGATGAACTGGTCGATGAGTACCGGATTGCCAGGGGAAACAAGGGCAGCTTCGGCCAGGAAGGTGCGTAGGGAGTCATCGTCGTAGGCGATGGCCATGGCCCGACCACCGAGCACGAAAGACGGCCGTACCAAAACCGGATACCCTATCTCGTGCACCACCGCCAGCGCCTCTTCCATCGAGTTGGCCAGGCCCCAGGCGGGATGATCGATCTCTAACCTGTGCAGCAGCTCGCCAAATCGGCCGCGATCCTCGGCCAGATCGATGCTGTCGGGCGAGGTGCCCCAAATGGGAACCCCGGCCGCAGCCAGCCCAGCCGTCAGGTTGATGGGCGTCTGGCCGCCAAACTGCACAATCACCCCCTCCGGCTGTTCCAAATCGACGATGTTGAGCACATCTTCCAGGGTGAGCGATTCAAAGTAGAGGCGATCGGCCGTGTCGTAATCGGTGCTGACCGTTTCCGGGTTGCAGTTGACCATGATCGTTTCGTAACCCAGCTCCCGCAGCGCCCAGCACGCCTGCACGCAGCAGTAATCAAACTCGATCCCCTGGCCAATCCGGTTGGGGCCGCCACCCAAAATAATGACCTTCTTGCGGTCACTGGGATTGGCTTCGCAATCGATCTCATAGGTGGAATAGAGATAGGGTGTATTGGCCTCAAATTCGGCGGCGCAGGTATCGACGCGGTAATAAACGGGTTTGATGCCCAGTTCCAGGCGCGTGGCGCGTACGGCCGTTTCCGTCCACCCCAACGCATTCCCAATCACCTCATCAGAAAAGCCATGCCGTTTGGCACGAAGAAGGAGAGTGGCGAGTGGCGAGTGGCGAGTAGCAGCATCGTTTACTCTCCAATCTCCAATCTCCAATCTCTCTAACTCTACTTCGAGGTCCAAAATCTCTTGCAGCTGCGCCACAAACCACGGATCGATGGCGGTTTCGGCGATGATTTCCTGGGAGGAACGGCCGTTGCCCATCGCCACCGCCATCTGAAACAACCGCTGTGCAGTAGGCACGCTGAGTGCCCCATCCGGCACACGCTGCGCCAGCGCCCGGCTGAAGCCCGGCACGCCAATGTCCAGCCCCCGAATCGCCTTGTTCAGCGCCTCGGTGAAGGTACGGCCGATTGCCATCACCTCCCCCACGCTCTTCATCTGCGGGCCAAGCGTGGGGTCCACGCCGGGGAATTTCTCAAAGTTCCAGCGCGGAATCTTCACCACGCAGTAATCAATACTCGGCTCAAAGCTGGCTGGCGTCACGCGGGTGATGTCGTTGGGAATCTCGTCCAGCGTGTAGCCCACCGCCAGCAGCGCGGCAATCTTGGCGATGGGAAAGCCAGTTGCCTTGCTGGCCAGCGCCGACGAGCGGGAGACGCGCGGATTCATCTCGATGACAATCACCTCGCCATTGGCCGGATTGACGGCAAATTGCACGTTGCTGCCGCCCGTTTCCACCCCCACGGCCCGCATCACCGTTTTGGCCAGGTCGCGCAAATATTGGTACTCCTTGTCCGTCAGCGTTTGCGCAGGCGCCACGGTGATGCTGTCGCCGGTGTGCACGCCCATCGGGTCCACGTTTTCAATCGAGCAGACCACGACAAAGTTGTCGGCCTTGTCGCGCATTACTTCCAGCTCGTACTCTTTCCAGCCCAGCAGGGAGCGCTCGATCAGCACCTCGCCCACTGGACTTGCCCGCAGGCCGTTTTCCACCACGGCGGCAAACTGGTCGGGGCCGTAGGCCACGCCGCCGCCGCTGCCGCCCAGCGTAAACGAGGCGCGAATCAGCGTCGGGTAGCCAATCTCGGCCACCGCCTGCCACGCTTCCTCCACCGAGTAGACAAAATGGCTCACCGGCACGGGCACGTTGGCCTCAATCATCGCCTGCTTGAATTTGGAGCGATCTTCAGCCAGGCGGATGGCCCGCAAATCGGCCCCGATGAGCTGGACACCATGTTTGGCCAAAATGCCGGATTCAGCCAGCTCTACGGCCAGATTCAGGCCGGTTTGGCCACCCACCGTCGGCAAAAGGGCGTCGGGCTGTTCGGCGATGATGATTTTCTCGATGATTTCGGCCGTGAGCGGCTCGATGTAGGTAGCATCGGCAAATTCGGGATCGGTCATGATGGTGGCGGGATTGGAATTGACCAGGATGACACGATACCCTTCGCGGCGCAGCACCTTGCACGCCTGCACGCCAGAGTAATCAAATTCACACCCTTGCCCAATCACAATCGGGCCAGAGCCAAGCAATAAAACAGAGTGGATATTCGTGTTTTTGGGCACAGTTTCTCCTAAAGATAATAGAACGCAGATTTGCCTGATTTACCTGATTTTTGATCATGGCAATCAGGAAAATCAGTGTTCAATTTGATTCTGCCTGCATAAGTTGTATGAACCTGACAAACAGTTCGTCGGAATCGTGGGGGCCGGGGGAGCTTTCCGGGTGGTACTGCACGGAGAATGCTTTGTGCTCTGGAGCGGACAGCCCTTCGCAGCAGTTGTCGTTGAGGTTGAGGTGAGAGACGGTGACGCCTGCGGGCAAGCTGCTGGCATCGACGGCAAAGCCGTGGTTGTGGCTGGAGATTTGCACTTCGTTGGTGGCGGTAATTTGCACTGGCTGGTTGCTGCCGCGATGGCCAAATTTGAGCTTGTAGGTGTCGGCTCCCAGGGCAAGACCCAAAATTTGGTGGCCCAGGCAGATGCCAAAGATCGGTTTTTGGCCGAGGAGCTGGCGAACCGATTCAATGGCATAGCCACACGCCGCCGGATCACCCGGCCCATTGGACAAAAACACGCCATCAGGCTTCAGCGCCAGCACCTCTGCCGCCGAAGTGGTCGCCGGAACCACCGTCACCCGGCAGCCCTGCGCCGCCAGCAGCCGCAAAATATTGCGCTTAATGCCAAAATCATACGCCACCACATGAAACCGCCCACCGTTCACCGATAACCGATTACTAATTACTGTTAACTGATTACTGTTAACTGACAGCTGATCACCGCCCGGCTGCCACCAATCCTTCCCCTCCGTCCAGTGGTACGGCTCGGCGCAGCTCACTTCGCGGGCCAGGTCCAGGCCGTTCATGTCGCGGGCGGCGCGGGCCAGGGCCAAAACCGCTTCCGGCTCTGTGGTGGTGCTGGAGATGGCAGCGCGCATCGCGCCGTGGGTGCGGATATGGCGCACCAGGGCGCGGGTGTTCACGTCGGTAATGGCCACGATGCCGCGCTCCGCCAGATAGTCGGGCAGCGGCTGGCGGGCGCGCCAATTGCTCACCACGGGGCTGAGCTGACGAATGATCAGCCCGGCGGCCCAGACCTGGCTACTTTCATCATCCTCGGGCGTGGTGCCGACGTTGCCGATGTGGGGCAAGGTCATGGTGATGAGCTGCCCGTGGTAGGAGGGGTCGGTCAGGATTTCCTGGTAGCCGGTGAGGCTGGTATTGAAGACAATCTCACCACTGGTCTGGCCAATCGCCCCAAAGCCCAAACCGGGCCACAAGGTGCCGTCTTCCAACGCGAGTAAAGCAGGGACAAGCTTCTGTTGCATCGCATCTCCTTATAAAAATATCTCACCGCAGAGAGCGCGGAGAACGCAGAGAAAATCTGTTGTTTTTATGATTTCAATGCTGTCAGTGTCAAATCGTTAAAGGTCTGACAAATTTTCGGGTGTTACGTTCCATTTTCGGCCTGAGTACAGGCAAAACGACTCTAGTCTATCAGAATTCCGGCCAACTGGCGCGGAAAAATTGCCTGAAACCAGACGGCCGTTTTCAGTCATCTTGACCCGTTCAGAAGATTGGACCAATTTCTCCGGGTAAATGGAGTGCATGTTTAATGAAAATTGGTCCAATCTGTACCGGCGTCAAGCACGCGGGTGGTTCATTTTGGTGATGTGGGAAGTGGAAAATAGGGCCGTACTCTCATACCTTAGCGCCATTATGATCAGGCCAGATTACAAACTCCCTGTCGCCACTATTTTGCTGCTGCTGATTGTTCTGGCAGGCTTTGTCCACAGCCGCGCCCGGCGGTTGGTGGCCCCACCCCGCACCGTTACCCAGAAAACACCGAGCGATTTTGGCATTGAACATTGGCAAGAAGTGACGTTTGCTACCGAAGACGGCTTGCAGCTCTCTGGCTGGTACGTGCCGCCACAGCCCGGCGTGGACGCAGCGCTGATTTTTGTGCATGGCCTGGGCAGCAATCGGGGGTCGCTGCTGGATCAGGCGGCGATGCTGGCGGAAGAAGGGTATGGGTCGCTGCTGTTCGATTTGCGGGCGCATGGCCGCAGCAAAGGCGGAAAAAGCAGCTGGGGGCTCACCGAAGTGGCCGACGTTCAGGCGGCGCTGGCATTTTTGCAGGCACAGCCAGCGGTTGACCCGGCCAAAATTGGCGTTGTGGGGCATTCGATGGGCGGGGCAATCGCCATTCGGGCGGCGGCACAGCTGCCGGAGATTCGGCTGGTGGTGGCCGAGAGTGTCTACACGAACTTTGCCGACAACGAAGCGCGGCTGACGGTCTCGTTTGCCCGGCTGCCGGATTGGACAGCCCCGCTGATTATGGACTGGGCGGAGTGGATTGCGGGGGTGGACAGCAGCCAACTGGCTCCGCTGCACGAAGTGGCGTCGTTGTCGCCCCGCCCCATTTTGTTCATCCAGGGCGGGCGGGACAAAACGGTGCATGTGAGCAACGGATCGACTTTGTATGATACGGCCGTTTCCCCCAAAGAACGCCTGCTCATCCCCGATGCGGGCCACAATGACCTCTTCCAAACCGATCCAGACCTGATGAGTCGCCGCCTGCGCCGCTTTCTGGCACAAAATTTAAGCTCATAAAAAGCAGGAACACAGAGTTTCACGGAGAAGCACAGAGTTACACAGAGGGAAAATCTCGATGTTCTCTATGAAACGCCTGGCCCTCTGCATTCCGAAAATTTGATTGCGAAATTGGGTAATTGTGTCACAATCGCGGCATGGACGAACGGCCGTTCCCCCTCCCCACCGAAGAGAAAATAAGCCTCAAACTGCGGCTACGCCTGCCGTTCATTTCCTTTGCCGTTTTGCTGGCGGCCGCTTTTTTGCTGCCCAACCCGGTGTGGAACACGCTGTTGATTGGCCTGGGCGGGCTGTTTGTGGTGGGCTACGTTTGGGTATGGCAGCTAGGGGCGCATCTGCACGGCAGCCGCCGACTGCGCTATGGCTGGGTGGCGGTGGGAGACCAGCTGGAAGAGCGGTTTGAACTGATCAACAACGGCCCTATCCCGGCGCTGTGGGTAGAAATTATCGACTACACCACGATTCCTGGGTACAAAACGGCCGTTGTCCGCAGCGTACCGGCTAACCAGAGCGACCATTGGCGGGAAACGGCCGTTTGCCAGCAGCGCGGTCAATTTTCGCTCGGCCCCTGGGCCATCCGCAGCAGCGATCCGTTTGGCTTGTTCGAGATGAGCCACTTTTACAGCCAGACCGAAGAGATCATTATTCATCCGCCGGTACACGGCCGTTTGCCTATTCCCCTGCCCACCGGCACCAGCAGCGGGCAGGCGCGGCTGCGGCGGCGCAGCTGGCAAGCCACCACCAACGCCGCCACGGTGCGCGGCTACCATCCCGGCGATCCGCTGCGCTGGATTCATTGGCCCATTTCGGCCCACAAAGATAGCCTGTACGTGCGCGAATTTGACCAGGATGCCGCAGGCGACATCTGGATTTTGCTGGATTGCGAGGCGGCGGTGCAGCTGAGCGGCGGGGCAAAGAGCGATGTTGCGAGCCACACGATTGAGCAGGCGGTTTTGCTGGCCGCCTCGCTGGCGGCGCGGGCAGTGCGGCACAATCGGGCGGTGGGTTTGGCGGGATACGGCCGTTCTCCCCAAATAATCCACACCGGCAATGGCCAGGGGCAGCAGTGGCGCATCTTGCGGGCACTGGCGCTGCTTGATGCCGACGGCACGACCCCGCTCAGCGCGGCGCTGTATGATTTGGGACGGATTGTGCGGCGAGGAACGGCCGTTATCGTCATTACTCCCAGCGGCGCGGCCGATTGGCTACCGGAGCTGGTGCGGCTGGCCCAGCATGGCGTGGAAAGTGACGTGGTACTGCTAGATCGGCCCAGTTTTGGTGGTGAGGGGAGCAGTGAAGGGCTGGGAACGGCCGTACGGCAGCTTGGCTTTCCCTGCCAGGTGATTCGCCAGGGCGAGGTAGGCACGCCGCTGGAAACCCAACAGCGGCGCGGCTTTTGGGAGTTCCGCGTCACCGGCACGGGCAAGGTGGTGGCGGTAAAGACGCCGGAAGCATAGGGATTGGTAATTGGGTAATTGGGTAATTAGGCAAATTACTCAATTACCTAATTACCTAATTACCGTTTATAAAAGGAGGTTGTGATGACACAATTCAAAGACAAAGTGGTCATGATTACGGGCGCGGCGGGCAATTTGGGCAGCGCGGTGACGCGGGCGTTTGAGGCGGCGGGGGCCAAACTGGCGCTGATTGACCGGCACCCGGAGCTGCTGGCAGAGGCGTTCCCGGAACTGGTAAAAACAGACCGGTTTTTAACGGAGGATGCAGATTTAACGAAAGAAGAGCCGGTTACGGCCGTTGTGCAAAAAATCGTAGATAAATTTGGCCGGATCGACGTACTGGTCCACACTGTTGGCGGCTTCTTTTCTGGCCCGCCGCTGCACGAGACGCCGCTGGAAAAGCTCGATTTTATGCTGCTGCTGAATGCCAAAACGACTTTTATCACCAATCAGGCGGTTTTGCGAAAGATGGTACCTCAAGGCAGCGGCAAGATTATCAACATCGCCGCCAAGCCTGCGCTGCAAGGCAACAAAAATATGTCAGCCTACAGTGCGGGGAAAGCGGCCGTTTTGCGACTCACCGAAAGCGCAGCAGCGGAAGTGAAAGAGCACGGGATCAACGTCAACGCCATCCTGCCCGGCACCATCGACACGCCGCAAAACCGGGAAGCGATGCCCAAGGCCAATACCGACAACTGGGTGCAGCCCGAATCGCTGGCCGACGTGATTCTCTTTTTGGCCTCAGACGCAGCGCGGGATATTCACGGGGCGGCGATTCCGGTTTACGGCCGTTCGTGAGGCCGGTGACAGTAATCGGTGAACAGTAATCGGTAAACAGGAGATTGGGCCAATTTATTCAATGTAAATTACCTATCCAGAGCAAATTGGCCCAATCTTGGCTAACTTTATAGATACAAAAGGAAATCAACATGACACCACAAAAAACAGCCATCGTCACCGCCGCAGGCAAGGGGATGGGCGCAGCCATTGCCCGAGATTTGGCGGCAGCGGGCTACAATCTGGCCCTGATGTCGCCGTCTGGGGCGGCGGAAACGCTGGCAGCAGAGCTGGGCGGCTTTGGGCTGAGCGGGTCAGTGACCAGCCATGAAGATTTGCAAAAACTGGTTGAGGGGGCGATGAAGAAGTACGGCCGTATCGACGCCGCCGTCAACCACACAGGCCATCCGCCCAAAGGTCCCCTGCTGGAAATCCCCGACGAGGATTGGCACAAAGGGCTGGATCTGGTCATGCTCAACGTAGCCAAAATGGCCCGGCTGGTGACGCCGATCATGGTTGCGCAGGGCGGCGGGGCGATGGTCAACATCTCCACCTACGCCGCGTTTGAGCCGGAAGCTGCCTTCCCCGTCTCGGCGGCACTGCGGGCGGCGCTGGCAGCCTACACCAAGCTGTACGCTGACGAATACGCCAGCCATGGCATCCGCATGAACAACGTCCTGCCCGGCTTCATCGACAGCCTGCCGGAAACGGAAGCCCGCCGCCAGCGTATTCCGATGGGGCGCTACGGCACCGTCGCCGAAATCGCCCAAACGGTGCGCTTTCTGCTCTCCGACGGGGCGGGGTACATCACCGGGCAAAATATCCGGGTGGATGGCGGCATTACCCGGTCGGTTTAGATAGGTAATTGAGTAATTGGGTAATTGAGTCATTCATCTATTTACCCAATTACTCAATTATCCAATTACATTCTTCACGAACAGAGGAACACACTGCATGACTAACCAACCATATGACGTCATTTTTGTGGGCGCGGGGGTGATGGGCTGCGCCATTGCCACCTACCTGCTGCGGCGCGACAGCCAGCTGCGGGTGGCGCTCATCGAAAAAGATTTAACGTACCAATACTCCTCCACCATTTTGTCTGATGGCAACAGCCGGGTGCAGTTTAACGTGAAGGAAAACATCCAGATGTCGCAGTACGCCCTGGAAGTTTTAGAGACGTTTGCCGACGATATGGCGGTCGATGGCGAGAAGCCAGACGTCGCTTTTCGGCGGCAGGGCAACCTGTTTTTGACGGACGAGGCAGGGCTGGAGGAGGTGCGGGCGGGGCTGGCGCTGCAGCAAAGTTTGGGCTGTGATGTGTCGTGGCTGACGCCCGGCGAAGCCAAAATCGTCTATCCGCTGCTGGATGAGGCGCAGTTTATCGGGGCCACGTTTGGCCGGGACGACGGCACGATGTCACCCCAGGCGGTGCTGGAGGCGTACAAGAAGAAGGCAGTGGCGCTGGGTGCGGCATTGATCGAAGCAGAAGTGACGGCCGTTCTGCACCAATCGAACCAAATCACCGGCGTCCGGCTACAAAATGGGGAGGTGATGCAGGCGGGTGTGGTGGTCAACAGCGCCGGGGCGTGGGGCACGCAAATCGCCCAAACCTGCGGCGTGGAAATTCCGATGGATCCGGTGATGCGCCAGGTGTTTATTTTGGAAACGGCCGTTCAGCCCAAAACCATCCTTCCCCTGCTGCTGCTGCCATCCGGCACCTACCTGATCCACGAGGGGCACGGACTGTTCATGTGCGGCCGTTCCTTCGCCGACGATCCGGTGAGCACCACTAATTTCAGCTGGCAGCGCAGCAAATTTGAGGAGCGCATCTGGCCTGAACTGGCCGACTTTTTGCCCACCTTCGACTCGCTGCGCGTCACGGATGGCTGGGCGGGCATGTACGCGGTGAACACCTTCGACGGCAACGCCATTTTAGGCGAATGGCCAGAGCTGCGCGGCTTTTATCTGGTCAACGGCTTCTCCGGGCACGGCTTCCAGCAGTGTCACGCCGTGGGGCGCTATCTGGCCGAGTGCATCCTGGGCCTGCCATCCACCCTGGATTTGTCGATCTTTTCCCCACGCCGCATCCTGGAAAATGCGCCGGTCTTTGAAAATAAGCAGAAAATTATTTGAGTTTGCGAGTGGCGAGTTTGCGAGTGGCTTTAGCCACCGATGATTTATAGCCTGGGGCTTTAGCCCCAGGTCCGGTTAATAGCCTGAGGCTTCAGCCCCAGGTCTTCGAAAATGACACGTACCGTTGATTTAATAATCCAGCGAATAAAACCCCGTGAAGGATGGCTGCCATTGCTGCTGCTGGTGGCAATTGTGGCCTGCTTGATGACGGCCGTTCTCGAAGCTACCTGGGTGCCGGAAGATGGCGTGGTCATTCCGGCGGCGCTGGGCGGGCTGCTGCTGGGCAGCGTGCTGGCCAAACGGCCGCTTTCTGCCCTGCCCGCCTGGACTTTGCTCATTTTGTACGGGGCGCTCATTTCGCTGGTTACGCTGGCAAATTTGTGGCCATCTTGGGCGGCGCTGCGGGGCGGATGGGAGGCGCTGCGGCCGTTTTGGCTGCAAAACGGTGTGCTTTTTCTGGACCGGGTGGGGAGTTGGGTAACAGCCGTTTTCAGCAGCCAGCGCAGCCAGGAAACCGTCGTTTTTGCCCTGGGGCTGGCCGTGGCCAGCTACCTGCTAACCGCTTTTGCCAGCTGGCAGCTGTTTCGCCATTACCGGCCGCTGACGGGACTGGTCAGCATGGGGCTGGGGCTGGCGCTCAACGGCTACTTTGGTGGGGCACAGATTGTGTGGATGGGTCTGTTTGTGGGGCTGGCGGCGCTGTTAACGGCCGTCATGCATTTGATCGAGCTGGCAGACGGCTGGGACGCGCATCAAGTCGATTATTCCGACGAAGTTCACACCGATCTTTTACTCTATGCGGTGGCGATTGCGGCCGTTTTGCTCACCCTCGCGCTCACCTTGCCCAGCTTCAGCATTCAGCGGCTGGTGAGCGCCTTCCAGCAGCAGCCTGCGGTGCAGCAGGTTGAGGCGGCGCTGGAACGCGCCTTCGCCGGGGTGGAAAGCAGGGGGGGACAGCCGCGAGGAGCGGACGGCGTGGGGGGCAGCGGCATTTTGCCCCGGCAATATTTGCTGGGCAATGCGCCAGAGCTGTATGAAACGGTGGTGATGACGGCCGTTGTCCAATCAGAAGCCAATTTAGCCGGTGTGCATTGGCGGGGATTGAGCTACGATGTGTACACGGGGCGCGGCTGGGCACTGTCTGAGGAGCGCACAGAACCCATCGCGGCCAATTCGCCCATTCCCCTGCCTGCGGCTGCGGCCACAACGGTCGTTTCGCAGACGGTGCATTGGCTGCAAGATGCACGATTGGTACGCTACAGCCTGGGGCTGCCACAGCAGTTCAACCAGAATGTCGAACTGATCTGGCGTGGACAAACCGATTTGGTGCGCGTCTATGGGCGTGGCGCAGCCTACACGGCCGTTTCGCAAACCTCTCTGGCCACACCGGCGATGCTGCGGGAAACGGCCGTGGCCAACATCCCCCCGCAAATTCTGGCCCGCTACACCGCTCTGCCGGACGGCGTGCCCCAACGGGTGCTGGATTTGGCCCAGGAAGTGGCGGGCAGCCAGCCCAATCCTTACGATCAGGCACGGGCGTTGGAGCAGTTTTTGCGGCAGTATCCCTACTCGTTGGAGATAGACAGCCCGCCGCGCAGTGCAGACCCGGTGGATTATTTTTTGTTTGAGCAGCAGACGGGCTACTGCGATTTTTACGCCTCAGCGATGGTGGTGCTGGCGCGGGCGGTGGGTCTGCCTGCCCGGTTGGCCATCGGGTACCTGGCTCAGCCCACGGACGGCAACGGAGTGCAGATGGTGCGGCAGATTAACAGCCACTCCTGGGCAGAAATCTATTTTGCCGATTTTGGCTGGGTAGAATTTGAGCCAACGGCCGCTTTTGCCACGCCACACGATAGCTCTGCCATCCACCCAGATGATTTTGCCGGTCAGGCAGCGGAATTTGCCGAAAGTCCACCGCCCCCCTTGCCCGAAGTTGAGGCAGCAGGGCGGGTTCCCTGGCCTCAACTCATCATGCTGACCGCTTTGGCAGGGGGTGCGTTTTGGCTGTGGCGGCGTGGGCAGCTGCCTGCGGGGCAGGATGTGGTGGTGTGGAGCTACGGCCGTTTGCAGCAAAGCGCCGCCAGGCTGGGCCGCCCCCCTGTCCCCAGCCAGACGCCACAGGAGTTTTTGGCCGCTTTTCAAGGTTATTTGGGGGGATACGGCCGTTTTCCTCGCCTGGCCAAACAGATCGACCAGATGCAGCCCCATCTGGTTCGGCTAACCAATCTGTATGTCCGCCGCCAATATGCCGGGGATAAACAATCGGGTCGGGTCATGGCGTGGGAGAGTTGGCGCAAAGTGAAACGGCCGTTGTGGTTGCTGCGCATCGTCAGAAAGATTGCAAAATAAACCGTGTAAACTGCCCCTGGGTATCTATAGAATAGACATTATTGGAACTAATGTTATGTCAAATAACAACCAGCAGATTTCGCAATCCAACAAGAATAGTTATGAAACATTTCGCCAACCGCCTAATAAATTCACTCTTTGCTCCCTTACAGGAATTTTCTATACAACAAACCGATACCGCCAACATCCTGCAACATATTCGGGAACGAGTGGTTACGGTCCTCTTGCGGCTTTGTGTTCTGTTCGGCACTTTATCCGTCTCCGTGGGAACGCTGGCATTGTGGCAGCAAAAAGATTGGGCGGGCATCATCATCAGCAATCTTTCATTTCTGGGCGTCATTCTTCTGGCAGTCAGGCGGCAAATCGATTATCGGATACGCAGCACGATGCTCATTTTTCTGGCTTATATTTTTTTCTTCTTAAATCTGGTAAAAGGCATCAACGAATTTACTTTTGCCGTTTTGTTCGCTTTTGTTGTCATGACCACCCTGCTGCTGGGTCGAACCGGGGGCGCGCTGGCGTTTATGGCAAGCCTGCTCACCTTGCTCTTTGCTAACGCCGGGGTTTCTGCCGGAATGCTGTCTTTTTCGGGTAGTATGGCCACTTTTTCGGAACCTTTCTTATCCATCCTATATATTTATACCGACTGGATATTTTTCGTAGGCATCTTCTTTTTTACAACCTGGATCTACTTTGACGGCTTCTCCATTGCGTGGCAGCGGGAGAAAGAAGCCACCACGCTTTTAGCCGAAGAGCGGGATCGGCTGGCGGTTGCGTTTGCCCGCGAGCAGGAGCTGATGGAGCAGCTGACGCAGGCACATCAGCGGGAAATTGAGCTAGGCCGGATGAAATCGCAAATCATCACCACGGTTTCCCATGAGTTTCGCACGCCGCTCACCGTCATCAGCAACTCGGTGGAGCTGCTCACTCGCTATGCCGATAGGTTTGATCTAAACAAGCGGGAGGCGATTCATGAGCGGATCACCGATTCCATTTATTATCTGACAGAGCTGCTTGCAGACGCCTCGATGGTGAATACGGCTCATTCTCACAGCTTTCAGGCCAATATCATTTCTGTGCCGTTTGTTGGCTTGGGGCAGCGTTTGAAAAAAGATTTGCTGCAAGAAACCAATGATCCAGCCAATGTGGTGGTGCAATTTGACAAGAAGAAGGGTACGGCCGTTTCCTTAGATTACGACTTTTTATACCGCACCGTCTTCATCTTTGTACACAACGCCCTGAAATATTCCCCCGAAACCGAACCAATTTTGGTCACTATCCAGCACAATGGCCATCTGCGCATCACCGTTGCCGATTCCGGTATCGGCATTGCCCCAGATGAGCTTCAGCAAATTTGGGAACTGTTTTACCGGGGGCGCAATGCATCCGACAAGCCAGGGTTGGGGCTGGGTCTGCACCTGGCCAAGCGATTAATTCAGGCGATGGATGGCACGGTGACGGCCGTTTCCCCTGGCCTCGATCAGGGCAGCACCTTCACCATTCACATTCCCCAAACAGACAAGTAACTTGTTAACCAATTCATTGCAATTGGCTTCAAAAATCCTTTACAATACCGCCAACAACTTTCTGGAGGCTCCTGTTACATGCTACAAAGTTTTGAATGTCCCAACTGCCAGGCCCGGCTTGACTACGATTCCAAGGCTCAATCTCTCACTGTGCTCTGTGCCTATTGCAGCAGCACCGTCATTGTGCCAGATTCCTTACGCACCAACCGCACAACCCAAAGCGGCCAACAAACGCAAGCTCTCGCCCAAATTGTACAGCTGGTGCAGAACGGCCGTAAAATTGAAGCGATCAAACTGTTCCGCGATACGTTTGCCGTTGGCCTGAAAGAAGCCAAAGACGTGGTAGACGCCATTGAGCGACATGAAGATATTCACCTCGGCGGCACAAACTTCCACACAGAAGCAGTCACCTTTTCTACCTACAGCACTACCCCAACCGTACAAACCAGCGGCGGCATCCGAACTGGCTGTGTTGTGATGCTGGTGATGCTGGCGTTAACCATCATTGGCGCAGCCGTCTTTCTTATGCTAATCATTCCAGCCAACTCAGAGACCACCTTGCAAAGGGTAAGCAGCGCGCTTGGAAACAACAGTGCAGAGCCCAATGCCGCCGCCACGGCCAACGCGCTTTCAGAGACACTCACTGAGTCGATTATGGAATCTATCCAGGAAAGCTTACCCAACATTCCCACCGCCGACCCCGAATTTGCGGAGGTGGTGCTGCAAATTGGCGGCGAAGAAGGCATTGGGCCAGGCTTTTTTAACGATACGCGCCGGCTGGCCATTGATGGTGATGGCAACATCTACACGGGCGATTACAGCGGCGGGCGCATTCAGATATTTGATGCAACCGGCAAATTTTTAGCTACCTGGAACGCCGGAGAAGAGCTGTATATGACAGGTATGACAGTTAATCGCAGCGGTACAATGTACATAATCAAAACCGGCAACGTTGAAAAATATAATGGCATGACGGGGGAATTTTTAGGCACGGTCACTCTCCCTGGCGGCCAAAGAAACCATTTTGAAACCGTCGGCACTGGCCCAGATGGCAGTGTCTACCTGGTGGCACAAAATCGACTGGTGCGTTTAGACAACAGCGAAAATATCACGCTGGACATCGCCGACCCGTTTGCCAATATTCCAAACTTCGACATGGTGAGTTATAACGTGGCCATCGACGGCGCGGGCAATATTATTTTGCTGGGTCGGTATTCCATTTACAAATTGGATGCCAACGGCCGTTTCGCCAATCAGTTTGGCAGCAGAGGGGACGCCGACGACCAATTCACCTCACCCACTTCGCTGGCGGTAGATGGCAAAGGGCGCATCTTTGTCGATGATATTTTCGGGATTAAAGTGTTTGATAGCAACGGCCGTTACCTGGCTGCTCTCGACTCCCCCGGCGTCGCCTTCGACATGCTCTTCACCGACGAAAATGCGCTGCTGCTCATGGACCGCAACGGCAACGAAGTGCGAAAATATCGCCTGAACGATTGACAATTGGATAGCGATATTAAATGAGTAAGCGGATTGTACTGCTGGAAGCGTTGGCCAGTATGCCGAAAGATTTGGCTTTTATGCTGCGCCGGGCGGATGAAACGGCCGTTCACCTGCGCCGCACCCCCGATCAATGGTCCGTAGCCGATGTACTGGTTCACCTGACCACAATCGAATCCCTTTACCTGGCTCGTTTGCAGCGGATTGTGGTGGAGGAACGGCCGTATCTTCCCTACCTGCACCCCGAAACCCGCCCCGAACCCAGCCAAATCCCGCTGGCCGAGCTGCTCACCAGCTTCAACAACGCTCGCAGCCAGACGCTCAACTATTTGCAATCACTCAAAGCCGGGGCGTGGCAGCGCCCTGCCGTCCACGAAACCCTGGGCGAAACCAAATTGCGCTACATGGTCCAGCTGCTGGTTGAACACGACACCGAACATCTTAACCAGATTGTCATGCTTCGGACCTGGGGATGAATCCCCAGGCTATGCCCCCACTGTTGACACAGCCGCAGAAAACGGTAAGCTACCATCTCTGAATTTATACGCGATGAGGTTTATCTATGAACAAATTAGAACAACTGCTGGCAACCCACGATTATCTAATCGCCGACGGCGGCATGGGCACCATGCTCATGAACGCAGGCCTGGAACAGGGCGATCCGCCTGAAATGTGGAACGTTCTCCACCCAGACCGCATTCGCGCCGTGCATCGCGGCTACATCGAAGCCGGTTCTCAGATCATTCTCACCAACTCCTTTGGCGGCACCCGCTTCCGCCTGAAACTGCACAAGCTGCAAGACCGCGCCTTTGAGCTAAACAAAGCTGCCGCCGAACTGGCCCGCGCCGAAGCCGACGCCGCACCGAACCTGGTGGTGGTGGGCGGCTCCATCGGCCCTTCTGGCGAAATTATGGAACCGGTCGGGGCGCTGGCCTATGACGATGCGGTAGCTGGTTTTGCCGAGCAGGCGGCGGGATTGGCCGCCGGTGGCGCAGAAGTTTTGTGGATTGAAACGATGAGTGACATCAGTGAAGTGAGCGCCGCCGTGGAAGGCTGCCGCCAGGCGACCGATTTGCCCATCGTGGCCACCATGACGTTTGACACAAACGGCCGTACCATGATGGGCATCACCCCGGTCCAGGCCTTTACCGAACTGAGCGCCATGAATCTGGCCGCGCTGGGCGGCAACTGCGGCAACGGCCCAGAAGAAATTGAAGGTGTCATCCAGGCGATGTACGCTACCAGTCAAAATTATCCCTTCGTGGCCAAATCCAACGCGGGCATCCCAGAATACGTGAACGGCCATCTGCATTACAACGGCACGCCCGCCGTCATGGCCGATTATGCCGTGAAGGTCCGCAACTTCGGGGCACGCATCATCGGCGCTTGCTGCGGCAGCAGTCCGGCCCACATTGCCGCCATGGTCGAGGCGTTGGCCAACACCCCTACGGAGCATCGGATTGTGGCAGCGGCCGTAAACGCCACCGCCCCTACCCGCACCCGCGAACGCCGCAGACGAGGTTAACCCTTGCCCATACCTGAGAGGAAGCGAACCCGCCGCCAACGACTGGAGCCTGCTGGAGAACGGCCGTCTCAACCAGTCGTCTCCCCAGGAGCCAGCGGCGGCTGGTATCGCCCCCTCCAAGACGCCGACATCGCCCGCATTCACAATGCCTCATTGGACGTGCTGGAAAAAATCGGCATTGAGGTTCAGCCCTCCGAATGCCGCGATATCTGGCAGGCGGCCGGAGCCAAAATTGATACCGCCCGCAACCGCCTCTACATCCCTCGCCAGCTTGTCAGCAGCGCCCTGGAAACCGCCCAAAACGAAGTTTTTCTGGCTGGGCGAAACCCCAGGCACGACATGCGCCTGGGCGGGCAGCGTGTTTACATGGGCACCGGCGGCGCGGCCGTCAAAATTTTGGATCTAGACAGCCAGCAGGTGCGGGAATCCACCCTGCGCGACGTGGCCGACGTGGGCCGGCTGGTGGATGCATTGGGCAATATCCATTTTTACCTGCGCACCTGTGTCGCCCGCGACATTCCCAGCGCCGACCTTGACCTGAACACCTACTATGCTGCCCTGAGCAGCACTACCAAGCACGTTACGGGCAACTGTTTTACCGTACAATCACTGCATGAGGTGCTGGAATTAGGTGAGATGGTTGCAGGCGGGTGGGATGAACTGAGGGAACGGCCGTTTCTCTCCTTCATCACCAGCTGGACCGTTAGCCCGCTGCGCTTTGCCGCTGAAACCGTAGAAGTGCTCACCGAGGTGGTGCGACAGGAGATGCCCGTCTTTCTCTCCAGCGCGCCACAGGCCGGGGCCACCAGCCCTGCCGCTCTGGCCGGAACCCTGGTGCAAATCCACGCCGAAGAACTGTCTGGCCTCACTTACTGCCAGCTGGTGAAGCCCGGCACGCCCGTCGTGCTGGGCTATGTCCCCTCCGTCTCCGATTTGCGTACCGGCAACTTTGTGGGCGGCGCGGCCGAATTTGCCTTGATGAATGCGGCCGTGGCCCAGCTTGGCCAGCATTGCAATCTACCCGTCTACAACTCCTCCGGCCTCAGCGACGCCAAGCTGCCAGACGTGCAGGCAGGCTACGAAAAAGGGATCACCGGCGCGGCGGCGGCGCTGGCCGGAGCCAACTACATCCACCACTCTGCCGGTTTTTTGGAGTCGATGCTCACGGTGGCCTACGAGCAGTTTGTCATCGACGATGACATCAACGGCAATATTATGCGTCTGGTGCGCGGCATTGAGGTCACCGACGAAACACTTTCGCTGGACGTTATCGAACAGGTGGTGAATGGCGAAGGTCATTTTTTGGGCACGCAGCAAAGCCTGGCGCTGATGAACACCGAATTTTACTATCCGCACACGGCCGATCGCCAAAGTCGCGACAGCTGGCAGGCCAACGGCAGCCTGGACATGCGCCAGGCCGCCCGGCGCAAAGCCAAACATCTGCTCAAAACCCACCAACCCACCCCGCTGCCCGCCGCAGTCGACGCCGCTATTCGCGAAAGGTTCAATATCTTGCTACCATCAAACTCGTCCTGAGGAGTGAGCATCCTCAGATGCGAACGGTTCTATCCAAGACGCATCTGAGGATGCTTTCTCCTCAAATATGTAGGCATAAATTGATGAATAGTGACAAACAATCAGAAAAACTGTTTTCTTGTGCGGAGGCGGCCGATTATTTAGGCACGGGCATCACCCCTGCCAACCTATTTGCCCGGATTCGGCGCGGGAGCCTGACGGCCGTTACCCACAACGACATCATCACCATCCCCCAAACAGAACTTGATCGGCTCATCAACGAAGTTCCTCCCTGTGCCGACTGCGGCAAACCGGCCACCACCTATCTCATCATCAAATACCATGACCACGACCGGGTTGAATTTTCTCTTTGTGATTATCATGCCAATACGGCACAAATGGCATACGGCCGTAAAGGGGGCGTTTTGGAAGTTGTCGCTTTCCCCTTGTTGGGCGAAGGGTGGCTGAAATGAAAACGGCTATTATCTTCTGCGGGGCGCTGGCCCGCGAAATACTGGACATTGTGCAAAAACACGGCTGGGATGCTGAGGTGTTTGGCATTTCGGCGCTGGACCACATGTTCCCGGAGCGCATCGCCCCCGACGTGGAAAAGCGCTACCTGGAAATCCGCGACCGGTTCGACCGGGTGCTGATTGGCTTTGGCGACTGCGGCTCGCAGGGCGCAGTAGACAAGCTGGCCGCCAAATACAATCTGGAGCGCATCGACGGCCCACACTGCTACGAAATGTACGGCGGCACCGCCTTTCAGGAATTGATGGACGAGGAACCAGGCACCTTCTTCCTGACCGATTTTTTGGTGCGCGGCTTTCGCGGCACCATTTTGAAGGGATTGGGGCTGGATCGCTTCCCCCAGCTGAAGGATGAATATTTCCGCAACTACAAGCGCATTGTCTACATGGCGCAAAACCCGGACCCGGAGCTCATCGCCCAGGCGCAGCACGCCGCCGACTACCTGGGGCTGCGCCTGGAAGTACGCGAAACGGGGTATGGCCTGCTGGAAGAACGCCTCGTGGCGATGATGAATCGTGATCAGTCGCTGTAAACGTCTCGTCGATGACGAACCCTCACAATTTGATTTTTAGTGAATACATTGCTCATATTTACCTTAATGACTATCAGAATCTGAACTCTCGGAATTCATTTCGGCCAAAAATGCTTCGTAATCACGATCAGGTTCACTTTCAGCCGCTTCGAGGCTGGCCAGATCAGCCAGGTCTTCGAGTTGAGCCAGTAATGTTTCATATGCTTCGTAATCCACTAGAACGGCCGCAGGACGGCCATGTTATGTAATGTAAACCACGTCGCCACTATCACGAAGTGTCTGAATGATCTTGCTGGTTTGGCGACGCAAGTCGCTAATTGGCATTATTTTTGTAGTCATATTTAGCACCATATTTTGTATTAAATTTAGGGCATTATACAGGTTTATAAGGGGAATAACCAGATGACTTCACCTTTGGAAGAGTTTCTGCGAGAACAAACGGCCGTTGCTCAAACTCACCCCACCTGGCAATGGCAAAACAATCCGCTTCTCTTACAGCAGCAAACCTACCTCTGCCCCACTCTGCCGCCAGACGAGCTGATCAGCTCAGCGCGGGTCATCCTCCTGCACGGCGATGAGGTCATGGTGATTCAAGATCATCAGAATGAGCCGTACATCATTCCTGGCGGGCGGCGGGAACCGGGTGAAACCGTACTGGAAACATTACACCGGGAAATTGGCGAGGAAACAGGCTGGTCGGTGCGGGATACGGCCGTTATCGGCTTCACCCACTTTCAACATCTTACCACCAAACCAGACGGCTATCCCTACCCTCATCCGCACTTCTTCTGGGCCATTTTTGCTGCCCAGGCAGTCCATTTCGATCCAGCCGCCGTGAAGGAAGATGCCTACGTTACCAGCGCCAGCTTCCGGCCAATCCGTGAGGTTACCAACTGGAAACTGAGCGATGGTCAAAGCAAGTTACTGCAAGCAGCTGTTGCCCTTGCAAGGGGTACTGGATAACGGATTGTAGATAATGCGCAGAATCTCACCGGGGGCTAAATCGATGTTCGCTTCGTGCAGCAGAATCGTGGATTGCGCCTGCTCATCGACAAAGGCGAGGCGGAGGTAGTGGCTGCCCGGCGCAATTTGCAGCTCGGCAATGAATGGGGCAACCGGTTGGCTAAAAAAGATGGCCGGTTCATAGTTCTCTTCAGCCAAAATTTCGCCATCTAGCTCTAGACGGAGGTGTAACGGCCGTTCCGGCAGTGCAAATGCCCCGGTGCGGTTAAACGGCGTCGTGGGGTCTTCCACCAGCACCCGTACCACGGCGGTGTCCACTGCCACGCGAGAGCTAAACGGCACATCGGTCAAAAAGACCTGAACCAGCAGCACCAACACCATCAGCCCAAACAACACAGCCAGGCTGCGCCGCGAAATGTTGGGAAACATCTGGCGAGCGGCCATGAAATCTGGCTTCGCTTCAGGAGATGCCGCAGCGGGCGGCGGCGCGGTGAGCGGCGCTGTGAGCGCGGTGGCAAAATCGTCTGGGGCCACCCAGGCGGCGGTGATGGGGGCGTTGGCATAGGCCCGATTCAGGCGGGGGACGCGCTGCCGCGTCAACCGTTTTTCCGTCCACAGGTTGCCTTCCCGGTTGCGGCAATCTTCTGGCGGGCAGCCGATGACCTGGATGTCGCTGGCCCCGGCATTCAGCGCACGCACCATCATATCGGGCGGCAGGGTGCCCACGCACGGGACGGTGACAATTTCAACGGCCGTTTCCGCCACCATTACCGGGCCATCTTGGGCTAAAAACGGCCGTGCCCCCTGAGCCGCGTGCCGATCACAAGTAAAAACCAGCTTGATTGGCTGCTCTGGCGCTTTGGCTTTGGCCATTGTCAGGCGCATGGAAACCACATCCCACAGCAGCTCTGGCGGCGTATTGCCCAACGATACCGCCACGCCGTCGCAGGAGCCCACGCAAATGCCGCAGGAAACGCACAGCTTGGGGTCCGTAATGGCGATAAATTTGTGCGGCTTGCCGTCGTGCCGCTCCACCATCTCAATCGCGCCATAAGGGCAATCGAGGGCACATTTGGTGCAGCCGGTGCAGCGATCCATCATGATGTTGACCACCGGCAGCCCGACCGATTTGGCTCCGGCGGCTTCGGCCACGGAACGGTCGCGGGTAATCCAGGGCAGGGCAAGGGCAACGGCCGTAACGGCTGCCAGGCCACCCCACAGCCAGGGAGCCGCCACGCCCCCTTCCAACGGCAAATAAAAGAGGAACAGCGGATCGAGCGTGATGCTTTCGGGCAGTTGCAGGCTGCTGGCGGCGGGCAGGTTGCGCAGTGGTAAAAAGATGGAGACGAGAATGAGAACGGCCGTTGCCCCAATCACCCAATGCATTTCTGGCAGCCATTTGGCCCGGTTCAGGCGGCGAATATGCAGGTAGAAAAAGTAGGCCACCACCAGAAAAAGCAGGACATGGACGGTTAAAATGAGCAGCATAACCGGCCAGCTGTTGCCGCTGATTTCAGCGCGGGTTAGCCACAGCACAAAGCCATCGGCCCACGGGGTGAAGCGCTGCAAAAAGCGGACGAAGCCATCGGTGATAAGCTGGGCGCGGCTGTCCCACACCAGCCAGTAGCCGGTAACGCCTGCCAGCCAGATAATCACCGTCAGGACAATGCCCGTAACCCAGGCCAGCCAGCGCTGCCCCCGAAACCGCTCCATGAAAAGGGTACGGTAGGCGTGCAGCAGCGTGGTGATTACCAGTGCGCCAGAGGCGTAGCGATGGACAGCACGCATGGTGCGGGCAATAAACTGCTCGTCCATACGCAGCACGGCCAGATAGGATTCTTCAAAGCCGTATTTGTAAAAGAGGAAAATGTAGAAGCCAGTGAGGCCAACCACCAGGGTGAGGTAGGTAGCAATGGTGCCGGTATGGTAAAAGGGGTTGAGTTGAGGGGTGCCGATCAGTTTGGTAAACGGCCGTTCTACTGCCAAAGCCAGCCATTCCAGCCAAACCGCCCAGGGAGCTGGCTTGCGCTGCCAGCCAGCCAGAGCATCGACATCAGCGCCGGAACTTTGGGAAACGGCCGTCCAGGTCACATCATGTTCGTGATCAGGGTCGTCATCATTCTCTTGCTCAATGGTGGCACTTTCAGCCAGCGTCACCGTCTGGCAATCTTCCTCCAGCACGGCTCCCGGCAGAAGTTCTGGCTCTTTATTGTTTAATCTTGGCATGGTGTTGTGGCAGTTTGCTGAGGCAGACGTCAGGTTCTGGTCTGCTCCCCCATCAGGTGGTAAAAGTCAGTGAGCGGCTTGTTTTGGAGAATAGCGAGTGGGTGAGTGGAAATTATCAATCTTCACTCACCCACTCTAAACAAATCTTGATTCGACGCTTACTTCAAGGTGAGCATAAAGGCAACCAAATCATTGATTTGGGTGTTGGTTAGCTCTGTACCGTAGTTTTGGTACATCACGCCTTCAGTATACCCGTCGGTGATTTCGGCATTGGGTTCCACAATGGATTGCCGCAAATAATCTTCAGCAGACATGCCGGGAACGGCCGTTTCGGCCCGGGCACCAATATCAGAATGGGATGGACCAACGAGTACCACACCTGGCTCCAAAGAGTGACAGGTAATGCAACCAGGTGCGCTGGCTGCGCCAATCAAAGTCTGCTTAAACAGGCGTTCTCCGTTGGCAACATTCCCTACAGAGCTGGTTTCACCACCACTCGGGGCAGCTGGTTCATCACCGCCACCACAGGCAGCCAGCCCAAAAGAGAGCAGCAGAAGTAATAAAATCGTTAACGTTATTTTTCGCATTGACGCGACCTCCAATATGTATTAAATGTTTTATCTAGCCTATTTGGATCTGGTTAAACAGGCTAGATTCACCTCTACATTACCACAATTTATTAAAACCGGGTGATGTCAGATTCAGGTTTGAGATAAGATATACTAATATTGGGCCGTAAGAAACGACGATGAGCACCAATGTAGCCACAATCCAGGGTCGCCACGAATCCAGCCAGGCTGGAGCCGGGCCTTCTTCCAATGATTCAGCCACGGGCATCTCGATTTCCTCGGTCAGCTTCTTCTTAGAAAAGACCGTGCCCAGCATATTAGTATAGAACAATAAACCACTTACACCCAGAATAATACCCCCCAATGCAGCTTCAATCAACAGCGGCTGCCAATCGGCCGATGCATAGGGAGCAACCCCCAGCATGGTGCGGCGTGGCGAGCCAAAATTCAGCCCTAGAATGTGCAAACCGTTGGACATCAACAGCATCCCCGCAAACCAGGTCCAGGCCTGCCACAGGGCAACTTTCTTGCTGAACAGCGGCTTGTTGGCCAGCTTTGGCACCAGCCAGTAAGCAATACCAAAGAAGGAAAGCGTCACGCCAGACCCTACCGTGAGATGAAAATGGCCAGGAATCCACATCGTGTTGTGAATGACCAGATTCAAATTGTAGGAAGCGTTTGTCAGGCCGCTAATGCCGCCAAAAGCAAAAAGAATCATGGCGAGATTTTGGGCCGTAAAGGATGGGTTATCCCAGGGCAAAGTACGAATCCAACCCAACAGGCCAGTACCACCACGAGCCCGTCCGCCAATTTCCATCGAGGCAATGACGTTAAATGCAGTCAACACACTGGGAACAAATAGCGAATAGGTCAGCACAGCGTGTAGCACCTTCCAGCCAGCAGGGACACCAGGATCCAGATATTGATGATGCAGCCCCACCGGAATAGACAACAGCAGGAACAGCCAAAAGACCAGACGGGCCAATGGCTCGCTGAACAGTTTTCCGCCAACCTGCTTGGGAATCATGCCGTACCAGGAGATGTAGGCGGGCAGCAGCCAGAAGTAAACAATAGGATGCCCGGTGAACCAGAAGAATGTTCGGGCCAGCTGAGGGTCGATGGTCTCAACCAGGCCCAGCGACCAGGGAATGATAAGCCAGAGCATTTCGGTGGCAATACCCACGGTGGCAAACTGCCACATTACCATGGTAATAAGCGACGCCAAAGCAATGAAGGGTGTTTCCACGCCGGGGTTTTCTTTACGCCAGGCGCGGTATGTAAGAAACATACTCCAGCCAGCGACCCAGGAGCCAACCACAACCAAAGTCAGGCCGATATAGAAAAAGGGCGATGCCTGGAGCGGGGGATAAAAAGTGAAAAGTACGGTAGCCAGGTTCATCAAAATGGGTACGGCCGCCATGACCAGACCAATACTCATGATGATCAGGCTGGCCAGGTTGAGTTTGGGGTGGGTCAAGTCACGCTTGAGACTGTGGACTGTGGCAAAGGTAAGAAACCCTACAATGAAGAAAGTTGTCCACACCAGAACATTGAGCACACCATGAATGGTAAGCCCCTGGTAATAGCTGTTCAACCCAACATTCTGTAATGCTGGATAAACGTTCAAGGCAGAAGTACCGACGTGTTCTAATTTTTGCAGGGGGCCAAAAAGGCCTCCAATAAACAGGGCACCCATGGCAATGCCCAGATACCAGGCTGTTAATTTCTTTGTGCTTGCATACATAAAAATCACCTCCACAAGCTGGCGAGCAAGATAACGACCAGCACGAGTGCAAGATAGAGATTAGAAAAATGGAACAGGGCAAATGCGGGCGCTCTTTCAGCGGGCGCAAGGAGCAGGGCAATGGTACGGATAATGAGTACGGCCGTTGCCAACCCAATCGGTACCAGATAGAACCAGTCGATAACTGGCCAGAAACCCAGCGCCAAACCCGCCAACGCCGTGAATACGGTGTGCGCGGCCACCCAACGGGTAGCTACCACTGGCGCAACACGGGCAGGCAGCATCGGGTAATCTGCCTTGATGTAATCGGCCCGGTAAGCCAGGGCCAGCGCCCAGAAGTGAACCGGTGTCCAGAGAAAGACCAGAGCGGCCAAAATCCAGACTCCCAGGGCCGACCATGCCCCCACCGCTGCCCCACCACTAATGACGGCGCAGCTGCCGGCCGCGCCCCCAATCACGATGTTGAGCGTGGTGCGCGGCTTGAGCCAAACGGTGTAGACACCAACATAGATCACAGCGCCCAAAAATACCCAGAATGCCAAAGCGAGATTGAATGCGGCTGCCAACGCGGTTGCCCCTAAAACCATGCTTATCCCCACCAGCAAAACCAGGTGCGGGTTTTCGATCTGACCAGATGCCAGCGGACGGGCGGCGGTACGGTTCATTTTAGAATCGCGATCTCGTTCCAGGTATTGGTTGATGCCAGAAGCGCCAGCCGCTGACAGCGTGCCAGTAATAGCCAGCAGCACCCAGGCCCAGGCAGAAACCGGCCCGGTTACCAAAACACCCAGCCCTGCCCCGCCAAATGCCGAAAGCAGCAGAAGGGAGACAATGCGTAGTTTGAAGAGAACAACGGCCGTTCGCCACAGCGAAACAGCAGGCCGTCTTATCGGTTGGACAATTTCATTTACCGCATCCATAACTATGGCTCCACAATGAGCCGACCATACATCGTATGATGACCAACGCCACAATATTCGTGGCAAACGAAATTGTATTCGCCCGGTACATCAAACGTCGCGGTCAACTTCGATACGTCGCCGGGCAGCACCATCATATTGATGTTGGTGTTATCCAACCGAAACCCGTGCTGAACATCTTTGCTAGTCAGGTAAAACGTAACGGTAGAGCCAGCTGGCACCCGAACCAGATTTGGTTGGAAACTCCACGCCTGTGCCAGAATATAGACTTCGTACTTATTTGAAGCCAACTCGCGCACTCGTTCATCAACCGGATCGCCCCAGGGAGACTGACCTGGCGTGGCCACGAGGCGAGGGTCAACCCGTTCAATGGGAGCCGGAACCTGAAAACCAAACGCAAAGCTGCTCACCAAAACGGCCGTTCCAAAAATCAGCAGCAATATGGTGGTGCCAATAATAACATTGCGTTCACGAGCATCTATATGCATCATACGGTCACTCCTCGCGCCAACATTGTTAGATAAGCGCTTCCCCATAAGGCGATGATGAGAACAATGTACAAAATGATAAGGGCAAAAGTGCCTTGAGGCGTTTTGTACTTCTTATCCTTTTTCATATTTAAACCTCCTTCAATTTGATGGGCAATTCATTTTGCCCAACTCTTTACCAAATTTTTGCTTCTACGTTCAGTTCGCCAGCTGTCGTAAAAGACAATAACAAGCAGAATGGTATTTCAAATAAACAGTTCCAGAAAAACCGCCAAATTGCCACTTTATTCGCGCACCAGATAGGTTAAATCGGCGGCCATTTCCTCACCCGTAATGCCAAAAGGATAGATGAGGCGGAGCCTGCCCCGCTTATCTAAAACGGCCACAGTGGCGGTATGGTCAATTAGATACCCAGAGGCGGCGCTGCCTTCATGCCGCTCGTGAAAAATACCTAATGGTGCGGTAACCGCAATCAGTTCGTCTGGCGTGCCGGTTAAGCCAATGAAAGAGTCATCGAAGTGGCTGACGTATTGTTCCAGCACGTCAGCTGTGTCACGTTCTGGATCCAGGGTGATCATGACAACCTGCACATTTTCGCTCTTGCTGCCCAGGATTTCCATGGCATCGCCCAGTTCCACCATCGTGGCAGGGCAAACGTCTGGGCAGAAGGTATAGCCAAAGTAGAGCATCACCACCTTGCCGCGAAAATGGACCAGGCTAACAGGCTGTTCGCCAGGGCCAGTGAGGGTAAAGTTGGTTACGGGCTGGGTGGCTTGAATTTCCATACCGTGCCACGCTTTGGGGCCGAGAAATGGCCGTATCGCCAAAAACAACACCCCCAAACCAATACCAATCCCCAAACCCAGCAGCGCCAGCCGAAAAAAACGGCTTTGCCAAAATAATTTTGCCGGTACATCATCATTGTGTGCTTCAGTTGTTTGGCTCATTTTGTCTCACCCCTACCGTGGATAACAAGAAAACAGATGGGCCGCTTCATAAGCAAAGCGGTAAATGCCTTCGCTGTGATCCACCTCAGCGGCCAACAGCCCCATGTCGCGCAAAATAATATCGATATCGGGCGTGGCGGTACGGTACTCGGCCCGAATCAGCCCACTGCCATCTACCAAAAAGAAGGCGGGGTCCAGCTTGAAACGGCCGTCTTCCTGCTCCAAATAATAAACGCTAAAACCACCCCCAATAACCGCTTTTAGCTGGGCAGCGCCTCCCGTGGCATAATGCCATACGGCCGTATCTGCCCCCATCTTTGTAGCAAACGCTTGAAGTTGGGCCGGGTTGTCATTTTCAGGATCGATGGAAAACGTAACCAGCTTCAACGGCACCGAAGAACTTACCTCTGGCAGACGAGCCTGCACCTCCGCCATGATTGGGCTGGTTTGTACACACGGCGCATCACAGCCCGCGTAGGTGAAGTTATAAAGCGCAATTTGGCCGCGCAAGGTCTCGCTGGTAAACATTTCGCCTTGCTGATCGGTTAAATAAAAGCCGGGGGCCAGCGTAATGCGAGGCAGCACCACAATCGGACGCGCCGTGGAAAACCAGATAACGCCGGCGGCCATCAGGCCAAACAGCCCAAAAAAGAGCTGCCAGATTAACATGCCAGATGATTTACGCGCTGGCGCCAACGAAGAAGTAGTGGCCGACATGGTTACACTGTCTCCGTTTTCTTCTGCTCGGTTACAGCAATCTCTTCTACGGTGTATTGATAGGGAAAATCAACCAGAGCAGCTCTTGGCTGCTTTTGCAAACGTCTGCCTTCGCGCACCAATGCAGCCAGGCAGGTGTTTTGCAACTCGGTCGAGATCATCAATTGCAGCCGCGCCCACACTTCATGCCCTGGGCAAAAACGGTCGCGGTTGCACTCTTGCGGCCGTATCAAACAAACATTAAGGCAGACGGGGCCTTCAACCGCCTCTACAATGTGGAGTAAGTTGATTTCGCTGCACTCTTTTTGCAAAGCAAGCCCGCCAAAGGGGCCAGTTTGGGTCTGGATGAGGTTGGCCTGTACCAGATCGGCCGTAATTTTGTGCAAGAATGCTTTGGGAACGGCCGTTCTGGACGCCACACGCCGCGCTGGCATGAATACACCCACAGGCTGCATACCCAACTCAATCATCATTCTTACCGCGTAATCAACGCGTCGGCTAATCTGAAACATAGAAATTGTTGACCTGTTAACTCCACATTTACAATGGCCTGAATTTACCCGACACGCTAACCAACCCATAGTGACATTTGTCACTACGTTAGCATGACAATTGACATCCAGGCAAGGGAGTGTGCCGCAAAGGAATCGTATAGGTTGAACGGTTTTTGTATGAGTTGGAAACGGCCGTTTCCGACCCCACTGCACCAATTTCCCCGCCCCTGTGAAATATCTCACAGCGACCCAACCCCACATGCTATATGGTATTGGTAGAAAACAAATGGTTGCCCTGTCAATCCAACATCAGAGAGCCAGTTCTATTTAATTATTATGATTCCAACGGGAGGCAGCAAATGATTATCGCCATGTTTTTAGCCCATTTGGTAGGCGACTACATCTTACAATGGAACAGCCTGGCGGCCTGGAAAAGCCGGGAACTCAAAGGCGTCATCGTTCACTGCCTGATTGTTTTCGCCGTGACCTGGCTCTTCATCCTGCCCTTCAACCCAGATTGGTGGCCCTGGGTCATCTTTATCAGCGCAGCCCACTTTACCATTGATGCCGTGCAGCTGCGCCTCAAGCTGCCCATCCCGGCGCTGTTCCGCTTCACCCTGGACCAGCTGGCCCACTTTGTGGTCATTACGCTGGCGTTGGCCGGAGGCGGATACCTGGATATGGCCGCCCTGCTGCAAAGCGGCTTGGGGGTACTGCAAAGTGATTTACTGCTCATCTACCTGTTTGGCTACGCCTTTGTGACGATGCCCGCCTGGGTGCTGGTGAAATTTACCGCCTATGGTCTGGTGCTAGGCTCCGCGCCCCAGTTTGGCGACTCCAGTAAATATCTGGGCATCATGGAGCGGCTGCTGATGACCACGTTTGTGGCCGTTGGCCAATACGTTCTGGTGCCGGTGGTTATTTTGCCCCGGCTGCTGATGGAGTGGCCGCAGGTGGCCAATGAAGAACGCGCCCCGGTCTACCTGGCAGAACTGCTGGCCAGCGTCACCCTGGCGGTGCTGGTTGGCCTGATGTTTCAGCTTGTTCAGTTCAGCGTAAATTAAGTAGCCACTATTTCCCCGGAAACCAGTTTCCGGGGAAGTTTTCAAGATTTGGGAACAAAGATTGAAACTACCCTGTTTTAGAGTGGTCAGGATACAATCAATTAACTCTCTTTTCGGGAGGTATAAAAAATGAGCGTACAGACAAATTATCAGCCCGTTGTATCATCCCGAGTGGAGGTGCAGGCGATGAAAATGATTCGGTTTTTAGAAGGAATTCCCCTGTTTAAGGGGTTATCGATGCAGCAGCTGGACTCAATTTCCCAGGATGTGCAGCCTCGCCAGTTTGACCAGGGGGAAATCATCTTCCGGGAGGGTGATCCGGGGCAGGTGCTGTACCTGGTGTACTCTGGCCAGGTGCGCATTTACGTGAACGGGCTGGACGGTACGGAAACGTCTGTTATTTTATTTGGTCGGCCGGGGGATATGTTTGGCGAGTTGGCGGTGATTGATGGCCTGCCCCGCTCGGCTACGGCAATTGCGCTGCATGAAACCGTTTTATACACCATCAGACGGGAAAGTTTTCGGCTGCATATGCAGCGGTTTCCCCAGCTAGCGCTCAACTTTATGAAGGTGCTGACACATCGGGTGCGGTACAACACGCAGCAGGTGGGCAGCCTGGCTTCGCTGCCGGTGTCGCAGCGGCTGGCGCGCAAACTGCTGGAGCTGGCTCAGGATTACGGCCGTATCCAGGACAACCGCGTCATCATCGACATGACCCTGACCCAGGGTCACCTGGCCAGCCTGATTGGCACAACGCGAGAAAGCATCAACAAGAGCGTGCGTGACTTTCGGGAACGGGGGCTGATTTTGTATGAAAACGGCCGTATCACCATTTTAGACGCCGCTGCTTTACGGGCAGAGGTGACGGCATAAATAGGTAATTGGGTAATTGGGTAATTTTCAGCGGCCCAATTACCCAATTACTCAATTACCTCAGTGGCCCGTTTGGGCTTATTCTTTTTTTACTGTGGTACGGTCGTCAATTTGGGCAATTGCTGCCGCCAGATGCCTGAAAATTAATTCCCCAAACCATACCGCTCGGCCGCCTCATCCAAAATCTGGTTGACCAGCTTCTCATACGTCCAGCCCCCTGCCTTTGCCTCAATGCACAGATCAGAATAATCGGGATTCAAGCCGGGCAGCGGATTAATTTCCAAAATATACGGCTTGTTGTTGTCACTGGCATCGAAGCGAAAATCGACTCGGGCCACGTCCAGGCAGCCCGTCACCCGGAAGGTGGCCGCCGTGAGCCAGTTCAAATCAGCAACTTGCTCCTCGGTTAGCGGCGCGGGACACAAATAATGAAACTCATGCGCCAGCTCTGTCTTGATGCGGCTGGTGTACACCCCCGCTTCCTCTGCCGGGTAGCGGCTCATATCCACCTCCAGCGGCGGTAAAAAGTGCAGCCCCCGCGACAGGCGCGGCGCGTCCTCATCATCGGGCAGACGCCAGGCCACCGGCGACGTCAGGTTGCCCACCACGCCCACCGTGATTTCCCGGCCATCAATAAATTGTTCCGCCAGCACGGGCTGATCGTACCGCTCGAACAGGCGACGCAGCTGCACCCGCAGCTGAACTTCATCCTTCACAATCGATTCGCTGCTGACACCCATGCCGGTGCCTTCACGGCTGGGCTTCACAAAAATCGGGAAGCGCATCTGAGGGTCCAGCGGTTCGTTTACCCGTTCAAACACCTGAAAAGCGGGGGTTGGCAGTTCGTGGTAGGTGAGTACCCGCTTCGTCATCGGTTTGTCCAGGGTTAGGGCCAGCGTCAGCACTTTAGAGCCGGTATAGGGCAGCCGCAGCATTTCCAAAATGGAGGGTACGTGCGATTCCCGCGAATCGCCGCTGTGCCCTTCGCAAATGTTGAAGCAGATGTCTGGCCGCAGCTTTTCCAGCTCGCCAGCCAGGCGGGTATCCCCCTCGATAAACGTCGCTTCATGCCCACCGGCCCGCAGCGCCGCCAGAATCGATTCGATGGTTGCTTCACTGTCCAGATCGTCCCAATGATCCGGCGAAAGGCCAGGCCAATGAGGTGCATTTTTTTTCAGATTTGCTAATAACGCCACACGCATTTTGCTTTTTCCTTATGAAAACCGTGAGATATATCCATTATAAAACCCCATTTTCAGCCTGACTTGGAAAATGGGGTCTTTGCAATTGATATTCAAAATTATTGCGGACAGTATAAAACAATAAAACTCGGCTGTCTAGCTTGTAGAAGCCAGTGGGTGCGCGGAGAAATTGTTGATGGGAATTAATTCCAGCGCCAAGCCTCGTGAGTTGGCCAGATACCCTGTCGCCACGGATGGTCAGGCGCAGGGCGGTAAGGTTGGCCACTTTGAGACACTGATTCAGCGGGCAGGGAC
>JBGTCV010000005.1:0-62047 GCA_041748655.1 Promineifilaceae bacterium (SeqCode) | reverse complement strand
ATTAGCCATCTATGCCAATCCCCGCTCAGATACCTGAAAGGATTTTTATCAACAGATTTCGCAGATAAAATCTTGGGTCTTTGGGATTTCGTGGGGTAACTGTAAATGTAGGGGCTTGCCTTGTGCCTTCCCAGTCGAGGGGGACCACAAGGGTCGCCCCTACAAATGGTGTCAACCCCCTGAAATCCTGTTGTACCATAAACTTGTCATGCTGAGGTCCTCCGAAGCATCCCGCCCGCTTGATAATCAGTGAGACTTTGGTTCTGCCAAAGCACCTGCCATCTGCTCCTTACGGGATTCTTCGCTTCGCTCAGGCTTGTGCTGAGCTTGCCGAAGTAATGACAAAATAACTGCCTGATTATTTTCTTAAAATCCAAAAGCTGGTTTATTGTCTCAAAAGTTCAGGTGCCTAAATTTTGCAGAACAATCAGCAGTACCTGCGCCAGGATGACGTTGATGATGATGGCGAAGGGGAACATGAGGGTGTAGCCAATCCCTGGCAGCGGGTTTTGCGCCTGCTCTTCGGCGTATTCCAACACGGCCGGCTGCGGCGAAATCATGCCCAGCAGCAGGCTGAACGGGATGCGCAGCAGCTTATAGCCCAGCCAGAGCGCCAGCAGCGTCGTCACCACAATCAAGCCAAAGCCGATGCCCAAAATGAGCCAGCCCGCACCGCTGGTGAAGGCGTTCAGGAAGGCGCTGCCGGAGCGGACACCAACCGCCGCCAGCAGCAAAATCAGGCCAAACTGGCGCAGGGTCAGGTTGGCGCTGTAGGGCATCTTCCACAGAATTGGCCCGGTGCGGCGCAGGGCCCCCAGTGCCAGCGCCACCAGCAGCGGCCCGCCCGCCAGCCCCAGCTGGAAGGTGATGCCCCCCGGCAGCGTAATCGGAATCAGGCCGATGAGCCAGCCCACGGCGATGCCCAGCCCCACCGTGAGCAGGTTGACGTGGCTGAGCTGGGCGTAGGAGTCGCCAAAGAGGTCTACCAGCTGGGGAATTTCTTCGCGAGGGGCCAGGACGCGGATGCGATCACCCCACTCCAGCACGGTGTCTCCCCGGGCCAGCAGCTCCACATCCCCCCGGCGCACGTGGGAGACGATAGCCCCGTGTGCCTCGCGCAGATTGAGCATGGACAGCGGTTTGCCGGCGATGTCTGGATTAGAGACAAAGAGGCGGCGACTGGTGTAGACGGCGTGGTCGTGCCGCAAATTTTCGGCGGCACGCTGGCCAAAAGCGGCTTCTACCTCGTCCATCGCTTCAGGGGTTCCGGCAATGACAATTTTGTCGCCCAACTGGAACTGGGTGTCGCTGCTGATCAGGCTGATCTCGCTGCCCCGGTACAAACGGCCGAATAACACATCCCACGTATTTTTCCGGCGCAGCTGGCGCAACGGCCGTTTCACAATCTCCTCCCGCAGCACATCCAGGGTTCGGTACTGCAAATCGCGGGCAATTGGATAGTCGTGGCGCAGGCGGTACGCTTCCCCGGCAAAATCGACCGGCCAGAGGCGCAGCACAAAAGCCAGCACCAGCATCCGCACCAGCACCCCCAGCGGATACGTGACAGAAAACCCGACGACGGCATCGGAAACGGCCGTTGCCCCATCCCCACTTTGACCAATCAGATCCAGCACGCTGGCCAGGGCAGGCGTGTTGTTAGACATCCCCGTAAAGATGCCCGCCGTCGTCGCCGGGCTCAGGCCCAGCGCCAGATGGATGCCCAGCAGCAGCAGGGCAGGCAGCGTCATGATGCCGACAATGAACAGCACCTCGCGCATCCCTTCGCGGCGGAACTTGCTGAAGAAGCCCGGCCCGTTGGCCAGACCAATGGTGTAGACAAACAGCACCAGCCCCAAGTCGAGGATGATTTGCGGCATTTGCAGCGCCGGGTCCAGCGCCCCAAACGCAAGGCCGACAAACAAAACGGCCGCTACGCCCAAACTGTTACCCAAAAGGCGAATCTGGCCAATCCAGTAGCCAATGGCAATGACCAAAAAGAGCAAAAGCAGCGGATTGGCTTGCAGAAGTTCAATCATAAAAAGCACCAGTCTGGGACTGTTTTAGCAGCAATTCTCAATCTGATAATGAGTTGACAGCTCTTGCCTCATTTCAGGTGTGTTTCGGCAACTTTTGTTAAGCTCAACTTCACTCCGGGTACGCCGTCGCCTCGGCGCTTCGCGCCTGGCGACGTTAAGATGGGCGGGGTTTTTTCACTTTTTGGGGGTGTCCCACCCCCAAAAAGTGAAAAAACCCCAAAAAAGTTCCCCGCACGAGGGTGCGAAGCACCCTCGTGCGGGCTAGAAGCGTTCAGGTCAATCAGCGTTCTGTTTTTCGGAATCATCTGCTTCGGGTTCATCGTTTGGAGATGCGTTTTCCTCTGCCGGGGGACGGAGTTGGAAGCGGAGTAAGACGCGCCCCAGGCGAATTTCGTCGTCGTCTTGCAGCTGGCGCGGGCTCAGGCCGAGCCGGTCGTGGTTCAAAAAGGTACCGCTGGCGCTGCCTTCGTCGTACAGCCAGTAACGGCCGTTCCGCTGCCGAATCCGCGCATGAAGCCGGGCTACTGAACTGTCGCCAAACACAACCTGGGCCACCTCGTTATCCCGGCCCATTGCCACATTGTCTTCCTCCAGCAGGATGACCGTGGCGTCCTCCACCCGATGCAGCGAGGCGATCAGCGTCTCGTCCACCTCGTCTGGCGCGTCTGATACGGCCGTTTGCCGGGCCGGGTGGGGTACCATTTTGGCTGGACGTCGCTGCCACCAGCGAATCATCATCAAGGCCAGCCCCAGCAAGCCCAAACCAGCCAAAATCAGCAGCCAATCGTCGCGGCTGACGGACGTGGCCACGCTGGTTGTGACTTCCGTCACGCGCTCAATCGGGCTGGGCGTAGCGGTGGGGGCGGGTGTGGGCGTGGGAGGGGCGGGACGAACGGCCGTAATCGTCACTACCACCGTTTCTGTCGTCGAGGTATTGCCCAACAGATCGCTCAACTCGGCCCGCAGACGGTACGCCCCGGTATCCACCGACTGCACATTCCAGCTGAAGGTGAAAACGCCTGACTCATCTGGCTGTGGCGGGCTGATCTGGGGTTGCAGCTGCCCATCGACAAAGAAGGAAACGGCCGTTATCTCACGCGGCAAACCATCGGGCCAGGTGAGCTGCATGGGGATTTCCAGCGTGGCCGGTTCCAGGTCTATGAGGGGCGTATCGGGATCGCTGCCTTGCCGCTGAACGGCCGTTGTGGGCAAAATCAGCTCGATGTGTGGCGGCACAATTTCCAAAATCAGCTCTGTGCTGGCTGTCAGGCTGCCAACGTTGACGGTGATGGGATACCGCCCACTTTCCCGCTGCAGCGAGCGGTACCGAATTTCGGCCTGGTTCCCCTGCCGCTGCCAGATCAAAAAGAGGGAATCTGCCGCTTCCGGGTGGGGCACGTGGGCGTAAAAAGCGCGGGTCGGCTGGTACAGCGCGGCGGCGGCATTGATCTCGTCGAAGCTGGCCTCCCCGCCTAAAATAGCGGTAAAAAGCGGCAGATCAATCCCCTGTGCCTGCGACACAAGCGTCTCGTAATCCAGAAACTGGTTCAGGCGGCGAGCTTCACTGAGGAGCAGGATGGCCTGGTAACGGCCGTTTTTCTGAATCGCCGCCGCATGGTCTATCGCTTGCAGCATCATGGCGTTGATGGGGGCTGTTTCCGGCAGGTCGGGTGCGTAATTTTGGATGGCGCTCACCAGGCTGTCTGGCGAACTGGCGTCCTGCACCAAAAATTGGCCCGCTTCGTTGGCTGCGTCCGGCACCAGCAGCGAGATGCGATCAAATCCAGACGGGTTCATGAAGCGGCTGGCGTACCGTTCCAGCGCCGCCTGTACCGTTTGCAGCCGCGTCTCGCTGCGCCCGGCGTCAAAAATAGTGAGCGATGTGTCCGCATCCAGCACAAAAATGATGTCTACGCCCACCGGCACAAACCGCACCTGGGCATCGGCAATGGGCACGCCATTTTCCCGCAGCGTCAGCCGCGCCAGATCAGATTCGGCCAGCGGCGCGCCCCGGCTGTCGGCGCTCAGCACGTTCAGCCGCACCTCCGGGAAGGCAGACAGATCCGGCTGGCTCAGCCGCAGCAGCATATCCCCCTGCGCCGACGTGGGACTGAAAAATATCAGGCCACAGATTACACCGATTACGCAGATTAAAAGCTTGAAAAATCTGCGCAATCTGCGGTTAGTTTCTTCACTGAGTTGGGTCATTTTTTTCATCTTCGCAGGCGTGCCGTCCAGAGCGCGTAGGTTGTTTTATGTTTACTTTCTGCGCCCGGTTTGCTATTATAGCACGGTAAATTCAGGGAGAGAGGCTCACATGATGCGAACAATTAAAAGCGGCTGGATGCGATTGATTTTGCCACTGATGGCGCTACTGATGTTGGGAACGGCCGTTTTGGCCCAAGACAGCACCCCTGGCGTTGCTCAACTATTTATTACCAGCAGCAATGTTGGCAGCCTGCCCAGCGTGGAACTGCACGTCTATGGGCGCGATGCCCAGGGCAATCCGCTCAATCTTTCCCAGGAAACCCTCACCATTCTGCAAAATGGTAGCCCGGCTGGCCCGGTTGCGTACCAGGGTACACACACCGCAGGCACCTTCACCCTCTTCCTCATCGACATTCCGCCCGGCGTGGTAAATGAACTGCCGCTGCTGCAAGATGCCATCGAGAGCTACGCCGCCGCAGGCAACATGGTAGAGCAGATCGATGCCGTAGCGATTTACGAGGTGGGAGCTACCACGGCCAACCAACTGCTGGAGCCCACCGGCTTCTACAACAGCGTTCGCAATTTATTTGCCACCCCGCTCACGCCAGAAACCGGCGCGACGGCCCTCATCGACAGCAGCGCCAGCTTGCTGAATGAGCTAGAAGCGCTCAAGCCAAATCCAGCGATGGCCAGCTCGCTGGTGCTGATTACCGACGGCACCGACATAGTCAGCACCCGCTTTCAGGAAGCGACGTTGATAAGCCGCGCTCTGGAGTTGGGCGTGCCGATTCATACCATCTGGCTGGACAATGAAAATATCTCAACCCCCACTATCGGGCAGGATTTTCTGGCTCGCGTGGCGGCCCAAACGGGCGGCATTGCTGTTCAATTAGACAACACGGCCGATTTACCTCTCATCTGGAACCGCATTAACAGCTTCCGCGACCAGGCGCGTATTCGCTATACGGTCACGGAACTGGCGGCGGGCAGCTTCCCTGTTTCGGTAAGTTTGGCCAACAATCCCGCCGTTTCGGCCGAAACCACGGTGGAGATTCCCAGTAACCTGCCGAGTGTAAGCATCAATCTGCCCGCAGAAAGCCGAACGCTCTCCCTGTCGAATCTGGATGGCGCGGTACGGTTGCAGTTTGAAACGGCCGTTACCTGGCTAGATGGCGTCGAACGGGAACTCACGGCTGCCCAGCTGAAAGTCAACGACGTCACCTACGACGTGGCGGTGGGGGACGTCAACCGCTTCCAGGCCGACATCACCAGCTTCACCTATGGCAACAACAGCGTGGAAATGATTGTCATCGACGCGCAGGGGATTCGGGCCACCAGCCCGATTGTGGTGCTGACCGTCAATGAGGGTCGGCGCAACATTCCGGCGGAGCTGGCTGCGGGCAGCGGCCTGGTGGGGTTGGTGCTTCGCTTTTTGCTGGTTGTTTTTGCCCTGATTGTGGTCTTGGCGGTGCTGTTTTGGCTGTGGCGCAGTGGCCGTCTCACCAATTTGGGCAGCCTCGTGCCGCGTGGCCCTTCCCGCCGCCGCGACCCATTTGCCGAACAGCAGCAGGCCAGCTACGCCCCCAGCCACACCGTCGCCTACCTGGAACTGCTGGAAGCGGTTTCGCAGCTCTCATCCCCCATTCCGTTGAGCATGGCCGTGGTGAGAATCGGCCGTTCGCCTAACCAGGCCAACATTGCCTTTGAAAACGACGTCACCATGTCTCGCCTGCACGCCAGCCTGATGCTGGAAGGCAGCCATTACCGTATCTTCGACGAGCAGAGCACCAGCGGCACCTGGGTTAACGAGCGGCAGGTGCCCGAATATGGCATTCAGCTCAACGATGGCGACGAGATTCATTTGGGCGCTGTTCATCTACGCTTCCGCCAGGAGTGACGCTTACTCAGATTGGCCCAATCTTTAAGATTGGGCCAATCTAAAAAACAGGAAGCTATTTCCAGACGCTCACTTAATTCTGGCACCTTACGGTTTGCCTACACAACCTTTACACGGGCGCCAGCGTGCCCGTCCAGATGAGCCAGCACAAAACGCTTTTGGCCGACAGGCTGAGAATGATGTAGACCCGCTCCCCAAACAGATAATCGGCCCAGCGCCCCACCTTCTTGTATTGCAGCACCATGTTGATGGCAAAAATGTTAAAGAACACAAACAGAATGGGCACGATGGCGTAAACAAACGCAGGCGGTTTGGCATCGCCGGAGTTTACCGCGCCGACAAAGTAGAGGGTGATGACAATCCAGGGCACAATCCCCGCCACGCAGCCATAAATAAACGCCGTCCAGTCTGTCTTTTGGGTCTGCTGGTTGTGCAGTTCCATCATGATGCCAAACAGGTTCATCGTGGCGTTAAGCGCGAAAATTAGAATGAGCGCGCCCAAATCCCACAGCCCAATCAACATCCCAATCAGCACAATCATCAACGAAGAGCTGAGGGCATATTCATAAAAGCGGATGGGGTTCATTCCTTTCTTCAAATTTTCCACATAGCTTTTATAGCCGATGGTTCCCAGATAAAAGTGGGCGACGGCCGAAATCAACAAAAACGCTGCCACCGCTGGCCCAAAGCGAAGATCGTAGAATGGTTGGGGGTTGGGTGTGAGGGCAAACGTTTCGGTGTTGAAGCTCAGGTAGTTGGTGAAAATGGGGTAGGTGGTGTCGTTGCTGACGATGATCATGAACACGCCCTGGATCAGGTGCAAAAAGCCCATGATCAGGTTGAAACGCTTGAGTTTTTCAAATTTTTCATTGCTGGCGGCAACAACGCCAGATTTTGCTGTCGCTTTTTTGGCCATGTGACCTTCTCCTTGATTGAAATGTGGCAAATGGGGTGGCTCTATCCCACGTGTCAACGATTGAGATAAAAAGTAATAAATTCAGTATAGGTCGTTTTGGCGGGTTTACAATAGATGGTTTAGAAGTTTGAAGCGGATCAGGGCAAGGGCAGCGTGAGGTACTCACCAGTTGGCGTTTGTAAACGCTGCCCCGTGGCCGGATCGTATAGGCCGATACGCAGGCTGGCGTTGGTGGGCAGGTCCGGTGGCAGGGCGAGCGTGTGGCTGTCCAGAATGTATTCGCCGGGCATCCAGCTGGTGGTGGGCCGGCTCCAGTTGGCCGGTTCGCCGTCCGCCTGGGCCAGAATCTGGCCATCGCCATCGACGAGGTGGATGAAGACGCGGTAGCTGGTAGGCATTTCGGCTTCGGCTCGCCAGAGGAGGGTAATTGGTAATTGGTAATTGGTAATTGGTAATTGGGTGATACCAACCAGGGTGATAAGTGGCTGATCGTTTTGGGTGAAGGTGGCGGATACGGCCGTTTCCACCCCCACCGCCTCAAAATTCCTTTCCGGCGCAGTTACATCAAGCTCGCCCAGCACCAAACCCTCCGCCACAAAGCGGTAACTGCCAGAGCTTAGCTCGGCGGGCAGGCGCAGCAGATATTGGCCACGAACGGCCGTTTGTGCCAGCCAATCGGCAGGGGGGTAGCTGGGCAGGGTAAACGGCAGCGTCCAGTCGTGAACGATGTCATCGTTAGCATCGCGCAGTTCCAGGTTGAAGTTTTGCGCGAGTGGCGCCTCAGACGACCGTTGCCAGAAAAAGGTCAGCAGTGCCACATCCCCGGGAACGGCCGCTGCTCGATCCTGCCGCACTTCCAGCAGCGACACGCCCTGAATCTGGCCCAGCGCGTCTGCAACCCCGGTTGGTTCTGGTTCGGTGACGATGATTTGGCCGAGAACGGCCGTTGGCCCCACTACCGCTCCATTCGCATCTTGTAAAGTGATCGGCTGCAAGGTGGCAAAGTCGAACAGCGTCAGGACGATGTCGTACGGGCCGGGCGGCGTGCCGCGCAGAACTGTGACTTCGCGGCTGTCCCAGCCCCACTGGTCGGGCTGCCAGGCGCGGGTGTCCGGCGCATCTTCGTATAGACGAGGCCGCTGGGTGTCCAGATCGCTCCAGACCAGCCCGTCTGGCCCCAACAGCCAGACGTTGGACTGGTACCGCGCCTGGGGAAAATCGGTGGCCGTCCAGGCGAGATCGATGTCGAAGAGGCCGCCGGAGGGAACGGCCGTTTGGCTTAAGTTATAGCCCTCTAAACGCAACTCGGCGGCCTGGAGAACGGCCGTATATGCCACATCCGGCCCCGCCACTCGCCGCAGCGGGGTTTCGGTTTGGTCGAGAATGAATTTGCCTGCGATGAGCAGCAGAGCCACAGTAATCAGTGGCCAGTGGCCAGTAGCCAGTGACTGCTTACTGAATACTGAATACTGATTATTGCTTACTGAAGACTGGCTTTTCACTAAAACAAGCAGCACCACCAAAACCCCCGCCAGTGAGAACAGACTCAGCCCCAGCAGCAACGTGCGGGTGGGGCTGGATTGCCAGCGAACGGAAATCTCATGACTGCCTGCCGGGATGGGGAAGGTGATGAGGCCGCTGGGGTTTTCCGGGGTGATGGGGACGGCCGTTCCGTCTACCGTCGCCACCCAGCCGGGAAAATCGAACGAGAGATAGCGGGCGGTAAACGGTTCGGGACTGCTGATTTGCGCAGTGACGCCCAGATTTTCGTAGGTGATTGCTTCGACGGTGGTGCCTGGGGGGAAAACGGCCGTATCCAACCGCTGCGGCACGTCATTGGCTAAATAATCAGCTTCGAGTGGGGAACCAGACGGCCGTTCCCCCACCGTACGCGGAAAATAGCTGCCTTCCGGATCAACCCCCACCAGCCCCGTCTCCCGCTCGTACTGGTGCACCGTGTTAATCGTCGGAAACGCCGCCTCGCCACAAATATTCGGGTACACCGTCGGAATCGCCTCTAAAACCAACAAAACCACCGCAAAGGCAATCCTCACCCTGGCCCTCCCCCTGCCAGGGGGAGGGAAGCTACCCCCTCTCCCTCTGAGGGAGAGGGTTGGGGTGAGGGTGAAAAACGGTACCCCGGCCAAAAAGGCCAACGGCAATGCCGCCCGCCCCACAAAGCGCCAGGGAAACTGCACAAAATCGATCAGCGGCAACCCTTCCCAGATAAAGCGGGAGGCGGGCAGGGAGATAAAGAGGTAAACGGCCGTTGCCAACACCATCAGCCAAACATGAAACTGAATTTCTTTGGGAGATTTCCTACCAAAAATGGCCAACGCCACACCCAAAACCGCCAACGCCAGCGGCACCCAACCCAGCCGAAACGGCAGCGGTGGGTTTAGCAGCGACGGATCTTCCCGCTGAACGGGGGCCAAAATCTCGGCGGGAGTGGTGAAGTTGAAGCGGAAATCGTTGTTGCGGGTGGTGGTCGATTGCTCCAGGGTGACGCTGTTGATTTCCAGCAGCGCCCCGCCGGTGTAAAAAATAGTCGTACCCAACCCCAGACCAAACAGCAGCGCCAACCGGGTGAGCCACAGCCGCCAGTTCAGGTGGTGCAGCCAGGCCAGCGCCAGAAGGTAAATCAGCAGCGTGGGGGTGAAGATGAGCAGGGAGATGTTGTGTCCAAGCGCCAGGAGGATGAGTCCGAAAACGGCCGTACCAAACCACCTCGCCCCGCCCTCCAGCAGCCAGCGCCGCCCCGCCCACAGCAGCAGCGGAAACAGCGGCAGCGCCACTGACTCCGGCGAATTACCCCGAATCAGGGCATCGACCAGCACGTAGGGGGCAGCCATATAGGCCACCCCGGCCACCAGCCCGGCCCAGCTGCCCAAAATATCTCGCACCCACAAAAACATAAACCAACCGCAGGCCAAAATCGTAACAATGTAGAATAGATTAGTGGCGGCGGGCAGCGGCAGCCCCAGCAGGTGCGGTCCCAGCACGGCATACAGCGGCAGCGGCTCGCGGTAGACAAAGAAGGGGTAGCCGTAGCCAAACGCCAGGTCGGGCAGCCAGCGCGTGAAAAAGAGGCCATTTTCCCAGGCGTGGCGCATGGCGGCGACGCGGTGGTAGTGCAGATGGCCGTCGTGGGTGCAGGTTACGGCCGTCCAGCGCAGCAGTGGCGTAATGAGCGGCACGCCCCACAGGGTTAGCAATAGAAATGGCCACCAGCTGGTGACGCGCTCGCGAAAATTGGGCATAAGGCCCAAGTGTAGTGCACAACCCGCCAAAGCTTCAAAAAGTGGCCTTGTTTCTGCCAGATGGCCTGAATCTTGCTATACTTTTGCCACCATTCCATCATCCTTATTGGAGGAAACCCACTATGGCAGTTATGAACCGGCAAGACGGCCGTCGTCCCCACATCCTGATTTGCGACCCCATTCACGAAATTGGCCTCACCATGCTGCAAGACCACATGGACGTAGCCGTCAAAACCAATCTCAGCGCCGACGAGCTGCTGGCCATCGTGCATGAGTACGACGGCATCGTGGTTGAAAATCATACTCACGTCACGGCCGATCTCATCGACCACGCCCTGAACCTGCGGTTGATTGGTCGCGCCGGGGCTGGTTTTGAAAATATCGATGTTCATCATGCCCAAGAAAAAGAGGTGGCCGTGCTTAACTGCCCGGACGCCAATACCCTGGCCGTCGCCGAACATACCATGGGGATGCTGCTCTCGCTGGCCCGCCGACTGCCCCGCGCCTACAGCAGCCTGATGGCCGGGCAGTGGGACAGCCAGCAGCTGATCGGCACCGGGCTGGCGGGCAAAACGTTGGGCATTGTGGGATTCGGCCGTATTGGCCGCGAGGTGGCCATCCGGGCCGAGGCGTTTGGCATGAAGCTGCTGGTCAACGAGCCGTCCGTCACGCCAGAGCTGCGACTAAAAGGGAACGTGCAGCGGGTTGATTTGGACGAACTGCTACAAAAGGCAGACTTTATCAGCCTGCACGTGCCGCTGCGGCCCAACACGCGCCACATCATCGGCGCAGAGCAGCTGGCGAAGATGAAGCGTACCGCCTACCTCATCAACACAGCACGGGGTGGCCTCATCGACGAGGCGGCGCTGCTCACCGCGTTGGAGGAAGGCCGCATTGCCGGGGCGGCGCTGGACGTGTTTCAGGCGGCACCGCTTACCAATAGGGCGCTGGTGGAGCATCCCCAAGTGATCGCCACGCCGCGCATCGCCGCCAGCACCGACGATGCCCATCTGGGCGCGGCCATTACCCTGGCGGAGCAAATCATCGAGTTTTTCCAAGAGGTGGAGGTGAGTACGGTGCTGCCGCTGCGGGTGGTGCCGATGGACAAGGTGGTGCCACACGAGCATTTCGACCAGAAGCGGGTAGACCGACTGGCGGGGCGGCTGGAGAATGATGGTATGTTGGGCAATCCGCCAGTGGTGGTGGAAAGTGAAGACGGCCGTTACATCGTCCTCGATGGGGCCACCCGCACCACCGCCATGAAGCAGTTGGGGTACAAACACGCCATCGTCCAGGTCATCTCTACGGAGGATGGGCTGGGGCTGCACACCTGGTACCACGTCATCTGCCAGATTGGGGTGGATGACCTGCTGGCGCTGCTGCAAAAGCTGCCCAATATCACCATGCAGGAAACCGATATTGAGCGAGCCTCCGACCAGATGTTTGAATACGGCGGCCTTTGCTACATCCAGACGATAGATAATCGGGTTTACCTGATTTATCCGGCGCAGGGAGTGAACCGGCTGGAAGCGCTCAACCAGTTCACCGAGGCGTACATCGAGGCGGGGCACGTGGATCGCACGCTCAACAGCAACATCCTCAGCCTGAAGAACGAGTATGACGATCTGGCTGCTGTGGTGATCTTCCCCGAATACACGGTGAATCAGGTAATGGCGGCGACGTTGTCGAGCGGCCGTTTATTTCCGGCAGGCATCACGCGGTTTATTATTCCGGGCCGCATTTTGCGCCTCAATGCCGATCTCGCTACGCTGAAGTCAGATAAATCGCTGCGGGAAAAGAACCGCTGGCTGCACGAACTGCTGGTGGAAAAGCAGGGCAAAGGAGGCATTCGCTTCTACGGCGAGCCGGTTTATTTGCTGGATGAATGATTTTCTTGCCAAATGTTTTTCACAGAAGATAGAAGTTGCGGTAAACTGGGAGTGGAGGCGAAATCATGATAGACACCAACGGGAAATTTTACCTGGGCCGCGTGGTAGACACGCAAACACACGAGAGAACCGACCAACCCCTGCTGTATGATTCAGACGATCTGGTGACGCATGCCGTGGTTGTGGGCATGACTGGTTCCGGCAAGACCGGTCTTTGCCTCGATTTGCTGGAAGAAGCGGCATTGAACAACGTCCCAGCCATTATGATCGATCCCAAGGGGGATATTACCAATGCGCTGATGCATTTCCCGGACCTGGCACCGGCCGATTTTCAGCCGTGGATCAATGCCAACCAGGCCAGACGTGAAGGCAAAACAGTGGCAGAAGCGGCAGAGGAAACGGCCGTTCTCTGGCGCAATGGTCTGGCAGAATGGGGCATCCCCCCGGAACGCATCCAGAGGCTTCAGGGCAGCGCCCAATTTGCCATCTACACCCCCGGCTCTGATGCGGGGTTGCCCGTCAGCATTCTCGCCTCCCTCAAAGCGCCAGAGATTCCCTGGCAAGAAAACCGCGAACTGCTGCGCGAAAAGATTTCTGGCACCGTCACCGCCCTGCTGGGGCTGGTGGGCTTCAAAAATATCGACCCGGTGCGAATGCGGGAGCATATTTTGCTGGCCAATATCTTTGAACACGCCTGGAGCCAGGGGCAAGATTTGGATCTGGCCAGCCTGATCATGCAAACCCAGGCTCCCCCCTTCACCAAATTGGGCGTCTTCGACATCAACACCTTTTTCCCGGAAAAAGACCGCTTCGACCTGGCGATGACCCTGAACAACATTTTGGCCTCGCCTGCCTTCCAGTCCTGGATTGAGGGGGAACCGCTAGATGTGGCGAGCTTGCTGTATATGCCAGACGGCCGTCCTCGCCACACCATCTTCTACATCGCCCATCTGTCTGAAGCGGAGCGGATGTTTTTTGTGACGCTGCTCTACTCTGGCATTGAATCGTGGATGCGGACGCAAAAGGGGAGCACCTCGCTGCGCGCCCTGGTCTACTTCGACGAGATTTTTGGCTACCTGCCGCCCGTCAGCAATCCGCCCTCCAAGGAGCCGCTGCTGCGGATGCTGAAGCAGGCCCGTGCTTTTGGCGTAGGGCTGGTGCTGGCTACGCAAAACCCGGTCGATGTCGATTACAAGGCGCTGTCCAACGCCGGAACCTGGTTCATCGGCAAGCTGGGCACGGAGCAGGACAAGGCGCGGCTGCTGGATGGCCTGACCACGGCAGCCAGTGGCGGCTTCGACCGGCGCGTTTACGACAACCTGATTTCAGCGCTGGGCAAGCGGGTCTTTTTGCTGCGCAACGTACACGACAAGCAGCCCTCCCTTTTCCAAACCCGCTGGGCAATGAACTATCTGGCTGGGCCGGTAACGCGGGACCAGATTCCGGCGTTGAATGCGCTGGCGGGGATCGGTGAGCGGTTATCGGTAATCGGTGATCAGGCTTCAGTGAAAAGTGAAAAGTTAGAAGTGAAAAATGGGGAGCAATTGGCGGGCACAACCCCTGCGTTGAAGGAAACTCGGTCTTCGACCTCCACTCTCCAATCTCCAGCCTTGCCAGGCGAATCGGCCAAACCGGCCGTACCAGGCCGGACGGAGGAATATTTTCTGCCGCACAATTTGACCTTGAGTGAGGCGGCAAAGCGGGACGGCCGTTCCCTTCCTTCAAACGCCAAATCGGCTGGCATTTTGTACCAGCCGGCGCTGGTAGCCCAGGCCAGCGTTAGCTTTAACAATCGTCGCTACAATTTGGATCATGTGGTGGAGCAAACGGCCGTTGTCCCTCAACCAGACCGTCGCGGTGTGGTACGCTGGCAAGATTATGAGTCCGGCATCATCGAGCCGCGCCAGCTGGACCGCGCCCCGGTGCTGGACGCCCGCTTTCAGGTTTTAGAAGCGCCGCTGGACGATGCCAAAGTTTTGGCCACCTTGAAAAAAGATTTTGAAGATTGGCTCTATCGCAGCCAGGAAGTAAAGGTGAAGGCCAACGAAACGCTTAAGATTTACGGCGGCCCCAACGTCTCCGACCAGGAATTTGCCAAACAGTGCGCCGCCGCCGCCAAAGAAGCGTCGGATACCGAAAGTAAAAAAGTAGCAGACCAATTTCAGCGCAAAATCGACGCGGTGGCCACAAAACTCAAGCGAGAAGAGCGGGAGCTGGTAGAAGATGAGGCTGAATATTCGCGCCGTAAGCAGGAAGAAGCCGTGACCCATGCCGAAACGTTGTTCAGCCTGTTCAACAAGCGGCGGCGCAGCGTCTCATCCTCCATGACCAAGCGGCGCATGACAGCCAAAGCCAAAGCCGATGTCGAAGAGTCTAGAGACGCCATTGAGGCGTTCCAAAAGGAGGTGGCCGCCCTGGAAAAAGAGGCGGAGGCAGCGCTGACTGACATTCAGGCCAAATGGGAAGCAGTGGCTCAGGAAACGAGCAGCATCCCAGTCACACCTACCAAGACCGGCATCAACGTCACCCTTTTTGGCGTGGCCTGGCTGCCGTATCACGTCGTCCAGGCTGATGATGACTTTGTTTTGTTGGCAGGTTATGCCTGATTATCGGTTATAATGCAGTCAAGGACTATTTCGGATTTTGGCTCTTTCGGCTGCCGATTTGGAGTTAATTGGATAATGTCAACGGTTATGATGCAGAAGGGAAACAGCGCGATAGCTTTGGTGGAATTGCTGCGGCAGGAAATTCAGAACCACCTGGAAAAGGAAAAGCAGCGGATTTTTGATGAGATTCTGTATTATCCGCCCCCAATTCCGGCCTGTGATGTTCAGTTCAATTTTCTCCTGGAGGATCGGTCGAATATTACGCAAGAATTAAGGCGGGTGCGCGAGATTTCGGAAAGGGGCGCAAGTGACTTTGAACAGCTCAAATCCCTCCGGGAGTTTGTTGAATCATCTCAATATTTTGACAATCTGCTGACAGCAAGACTCATGTCAGATTTATAACAAGTGTTGGATATATGCAATCAGTCAACGCAACCAATTCGGAAATTGTAAGAGCGCGGTTAAAGCGCTGGGTTGAACCAATTTTGGATGAGCCGGGCTGGCGCAGTGATCTGGTGGATGCGCAGGCGGAACAGCTGCTGGCCTGGGGAATAAAGCAGGTGGAGCAAACGGCCGTTCGCAGCCAAAACCTCCCCGATGAAGATGCCGATGTATTGTTAGAGAAGGATAGTACGGCCGTACATCTCATCATGGCTGGGTTCAACGACCTCATCGGCACCATTGGCCAGCCCCCCGAATTTGATCTGGTCGATGACATTATGACCCGCCTGCTGAAAAATTTGCGCTGGCTTACCAACCAGCCGCTGCGCCCCGACAACCTGCGGCACGTCACCCTTTTCAACCAGGCCCGCGAAGCCGAAGACCGCGAAGCCGCCTTTCAACACCTGCTGGCGCTCATCCAAATAGATACCGCCTGAGAACACCTTAAATCCCTCATGACAAAATCAAGCCAAATCGCGAGCTGCCCAGAATGTGGCGGCCAGTTTACCGCTGAAGAAACCTGCACCGAGCGTTATCACGCCTGCATGGAGCTGGAACTGACCAATCCCGACTATGGCGCGGTTCACCATCTCACGGTGCCAGCTTATATGCTGCAACATCCCCGCCAGCTCTCCGCCGAGGGATGGCAGGCCATGCGCCAGATTTTGCACCAATTTCTCGTTGATCGCATTTCTCCGGCCAGAATGCGCCAACTGCTTCAACCTCAAATGCAGAACAAATCATTCAGCATAGTGCAGGGCGAGCCTGCCGCAGAGCCCGCCTGGGTCTGGCGTAAAACTATCATGGATGTGCGGCTGGATGACCCCCCCAACTACTGCGCCGAGGTGCGCGCCTGGGCGGAAGCGGTTCACCACGACTTACAACAAGGACTCAAGCAGATCGGATAGGTTTTCAGGAAAAAATCTGTCCGATCTTCAAGCTTCAAAAGGACGTAGCATGAATAAAAAAACCAGCGGCGCGATTCTCGTGCTGATTTTGGCTGTATTGTCCGTGATTTTTGGGCAGGATTTATTGCAGGAATTTGGTCTGGATGAGGGGCCACCGCTGATTAATCCTGGCCCGGTAATTGATCCGGCGGCCCCCACAAACTGGTACGAAATTTACTTCACCAATCCTACCTGCCCTCCAGAGGCAGAGCGGATGGGCGGGCTAGATGAAGATATCGCCAGCGATCTGCTTGATGCCGAGGTGCGGGTGGATATTGCCGCTTACGATCTGGATGCAGAGCCAATCGTGCAGGCGCTTATCACCCTGCGCGGGCGGGGTGTGGCAGTGCGCGTGGTCACAGACACAGACAACGCCTCCCTCAGCAGCATCAATCGGCTGCGTCGCAACGGCATCAGCGTGGTGGAGGATAAACGGACGGGGTTGATGCATAACAAATTTGTGGTGATAGACGGCCGTATCGTCTGGGTCGGCTCCATGAACTTCACCAGTAACGGCGTCTACTGCAACAATAACAACATTGTCCGCATCAACTCCCCCCGCCTGGCCGCCAACTACACCGCCGAAATGGACGAAATGTACATTGATCGCCTCTTCGGCCCCACTTCGCCGCAAAATACCCCCAACGAAACACTCTCCATTAGCGGTATTCAGGTAGAAAACTATTTTGGCCCGGAAAAAGAGATCAGCCCCATCATCTCTCGCCGTGTGGCCAGCGCTCAGCACGAAATTTTGTTTATGGCCTTCTCTTTTACCGATGAGAGAATTGGGGAATCGGTGCTGGGGCGGGCCGATGCGGGCGTTATTGTGCGCGGCGTTTTTGAGCGGGTTGGTTCGGACACGTCGTTCAGCTACTATAATCCGCTGGATCAGTCGCGGCTGGCCAACGTCGCCGTCCGCACAGATGGCAATCCCAGGGCGATGCACCACAAGGTATTTATTATTGATCGCACCACCGTCATTTTTGGCTCATACAACTTCAGCGATAATGCCAACCGGCGCAATGATGAAAATATCCTTATCGTCCACGACCCAGAATTCGCCAGCTACTTTGTAGAGGAGTTTGAAACGATCTGGACCGAAGCAGCGGGGGGACAGTAGGGCAATTTGTGAGCAAGCTCACACTCTGGGGAAACGGCCGTGTTACCCTTCCCCAAATGAGAACATGGTAATTTGAGTCGTAAATCGGCTGAAATTGGGGCTGATTCCGCTATAATCGCCAAAATTTAGTAAAAAAGTGACTCGCTGAGAAAAAATTATGCAAGCAACCGCACCGCAACCGATGCCCAACAACGGCCGTTTCCGCCGTAACCTCACCTACTTTTTAGCCATACCCCTGGCAGCCTTTTTGCTGCTGTTTGTGGCGCTGGCCATTTTGCTGGTGAGCTACCAAAGTGGGCACAACGGCCGTATCTTCACCGGCATCAGCGTCATGGGTATAGACCTCAGCGGGCTGGAGCTGGCCGAAGCCGAAGCCGCGCTCAGCCAAAACTTCAGCTACGCTACCAGCGAACAAATCATCTTCGTTGATCCTGAAACGCAGCAGCAGTTTGCCAAAACCCCCACCGAACTCGGCCTCACCTTCGACGTGGCCCAAACGGCACAGGTGGCTTACGATTTGGGGCGCACTGGTGGAATGATGCAGCAGGTTCGTGAGATGTTCAACAGCTGGTATTACGGCCGTTCCCTCAGCCCAATCCTGGTGTTAGACGAAGGCCAGCTGGACAACAGCCTGGCCCAGCTTGCCGCCGAAATCAACACCCCACCCGTCAACGCCGCCTTCAACCTGAGCGGCAGCGACACCAGCTACGCCGTGGGGCAGCCCGGTCGCTTTGTAGACGTGGCCGACGTGCGCAGCCGTGTCGTGGCGCCGCTCACCAGCTTCCGCCCGGCGCAAGTCGAGCTGCTGGTGCATCAGGTGCCCCCCACCGTTTACGATGCGGGGGAAGCCGCTGCTGAAATTCAGCAAATTTTGGGCAGCCCCGTTACCTTTTATTTGCGGCAGCCGCTGGACGATCTCGATCTGGCTTCCATCACGCTGAGCAACAGCGATCTGGCCGCCTGGCTGCGCGTCGAGGTGGATCCGGTGGCAGCTGGCAGCAGCAACCACACTGTTTTTGTCGATGAAAACGCCGTGCGCCACTGGCTGCGCCAATTTGAAAACCAGATTTACCGGGATCCGGTAAATGCCCGATTTTACTTCGACGACAATACCCGTGAACTGGTTTTGGTTGCGCCGCACGTAAACGGCCGTGAGCTAGACATCGACGCCACCATCGCTCAATTCAAAGCCCAGGTGAATACCCCCAATCGCTCGATCCCCTTTGTGGTACGCGACATTGTGCCACTGGCCAATGCCACCGCCACCGCCGCCGAGCTGGGCATCACCGAACTCATTACCGAGACCACGACCTGGTTCTCCGGCTCATCCGATGCCCGCAAGCACAACATCGCCACCGCTGCCGCCAACTTCTACGGTATTGTGGTGGCCCCGTATGAAGAATTTTCCTTCAACGACTATCTAGGCAGCATTACCGAGGCAGATGGTTATACCGAAGGGTTGATCATCGTCGGTGGGCAGACAATTGCTGGCATTGGCGGTGGGGTTTGTCAGGTCAGCACCACGCTGTACCAGACCGCCTTTTTTGCCGGGTTCCCCATCACCGAGCGCCTGCCGCATGGCTATATGCTGGGTTACTATCGGGACGGAGCCGGGCACGGCATGGACGCCACCGTCTACAACGATGGCGTCATTAATATTGATATGAAATTTCTCAACAATACGCCCCACCACCTGCTGATTGAAAATTATTTCAGCGCCGAGAACCAGGCGCTGACCTTTAAGTTTTACAGCACCAGCCTGGGGCGCACCGTGGTGAAGGAAGACCCGGTTTTTGCCAACGTCACCGAAGTGCCGGGGCCAGAACGGGACCGTTGGGAATTTAGAGAGACGCTGGCGCCGGGCACGGTGGAAAAGATCGACTGGGCCACCGAAGGGGCCGATGTCTCCGTCCGGCGCATCGTCTACAACGCAGATGGCATCGTCATTGAAGAACTCACGTTTGTGAGCAACTATATCCCGGTGCCCAACGTCTTCCACTACGGCCCTGGCGTGGAGCCGTACAGCTACGATCTGGTGCCGCCAGACGACAGGTAAGCAGTCATTTGGTAATTGAGTGGTGCGAGGCACTGGCCAAACGGTTCCAACCCATTGAAACGCCTGCGGCCAGTGCCTTGCACCTGAGTAGTCTATAAATTACCCAATTACTCAGTTACTCAATTACTTCTATGACCAAAACCCCCTATTTGCACAAAATTATCGTTTTGCTGATTGGTGGCTGGCTGCTGGTGGCTTGTGGGCAAGATGAGGTGGCGATGCCAACGGCCGTTTCCGTACACACTTCCCCTGCTACCCTCCAATTGCCACACCCTACAGAAATGGCCACGCTCGCGCCAACGGCCGTTCCCAGCCCCACCACAGAACCAATTATGACACCGGCTGCGCTTCCCGCAGTCACCCTGGAGCCACCTCGAGGCCGCGCGGAGTTCATCGCCCAACTGCGCCAGGTGCAGACCGAAATCATTGGCCTGGTAGAAACCCAGCAGCAGCTGTTGGCCCATCCCCGCCCGGACGATCCGGAATGGGCCGGGGATGTGGCGGTGCAGGCGGCGTTCATTCAGGCCAACCGGCTGGCGCTGGAGAGTTTGAGCCTGCCTACGGCTGGTGAGAATTTGATGGCGGGGTTGGTAACGGCCGTTTTCACCTGTGAAGAAGCCGCTGTGGCGGAAGATTTGGATAGTTTGGCAACCTGTCTGGTTGAATTGCAGCGGGTTTCATTTGGTGGCGGTGGGGGGAATACGGCTCCCGCGACAGGCTCGGGACAAGCCGTTGCCAACCCGGAAAACGCCGTCACCCCTATCCCGCTGGTGGGCTGCGGCCAGACCAGCGTCGGTTTTGTGCCGCTCACCGATTTGGGCGCGGCTTTACACCAGGGGCAGCAGGGCGGCCTCTACCCCAATGGCCAAAACAGACCGCCACCAGACCATCTCGCCGCCGGGCTGGCCCAGGCCCAAGCCATCCAGCCTCTTGCCGCCGATGGATCGCCGGACGCCACCGGTAAAATCGGCTTCATTTCTGTGGGCATGTCCAATGCCGCCGCAGAATTCAACACCTTTTTACGGCTGGCCAATGCTGATCCGGCCAAAAACAGCTCAGTTGTCATTGTGAACGGGGCGCAAGGGGGCTGGACGTCCGACAAGCTGGCAGATGCGCCCGACGCCGAATATTGGCAGGTGCTGGACCAGCGGCTGGCGGACAACGGCCTGACGCCCGCTCAGGTGCAGGTGGTCTGGCTGAAAGAGGCGCGGGGCGGGGTAAAAAACGAACCGTTCCCGCAGGAGCCGCAGATTTTGCAGGCAGAGTTGCAAAGCATCGTCCAGATTGTGCAGGCGCACTACCCCAACGTGAAGATTGTTTACCCCTCCAGCCGCATCTACGGCGGCTATGCCACCGGGCCGCTCAACCCAGAACCGTTTGCCTACCATTCCGGCTTTGCTGTGAAGTGGCTCATCGAGGCGCAAATCAACGGCGAACCGCAGCTAAACTACGACCCGGCGCAGGGTGAAGTAGCTGCGCCCTGGCTGGCCTGGGGGCCGTACCTCTGGGCCGACGGCCAAACGCCGCGCCGCGACGGCCTCACCTGGACCTGCGACGACTTTGCCGACGGCACCCATCCCGGCAGCCCCGCCCGCGACAAGGTGGCGGCGATGCTGCTAGATTTCTTCAAGATGAATGAGACGGCGAAAGTGTGGTTCGTGGAGGGGGAATGAGGGATGAGATACGGTAGAATGCCACTTCCAAATGCCCGAGATTAGGTCATTCCCTGAGTCGAATTAGATTCAGGCTGGTATGGCTACATATTCACTGGCCGAGTGTGGTTTGGGAATGGGCAAACCCTCTTCTCTTAGCATTTCCAAATGCAAACCAATTGCCTCTTGTATCAATGTGAGCACTTCTTCCCGACTGTCTCCAACCGCTACACAGCCGGGTAAATCGGGCACATACGCTCCATAACTATTTTCGCCCTGCTCGATGATTACCATGTATTTCATAATCGACTCTTTCGTATTCTGGGCGTAAAGAATTTGTCTCCGATTGTCATTCTGAGCCGCTTTTGGCGAAGAATCTCTCTGAACTTAGCCCATTGAAACTATTGTCCGCCAGCAGAGCAAGCGCTATTTGAAGGTTTTAGGGATGCTTCACTGCGTTCAGCATGACATGTTCAAGATACGACGAGATCTGGCATATCCTCTGTTGATGGATTCTAAACAGTTGTGTTGGTGTGTCAAGAATTAGCTGTGCGCTAACTCTTCCAGCGCGACCAGGGCTTCTTCAACGTGGTTGGCCTGGATAAAAACGTGGTCGTGGTAAAAGGCGGCGATGACGTTGGCGCTGATGTTGTATTCGGTGAGTTTGGTGGCGATTACGGCCGTTAACCCCACCGCCGCTAAACTGGAATGCACCGCCAGGGTAATGCAACGGAACACGCCCTCATACAGGATGCCGTTCTCGTCGGCGCGGTGTTTAGGGATGACGAGGGTTAGTCCTTCTGCCTCCATAAATGAAGCAATTGGTTCCAGTTCGGGGTGATCGCCGTAACGGCCGTTCCCCACCGTGCAAAAAATATATTCCTCATCGCGCAGCTGCGGCGCCAGCGATGAGAGCAGCTTGCTTAAGCTCGTTTCGCCTGTCATGGGATTGTCCTTTAGCATCTTTAACTTTATGTAACGAAATTCTTGTACAGTGAGTCCTTTTTGAGGGTGAGAAGTTGGTAAACGGCCGTTTGTTGCCTGCAAAATTTGTGATACGCTACAGAACCTTCAGCTTGATCGTTGAACGTTTGCACAACAGGGAGACAGCCAATGAACAGGAATAATAGATTATCTACAAATGTCATGGGGTACACCGTTGGTGAAGAGATTGCCAACAGCGTAACGCACGGTATTGGGACGGGTTTGAGCATTGCGGGCCTGACGCTGCTCGTGGTGCTGGCCGCCATTTATGGCGACGTGTGGCGCGTGGTCAGCTTTAGCATTTATGGCAGCAGCCTGGTGCTGCTTTATCTGGCCTCTACCCTTTACCACAGCATTCAGCACCCTAAAGTGAAGCAGGTGCTGCGCATTTTTGACCATTCTGCCATTTACCTGCTCATTGCCGGGACGTACACCCCGTTTACCCTGGTAAGTATGCGCGGCCCCTGGGGCTGGACGATGTTTGGCGTGGTGTGGGGATTGGCGCTGCTGGGCATTGCCTTCAAGACGGTCTTCATTGGCCGGTATGAAAAATTGGCAACGGTCGCTTATGTTCTTATGGGCTGGCTGGTGGTGGTTGCCTTTAAGGAGATGTTGGTCGCAATCCCGCCCGGCGGCGTTGCCTGGCTGATGGCGGGGGGTGTGGTATACACGCTGGGCGTTCTGTTTTATGCCTGGCAGAAGCTGCCCTACAACCATGCCATCTGGCATTTGTTTGTGCTGGGTGGCTCTACCTGCCACTTTTTTGCAATTTTGTTCCACGTACTGCCTGTGCGGCAGTAACCAATTACCCAATTACTAAATTACTAAATTACCGCTTGTAATCGGGTAATTGAGTAATTAAATCCCCTCACGCGTTTCCCGCACCAGGTGATCGACCACCGCTTTGAGCGCCTCTTCCCGGTTGTCGTCGCCGCCGTGGGCTATGTAGGTGGCAATCTGCCGGTCTGCGCTGGTGCCGTTGCGCAGAATGGTGTGTACGTATTCCACTTCGCGGCGACTGCCTAAATCGTCTACTACATCATCCAGCAGCTCCAGGAGTTCATCCATCAGCTTGGGGAAGGGGATCGATTTTTGCTGACCAAAGTCGATCAGTTCCCCATTAATGCCGTAGCGCACAGCACGCCACTTGTTTTCGGTAATGTGCATGTGACGGTACTGTCGCCACGACATATTCTGGCGGCGCAGCTTCAGCAGCTTGGCGCAAATTGCCTGGAACAGGGCGGCTATGCATATCGCCTCATCCACCTTGGTGCAAATATCGGTAATGCGGAACTCCAAGGTATCAAAAACGGGATGGGGGCGAATGTCCCACCAAATTTTGGCGCGGGTATCTGATTTACCAAATGCGCCAACAATGCCCAGGGTGCGTTCATAGCTTTGGTATTCGCCCCAGGAGTTAAAAGAGTGGGGAATGCCGGTGCGGGGCAGGGATTCAAACACCACGCTGCGGTAGGAGCGCAAACCGGTGTTACGGCCGTGCCAAAATGGCGAACTGGTGGAAAGCGCCAGCAGGTGGGGAATGAAGTAGCGGGCCTGATTCATAATCTCGATCATCAGGTTTTTTGATTCCAAATCGCTGCCAAAGCCGACATGGACATGCATCCCAAAGATGAGCAGACGGCTGGCCACCCCTTGCATATCGTCCAACAGCTCTTTGTAGCGTACGCCTTCGGTGATCGATTGTTCATCCCAGCGGGCAAAGGGGTGGGTGGAGGCGGCGGCGATGGCCACCCCGTTTTCATCAGCCAGTTCACAAATAGCGCGGCGCAAGCGAATCACTTCCTGGCGCACTTCGCCAATATTTTGGCAGACGTTGCTGCCCACTTCCACTTGTGATTGCATGAGTTCTGGCATTAAATTGAGGCGCACTTCGCGCTGTTTATCCTGGGATAACAATTCAGAAATGTAGGCATGGAGGTTGCGGCTTTTGGGATCAATAATCTGATACTCTTCCTCAATTCCCATGGTGAGTGGCGGGTTGGGTACAGACATCTTTTTCTCCTATTTTGTGGACAGATTCAAGGGTGGACAGGTTATGGGGTGGATTATAAATTGGGAAGCGGGATGTGTGCAAGAGTTCTACCGCATCAAGCTGCGGCTTTACCGGCGTATTCAGCGGGTACGGCCGTTTCACACATTAACCATTCACAACAGCAGTGGCCCAACCGTAGCACAAATGGCAAACGGCCGTACAGTTTCTGCTCGGCTACAACGATACAATCTCTGTCATATCTTATTGTTTGGGCTCCTTGAGAATTCAGGGGGTTGAAAAGCTGTGATGCGTGAAACGTGAAACGTGACCAGAGAGGCATCACGTTTCACGCCAAATCCCACGAAATCCCAAAGACCCAATTTCAGGTATATGATGAGACGAATCGATATAAACGTTAAAAACCAGGCTTTTTTCTCTGTGTCAGGAGCCTGGCTTCTACGGAGAATAGGTCTGGTCTTGGCTGTCTGTAGTTTGCTGCTGGAGGCCTGTGGACAAACGGCCGTTTCTAGCTACTGTCCACCGGAAACCCCACCCCCCTTCTCCGAAACCGCCCAGGTTTTGGCTGCCTGTTTGCCGCCAGAGGCCACAGTCGATGACGCGGTTTACTATCTGCGCCAGTGGCAGCGGGTTGGGGACCGGCATTGGGGTGGTACGTGGGGCGATGCGTTGGCCGCGCCCATTTTGCCCGGCGGGGATATGGCCCTGGTATTGACCTACCACGCCGACCTGACGGAAGTGACCTGGAATCCGCAAGGGAAAATCGCCATCCTGGGCCAAACGGCCGATTCCTGGCAGCTTCTTTTTGAATCCCCCGACCCCATTCCAGCACAGACCGATGGTGCCGAGACATTGGCCGGTAACTGGGCTTACGAGGTGCTGGCTGTGGGAGACGCCACCGGTAACGGCACAGCCGATTTACTGGTTGAGCAAAGTTGGACAAGTGGCAGTAAAAGCCATTTGCGCTATGTTAAGTTGTTTACGGCCGTTGATGAGTCACCGGCAGACCCCATTCGCGTCATTTACGTGGGAGATGCCAGCCTGACCCACCGGTATCACATTGCCGACCGGCTGATCCACGCCACCCATTTGGTCGATGGCCAGGAAGCGATTACGCGCACCTATCGCCTGAACGGGGACAACTTTGCCCTGGTGGCGCAAACGATCAACCCGGAAGCGGCCGTTTTGTCGGCCACCACGCCGGACGGTTCTGATTGGTACAGTTTTGACGTAGAGCACACGTACAGTCCGCCCAGCTATGGGTTGTACCAGGTGCAACACGGCCGTTTACACCATTTTGAACTCCCGTCGAACCAGATTCTCAACTTACAAACGCTGTCAGACGGCCGTTTGTATGTGGGCGGCTGGGAAGCGGTTTTTCGTATGGAAGATGGCCGTCTGGTTGATCTGCTGGCCGCAGCTGAATTGGCACCGGTGGTCACTGAGTCCCAATGGGCTGTACACGACATGGCTCTGGCAGCCAACGGCGATCTCTGGATCGCCGGCCGTATGGGACTGCTGCGTCTGGGGCAGGCGCACTCCCAGGTTTATCCTTACTTCGCTACCGCTGTGCTGGTAGCGCCTGACCAATCTGTCTGGGTCAGGGCCTGGGACGGTCAGGCTGATAGAGACTGCTGTTATCTCCATGTTGTTGGGGAAGAAATCATTGTTTATAGTCACAATGAATCGCTGCCGCTTTCGCCCGAACTGGCGGCGAAAATTCGGGGAAACGACCATCCCTAACCAGATTCCCCACCCCTGCTGTGGTTCGGCGTCCTCGCCGCGCCGCCAACTTTGCTACCAGCAACGGCCGTATTCCCATTTCAGCCACGAATGTTCCCCAACCTTAACAATTAACCCTTTACCATACAAGGCACAAGAAAATAATCAAAGATTTCGCAGATTACGCAGATAATAATCTTGTGAATCTGCGCAATCTGTTGATAAATGCTTTTTTGGGGTTCTGGCTTGTCCGGGTTAGGTGGTTTAATTGAGAATTGCTGGTTCCTAAAGAGCCAAAGTTTATAAGAATCGGCTCTGTTCGGGAGATTGGCAGCTTTCGCGTATCATTAATTCTGTGGAGAATTCTACTTTCTTTGCAGGCAGCGCTGGATTTTCGATAAGTTCGATCAGGAGGCGTGCCGCCGCCTGACCCATGCTGCGCAAAGGCTGCCGAACTGTGGTTAACATGGGGCGCATATATGAAGCTTCTGGTATATCATCAAAGCCTATAACAGAAACATCCTCTGGTACACGCCAGCCAGCCTCCTGAACAGCCTTCATGACGCCAAATGCACATATGTCACTGGAAGCAAAAACGGCCGTTGGTGGCCTATTCAACTGTAAGAATTTCAGCGCCGCCTCATAGCCACTCTCTTCCAAGAAGTCGCCTTTGCATATTAATTCAGGGTCAACCAAAAGCCCATGATCTCTTAACGCAGTCTGGTAGCCAGCCAGGCGATCCTGGGCGCTGGCAACCTCAATGAATCCAGTAACAAAACCAATACGCTTGTGACCCAACTCAATCAGATGGAGGGTCGCATCATAAGCCCCTTGCCAGTTAGCAGTCAGCACCGCGTTGCAATCATCACACTCAAGACCAGGATGATCAATGAGTACATAAGGAAAACGTTTACGATCTAAATCCCCCTTGTAAGCCTCCAAATTGCGTGGCAGCACAATCAGCAGCCCATCCGCCATTCCCTGGGTGAGCTGGGTCACGTAAGTGGACTCTTTTCCTCGCCGTTTATGCGTTGTAGACAACATCAAATCGTAATCAGAATTGGCAATTTCGGCATCAACCCCTTTTACAATTTCTACATGATAACTCGTATCTAGCTCATAAATTAACATGCCGACGACTTGAGATCGCCCCCCCGCCAGGCTGCGAGCTTTAAGATTGACCACATATCCCAGTTTGGCCATAGCTGCCTCGACCCTCTCCCGTGTTTCCGGCTTTACATGAGGAAAATTATTTACAACACGCGAAACGGTAGAATATGAGACCTTTGCTTCACGGGCCACGTCAATAATCGTGACATTGTTTGAGTGTGTTTGTTCTTGAGTCATAGCGCCCTATTGTGATGAATAATTACGATCTTGACAATCGAAAACGAATAATCTATAATTTTTTGCAAACGCTTGCATAATATTATAAAGCAAACTAGCTAGCCAGGTCAATAAAATAGACTTGTTCGCCCAATTATTTCCGAATTAACATGCAGTTTGCACCAAGATGGATGCTGTGTTATGGCAACGCTTGCATACTGCGCGACGCACTTGCGCCTGTCGGCATGTCTTGCTTTGGTATCGTTGTTGTTTTTAGGCAAGTGCACTTCGGAATTCAACAAAGGAGGTACTTTAGTTAAGAAATTAGAGGTCCGGTTACCGTAGAACAGGCTGAATTTTTTTTATAAAATCTTGCAAACGCTTTCACAATACCTAAGAGAGGAGAATCAAAATGCGTAAATCCCAATATTTGCTTGTCATTCTTATGATTTTGGCCGGATTCATTCTGGTGGCCTGTAGTGGCTCCGCACCAGCTACAGATCAAGAATCGGCTGCTGACGCACCCGCTGAAGAGGCTGGGGAAGAAACGGCCGTTTCCCCAACAACAGAAAAAATCGTCCTGAATATCTGGTCCTTCACCAACGAAATCAACACCATGGCTGTTGCCTACGAATGCCGAAACCCCAATGTGGATGTTGTCTACACCATGATTCCCATGACCAATGGTGAATATCAGACCAAATTGCTGGCTTCCCTGGGTACCAGAGAAGCGCCTGACGTAATTGCCCTGGAAGCCTCTTTTGTTAAAGAGTATGTCGAAAGTGATTTTCTGGCCGATTTAGGGATGCTGCTGCCTGAGGCTGAAGCCGCTGGTACCTATCCATTTGTGCTTGAAGTTGGCTCACATGAAGGCATTACCAAAGCGTTCTCATACCAGGCAACCCCCGGCGCTTTGTTCTATCGTCGCAGCCTGGCCAAAGAGTATTTTGGCACCGACGATCCGGTAGAGGTCCAGGCCCTATTGTCTGATATGGACAAATTCACCGCCACCGCCGCCATCGTCAAAGAAATGTCAGGTGGCAACACCTACATGGTTGCCTCCAATGGTGATTTCCAGAACCCCTATTTCGCTAATCGGGCACAACCCTGGATTGTTGATGACACGTTGGTCGTCGATCCGATGGTCTCCGAATATATACAAATCGCCAAGCTTTTCCGCGATCTGGGTTATGAAGCTCAGGCCGCCCAATGGCAAGAAGGCTGGTTTGCCGGAATGAACGATACCCTGGTTGACGCAGCCGGTAATCCCAAGCAGATTTTCTCTTACTTCCTGCCCACCTGGGGCTTGCCGTATGTTTTGGCGCCAAATGCTGTAGCAGCCGATGGCTCCAGCGACACCAGCGGTGATTGGGGCGTCATTGAAGGTCCCTTGCCTTACCAATGGGGTGGCACCTGGGTTGGCGTTATTGATGGCTCCCCCAATATGGAATTGGCCACTGATTTCGTCCGCTTCGTTGCTTTAGACCAGGAAAACCTCACCAATTGGGCCACCGGTGTCTATACCAATGAATACCTCAAAAACTGCGACCCCCTGATTCCATCAGATCAACAACAGGCGCCAGGCGACTTTGTTTCCAGCCAGGTCGTTGTTGAGCAAATTATCCCTTCGTTCGATGACTCTGCAATGAGTGACTTCCTGGCCGGCCAAAATTCCTACGCTGGCTTTGCCACCGCCGCCCCCTCCGTTAATGCAGAATTGATGACTGGTTCTGACGACGCTATTCAACGGGCGCTGGAAGATCCGGTAGCCCAATATCTGAATGGTGAAATCACCGAAGATGCTGTCTGGACCTCCTGGAAAAGCAATCTTCGCATTGAATTCCCGGATCTTCGCATCCCCTAGCATTTTGTAACCTGTTAAAATGGGCCAGCGCGTTTACAACGCGCTGGCCCATTATGAAAGAAACCTGTGGCAAGCGAGGATGCATTATCATGACCGTTCGTGATTTACCCACATCTCTAGAAGCACGCAAGATGACCAGGATCAGGTGGAAAAAAGATAACTATGGTTATCTCTTTATCGCACCATTTGTCATTGCCTTCCTCATATTTGGCCTTTATCCAGTTTACAACACCTTGTATCTCAGCTTCACAGATACAACAATGATGTCCAGAGGATCAAATTTTATTGGCTTAGAAAACTTCGAGCGCTTATTTGCCGATAGCACCTTCATCAATGCTGTTACAAATACCTGGCGGATTTGGATATTTAACTTCATTCCACAAATTGGCATTGCCCTGCTTGTCTCTGTCTGGTTTACCAGTACCAGGCTAAAGCTGCGTGCTGTTGGCGTGTGGCGAGCCATTTACTTTTTACCCAATTTGCTAATGCCAGCTGCAGTCGCTGCCCTGTTTTTTACGTTGTTTTCGTATTATGGGCCGGTGAACCAATTTATGGTTCGGTCAGGATTATTACCTGAAGCAAAACATTATTTGCAAAACCCTTCTACCACACGTGGGCTGGTTATATTTATCCAATGGTGGATGTGGTTTGGCCAGACAGTGATCATTGTGATGGCCGGGATGACGTCCATATCAGTTTCTCTTTATGAGTCGGCGATGGTGGATGGCGCGAATGGCTGGCAAATGTTTCGGCGAATCACCGCTCCGCTGCTCAAGCCGATCCTCATCTACATCTTTGTCACTTCGCTAGTGGGTGGTATGCAGATGTTCGACATTCCCTTTTTATTGACTGATGGGCGAGGTTCCCCCAGCGGCTCAATTCTGACAAACAATATGCTAATGTATCTGAAGTTTAGCAGCAGCAGAGGCCATATCGGCTCGGCTGCCTCTGTCGGGGTTTTGATTTTCATCATGACAACGATTGTTGCCCTTGGTATCTTCTACTTCTTGGGTGACCGGGATAAGAAGGAGCTATGATGACGAATAGCTATCATTTGCAAAATAAAGTATCCCGTTTTTTTGTCTATCTTTTTCTTTTCGTGTTGTTAATCATAACGATTCTTCCTATCTGGTTGTTGCTGGTGAATGCCACCCGCTCTACTACCGAGATACAGCAGGGCATCAGTTTTTTGCCCAGCAAGTACATGTTGGCAAATTATAATATCCTGAGCAACAAAGGTCTGAATTTGTTTAGAGGTTTTACCAACAGCCTCTACATCAGTGTCTCTACGACCATTCTCTCGGTCTATTTTTCTTTTCTCGCGGCGTACGGCATCGTTGTTTATGATTTCAAAGGGAAGCGGTTTTTTGCTGGTTTTGTTGTTCTATTGGTACTGATTCCCATGCAGCTTTCAATCATTGGTTTCTTCCAATATATGTCGAGACTGGGATTGGTTGACAATTATGCCTCTCTCATTTTGCCGTCCATTGCCTCCGCTTTTGCAGTCTTTTTTGCGATGCAGTATCTGGAATCGGTGGTGATTAAAGATTTAGTTGACGCTGGCCGCGTTGATGGAGCCAGTGAATTGGCTATTTTTCACCGGATTATGATGCCGCTGGCCATGCCTGGCGCAGTCACTCTGGGGATTTTCACTTTTATTGCGTCCTGGAACAATTTTTTCAATCCGTTTATTTTGATCTCATCTATTCAGAAGTATACGCTGCCGATGCTGGTGCAGACCCTTCGCGGCGATGTTTACCGCACCGAGTATGGGGCTATTTATTTAGGACTGGCCATCACCGCTGTGCCGGTCATTATCATTTATGCTTTTTTCTCTAAATATATTATCAACGGTATCGCCATGGGGTCTGTCAAAGAGTAAGGAAGGTAGAGAGATGTTGGGCCAGGTTATTTCACATTCGACTATTTATCGTGACCCGTTTCAACCGATAGCTGTTCGTGTACAGGATTTGCTTGGGCAAATGACGCTGGCTGAAAAAGTTGCCCAGTTGGGCAGTGCCTGGGTCTTTCAACTGCTCACCGACATGGATTTTGATCCGAAGAAGGCGGCCGAATTGATGGCTGTTGGTATTGGGCAGATCACCCGCGTGGCTGGTGCCAGCAGCCTGAAGCCAGAGGATGGGGCACGGGTTGCCAACCAGATTCAACGGTTTTTGGTGGAGAAAACGCGCCTGGGCATTCCGGCAATTGTGCATGAGGAGTGTTGCAGCGGCTATATGGCTCGTAATGCGACTTGTTTTCCGCAGATCATTGGCGTGGCCAGCACCTGGGAGCCGGCGCTGGCCGAAGCGATGGCTGCGGTGGTGCGCCAGCAGATGCGGGCGGCTGGGGCGCAGCAGGGGTTGTCGCCAGTGATTGATGTGACGCGTGACCCGCGCTGGGGTCGGGTGGAGGAGACATTTGGCGAGGATCCTTACCTGGTGTCGCAGATGGGGGTGAATTTTGTACGGGGTTTGCAAGGGGATGATTTGCACTCTGGCGTGTTGGCGACGGCGAAGCATTTTGTGGGGTATGGCCTGCCGGAAGGGGGGATGAACTGGGCGCCCGCCCACATTTCGCCGCGAGAGTTGCGAGAAGTGTTTATGCTGCCGTTTGAAACGGCCGTTAAAGAAGCCAACCTCCAATCTCTCATGAACGCCTACCACGAACTGGATGGTGTGCCTTGCGCCGCCTCTAAAGAGCTGCTCACCGACATTTTGCGCGGCGAGTGGGGCTTCGACGGCATTGTTGTTTCCGACTATTTTGCGATTGCCGAGATAGAACGCACCCACCGGCTCACCAACAGCCGGGCCAGAGCGGCCGAGATCGCCCTGGAGGCGGGCATTGACGTGGAGCTGCCCAGTACCGACTATTATGGCGAATCGCTGGTGGCAGCGGTAGAAGCAGGCGAGATCGAGGTGGCCTTGGTGGACAAAATTGTGGCGCGTCACCTGACGATGAAATTCAAGTTGGGCCTGTTTGAAAATCCGTATGTGGATGAAACAGCGGTAACGGCCGTTTTCGACACCCCTCAACAGCGCCAATTAGCCCGCGATATCGCCCGCAAATCCATCGTCCTGCTTAAAAACGAAGGCGACCTGCTGCCCATCTCCCCCAACCTGGCCAACATCGCCGTCATTGGCCCCAACGCCCACACCATCCGGCACATGATTGGGGATTACGCCTACCTGTGCCACGCGGAATCGCTGCAAGAGATGACCGCCGAGCAAAACGTCTTCAACATGCCTATCCCCGACCGCGTAGACATCATTGAAGGTTTTGTGCCGATGCACACTGTCCTGGAAGGGCTGCAAGGGCGCGTCTCCCCCGACACCACCATCCACTACGCCGAAGGCTGTAAAGTGACCGGCGACGACACCTCCGGCTTTGCTGCCGCCGTCGCCGCTGCCGAAAAATCGGATGTGGCTTTGCTCTTCCTGGGCGGCAAATCTGGCCTCACCGACTCTTGCACCTGCGGCGAAGCGCGTGACCGGGTAGACCTGAACCTGACCGGCGTGCAGAATGAGCTGCTCCAGGCGGTACAGGCGACCGGCACACCGACGATTCTGGTATTGTTAAACGGCCGTCCCCTCACCATCAATTGGGCGCAGGAAAACGTGCCCGCCATCTTAGAAGCGTGGCTGCCCGGCGAAGAAGGGGCCGAAGCGCTGGCCGAAATCATCTTTGGCGACGTGAATCCCGGCGGCAAGCTGCCCATCACCTTCCCCCGCCACGTCGGCCAGGTTCCCATCTACCACAACCACAAACCGTCTGGCGGCCGTTCCCACTGGAAAGGGGAGTATGTAGACGCCAGCAACAAACCGCTTTATCCTTTTGGCTATGGCCTCAGCTACACTCAATTCGAGCTGGGCAATTTGCGCCTGTCGCAAACAACGCTGGCGGCCGACGAGACGGTGCAGATCAGCGCCGACGTGAGCAACGTCGGCCAACGCGCCGGTGATGAAGTAGTGCAGTTGTACATTCAAGACCTGTTTGCCAGCGTCACGCGCCCGGTACAAGAGCTGAAAGGGTTCAAGCGGCTGCACCTGCCCCCCGGCGAAACCCAGACGATCACGTTCACCCTGGCCGCCAGCCAGCTTGGCTTTTATAATCAGGCGATGGATTTTGTGGTAGAGCCAGGCACGGTGCGGCTGATGATTGGCAATTCGTCTGATCACCTGCCTTTGCAGGCCGATTTGGAACTGGTGGGGGAAACGGCCGTTGTCCATCACAAAACCTTCTTCAGCCAGGTCACAACCAGTTAATCAGAAGACAAGATGCGCAGCAGCGCGCTATAATCAATGAATGAAACGCAGATAAACACAGATTTTCACAGATTCTGATCTGTGTTAATCTGCGTCAATTTGTGGTCTAATTGCCGAGGAGGAAAATAACCATGTATACCCCGAAACCTGAAAACAAATTTACCTTTGGTCTCTGGACCGTTGGCAATACTGGCCGCGATCCTTTTGGCGAAGCGGTGCGCCACGTTCTCTCGCCGGTGGAAATTGTTCATCTACTGGCCGAAGTGGGCGCCTATGGTGTCAACTTCCACGACAACGATCTCGTCCCCATTGACGCCAGCCCGGCCCAACGCGACCAGATCGTCCGCGATTTCAAGCAGGCGCTGGCCGATACCGGACTCGTCGTGCCGATGGCTACGACCAATCTGTTTACCGATCCGGCGTTCCGGGATGGCGCGTTTACCAGCAACGACCGCAGCGTGCGAGCCTACGCGCTGCAAAAGACGATGAACGCCATAGACCTGGGCGTCGAATTCGGCGCAAAAATCTATGTCTTCTGGGGCGGTCGTGAAGGAACCGAAACCGACGCTGGCAAAGACCCCATCACCGCTATCCAGCGCAGCCGCGAAGCGATGAACTACCTGTGCGAATACGTTCTGGATCAGGGGTATGATCTGAAGTTTGCCCTGGAAGCGAAGCCCAACGAGCCGCGCGGCGACATCTACAACGCCACCACCGGCAACATGCTGGCTTTCATCCAAACGCTGGACCATCCCGACATGGTTGGCGTCAATCCCGAGGTGGCCCACGAACAGATGGCCGGGCTGAACTTCACCCACCACGTGGCCCAGGCGATGGAAGCGGGCAAACTGTTCCACATCGATTTGAATGATCAGGCATTCGGCCGTTACGACCAGGATTTTCGCTTTGGTTCGGTCAACCTCAAGTCTGCCTTCTTCCTGGTGAAGCTGCTGGAAGACAACGGCTACAACAGCAGCCGCCATTTCGACGCCCACGCTTACCGCACCAGCGATTACGACGACGTGAAAGCGTTCGCTCGCGGCTGTATGCGCACCTACCTCATCCTCAAAGAAAAAGCGGCCCAGTTCAACGCCGACGCCGAAATCCAGGCGCTGCTGGCCGAAATCAACAGCGATGACAACGGCCTGCCCCCCTTCATGGGGCAGTACAGCGCCGAAAAAGCAGCCGCCCTGCGCGCCCACGCCTTCGACCGGGCTGCCTTAGGCCGACGCGGGCAGCCCTATGAACGGCTCGACCAACTGGTTATCGAACTGCTGCTGGGTGTGCGTTAAAGCGCAAAGCTCATTCAATCTTTGTCCCTTTGTCCCTTTGCATCTTTGCGTTAAAAATTCTTGCTCTTTGCACAAGAAGCTGACTGACAAGGTATTAATGAGGCTGAACAATGACCTATTTTCTGGGTATAGACAGTTCAACCACGGCGACCAAAGCCTTGCTGATGGACACCGCTGGTGAGGTGGTAGGCGTCGCCTCATCCAGCTACGGGTATGAAACGCCGCGCCCGTTGTGGAGCGAGCAGCAGCCTGAATTGTGGTGGATTGGCACAGTTAACAGCATTCGGCAGCTGCTGGCCGATACCGGCGTCGCGCCTGATGCTATCAAAGGGATTGGCCTGACCGGGCAGATGCACGGATTGGTGCTGCTGGACGCTGCCGGTCAATCGCTGCGCCCGGCGATTTTGTGGAACGACCAGCGCACTGGCGCAGAATGCGACGAAATGCGGACGCTTATCGGCAAACAGCGGCTCATCGCCATCACCGGCAACGACGCCCTGACCGGCTTTACCGCCCCCAAAATTTTGTGGGTGAAAAACAACGAGCCGGAGATTTACGGCCGTATCGCCCATATCCTCCTGCCTAAAGATTATGTCCGGCTGCAACTGACCGGTGAGTATGCCACCGACAAGGCCGGGGCGTCTGGCACGCAGCTGTTTAACGTAGGCCAGCGGGATTGGTCGGACGAGCTGGTGGCGGCGCTGGGACTTGACCCCGCCTGGCTGCCACCGACGTTTGAGGGAACGGCCGTTACCGGAATCCTCTCCCCCGCCGCTGCGCAAGCCACTGGCCTGCCGGTTGGTATCCCCGTCGTGGGCGGCGGCGGCGACCAGGCGGCCAATGCCGTGGGCACGGGCGCAGTGGTCGATGGCGTCGTGGCGCTCAGTTTGGGCACGTCCGGGGTTGTTTTTGCCAGCAGCGACCAGCCGATTGTGGAACCAGACGGCCGTCTGCACGCCTTCTGCCATGCCGCACCCGGCAAATGGCACCTGATGGGCGTGATGCTGTCCGCAGCCGGTAGTTTGCGCTGGTTTCGTGACACCTGCGCGCCGGGGAGTGCGTTCGAGGCCCTGATTGCCGAGGCCGCCACCGTGCCCGCAGGCAGCGATGGCCTGCTTTTCCTGCCCTACCTCACTGGCGAGCGCACCCCTCATCCCGATCCGTTAGCGCGTGGCGCATTCGTCGGGCTGACGGTGCGCCATACGCGGGCTCACATGACCCGGGCGGTATTGGAAGGCGTCGCCTTTGGCCTGCGCGACAGCTTCGAGCTGATGAAAGCCAGCGGGCTGGCAGACGTGGCCCAGGTGCGCGTTTCCGGTGGCGGTACGCGCAGCTCTCTATGGCGACAAATTCTAGCCGATGTATTACAAGCAGAGATGGTGACGATCAACACCGCCGAAGGCGCGGCCTTTGGCGCGGCCTTGTTGGCCGCAGTTGGCGTGGGGGAATTCACCTCGCTCCCGGCAGCCTGCCAGCAGGTGATACAGGTGACGGGGCGGACGGAGGTTGGGGAGGAAACGGCCGTTTACGACCACGCCTATACCCTTTACCGCCAGCTTTACCCGGCCTTAAAGCCAATATTTGCCGCGACCCGGTCTTAAGGCTTAGTGAGCGTCTAGAAATCAAGATTGGCCCAATCTCAGTACAAGTATGGGGGAGGGGGTGCGGATGAAGAGCTGGATGCTCGTGCCGATGTTGCAGGCGATACGGTGATGGATGGGGAAACGGCCGTTGCCTTCACCGCTATGATTCAGCAGAATCAATAATGATACCGAAAATATAGTCTGACCACGCTTCGTTTGTCCAGGCGAGCTTTCTACTCATCTAGCAGCTCTTTTTCCGTTACCTGGCCTGGCTTCAACTGTTCAATAGAACGAGCAAGATGAGCCGCATTGGCTGGGGATTTCAGTAAGTGAACGGTTTCGAGCAAGCTGTTAAAGGAGTCTAAAGACATCACCACTGTATCTTCAGCATCCCGTCGCGTAATCACCGTATAGTCCGCGTCATCTACGACTCGATCCAAAATGCGCTTCAGGTTATTTCTCGCTTCTGAATAGGTAACAACTTTCATGGGCAGCGCTCCGAAAAAAAGGCTTGCCTCAGTTATAACAGACAGAAACGAACGTGTACAACATATTGAACAGATTTTGGTGGGAAACGGCCGTTCCTACCAGTGCGTGATGGGTTAGACGGCCGTATTCTCCAAGCGGTGCGGCATCAGTTGCTAACCCATCGCCCGCATAATGGCGCTGATGTTGTCCACTAGTTTTATATTGCAAACCCTACTTTCATGACAATGCCTGATATAATCGTAACTGTGTCATGGGCAGTGTTAAAAATTGAAAGATAAAATTTCTGGATATGTTATTTCTATTAACAATGAATCCAAAGAGGCTTTATGGGACAGGCTCAATTCTTACTACATCTGCCATTTGAAAGCAAATTGCCATCGCCACGAACTGACGCACTCGTAGACTTTCATTTGAGGGTAGATCAACTGATAAATTACGTTGGGGATATTTTGTTGATCCTTGATGCATCCCAAAACACTAATTTTTCAGATACAAAACAGGTTACTCCAATACTCCCAAAAGATATCTTCAACCGTGTCCCTAAAGTTCCTGTTATTGAATTTGATGGCCAAAATTGGGGTAAATATCGTCGAGAAATACCCAAGCGACTGTTTTATTCTGCAATTGTACAGCTGGTAAGCCATTTTGAAACTTTTTTAGCGGAACTACTAAATGATATATATTATTCGCACATAGAATTACTTATCAATGACGAGAGGCAACTAACAACAAAAGAAATTTTTGAGTTAGGGAGCTTACAAAAAATTCACCAACATCTCAAACAAAAAGCGGTATCTAGCATCATAACTAAATCTTATCCTAATATAGTTAGTGCGTTTCAGAGAAATTTTTATGTTGGTATTCATTCGAAGAATTCACCTGTTGAACAGAAGGAAATTCATCATCTCATAGAAATAAGAAATGTCTTGATTCACAATGATGGTCATGCTTCAAATTTATATTTTGAGCGTATGTCAATATACGATCCACCATGTCAGAATATGCTCAAGAAATCAGGCGGTTCTGTACCAATTGATTTTATATGGTTTCTGACTTCCTCAGAAAAAATTCTAAGAGTTGGTGACTTTATTGATGCAGAAATTCAAAAGAAATGGATCACAACAGCTTCGCCGGAATGGAATAAATCAAATTTTGATGCGTATTTCCTTGAAGACTAATTGAGACTAATTCAATCCCATGACAGACGTGCTCGTTGAATTGACCCCCACCCAACAGGCCGCCATCGCAGCCGAACAGACCAGCTTTTTGCTCGGCCCGGCCGGCACGGGCAAAACGGCCGTTCTCCAAAACCGTCTCCTTCGCCTGCTGCGTGACGGCGAACCCGCCTACACCCTGCTGGTCATCGTGGCCGAGCCAGAGCAGGCGGCCAGCTATCTGGAGGCGGTGCATCAATCCGGGCTGGGACCGTATGCCGACCTGAAGATCACCAGCTACAACCAGATGGCGATGGAGATGGTGAAGCTGTTCTGGCCGCTGGTGGCCCGTCCAGCCGGGTTTGAACGGCCGTATCACCCCCCCACCTTCCTCAGCTACGATCTGGCCCAGCTGCTGATGTGGCACATCATCACCCCCATGCTCAACGACGGCGCTTTTGCCGACCTGCGCCTGCGCCCCCAGCAAATTGTCAGCCAGCTGCTGGATACGCTCAACCGGGCCGCACTCAACAGCCTGAGCCTGGAGGAGGCCATCGAGCGGCAAATCCGCACCTGGGCCGGGGAGCCAGAGCGCATCCGCCACCTCAACGAAGCCGCCACCGCCGCCCGCAATTTCCGTGCCACCTGCCTGCGCGACAGCCTGCTCGATCTCTCGCTGGCGATTGAAGTGTTCGACACCCGCCTGGTGCAGCATCCCGAATTCCACAAATATTTCAGCGAACGGTATCGCCATCTCATCGTCGATAACATCGAAGAGCAAACCCCTGCCGGGCAAAATTTTGTGGCTGAACTGATGCACGAAACGGTAACAACGGCCGCTGCCTACGACGCGGCCGGTGGGTACAAACGGTTCCTGGCCGCTGACCCATTGGGAGCCAACAAATTCCGCAGCCTCAGCGCCTACGCCTTTACCTTTGACGAATCGTTCAACACCAGCACGCCGCTTACCCACCTGGCCAACCTGGTAGAAAACCAGCTGATGAGCACTACCAAGCCGTTTGCCGAAGCTCAGCAGGCGGTGTTGGGCACGGTAAACGGCCGTTACCGCCGCGAAATGGTAGTGGAACTGACCGACGCCCTGCATGAACTCATCACCCAACGCAGCCTGCACCCGTCCGAAATCGCCATCGTGGCACCGTACCTGGACGGGGCGCTGCGCTACATGCTGGGCAACGCCTTCCGCGATGCCGGGCTGCCCTACTACCTGCTGCGCCGCCGCTCCAGCCCCCGCGACGAACCCCGCGTCCGCGCCTGGCTTACCTGGCTCGCCCTGGCCCACCCAGACTGGCACCTGCCCCCCAGCCCGTTCGACGTGGCCGAAGCGCTCACCCTCAGCATCAGCGGGCTAGACGCCGCCCGCGCCGAACTGCTCACCGAGCGGCTCTACCAGCCCGAAGCCAACCAGCTGCTGCCCATCACCGAGCTGCCGGAGCGCATTGCCAGCCGGGTGGGGACGGAATTTGTGGGGCTGTTTGAGGAGATTCGCCTCTGGCTGGCGGGGCAAGACGGCCGTTCCTCCATCGATGTCTTCCTGCACAGCCTCTTCACCCTGCTCTCCGAGCGCCGCTTTCAGCCAGAGCCAGATGTGGCGGCTGCGGCCGTGTGCGACTGGCTGGTTCAGGCCGCCACCCGCCTGCGCCAGTCGGCCGAGGCGATTGGGTTACATTCCCCTGCCGCCATCGGCCATGCCTTTATCGACGGCATCAACCAGGGATTGGTAACGGCCAATCCGCCAGAGCTGGGTGATCCGCCTGACCCCAACGGCATCATGATTTCTACGATTTATGGCTACCTGCTGGCCGGTTCACCGGTGCGAGTACAGGTCTGGCTGGAAACGGCCGCTACCGGCTGGTGGGACATCCCCAACCAACCCCTCAGCAACGCCTTTGTCCTGGCCCAAAGTTATGACCCCGACCGAGCCTGGACGGCAATTGATGACGCCCAAATCAAAAACCAGCTGCTCAGCCGCATCGTGCGCGGCCTCGCGGCACGCTGTTCCGACGGCATCCTGCTGGCCACCAGCGATCTGGACCGGCGCGGCGTGCGCCAGGACGGAGCGCTGTGGCGGGCGCTGCAAAGCGTGCGATAGTACCAAATCCCCTGTGAACAGGTAGTAAAAATTGAGTTTTTGAGGAAACGGCCGTCTCCCCCTGTGCTATACTGCCCCAAAGCGCTTTGCCCAAACCATAAGGCTGATTGAAATATTCATCGTTATACTGAAGGGTAGGCGTGGTGTCGCTTTTTATAAGTTGTTCCAGGTACGACAAGGCACTTTTTGGACTGTGTCGGACCTCAATACAAACCGCAGAGGGTTACACATGGCAGCAGAAATGGAACAATCGATCTTAATTGTGGAAGATGATCCGGTCATTCGGAGCATTTTAACCCTCAACCTGGCCGATGAAGGGTACACCGTGCTCGCCGCGCCGGACGGTCTGACCGGGGTGCGCACCGCGACTGAGGCACGCCCCGGCGTTATTTTGATGGATATGCGGCTGCCCGACATCATTGGCTGGGAAGTGACTCGTCGCCTGAGGGCGCAGCCTGAAACCAGCCATATTCCCATCATTGCCCTGACAGCACAGGCTACCTCGGAAGATTTGCGCCGCTGTTTTGAAGCAGGCTGTGATGCCTTTATGACCAAACCGATTCAGTTTACCCAACTGTTCACCAAAATTGAAATGCTTTTGAATCGTTCGGTTAACATATTGAAATAAAGCTTACCGCCAGGGGTTCACCCAGGCACAATGTCGTAGAAAGAAGGAAAAACCTTGGGGTTTTTGACAAAGTAGCCAATGAAAGAAGATCATGCCCTCATCCTGGTAGTGGACGACAGCGACATCAACCGCGACATGCTGGCACGCCGGTTGGAGCGGGTGGGCCATCAGGTGATAGAGGCGGAAAACGGCCGTATCGCGCTCAATCTGCTTGAAACCCATTGTATCGACATCATTCTGCTAGACATCATGATGCCAGAGCTGGACGGCTTTGAGCTGCTGGCTGAACTGAAATCAACCCCTAAACTGCAAAATATCCCCGCCATCATCATCTCCGCCGCCGACGATACCGCCAGTATCGTTAAAAGTATCGAGCTGGGCGCTGAAGATTTTCTGCCCAAACCGTTCAACTTACCTTTGCTCAACGCTCGCATCAACGCCAGCCTGGCCCGCAAGCGACTCTACGATAAAGAGCACAATCGCCTGCAAGAGCTGGCCACGCTGCAAAAAATTGATGCGGAGCTGAACGCCACGCTGGATATGCGGCGGGTGATGGAAATAACGCTCAGCTGGGCGCTGCGGCAGGTGGGCGGTACAGCGGGCATCATGGGCACCGTGGCCGATGACCGGCTGCACGTGCTTGCCTCTCAGGGTTACAGCTACGAAATTTATGAGGATTCCCCCTTTGTGCTGCTAGACCAACTGCCTGCGGCGCAGCCGGCGTTAAACGCTGGTGAGTTGATCTACGAGCCGCAAACAGAGGGCGCAGGTTTGCTGGCCCGTACCCAGAGCCAGATTGTGCTGCCGCTTTTCCGGGAAACGGCCGTTATCGCCCTCCTGCTGCTAGAAAGCGCCCAGCCCAACCAGTGGCAGCCAGAGCATCTGGCTTTTTTGCGGCGATTAGGCAACCATGCCGCCATTGCCCTGGCCAATGCTCAGCTGGTAGATGCCATGAAGGTGGCCAATCAGGCCAAAAGTGAATTTGTCTCCTTCGTCTCCCACGAGCTGAAAATCCCTATGACCGCCATCAAAGGGTACGCCGATTTGCTCCTTTCTGGCAATTTTGGCGCGATTAACGAAGCCCAAACTACCTTTCTGGACACCATTCGCAACAACGTCAACCGGATGAATCGCCTGGTGACGGATTTGACCGACGTTTCCCGGCTGGAGTCTGGGCAGCTGCATCTGGCCACGCAGCCCATTCAGCTGGCCGAGGTTGTGGCCGAAGTCGCTTCTTCCACACAGGCGCAAATAGAAGAAAAGCAACAAACCCTGGTGCTGACGGTGCCGGACAACCTGCCAGACGTTTGGGCCGATCGCACTCGCCTGGCCCAGATTTTGACCAACCTGGTGAGCAATGCCAATAAATATACGCCGGAAAACGGCCGTATCACCATCTGCGCCGAAGAGATGAACAGCGTCAACGAAGAGGCCGAAGTCCAGCCCATGATCCACGTTTCTGTGGCCGACACCGGTCTGGGCATTAAAGAGGATGAGCAAAAAGCGATTTTCAGCAAATTCTTCCGGGGCAGCGACGATCTGGCATTACAGTCGCCGGGAACGGGGTTGGGGCTTAACATCACCAAAAATTTGGTGGAACTGCACGACGGCCGTATCTGGTTCGAAAGTAAATACCGCGAAGGCACTACCTTCCACTTCATCATCCCCGTAGCAAACGGCCATCAAAATGGTTAATGGTTATTAAACCAGTTACCGAAACACAAATTTCTCCCCTTTGAGCCGCTACTCTTAAAAAGCACCCAATTATATTTGCTATGCTTCTTTGCTGCGCATCTGCAAGGTTTGCAAAAATTTTTGGCGCAGGTCGGGGAAGGTGAGTAGTTTTTGGAAGATGGAGGGGTAGCGCAGGCCAATATCCTCACCTTTGCAGGCGGAGTCTGCTACCTGTGACAGCCAATCATAATCTGCCTGTACCAGAGTAACGCCATAGCCGCGCATCTGGTCCAGCAGTTCCAGGAAAGTATCGCCCGCTTCTGGCCAGGCATTGAGCGTTTTTAGCCGCGAGCGCAAAAGTTGCACAGTGTCATCGCGAGGTACCGGGAAATTTGGTGATGTGTTTAACATGCCTTGCTCGGATTCGAATGGTTTGGCTGCTTGCCAATACCTGATTTCTGTAAAATGGCTCACCCAATGACTCCAATTCTGCCATGATATATGGCAGATGTAATAATGCGATGTCACTTCTATTGTGTGGTTGCGGTTGTTAGTAAATGAAACGGCCGTTTCCGTTATGCCATGCAAGAAATGATGCAAAACGGCCGTTACAGCTACACTATAACAAATTAGGGTGGATCAAGGGGATAGGAATCCTGGGCTAATGCGCTTTGATTTCTACCTGCCTTTGGGATTTCGTGGGGTTTGGCATGAAACGTGATGCCTCTCTGGTCACGTTTCACCTTTCACGGCTTGTCAACCCATTGAGTTCCTAAAGAGCCAGTTTCTTTTAATGACGCTTGCGGCGACGGCCGATCAGTTTTTGTAAGCCTGCCAGCGATTGGCCTGGACCGTCGATGCGCATTTTCCAGCCGGCAAGCTCTGGGTTGTCCTCTTCAATTTGCTGCCACATTTTCAGCCAGGTGCGGGCTGCATCTGGCTTGCTATCCACCAGGGCAATATCCATTTGGGCGCGGGCCAAAGCCCGAAATTCAGTGATGTGCAGTTTTGGCAGCATGAGTACCGGTTTTAGCAACTCCCGTGCTTCCTCAAGGCGTTTTTCTTGGGCTATTATTCTGGCCAGGGCGACACGGGCAAAGAGATAATCGGGGAAGCGCGCATGCGTCTCTTCCACCAACCTCCGTGCTTCTTTTGACCGCCCCTGCCTCTCATAAGCCGCCGCCAGTTGATTGTAAGCGCTGTAGAATTCAGGCGCTTCGTCAATGATTTCATGCAACAGCTGTTCGGCCTCCGCTGCTTCATCCTGCATGAGCAAATTATAGGCGGCTTCATGTTTGTCCAAAACTGCCTCTGAAACCCCCTCGACCCCTTCTGGTTCCTCGGTAATCTCAAAACTCAGCATGAAAAGTTCCGTTTGCTGCCCGTTGATCCACATGGGTACCATTTTGTCTTCTGGCAGCATCATTGGATGCTTTTGACTGATGAACTGGATTGCTTCCAGGCGCATGTCGTCGCTGCCGTGTTGGCTCTGGGCAAAGTCATACAACAGCTGCCGCAGTTCGGGGGTTTCGACAATACGGATGAAGTTGAGCACAAATTCGCGGGCGTGTTGATCACCGCGTTCCAAGATGTGCGGAAACAGTTTGGCGAGATACGGCCGTTCCGCCAGCAGGGAGGTCATCCCCCGTTCAACCCCTTTTTCACCTATGCGCGGGATATTTCTCCCCAGGTGTCGATCCATCAACTGCCTGAAGTCTTGAGTGAACCAGTATTGGAACGGCCAGTACCAGGGAACATGGCGCTGGCCAACCGGCAGGCGCTTCTCAGCCAGGCTTTTCTGCGCCATATCGAATGAAGGTTGTTGTTTAACGGCTTGCTGCCACAACTGCCACGCCGTTTTTTCATTCCCCAGACGGTACGAAGCCACGGCCGCCAGATGCAGCAGAACGGGATTGACTACAGCAGCTTTTACTTTGGCCTGTTCATAGGCCGCCCATACCTTTTCATCATCACCCAGAAAGGCAAATGCTTCGGCCTGTTTCACTTCAAAATCGGGATTGTCGCTGTCAATTTGTTGTATTTGCAGGGCATAGGCGTTGGCCTGGTCAAACTGCGCTGTTAAAAAATGGTAGCGTACCAGATTGCTCAAAGCATGGAAATTATCTGTGTCCTGGTCCAGCACTTTCTGCGCCGTAGCGATAGCCTGATCTACATTCCCCAGCATAAACTGCGAAAGACTCAGGTTGTTGAGAATTGGCAGCACGGTAGGCATTTTTTCCAGCAGCTGTTCCGCCACCTCTATGGATTCTGCTGCGTGTCCCGATTCAGTTAAGAACCGGACGCGGTCGTGCATTTCCCTGAGCTCAAATTTTTCTTCACGGCTGAAGTCAGTGTCTCCCATGGTTTCTTCAATTTCCTGCCACAGGAACGGTTCGGTCGTTTCTATAATAAGGCGGACATGCTCTTCATGCTTAGAATCTGGATGTTCCGTCAGTAGTTTCCTGGCATATTTCCAGACCAGTCCCGAATGGGACAGTTGGATGAAGGCAAACACCAGGTTGTTTAGGGTATCTATTCTGTCCTCGCCGCGTTCCAGCGGCAGCAGTTGCTCGTTGTAATAGGCAACGATGTGCCAGTTCTGCATTGCGTGGCTAACTTCTAGCAAGGCGTGCAGCACTGCTTTGCTATTAGGATGGCGGGTGACTAATTCTAAGAGCTGCCGTTGGGCAGAGGCGGCGTCCCCGTTCTTAAATAGTTCCCTGGCGGCTGCCACTTCGAACATTATTTTGGGTGACGGCCGTTTGGATGAGCGTTGACTTTTTCGTTGTTTTTTCCATTTAGACATATCTGTTAACTGTTTCCCTGAACTTTATCTGTACCTACACGCCTGCGATAGGGCAGAAACCTGTTAACTTTGCAGCCAACATAGCTGCCCACCATACAGGAGTACAGAAAGATTATGAGGCAAAGTTACTGCCGACTCCGAGCCCGGTTCATCTGGTTTAGCTGATTTGTTGTTTGAGGATGGCGGTAGCGACGGCACGTAGGCTGATACGGCCGTTCCTCGCCTGCTGCTGTAACGTCCGGTAAGCCTCTTCTTCACTCAGCCCGGTGGCCATGAGGCGAGCTTTTGCCTTGTCCAGCAGCTTGCGCGTTTCCAGCGCTTCGGCCAGCTTGTCGGCTTCTTCTTGCAGCGCCTGGTTCTCGATAAACCGTTTATAAGCCACCGTAATAGCTGCCGACAGCTCTTCTGGCTTGACTGGCTTGATAAGATAGCCGTGAATCGGCAGGTCGCTGGCCTTGTCGATGAGGTCTTGTTCGCTGAAGGCGGTGAGCAGCAAAATGGGCATGGGTTGGGTACGGGCCAGGGTTTGGGCCGCCTGCAAGCCATCGGTGAACGGCATTTTGATGTCTAAAATGGCCAGATCGGGACGATGGCGGCGGGCCATTTCCAGCGCTTCACGGCCGTTTGTGGCCGCCAGCACCTCATGACCCAGCTCTTGCAGGATGGATTTCAGCCCCAGGCGGATGATCGATTCGTCGTCGGCAATTAAAATGCGCATAAATAGGATTGTAGTTTGCCAGGGGGGAAGTGTGCAAGTGTGAGTTTAGGATTTTTATTACGAAGGGACAAAGAAACCAAGGACAAAGGATTTATAAATCTTTGTTCCTTCCTGCCTTTGTTCCTTTGTATAAATTTTCTACCCGATTTCTTGCTCAATTGTTCGGGGGAGGCGCAGGCTGACTTCGGTGCCACCACTGGGGGGACGGTTGAATTTGAGACGGCCGTTTAAATCATCCTTCACCAACGCCTCCACAATCTCCAGCCCCAGGCCTGGCTTGATGTTGGCGGGCAGCCCGCTGCCGTTGTCGCGCACAATGATGATGATTTCGTCCGGGGAGCGCCCCAGCGAAATGTCGATCTGGCCGTCAACGGAGTGGTCGGCGAAAGCGTGTTCCAGGCTGTTTTGCACCAGCTCGTTGACTACCAGGGCGATGGCCGTGGCTGGCTTGCTGGGCAGGCTGATGGCGTCGCCAAAGACGCGAATGGTGAGCGATTGGCCGGGATGGGACATTGTTTCGGCCGTGGTGTGGCTGATCCGTTCCAGCACGTCCTTCACATCCACCAGGCGGAACCCTTTTTCAGACAGGATTTCATGCACCGAGGCGATGCTGCGGATGCGGTGGATGTTGGTTTGCAGAATGTCGCGTGGGTTTAGCCGGTCGGCGTCGGGGAGCTGAAGCTGCATTAGCATGGCGACGGTTTGCAGATTGTTTTTGATGCGGTGGTGCATTTCGCGGATAACGGCCGTATTGGTCACCAATCTGGCATTTTCAATCGCCAGGGCGGTCTGGTTGGCCAGCGTGGCAAACAGCGTTTGCTGCTCTTCGCTGAACTGGCGCGGCTCGGTGCTGTAGCAGTTGAAGACGCCAATCACCCGATCCCGCACGCTCAGCGGTACGGAGAGCAGCGAGACCAGCCCTTCTTGCCGGGCCAGCTCTTTGCCTTTGTACCGCTGGTCGGTTTGCACGTTGGCGATGTAGAGCGGCTGGCCGGTGTGCAGCACGCTGCCAATGACGCTGTCGGTCTGGTCAGCGGGCAGCGGGGGGCGGTGCTGGTAGGCGGTTTGCTCGCGCCTGGCAGAGCGAAGTTCCAGGTGGGTGCCGGTTTCATTGAGGAGGAAGATGGCGCAAACGGCCGTATCCATCATCTTCGCCGCCATTTCCGTCACCACATCCAGAATATCATCCAGGTATTGCGGCGAGGTCACCACTTCGCTCAGCTGGGCCAGGGCGCGCATCTCCTCAATTTGGCGGCTCTGCTTGTCATAAAGTTGCGCTTTGGCCAACGCCCCGGCGGCAATATCACCAATGAGCGACAGCAGCGCCACATCGTCATCGCTAAAATCATACGGCGAGCGGGTTTGCACATTGAGCGCCCCAATCACATCCTCCTCAATCACCAGCGGCACCGCCAGCAGGGAGGTAAAGCGGGTTTCCTCCGCCTCATCGACCCATTTGAAGTGGGGGTCTTGCTGGGCATTGCGGGCAAAAACGGGCTGATTGCTCTGGACAGCGTACCCTGTCATGCCTTCGCCCATCTCCAGCGTGGCCCGCCCCAAAGCGCGATTGGCCAGCCCGGTGGTGGCCCGCAGACGCAGCGTGCTGCCGTCTGGATCCACTAGATAGATGGTGCAAGAATCGACGTGCATCACCTCGGTGGTTTTGCGCACGATGAGGTCGAGGGTACTGTCTAAATCCCAGGCGGTACTGAGGGCGCGGGCAATTTCCCGCAGGGCGCTGAGCGCTTGTGGACGAGTGGAATAGGTGTTGAACATGGGGGGATTATAGCAGGGGGAAGGAAGAGAAGTGAGAAGTGAAAAGTGAAAAGAGCAGACTTGCCACTTTTCACTTTTCACTCTTTTACTTTTTACTGATTTATTTGATGTACAGCATTTCCTGGTAAGAAGGCAGCGGCCACAAATCGTCGGCCACAAGGGTTTCCAGGGTGTCGGCGTATTCGCGCACCAGGTTCATGGCAGGAACCAGCTTGTGCCGGGCGTGTTTTGCTTCTTCCAAAACGTCGTCGCTTTCGTGTGCCAGGGCGGCTTCTAGCTCAACGGTGCTGTCTTGCAGGCAGCGCACCAGCTCGGTTACGCGGTCCAGCGTGTTGGTGTCGAAGGTGTAGCCAACGGCCTTGAGATTGGCACAGGTGGTGGCCAGCTCGCTTTGATAACGGATAGCGGCGGGGAAGATCATCGTTTTGGCAATTCTGGCAGTCAGTTTGGCTTCCACAATAACGGCCATGGCGTACTGCTCCAGCTTCACGTCAACCCGGCTTTTTACCTCACGAGCAGAAAGGACGCTGTATTTTTTGAACAATGCCACAGCGGCTTCACTGCCATATTCGGGGATGGCGTCTACGGCCGTTCGCAAATTAGCCAGCCCACGCTCTTCGGCCTCTTTGTGCCACGCTTCCGAGTAACCATCCCCATTGAAGATGATACGGCCGTGTTCCACCATAATCTCTTGCAGCAATGTTTGAATCGCGCCATCCAGCTTGCTGCTGTCTCCAGCCAGGTCTGCTTCCAGCCGGGTGACGATATAATCGATCGATTCGGCCACGATGGTGTTCAACACCGTCAGCGGTGTGGCGATGGATTGGTTGGAGCCAACGGCCCGGAACTCAAACTTGTTACCTGTGAAGGCAAACGGGCTGGTCCGGTTGCGGTCGCCAGAATGCTGCGGCAGAGGGGGAAGCGTATCTACGCCGATGTTAAGCGTTGTTTTGGCCTTGGAGCTTTTGGCCCCGCCCGCCTTGATTTGCTCAAACACATCCGTCAGCTGGTCGCCCAGGAAGATGGAGATGATGGCGGGGGGCGCTTCGTTGGCCCCCAGGCGGTGATCGTTGCCGGCGGTGGCGATGACGGAGCGCAGCAGCGTGGCGTATTTGTCCACGGCGCGGATGACGGCGGCGCAGAAGACCAGGAAGCGAGCATTTTCATGGGGCGTGTCGCCAGGTTCCAGCAAATTGCCCAGGGTAGCGCTGCCAAAAGAGAAGTTGACGTGCTTGCCAGAGCCGTTGACGCCGGCAAAAGGCTTTTCGTGGGTGATACAGGTCATGCCATATTTTTCAGCCACTCGCTTCAGGGTGATCATCAGCAGCTGCTGGTGATCGGTGGCGACGTTGGCGTTTTCAAAGACGGGGGCCACTTCGTATTGGCCAGGGGCTACTTCATTGTGGCGGGTTTTAACGGGCACGCCCAACTTGTACAGCTCGCGCTCGGTTTCCAGCATACAGGCCAGAACGCGCTCAGGAATGGCGCCAAAGTAATGGTCATCGAACTGCTGGCCTTTGGCGGGCGCTGCGCCGAAGAGGGTGCGTCCGGCGGTCATCAGGTCGGGGCGAGCCATGAAGAAGTTGCGGTCGATGAGGAAATATTCCTGCTCTGGCCCGGCAGTGGCGGTGACAAGGCTGCCATCGGTATTGCCAAACAGCTTGAGCAGGCGCTGGGTCTGGCTGTTGAGAGCCTTCATGGAGCGCAGCAGCGGTGTCTTTTTGTCCAGAGCCTCGCCTGTCCAGGAGACGAAGGCGGTGGGGATGCAGAGGGTGGTGCCGTTGGGATTTTCCAGGATGTAGGCGGCGCTGGTAACGTCCCAGGCGGTGTAGCCACGCGCTTCAAAGGTGGGGCGAATGCCGCCGGTGGGGAAGCTGGAACCGTCTGGTTCGCCCTGGATGAGCTGTTCGCCGCTGAATTCCAGAATGGCGGAACCGTCGCCGTTGGGGGAAAGGAAGCTGTCGTGCTTTTCGGCGGTGAGGTCGGTGAGCGGGTAGAAGACGTGGGCGTAATGAGTTGCGCCTTTTTCAATGGCCCAATCTTTCATGGCGGCGGCCACGATATCGGCTGTGGAGGTGTCTAGCGCGGTACCTTTTTGGATGGTGTCCAGGATTGATTTATAGACGGGTTTGGGCAGCCGCTGCTTCATAACGGCCGTACTAAACACATTTGAAGCAAACAGCTCTCTGGTTGGGGTTTCGGCAAAGTTCAGCGGTGCTGAAATAGGTTTGTAGTTGATGACGGCCGAAATTGCGTCTAACCGGGCTTTATTTCCACTCATTTTTGTGTCTCCTCAAATTCTTGAATATACAAACCTCCCGCGGGTAAAATAAAAAGTGTCGCTTTGGGGGGAACCTGCGGGAGGTTGTGCGATGGTTCCTGCCCATGAAAACAAAAAGACGCCTACGAACAGAATACCTGGAAACGGTTCTGTTGTGGCGTCTTGGCCTATATACAGTATTTGACTTACAAGCTGGCTATTTTAGCGAACCAGGGATGGTTCGTCAAATAGCAGTTTGTGGCAAAACGGCCGTCTTTTCTTTGTGCAAACTGTCTAAATGAGCGTTTTAGCTGTCCACCACCACCAATCCCCGCCGCTGAAAGTCGGCGTGCACCCGCTGCGCCAGATCGGCGGCGCTGCTGCCGATAAACAGGCCAAAGCGATCTTCATCTGGTCGTGGCTCTACGGCCAGCCAGCGCAGACCGTCCCGATATTGGACCAGCTCAAATGGGTTGATTTGCAACGGCCGTTCCCTGTACAAATGGGCCTGCATTTCCTCCCAATGGGTGGCATACAGCCGGTCTGGGCGCAGATCGTTGGTGTTTTGTAAACGGCCGTCCGCCTGCAGCGCCTCGGCCACGGTGTCCCGCAGCGCCAGCACTTCCCGCCCGGCTTCTTTCGGCACTTCGCGCCGCTGGTTCACCGCATAGGCAAAAATTGACTTGCTATCGGCCGCCTGAAAAACTGGCGCCCAAAAATCAATCTGGCCAGAAACGCGCTTTTTCAGGTAAAAAATCGGCCGTCGCAGCCCCAGCGTTGAACGGCTGACCCCGCGCACGTGCAGCTTGTCGCTCAGCCCTTTTTCGCCAAGCACGCCTGCCTCGTGCAAAAAATCGGTGAGATATTCCCGAACCTTGGCCAGCTCCACATGCTTGAAAATGGGGCCGCCCTGCGTAATGGCCATCACTTCATCGTTGATGGTGTAGACGGGAAAAACTGCCCGCGCCCGCCGGGCAATGAAGACGTAGGTAGGCAGCCGGGAAGCATTGATCAGGCCAGACAACAGCCTGGTTAGCGGGGGCGTGAGCTGGTTGGGGTGCTTTACCGCCACCCGAAAACCGCACACATCCACGCCAAACGACTTTTGCAGCCCCAGGTACTGCACAAATACCGGGATTTGGTAGACCGTTCCCACATTCATCGCGGCCGACACAATTTCGACGCGGGCGATGTAGGGGTAGGAACGGCCGTAATTGTCGTCGGCCGTGTTGCGTTCAACGCTAATTTTCACAGGTCTCTTCTTTCAGCCATAGCCACGGATTTACTGGTTGACATTGTATCAACCCTGAATTTGGACGCCAAACGGCAATTCCAAATATGACATTTCTGCGGTAAGGGCGGGACGGGCGGGCCAGGATGTGGGCTAAACTGACGGCCTTCCATCCCGCCCGTCTCGCCCCGCTTGGGGCACACCGGGTCTGGGGCGAGACGGCGCGGTAATGAGGCGATTTGTTTTTCCCAAGGCCATCCCGCGCCGTCCCGCCCCTACACCATAATTGGAATTGCTGGAGCCAAACGGCCGTTTGTAATAAAAAACCGAGCATGGGCATGCTCGGTTTTTTCCAAACATGAAAAATGCTAAATTAATCTGTGCTGGGGCTGGGCGCAATCGACGGCCCAAACTCCGGGTAGTTGACCGTGCCGTGTTCGGACAGGTCCAACCCTTCCAGCTCCTCACTTTCAGAAACGCGCAGGATGTTTAGCGCCTTCAGGGCGAAGAAAAGCGCCCCCATCGTGACAAACGCCCAAATGGAATAAACGGCCGAACCCAGCAGCTGCACCCCAAACGTCGCTCCATCGCTAAAGATGGCGGTGGCCAGACCACCCCAGATGCCGCACAGGCCATGCACCGGCCACGCGCCAACCGGATCGTCGATCTTCACTTTTTCCAGGAAGACCATACCGCCAACTACCAGCACACCCGCTACCGCACCAATGGCCAGGGCAGACATATTAGAAACCACATCGGCATTAGCCGTGATGCCTACCAAACCAGCCAGCATACCGTTCAGGGCGTAGCCCAGGTCTGGCTTGCCTTTGTTCAGGAAGGTGGAGACAAATGTGGCCAGAAGAGCGCCAGTACAGGCGGCCAACAAGGTGTTGACAGCCACGGTGACCACAGCAATTGTGTTAGCTGTACCCGACATGGCTAAAACAGAACCGGGATTAAAGCCAAACCAGCCCACCAACAGAATGAAAACGCCCAGCGTGGCCAGCGTAATGTTGTGGCCCGGCATAGGATTTGCAGAACCATCTTTGTTGAAACGGCCGATTCGCGGCCCCAAAGCGATTGCGCCAGCCAGACCAGCAAAGCCACCGACGGCATGCACAATGAGCGAACCAGCAAAATCGTGGAAGCCCAGGGCAGAGAGCCAGCCGCCCCCCCACTGCCAGAACCCGGCAATGGGGTAGATCAGACCTGTCAGCAGGGCGCTGTAAAGGAGATATGCCCGAAAGTGCATCCGGCCAGCCACTGCCCCGGAAACGATGGTAGCGGCCGTGGCAGCAAACGCCACCTGGAACAAAAAGTCGGTTTGGAAATGGGGCAGGTAGCCGAGGTCAATGGCATCTTGCCCGGGAATGCCAACGCCAGCAAAGCCGATGATGCCGTTGGCCGCGCCGCTGTACATGATGCCGTACCCTACCAGGAAGTAAAGCACAGCGCCCACACACATATCCATCACGTTTTTGAACAAAATGTTGATGGTGTTTTTACCGCTGTTGAAGCCAGATTCCACCATGGCGAAGCCCGCCTGCATGAACAACACCAGCACGGCGGCAATAAACATCGTCAGGTTGTCGATGGCAAAGGCCAGTTCATCCATTTGGGTGATTTCCTGGGCCAGGGCATGGTCTACCACGGCAAAGGTGATAGCCAGAGCCAATGCAGACAGGCCAATGCGGCTAAATCGGTTGCGAATCTTGTAATCCATCGGTTCTTCTCCTTGTTTCTCGTTCTGACTCTATAAAGATGATTGAAATAAGACGGCCGTTTCCCCCAAATGCGTAGGGTCTTAAACAAAAAACGCCCCTCGGGCAAACCATAAAAACAGTTTCCCAAGAGGCGTCGTGGCCAAAATTTATTCGATTGCGATCAACTCTACTAATCAATGCCAGCCAAGTCAATCCGCTTTTTACCGGAAAATTGACCAAAAGATTTTTTTGCTGAGTTGGTGATAATATACAAATCCTGGCTGATTGACTGACAAATCTCAGATTTTTACTGCAAAGGACGCAAAGAACGCAAAGATTTTATTCTTTTTCTCCTCTGCGTTCTTTGCGCACTTTGCGGTTCAAAATGCGCTTCGCCAGTGTAAAAATTCACAATTCGCCTAACCATTTTGCCCATAATATCGTGCAAACTTAACGATCACAGCAGACCCCCCTTTTTTGTATACTTTATAAACCCACTTATTTTTTTGAAGAGAAACATTGGCAGTCATGGTAGGAAGACCATTTGCCAACGAAACCCAAATCCCACCTGAACCGAATATTTCCTTTGTGAAGTTGGCAGCTGCTGGCTTTGCACACAAGAAAACCCCACAGATCATTGGTGGGCGTTTTGGCGTCTTTGTCGTTGGCAGCTGCCAACGATAACGATTGGCCCCTTTACAAAAAAACAGTATACGCCGATGAGGAGAGGAAATGATGAAGAAGGTTCAGGCAGAAGTGGCAACAGGCAAGGCAGATGTATCGGAGGCTGACCAGTGTCGGCAGCCCGGATTGCCGCCAGCGCAAGGTTTGTACGATCCCCGGTTTGAACGTGACGCCTGCGGCATGGGTTTTGTGGTGGATGTGCAGGGACGGCCGTCTCACCAGATTATCCAGCAAGCCCTCACCGTTTTATGCCGCCTCACCCATCGCGGTGCCCAGGGCGCCGAAGCCAACACCGGCGACGGCGCGGGCATCATGCTCCAGATTCCCCATCAATTTTTTCAACAACAAACTGCACAACTTGGTTTCCAACTGCCAGAGCCGGGCAGCTACGGCGTGGGGATGCTCTTTTTGCCCCACGACCCGGCCCAGCGACAGCAGTGTGAGCTGGCGCTGGCGCGCATCATTGCTGAAGAGGGACAGCAGCTGCTGGGCTGGCGTACCGTGCCAACCTGTAACAAAAGCCTGGGGGAAACGGCCGTTTCCGGGGAACCATTCATTCGCCAACTATTTATCCAAAAGCAATATTTAAGCCAAACCGACCCCCTCGCCTGGGAGCGCAAACTGTTTATCATTCGCCGCCGGGCTGAAAAAGAGATTCCCGCGCTGATCGGCAGCGCCCCATTTTACATCTCCAGCCTGTCTGGCCGCACCATTGTCTACAAAGGCATGCTCCTCTCTGAGCAGCTGCAAGAATATTATCCCGACCTCAGCGACCCCAGCATGGAAGCCGCCCTGGCGCTGGTTCACTCCCGCTTTAGCACCAACACTTTCCCCAGCTGGAACCGGGCACATCCGTACCGCACCGTCATTCACAACGGCGAAATCAATACCATTCGCGGCAACGTCAACTGGTTCAAAGCCCGTGAAGCGCTCTTCGCCAGCCATTTGTTCGATGACGAGCTGGACAAAGTGCTGCCCGTCGTCGATGAAGACGGCAGCGACACCGGGATGCTGGACAACGCCCTGGAGTTCTTAACGCTCTCTGGCCGCTCGCTGCCTCATGCCGTCATGATGATGATCCCCGAACCGTGGGACAAACACGCCCACATGTCGCCGGAAAAGCGGGCCTTTTACGAGTACCACAGCCACCTGATGGAGCCGTGGGACGGTCCCGCTGCGATTGGCTTTAGCGATGGCACGGTGGTGGGGGCGGTGCTGGACCGGAATGGCTTACGGCCGTCTCGCTACATCGTCACCAAAGATGGCCTGGTGGTGATGGCCTCTGAGGTGGGTGTGCTGGAGATGGATCCGGCCAATATTTTGTACAAGGGGCGGCTGGAGCCGGGCCGGATGCTGCTGGTCGATACCAGCCTGGGGCGCATTGTGGGGGATGAGGAGCTCAAGGCGGGCATGGCGGCGGAACGGCCGTATCAACAATGGCTCGACGACAACCGGCTCAAACTGTCTGATTTGCCCTCTGTGGCTAATTTGGAGCAGTCGGAAACGGCCGTGCACCTGCACACCGAAGACGCCGTTTTGCAGCACCAAAAAGCGTTTGGCTACACTTTTGAAGATTTGCGCCTGCTCATCACCCCCATGGCCCGCGACGGTAAAGAAGCGCTCGGCTCGATGGGGGACGACACGCCGCTGGCGATCCTCTCCGACAAGCCGCAGCCGCTCTACAACTACTTCAAGCAGCTCTTTGCCCAGGTGACCAATCCACCTCTCGATGCCATCCGTGAAGAGCTGGTCACCAGCACCGAGACTTTGCTGGGCAGCGAGGGCAACCTGTTGGAGCCGCAGGCCGCCAGCTGCCGCCGCCTCAGCCTGCCCCATCCCATCCTCACCGATGAGGAACTGGCCCGGCTGCGCCATCTGGATCGGGACGGGTTTAAGACGGCCGTCTTAGCCATCACCTACGAAGTAGCCCAGGGTGGCAATGGTTTAGAAGCCGCCTTAGCCCGGCTATTTATGGCCGGGGACGAAGCGATACGCAACGGTGCAAATTTATTGATTTTGTCCGATTTGGGTTTGAGCCAGAATTGTGCCGGGATTCCGGCGCTGCTGGCCACCGCCGGGCTTCACCACCACCTCATTCGCCAGGGCACGCGCACCCAGGTGAGCCTCATCGTGGAGTCGGGCGAACCGCGCGAGGTGCATCATTTTGGCGTGCTGCTGGGGTACGGGGCCGACGCCATCAACCCGTACCTGGCCTACGCCACCCTGCGCGACCTCATCCGCAAGCAGCTGCTGGTGGATGTGCCGTACCATCAGGCTGAGAAGCAGTACGTGAAGGCGGTGGTCACAGGGGTGGTGAAGATTTTGTCCAAGATGGGCATCTCCACCATCCAGAGCTACCGGGGGGCGCAGATTTTTGAGGCGCTGGGGCTGCATCAAGATTTGATCGACAGCTATTTCACCGGCACGCCCTCCCGCATTCAGGGGTCGGACATTCACCTGGTGGCCAAAGAGGTGCAGATGCGGCACGAGCAGGCGTTTCCGAAACGGCCGTCTGTCAATGGCAGCAGCGCCCTGCCCGCCGGGGGCAAATACCAGTTCCGCGAAGAGGGCGAGTACCATCTGTTTAACCCCGCCACGGTTCACCGTTTGCAGCACGCCGTGCGCACCGGCGATTACGCAACCTACAAGCAGTACGCCGCCGATGTCAATGACCGCTCTAAGCAGTTTGCCACCCTGCGCGGTTTGCTCCAGCTAAAAATGGCCAACGAACCGCTGCCGCTGGATGAGGTCGAGTCGGTGGAATCGATCTGCCAGCGGTTCAAAACCGGGGCGATGTCTTACGGTTCGATTAGCAAAGAGGTACACGAGGCGCTGGCGGTGGCCATGAACCGGATCGGCGGCAAGAGCAACACGGGCGAGGGCGGCGAAGATCCGGCCCGCTACACGCCAGACAAAAACGGCGATTCGCGCAATTCGGCTATTAAGCAGGTGGCCAGCGGCCGTTTTGGCGTCACTAGCCAATACCTCACCGAGGCGCAGGAAATCCAGATCAAAATGGCGCAGGGGGCCAAGCCGGGCGAGGGCGGCCAGCTGCCCGGGCGCAAGGTGTATCCCTGGATTGCCCGCGTGCGCCATTCCACCCCTGGCGTGGGGCTCATTTCGCCGCCGCCGCACCACGACATCTACTCCATCGAGGATCTGGCCCAGCTCATTTTTGACCTGAAAAATGCCAATCTGCAGGCGCGGATTAACGTGAAGCTCGTCTCCGAAGTGGGCGTGGGCACGATTGCCGCCGGGGTGGCCAAGGGTCATGCTGATGTCATACTCATCAGCGGGCACGATGGCGGCACGGGCGCGTCGCCGCAAACCAGCATCAAGCACGCCGGGCTGCCCTGGGAGCTGGGCGTGGCCGAAACGCACCAGACGCTGCTGCTCAACGGCCTGCGCAATCGGGTGGTGGTGGAAACCGACGGCCAGCTGAAAACGGGCCGCGACGTGATTATGGCGGCGCTGCTGGGGGCGGAGGAGTATGGCTTTGCCACCGCGCCGCTGGTGGCGCTGGGCTGCATCATGATGCGCGTTTGCCATCTGGACACTTGCCCGGTGGGCATTGCCACGCAAAACCCGGAGCTGCGCAAAAATTTTGCGGGCGATCCGCAGCATGTGGTGAACTTCATGCGGTTCATTGCTCAGGACATGCGCGAGCTTATGGCCGAGCTGGGCTTCCGCACCATCGACGAGATGGTGGGGCGCACCGACCGGCTGGAAGCGGGCGAGGCGATCACCCATTGGAAATTGCAGGGGATTGATTTGACGCCGCTGCTGTACCGGCCCAATCAGGCGGAAAACGTGGGGCATTTGCTGGCAAACGGCCGTAAACAAGCCCAACAACACGGCCTGGAAGCAACCCTGGACCAGACAACCCTGCTCGACCACTGCCGCCCGGCGCTGGAAAACGGCGAATCGGTTTACGGTGAGTTTGCCATCGGCAATGAGCACCGCACGGTGGGCACCACGCTGGGCAGCGCCATTACCCGCCGCCACGGCATGTTTGGCCTGGCGGAGGATACCGTTCAGCTCAAGTTCAACGGCTCGGCGGGGCAGAGCTTTGGCGCGTTTATCCCACAGGGTCTGACGCTGGAGCTGGCGGGTGACGCCAACGATTACGTGGGCAAAGGGCTGTCTGGCGGCAAGCTGGTGATCTATCCACCAGAAGAAGCCACCTTTGCCGCCGAGCAAAACATCATCATTGGCAACGTGGCGCTGTATGGGGCGACGGCCGGCACGGCGTTCATTCGCGGCGTGGCGGGTGAGCGTTTTGGCGTGCGCAATTCGGGGGCAACGGCCGTTGTGGAAGGCGTGGGCGATCATGGCTGCGAATACATGACGGGCGGGCAGGTGGTTATCCTGGGTCGCACGGGACGCAACTTTGCCGCCGGGATGTCTGGCGGGGTGGCCTATGTGCTGAATTGGGACGGCCGTTTCCACGAGCGCTGCAATCGGGAAATGGTCGATCTGGAACCGTTGAGCAGCGCCGCCGACATGGACGAACTGGAAACAATGATCTTTGCCCACATGCAGGCCACCCACAGCGACCTGGCCTGGAAGATTTTGTGCATGTGGGACAACGTGGTGCGCCACTTTGTCAAGGTAATGCCGCGTGACTACAAGCTGATGCTGCAAGCGTTCAACCAGGTTCGCCGCGACACCGACCTGACGGGCGATGCCCTGGCAATGGAAGCGTTTAAGTTGAGCCAGCAGCAGCTGGTGAAAGCATAAATATTGACCCCCACCCTGGCCCTCCCCCTGCAAGGGGGAGGGAATGGACTCCCTCTCCCTCTGAGGGAGAGGGCTGGGGTGAGGGTTGGAGTAGGGGAAGAGTATGGCCAAACCAACAGGCTTTTTAGAATTTAAGCGGGAATCGGCGGGAGAACGGCCGTTTGCCGAACGCATTCACGACTGGCAGCCGATTCATTTGCATCTGCCCGAAACACGGCTGAACCAGCAGGCGGCACGCTGCATGGACTGCGGCATTCCGTTTTGCCACAAAGGCACCATTTTGAACGGCATGACCTCCGGCTGCCCGATCAACAATCTCATCCCGGAGTGGAACGATCTGGTGTATCGGGGGCTGTGGCGCGAGGCGTATGAGCGGCTCAGCCGCACCAACAACTTCCCGGAATTCACCGGGCTGGTTTGCCCTGCGCCGTGCGAAGCGGCCTGCACCCTGGGCATCCACGACCCGGCAGTGACGATTAAGCAGATTGAATTTGCTATCATCGAGCGGGCCTATGAGGAAGGCTGGGTACGGCCCAACACACCGTCCCATCGCACCGGCAAAACCGTGGCGGTGATTGGCTCTGGTCCGGCCGGGCTGGCCGCCGCCGATGAGCTGAACAAGGCGGGGCACAGCGTCACCGTCTTTGAGCGGGCGGACCGCATTGGCGGGCTGCTGATGTACGGCATTCCCAACATGAAGCTGGACAAAAAGCTGGTGCAGCGCCGCATCGATCTGCTGGCTGAGGCGGGCATTGCGTTTGTGACGAATACGGAGGTGGGGCGGGAGGTAACGGCCGTTCAGCTGCAAAATCAGTTCGACGCCATCGTGCTCTGCACCGGGGCCACCCAGCCCAACAATTTGCCCACGCCAGGACGGGAATTGGCAGGCATCCACTTTGCCATGGAATTTTTGCAGGGCAATACGCAAAAGCTGCTGGACGGCGCGCAGGAAACACCGCCGGTCTTTGCCGGGGGCAAGGATGTCGTGGTGATTGGCGGGGGCGACACAGGCACCGACTGCGTGGCGACGGCACTGCGGCACGGCTGCGACAGCCTGGTGCAGTTCGAGATTATGGACCAGCCGCCGACGGCGCGGGCGGCGGACAATCCGTGGCCGCAGTGGCCGCGGATCTACAAGATGGATTATGGGCAGGAGGAAGCTGCGGCCGTTTTTGGTGAAGATCCGCGTGAATACGGCATCATGACCAAGCGGTTTATTGGCGACGAGCAGGGCAACGTGCAGGCGCTGGAGACGGTCAACGTGCGCTGGCTGCCGCCGGAAAACGGCGGGCGGCCTAAGTTAGAAGAGATTCCCGGCACGGCGCAAACCTGGGCGGCGCAGCTGGTGCTGCTGGCGCTGGGCTTTCGCGGCCCGGAGCAAACCCTGGCGCAGCAGTTTGGCGTGGAGACTGATGCCCAACGAACGAATATTGTGGCGGAATACGGCCGTTACGCCACCAACGTCCCCGGCGTTTTTGCAGCGGGTGATGCGCGTAGAGGGCAAAGTTTGGTGGTTTGGGCGATCAATGAGGGGAGAGGGGTGGGAACGGCCGTGGATGCCTATTTGATGGCCGAGTAACTTTTGCGCAGCGACCAGTTTCTTGATGCAAATTATTCTAGAGGGTCGATTACCGTTAACAAGTCAATCCAGTTGAAGTCTTTGGTGTTGTGGGTGGCAAGCTGTAAATTGTGGTGCAGGGCTGTTCCAGCAATGAGAGCATCTCCCAGTGACATGGCGTGCTGTTGACGCAAGGAAACGGCCGTTTGAAAAACTTCTACAGAAGGATAAAGTACCGTCAACTCTGAGAATAGGATTTCTAACGCGCTTTTTTCCGCCGTACTCAACTTGTGATAACCCAGTACTTCCACAAGACTGATCGCGGAAACCACAGGTTTGTTTTCCGCAAACCAATCTACCAGGCCCTTGTTTTGTGCGACGGCATAAATGATCAGGTTGCTATCCGCTAATATCATTCTTGTCGCCCTGGGAGCTGCCTGTCCTGACGAATTTGTTTTTGCCAGGCCACGGGGTCAGTAACATCAGCAAACGTGTTCAGTTTTGCCAGGGTTTGAAAGGCAACTTTAATGCGCTTGCTCCGCTCCTCTTCCGTAGAAGCTGGGGCAGCTTGTAATCGCTGTTGCAGAAACATGATGAAATCCAGCACTTCATTTTGCTTTTCAGGTGGCAGCATGGTTAACTGTTTTTCAATTTGCTCCATCAAGGCCATAACAACCTCCAGGTTTCGCGATTCTTTTTGCTTTGTAAGTAAAGCGCAATCAGTTTTGTTAAATTACAGATTTGCTGATGATAAAACCTCAGTTCGATTCTGTCCAGCCTGAATTGAGAAGATGTCGTTGTTTCAGGAGGGGTGTGGAGGGGGAACGGCCGTTGATGCTTATTCAATGTCGTCTCATCACTAAATCAACTTCACCAGGTTTTATATCAAAATCACCAAATAAGGCAGTCTGTGTTTGGCCTGTAACGGGACGGTTTATTTCCTGTAACTCCCAGTTTGGGAAATTTTGTAGAAGAGAATTACGAGTTGTATCAAGGGTGAAACGTCGCTTGTCTGTACGAATATAGACTGTGGCATTATCTGCCATAACCAGTGAAGTTTGTGCGAACACGGTATCTAATAAATTCTTATAAGCTAACTGCGAACTAAAACGACCCCTATGTTTATCTTCAGCTTTGCTTGGCCAACTTGGACCACCTAGCATCCAATAACGCAACCATTGATCATAATGATAATGGGTAATATCGTAATAAGGAGGAGAGGTAAGTAATAGCTGGAATTTTGGTTGTTCACCGCGCTCAACTTTAGCAATAATCTCTTTTAACTCAACAGTGCTGTCAGCTAAGATTGCCTTCCCTTCACCAATTTCTTCTGGCCTACCTTGCTTATATCGCCATTCAATTTTTTGCTGCATGAAAGCAAGAGGTTCAATGTCCGGTGGTTTCATGTCTCTATCTGACCACCAGCGTATCGAGTAATCAGGAGCCATTGCTTTCGACTGCCGCATTTGATTTGATAAGCCACTCCCTAATTTAGCATGTAAAAACACCAAGATTAAGCTCATGAGCGTGGTGTCCACCGGACTATTTCTCCAATCTAAATCGTTTTTTGCTGCTAATAAAAACGACAAAACTTTTGGTGAGTAGCAATGTAAAAAAAATTCTGGCAGCTTTCTATATGAGCGCATACCAAAGTGTCGGGCACGATTGCAAATTTCTTGTAGCCGAAGCTCTACATTTTCTTGAGGAGCTGGATGCAGTTTAGACTGCCCATATATCCATCCTACTGGATTGATTTCGATTCCAACTCCATTACGATTTTGTGAGGTTGCAGCATAAATGCTAGAAAACCGGCCAGCAAAAGGATCGAATATCCAATCGTTTTGTTGAGTAAAAAGGGAAACCACATCGAACGCAAACTCATTCGGAAACATAGCGTAGTATGGACCAATACCGGCCCATCTTCCAACCGCATTTTGATAAGTTCGTTGCCAGATACCATCTACTTGAATCATTATGAGTTCTTCATCAAATCGTGTGCCATCTTTTCGAGGACTTTCTTGCCTAAATTCAGAGGAATAGCTGCTTCCGCATGAGCAGCAACCACGGGGGCTAATGAATTTGGGTATCTTGATGAAACTAACTGATCAAATATAGACATTGCATCTGCTAATCGAGGATATTGATCAGGTTTAGCTTGTTGGAGATCCTCATGATAATCAGTAAGAAAAGGCAGAGAAGCTACAATTTGGGCACCCGCTTTTGTTCTATAAAAAAACTTTCGGCCAAAATATGTTTGTCGCCCATATGGGCGTGTGCTCTCTGAGTAAATAATATTCCGTTTTATATAACCTTTGGTGCTAGTTCATAAGCTGAACTCAGCAATTGACAAGTGAACGAATCCATCAGCAGCAGGGTGCAGACCATGCCATTGAACCAAAATGTTGAACAAGGCCATCGTGTACCCAACCCGGCTTTTGAAA
>JBGTCV010000004.1:0-13885 GCA_041748655.1 Promineifilaceae bacterium (SeqCode) | reverse complement strand
CTTTGGGCTGCTTTTTGCGCCACTGACTGACTTCATCACTCGCTTGACGAAAGGATTCTGCCCACTTGTCTTCTTTATTCATTGCTCTTACCTCCATTTTGGGCTTCTATTCTCTCATCAACAATACTTCCGCGCACCCGAAGCCAGTCAAAACGCCTAGAATTGCGGTCGCCTCGCAGCGGCAAGACCGTTGGGGAAACAAGGAAGCAGTTTTTATGAAGGATAAAACATTAGTCGGGGGCATTGTGGTTATGGTTATGGGCGCGGTGCTGATTGGCGTAGTCTGGCTACTATTTTTACAACCAGCTCGCACGCCCACGGCGCCAATCGCAGCTGTTCCGGTAGAGATTGCAGCAGGCGGCGACAACTTTACCATTTTCGAGATCATTCCGGCAGAGTCTAAGGTCACCTTTGTCCTGGATGAAACGCTGCGGGGTTTGCCCACGACGGTTGTGGGGCAAAGCCGGGAAGTGGCGGGGCAAATTGCGGTTAATTTTGATCAGCCTGCCGCCAGCCAGATTGGGCCACTGCTCATCAATGCTCGCACCCTGTTTACTGATAATTCGTTTCGGGACAACGCCATTCACAGCGTTATTCTGGACAGCCAAAGGTATGAATTTATTACGTTTACGCCCGGCCAAATCACCGGCTTACCAGAGGCATTTGTGCCCGATGAAGCGGTAATGCTGCAAATTTCGGGAGAGTTAGTAATTCGGGAAACAACACAACCGGTTACTTTTTCGGCAACGGTGGTGGCAAACGGCCGTTTCCAACTCACCGGTTCTGCCACAGCCCAAATTAGCCGAACAGCGTTTAATTTACAAATCCCCAACGCCCCAGGCGTGGCTAACGTCAGCGACGAAGTGCAGCTGACGATTGAGTTTGTGGCAGCGCCAGCGAACTAAAGCACACATCAGCAGGCAGTAGTTGTGCTGGGGCCGTGGTTAGAGAAAGTGGGAAATGAGGCGCTTTGTCACTGGCAATGCGCACTCATTTTCCTTATACTGTGCCCATATGTGCACCAATCAGGTGCGCCGCCACCAGCAGATGAACGCCTGTCGGGGTAACATCCTGGCCAACTTCTTCCCCAAAACCACACTTCCTGCCACCTTCGCACAGCTTCATTTGCCCCAAAGACCAGCATCGATTTAGGAGACGACATGAGCGCAAATTCAACACCATGAGTGAAAATCAACAGATTTCTCTTCATTTCTCTGCGTAACTCTGTGTCTTCTCTGCGTAACTCTGTGTTCCATTTTTCATTTTCGAAGGAGTTCAACATGTCAAAACTTCACGAACTTCACCAACTTGGTCAATCAACCTGGCTGAACTACATGCGCCACAACTACATCACCTCTGGTGAAATGCGCCAAGCGATTGCCGCCGGTATTCAGGGCATCACGGCCAATGCGGCCGTTTTTGCCGACACCATCACCCAATACGACGATTACGATGTTGCGATTAACCGGCTGATGCAAAAAGGCATTCCGTATCGCCACATTCACGAATGGTTGATGATGGATGATGCTCGCCTGGTAGCCGATCTGCTGCATGGGGTATACCAGGAAAGCGACAGCTGGGATGGCTTTGTCAGCCTGGAGATGGACCCAGCCCTGGCCGAAAGCGCCGCCAAAACGGCCGCTGTGGCCCGGCATATGCTCCACGGCATGGATCGGGCCAACACAATGGTAGAGATTCCCGCCACTCTGGAAGGATGCGACGCCATTCGCTCGCTCACGGCCGACTGCGAATCGCTCAACATCACCCACATTTTCACCGTTACCGACTACGAACGGGCCGCCCAGGCGTACATTGCCGGTCTGGAAACATTGCTGGCATCCAACAGCATGTGGCGCATCATGCCAACGGCCGTTGCCTCATTTTCCGTTGGGGCCATCGATGCCGCCATAGACCCAGTGCTGCGCGCCAAAGATGCGGCTGAACTGTGTGGGAAAACGGCCGTTTCCCTGGCCAAACTGCTCTACCAACGATACCGCCAAATTTTCAGCGGGCCGCGCTGGGAACAGCTGGCCCGGCGTCAGGCAAGGCCGCTGCGGCCAAAATGGACCCGCCTCACCCCGCAGGACCCAACCATGCCGCTGACCTATTACACCAATGCCCTCATTGGCCCAGAGACCGTGGTGACGTTTACGCCAAATACCCTGGCAGCGTTTGAAAAGGCCGGGGAACCAGTGCTCACCCTGACCCACAACCTGGGCGAAGCGGAAGTCCATCTAGACAAGCTGGCAAAGGCAGGCGTCGATCTGGACGATATTGTGCACAATCTCCAGACTGAGCATCTGGCCATGGCCGAAGTCCGGTACCAATCCCTCATTGAAGCCGTCACCCAAAGATTGTTTGTTCTGGGCCTGGCCGCCTGAAAACGGCTGAAAATTTGCGCCATCTCACTAGCCACGCCCCTGATTCTGCCGATCAGCCATAATTGACGGTCTTTGCCTATTTTAAGGAACAGCCAATGAAAACCTTGCGAAAAACGGAGGGCACAACCACTTCGTTTATTCTTACGGAGGTAGATCAAGCGTATTATACGGCCGTAAAGAGCCTGTACTACAGCCCTGTCGCTGAAGGGTTTGCCAAAACTTATCCCGCAGACACGCCCCATCTTGACCGTATCTACCAAAACTTTCAACAACATGCCGAAGAGATGGTGCTGCAAACAGCCCGAATCCATCCTGCACCCTGGGAACAATCGCTTTGTGCCTTTTTGGAAATGATTGAAGGTTTCAAGATTGATTGGTGGCTCACTGGCAGCGCCGCCCTTGCGATACGCGGCCTGGATATCGCTCCCGGCGATCTAGATCTGGTTGTTGATGATGCAGCCGCAGGCCAGCTTAGCGACCTGCTGCTGGATCATCTGGTTGAACCATTGCAACCCTCGCCGGGCTGGATATGGAATTGGTTTGGGCGGGCCTTTCTGCAAGCGCGTTTGGAATGGGTAGGCGGCGTCAATGAGAGCGCCGACAGCCCAGAAACAAGTGATTTTGGCCCAACCGCTGCGAAAAGACTTGAAGTTGTCTCCTGGCGTGGCTCAGAAATACGGGTTCCCCCACTGGATTTACAGCTTGCTGTCAGCCAGCGGCGTGGCCTTTGGGAAAGAGCGGAGAAAATCACCACCTTTTTGCTCAAAAAGTGAGTGCTCTATCAGGTAAAATAACCCAATGACACCATCACCCCGATTGCGGACCGCAGCCTGGCTGCTCCGAGGCATCAGCAGCTTGCCCGGCGTGCTGTCGCTGGCCAACAATCGCCTCACGTTCACCGCCTTTGGCTCCGGAAATTTCTGGCCCGGCCAGCTGCGCCAGCTTGAAGCAGATACCGGCCTGGCCCAATTGGCCCAGCGGCTGGAAAATGACGAGCGTGCCATTCTATTTGATGTTCCCCTGGCTGAAGTGGAGGCTATCCTCTTTCCCTGGTACTACTTCTCGGGCGGGGTAAAGTTTACCGTCGGTGGCGTCCGTTACCGCTTTGGGTTTGACAAGCCAGCGAATACAATGATCACAGGCGATGTTGAAGGAAATATCAACGAGATCGCCAGGGGCAGGCAAAGTGGCAAGGCGTGGCGAAAGGCTTTACGATGGTAAAATACCAACAACCATAAGCAAAATCGAGAAGAACAGCTACCGCGTTCTGGTAGGGTCCGACGCCAAACTGATGGATTTCATCTCCCGGCTCAGTCCCAAACGGGCGGCCAACTTTATTTTTAAGCAGATGCAATCGCTGCTGCCAGCGTAATCTGACACCACGGGCCTACGCTTTTGCCAGTGGCCAGATACAGGCGTAGAGACGGCCGTTTCCCCTCCACCTAAACCAGCCTGTCAATCAGAATCATGTGGGATCTGAACGGTATGCGCCAACGGCCGTTGGCCTCATACTGGCTCAGGGATGTGATGACTTCCCCCACAACCCGCTGCTGCTCTGGCCGCGATGCCGCCCTGAAACCGGCAGCCATTGGCGTGGCGCTGATGTGACGCGGCACAAACTCAGCCAGCGGCGGCAAGGGCAAATCAAGCTGTCCGACCTCCCTCCTGGTGGGCCGCAGGGCTGCCGATTGCAGCAGACGCTCAATGTCCGCAGCTTCTGACAGGGCAAAGGCAGCCCGTAAGCCAACGGCCGTTGCCGGGCTGACATGCTCACTCACCGCCGCCACCAGCGCCGCAAAATAAGGGTTGTCCACCAGCGGACACCACAGACTCAAGGCGAGCCGCCCACTAGTTTTGATCACGCGCTCCATCTCGGACAGGCTCTGTTGTTTTTTGGCCAGGAATTGCAGCGTTTGAGCACACAGCGCCACATCCACGCTGCTGTCTGCCAGAGGCAGGTCGGCGGCATCTGCCTCACGCCATTCTACCGGCACACCGGCCTCCGCCGACAGCGAACGCGCCACGTCTATCATGCTCGCATTCACGTCTATGCCGACAACATGCCCGGCTGACCCAACCACTTCGGCGGCATAACGGGCGGCGGCGCCTGTACCGCAGCCCACGTCAACCACCCGTTCGCCCTGCTGCACCTGCGCAAAATCCACCAGCGCCTGGGCAAACGGGCCAAGGATGGTCGGGGTGAGGATGGTTTGATAGCGTTCCGCTGATTCTCGTGCCAGCTGCCATTGAGTCGAAGTGGTCATGTCATCATTATCCTTTGAGAGAGGGTCTGACGGCCGTCATCCCATCCAAGACAGGTAGAATTTCAGCATAACAAGGAAGTGGTGTGGCGAATAGTTCAAAGATTGAACTGGTCGTGATTTGCCATTACACTGTACCCTATCGATAACAGGAGAAAGCTCATGTACAAGTATGGTCAATACTGTCCCATTGCGAAGGCTGTTGAAATCCTGGGAGATCGCTGGACGCTGCTCGTCGTGCGCGATCTATTAACCGGCACCCACCACTTCAATGACCTGGAACGCGGTTTACCCGGTATCTCTCGCGGCTTGCTGGCGGAACGGCTGCGTCGTTTGCAGCGGATGGGGTTGGTAAAGAAAGTGGCACTGGAAAACGGCCGTCAACGAACCGCCTACTATCTCACGGAAGCAGGGCAGGAGCTGCAAGCCGTCATCAATTCGCTGCTCATCTGGGGTGCGCGCTGGGCCTTCGAGGAGCCGGAAGCGGACGAACTCGACCCCGTACTGCTGATGTGGTGGATGCGCAGCCGCGTGCGGACCGATCAACTGCCCGCGCCGCGCGTCGTGGTGCGCTTCGACTTTCAGGGAGCCAAAAGCGAAAGTTTCTGGCTGCTCTTGAGCCAGGAAGATGTCTCCATTTGCCTGACGGATCCAGGATTTGACCTTGACGTACTGGTAACGGCCGATCTGTCGGCCTTCTTTCAGATATGGCTGGGGCGTCTCTCTTTTTCTGCGGCACAAGATAGGCGTCTTGTTGTTATAGAGGGCATCCCCGCGCTAGTCCGCGCCCTGCCGGGCTGGCTCACCTACAGCCTGGCTGCACCAACCGTGCGGGCTGTTTCGGCCAACGTCTCCTGACGGCATCAGACACAGGCTTCGGACATTAACACCGTTACAGGCTGCACCGCTGTGAGGAGGTAAAAATGAGTCACGCACTTCACGATCCCATCAGGCATAACGCCTGGGCAAGTACACAGCTCCTGGACTTCCTCCAGGGGCTGAATGGGCAAACCCTGAACGCCACCGTGCCCGGCACCTACGGCACGATTATCGAGACGCTGCGGCACATTATCACCTACGAGATAGAGTTTCTTGAGAAGCTCCTGGGCTGGGAATCCAGCAACCCCTTTCAAATGGGAGCAACAACCGGACTCAATGAGCTGAGAGCGCTGGCGGCCAAACTAACGGCCGATTGGGAAACTTTCCTGGTCAGCAATGTGGACGGTGAACGCCCGCTGCCGCCAGATGAAGGCACCAACCCCATCCCAGCCGGGATTATCATCGCCGTGGTGCTGTATCACGGCAGCGAGCACCGTGGGCAGATCTGCACCATCCTCAGCGCGCTCGGCCACGAACCACCGGACCTCACCCCCTGGGCCTACGCCTTCGCCACCGGGCGGATTCGGGAGTAGGTTCTTGACACTTTTGCTCAAAAATAGTACATTTGTTCGCCAATTCATATTGTACTTTGTTTCGCAATGCTTCCGGGATATCCCCTGGCGCGTATCGGGATCGGTTTCGAAATCCGCGATGATTTCACAAATGGCGATTATCGAAGCCGTTTTCAAGGATAACCGCTTGAGAAAGTAGAAGCCCGGCACCATTATCTAAAGAAAAGGAGACATTGTGGCTCAGGAATATATTGAGATTCACGGCGCACGTGAAAACAACCTCAAAAATGTGTCTTTACGCATTCCCAAACGCAAAATCACCATTTTTACAGGTGTGTCGGGTTCAGGAAAATCCTCCATTGTCTTCGATACAATTGCCACCGAAGGTCAACGGCTGCTCAATGAAAATTTTAGTATGTTCGTCCGTAATTTCCTACCACGCTTTACTTCCCCCGAAGCCGACTCAATTGCCAATCTGAGTATGCCGGTTGTCGTTGATCAGAAACGACTCGGCGGTGGGTCACATTCAACTGTGGGGACAATAACGGATATAGCGCCTGTGCTGCGTTTGTTGTTTTCACGGGTCGGACAACCATTCGTCGGTTACGCCAATGCCTTTTCATTCAATGACCCACAGGGAATGTGCCCGGAATGTAATGGTCTGGGTCGTAAATTGGGTGTTGATTTAGATTTGTTTCTGGACACGTCACTCTCGCTGAATGAAGGCGCGATACTGTATCCCGATTATGGTGTGGGCAAATGGGATTGGAACCTGCTTTCTCAGTCCGGCGTGTTCGATTTCGACAAAAAGCTGGATGACTATTCCGACGAGGAAATGGAACGCTTGTTATACAGTCCACCCTTTAAGGTGAAAACGGCCGTCGGTGGCAATACAATTAACCTGACGGTCGAAGGCATTATTGACAAATTCTCGCGCAAATACATCACAAAGGATTTATCAACGTATTCGGAACGGACGCAGAAAACAGTCAAGCCTTACCTTACAGAAGGGCCCTGTAGATTGTGTCAGGGCGCACGACTCAGCCAGGCGGCACTCAATTGTCGGATAGACGGGTACAACATCGCTGACCTGTCATCAATGGAAATAGCAAAACTGATTGAAGTGATTCAAACCATCAACAGTCCCATCAATGCCCCGATGATTGCCACTTTAACTGAACGCCTGCAACATCTGATTGATATTGGACTGGAATATCTGACACTTGACCGTCCCACCGATACGTTGTCCGGTGGTGAATCGCAGCGTGTCAAAATTGTCAAACAACTCAGCAGCAGTTTGATTGATGTCATGTATATTTTTGATGAACCGAGCATTGGCTTACATCCACGTGATATTCATCGCATGAATGAACTGCTACAAAAACTTCGTGATAAAGGTAACACCGTGCTGGTGGTTGAACACGACCCTGAAGTGATCCGTGCGGCTGACCATATTGTGGATATTGGACCCCATGCCGGTTCCGCCGGTGGCGAAGTTGTTTATGAAGGTAGTTTCAGGGGATTACTCGAATCCGACACATTAACGGGCAAACACATAAAACAAGCATTACCCATCAAACCGAGTTTTCGTCAGGCAAGAAGTAAACTGCCTATCAGACGCGCCAGAATCAACAATTTACAGGATGTGAGTGTGGATATTCCGGTGGGGGTATTAACCGTTGTCACCGGTGTGGCGGGGAGTGGTAAAAGCTCCCTCATTCTGCAAACATTCGTGCGCCAACACCCTGATGCCATTGTGATTGACCAGGCAGCAGTCGGTGCCAACAGCCGATCCAATCCGGCTACCTATACAGGTATTCTCGACGATGTACGGAAGGCGTTCGCCAAAGAAAATGATGTCAGTGCGTCGTTGTTTAGCTTCAATTCCGAAGGAGCTTGCGAAAACTGTAATGGCTTGGGAGCCATCGAAATCGATTTGGGTTTTCTGGATTCAGTCAAAACAACCTGTGAAATCTGCGAAGGCAGACGCTTCAAGGATGAAGTATTAACCTATAAGCTGAATGGCAAGTCGATTACCGATGTACTGGATATGACGGTTCAGGAAGCATTCGAATTTTTCGATATTGCCAAAGTTACCGATAAGCTGCGCGCATTGGTTGACGTGGGTATTGGCTATCTGACATTAGGGCAGCCTCTCAGCACTTTGTCCGGTGGGGAGTGTCAGCGTATCAAGCTCGCCAGTGAGTTACACAAAAAAGGTAGCGTCTACGTCCTGGATGAGCCAACGACTGGCTTGCATATGTCGGATATTAGCCTCCTGTTGGCGATTATGAATCGACTGGTTGACACAGGTAACACGGTGATTGTGATTGAACATAATCTGGATGTTATCCGCAATGCGGACTGGATAATCGATATGGGACCGGAAGGTGGCAGCAAGGGTGGAACTGTCATTTTTGAGGGAACACCCCAGGCCTTACTCGGCGCAGAACATTCCCTTACAGGTCGTTACCTGAACCATGTTGAATTCAGCTAGTTCACCAAGATTGGGCCAATTTTCTCTGAAAAATTGGCCCAATCTCCTGAGTACCTGAAAAGTTACGAATCGTCACATCATCACCTGGCATGATAGCTGTATGGCTGTCCAAACCGCTCCTGGGAAGCTACCTCCGCCAGCGACTTCCGCTGTTTCTTTCCCTGACCTAGCGTTTGCGTTGGGTAGCCAAACGACAGTACTGCCAAAACCTCAAACGATTCCGGCACGGCCATCAGTGCACCTACGTCGCTCAAGTTCTTGAAACCCACCCAATTCGAGCCAATCCCTGCGCCCCACGCTGTCAAAACCATCGACTGAATCGCCCGGCTGGCGTCTGATACCCCAAAACGTGATTCCTTCTCAATGGCTACCACAATGGCCAAAGGGGCCTCGGCAATATAGGGTCCTGACCGGGCTAACTCCCCCAGCCGGTTAAGCGTTTCCGGATTCTCGACCACGATAAAATGCCATGGCTGCCGGTTCATACTGCTCCCGGTTAACCGCCCCGCTTCCACGATCTGCGCCACCACACCTGACGGTACAGCTTTCTCTTCATAACTCCGCACCGCCAACACTGTCTTTACCGCTTCATACACTTCCATTATAAGCCTCCATCATTGCCACAACAGGGGATCAATCAAACCAGTTTTCTATTTTTAGGTCGGAATATTCTGCAAAATCGGCCACATTGCAGGTAACCAGAATCAAGCCATTTACTGCGGCGACTGCGGCAATATGCCCATCAGGGTAGGATGGGGGAAGGCCACTTTTTGACAATCGGGCACGTTCCTGGGCAAACCAGGCAGCGACTTCTGCGTCATAAGGCAGTATCGGAATCTCCGGGCGGATCGTGTCTAACAAATATTGCTCAAGGGCGGTACGTCTCTGCGAATCAGGCATTCTGAGGACATCAAACAACAGTTCGTGCCAGGTTGTCACAGCAAGGGCCATCTCATTGGCTGCCTCTTGAATATGCTTCACAACTTTGGAATTGGGCGTTAATTGAATAGGTTGTTGCCATCTTGATACCTCCATTATGGCTATCTTCGTGGCTATTTTACACACGTGCTTTTGGCTGTCAATGGGGAACGGCCGTTGCCACCAGGGGGCGTGTTTGCACTACGGCCGTCTCTGGCCGGGCCACTTTTAGGCAATTTCAAACTTCATCGGCTAATTGGTCGAATTCTGCCTTCGCCAATCGATTATTTAATAGAGCAATCACTTTAACGAGCCAACCGAATGGTATCGGCAGCTGATACTATTCGGCAAGCTGACAATTTATTAGGAGGCAGTATGAAGACAGTACACGGTGCACTGGCGGGGAAAAACTTACAAGGAAAATTGCGCCTCGTTAAGAGACTTTGTCCCTGGCCTTCGCAACCCAATCGGGACCCGATATACCATTTTGTCCAAGCAGCAAATTCAATTGGGCTGCATGTTCTTGAACGTGACGCATACAGTAGAGTTGCAGCTCCAGGAAAGTCGGTTCCATCCAATCAAAGGTGCAAATCTGGTTTGCTTTCTCACCCGTTAACTCTTCGATTACCAACTGGCATTTCTGGCGGCACTGTTTGAGATAGCCACGAACCTCGTCTTTCGAATACGGTTTTTCCGGAAGGGAACCCCGAATAAACGGGACGGGAGGCGCAAAGCCTTTGGAGGTGCCAGTCAAGAAAAGATCAAGCCAGAAGAGGGTGTGATAAGCAACAAACCAGAATTGTCCATACCGCGGGTCATCCTGATCGTCCCAAAGGGCAGCAGTCCATAGCAGATCGGGGCAGAAACTGATAGCATCATCGAGCATATCAATTGAAGCCCCAAATTGTTGCCAGACAGTGGTTTTCAGAATTGTATCCATCCCATTACCTACCTTTTTTAAGTCAAGATTTTGATAGCGCTATTCTATTATATCCTCCATTATTTTATAGCACAAGTGTTCTATAATTACTTCAGCAATTCTCAATCTGATAATGATTTGACAGCTCTTGCCTCATTTCAGGTCTGTTCCGGCAACTTTTGTTAAGCCAAACCTCACGCCGGGTACGCCGTCGCCTCGGCGCTTATTTCGCCTGCCAGCGACGGCCGTTTCTCCCTAAACATTGCCCTTGATACGGCCGTTCCTCCCAAAACTGTTTCTGTTCTCCAACACCAACGCAGCGGGTAGAAAAAAGTGGCACCGTTAAAAACCGGCCACAGCACACCAAGAAGACCAATTGCCTTTACTGACCTCTTTTTATCTTCTCGCGTTCCTGATCCCATAGTTTTGCAAATCGTTCAAAGACATCAGCAATGATTTCCAGTTCGCTTTCAGAATAACTTGAAATCAATTCGTCTTGTGCCTTTCTTGCAGACGCAAACCATGATGCCATTTTTTCGGCGCTCAATTTTTCAGGCGTGATCAAAGTCCCGCGGCGATCATTGGGATTGGGTCGGCGTTCGATTAAGCCCGCCTTTTCAAGACGGTCCAGCATGGCGGTCGTTGCCCCAGAAGTGAGGCCCGTATGCCGGGCAAGTTCAGACGGTGTGGCAATTCCTTTTTGGAATAGAAGCCTGAGGCATTCCATATCGGTTGTGTTAAGACCTGCCCATTCACTCATGGCGTTTCGGAACTGCGTTAAATTCACGCCGTAATCCCTTACTGCCATCAAGGATCGTTTCTTCAGATCTGCTTTTGTTGATTTCGTCATAGAGGTATGTGCTTGACACTATCTTTATTTTGAAGTATCTTTATTATAAAGATAAATTGATTTTTATGCAAGACCTTAAGATAACCGTAAGTGAGCGTCTAGAAATAACTTCCCGTTTTTCAGATTGGGCCAATCTAAAGATTGGCCCAATCTCAGTAAGTAAATTTTAGACGGTTACTAAGTCAGGCAAGGAGATTTTTATGAGTACAAAAACCGATACAAAAAAAAGCCCCGAGAAGTCCGATAAAGGATTTACCGCTGAAGAAAAAGCCGCGATGAAGGCGCGTGCCCAGGAGTTGAAGGCGGAAGCGCGTGCGAGCAGGAACAGGGAAGAAGGTGAAAAAGCGGTGTTTGCGGCAATTGCGGAGATGAAGGAAGATGATAGCTTCATGGCAAAACGATTGCATGAGCTTATCACAGCCAATGCGCCAGACCTTATGCCGAAAACCTGGTATGGAATGCCTGCCTATGCCAACAAGGATGGGAAGGTTATTTGTTTCTACCAGGCCGCGAGCAAGTTCAACGTGAGGTATGCGACGTTCGGTTTCCAGCCTGATGCGAATCTTGACGATGGCAATATGTGGGCGGCTTCTTTCGCATTAACAAAGTTGACGCCTGCCGAAGAGGCAACGATCCTTGCACTTGTGAAGAAAGCAGTGAGTTAAGTGAGCGTCTAGAAATAACTTCCCATTTTTCAAGATTGGGCCAATCTTAAAGATTGGCCCAATCTCAGTAAGTATGTTTTAGGCGGTTACTAAGGAGCACGAGCAAATGACAGAAAATGCCCCTAAACAGCAAGGACGGCAGCCAGAACAATCGGTGATCGAGTGGCTGCTCGATTCTGATCCGGCAATCCGCTGGCAGGTACTGCGTGACCTGACCGATGCGCCCGACGAAGCGGTCGCCGCCGAGCGTGCCAGGGTGGCCACCGAGGGTTGGGGTGCCCGGCTGCTCGCCCGGCAAGAAGCCGATGGCTCGTGGGCAGGCGTCGCCTTCAACCAGGGCTGGGACTCTACCATGCATGTCCTGACGCTGCTGCGCCAAATGGGTCTCGATCCGGCCAGCGACGCGGCGCGTCGGGCGGTGGGACTGGTGCGCGACCACGTAACGTGGCGCGGCTGGGATTGGGACGGCAGCTGGCGCGGATTAGATTATGAAGGCAATCCCTTCTTTGCGGGCGAAGTGGAGCCGTGTATCAACGGGCAGGTGGGGGCCAGCGGCGCCTACTTTGGCCAGGACATCCAGCGGATCATCGACCGCCTGCTCAATGAGCAGCTGGCCGACGGCGGCTGGAACTGCGAGGCCGAAAATGGCTCGACACGGTCGTCGTTCAACACCACGATCTGCGTGCTGGAAGCGCTGCTGGAATACGAACTGGCTGGTGGCAATAACCCAGCCGTGAAGGAGGCTCGCCTGCGCGGGCAGGAATATTTGCTGGAGCGCCATCTCTTCCGGCGGCGCTCAACCGGCGAGGTGATCCAGCAAGACCGCAAGGGGGGCACGGCCTTTACCAGCTTCGCCTTCCCCACGTGGTGGCATTACGACGTGCTGCGCGGGCTGGAATACCTGCGCCGGGCTGGCGTCACCCCAGACGAGCGGGTGGCTGAGGCCATCGAACTGGTTGAGTCGAAACGGGATGGTAACGGCCGTTTCCCACTCGAAACCCAATACCCCGGCGTCATGCCCGTCGCGCTAAACGAGGACGAAGGCCAACCCAGCCGCTGGAACACCCTCCGCGCCTTGCGCGTGTTGGACTGGTATTCGGCCGTTCCGTGATACATTTGTGCTTGCCTATGAAGGCCACATACCGCAGGTATCTTTTCTTCTTGGATTCTATGAACAAATTGTCCGAAATTTCAGAAGTATTTGGCATATCCGGTGTTTTGCACGAGGGGTGCGGCGCCGTTTATAGTTTGTTTGGTTACTCGCAGGTTATGTACGCCCTAACCAGCGACAAATTATATCTTTGTAACGAACACCACTTGAAGAAAGAAGGAGAGCATATGCTCAGCATTTTCGATCTTTCAGATATTGATTATTATCAACTTAATCCTAAAGAGGAAGATAAACTTCAACTAACTTTTGTCATGAATGAGGATTTCGTCGGTGACTTTCATAAATCGACAGGTTTTGGGTATGTGCATGATCGGGTTATTGTCGAGGTGCTATTTACAAAGGGAAAAATTCAACGCTTAACTGAGCAATTCACCAGGCATGGAATCCATCAGCGAGCCGGGTACATTAAAACCGAGGCCGAGGCAATGTCTGATGAAAAACTACTCAAAGCTACCGGAGCAAAATTGGGTCAATGGAACAGGTGGTATTGGACTGCACTAGCTACAAGCTTTTTAATTGGCGTTGTAACACTCATGCTGTTTTCCCACTATCAGGAACAATATTCTGCCAGTTCCTACTTTGACCTACCCTTCACACCAAAATTAATATTCGGGGGATTATTCTTCCTGATGATTGGCGTGATCTCATTTGCCGGATACGCTTTCTATAATACTGCTTATCGTTTCAATCCTTTATATAACCTTTGGTGCTAGTTCATAAGCTGAACTCAGCAATTGACAAGTGAACGAATCCATCAGCAGCAGGGTGCAGACCATGCCATTGAACCAAAATGTTGAACAAGGCCATCGTGTACCCAACCCGGCTTTTGAAA
>JBGTCV010000003.1:0-125970 GCA_041748655.1 Promineifilaceae bacterium (SeqCode) | reverse complement strand
GGCATGGTTCAAAAAGTAGAAGTTGTCCTTTACAAATTAGTCCGAAGATTGTCATTCCTTCGACAAGCTCAGGACAGGACTGAGCGGAGTCTTCGGAGCGAAGCATCCCGCTTACACAGAGGAACGGGATGCTTCGGAGGACCTCAGCATGACACGCTTTTTTGCTAGATTTGTAAAGCACAGATTGCCTGAAATGAACGATGCCAAAATTCGCTATTTTCAGGACAGGAAATTATGACTCCAAAAATAGCCTTGTGGAAGAAAAGGAAACTCATCTGCCAACTGATCAAGATTGCTGCAATGTTCCTCATGGGAATGAGTGCAGCCTGTGCCGAACCTGCGTCGTTTGTCCCCCCGCCAGCCGCTGACCCAACACAAACTGCCAACCCTACGGCCGTTCCCACACAAACGATAGCAATTGCCTCAGCAACCACCGTCTCCGCTGCCACTCCCATTCCCACAGAACCCGCAACTGCCACGCCTGTGCCAACGCCAACCGCTGTGCTCACATTGCCAACCATAATCCAGCCGTTGCGCAGCCATCAAATGATTTGGTTTGTGCAAAACGACAAATTGTGGCGTTCTGATATACACGGCGTAGCGCTGGATCAACTCGGCAGCGATGATTTTCTAGGCTGGGGAGAGGCTGATGGCTTTGGTCTGGCCAGTTTGCGTCTGTCGCCAGACGGCCGTTGGTTGGCCAACCCGGCACACCAGGATAACAAGCTGCATATTCTTGATATAGGCACACGCGAGGAGCGGATTTTACCTGTTAGCGTCACGGCGCTGGCCTGGTCACCAGACAGTCGCACCCTGGCCTACACCCCAGCCAGAACCTTCCCAGCCAGCCCCAAGCCTGACTGTACCCTCTGCCTCTACGATTTAGCCAGCGACACGCACACCAGCCTGATCCCCAACAGCGATCCGGCATTCGAATCTATTTCCAACCTGGTTTGGTCGGCTGACGGCTCAAAATTGGCCTACGGCTGCTGTTTTGTCCCGCGTGAACCGTATGCAGGGATTAGCGACGGCCGTATCGAAACCATCCATGTGGCTGCGGGGCAGCGCAGCGAAGCAGGGCCGCTCATTGCCAGCGTGGGAGGCGGCGTGGAACAGTTCTGCTGGCGCGATGAGCGCATCGTGACTACAGACACAGCACTGGGGGACCGTTGCGCCGCAACCCCCACCGATTGGTTCAACCGAATCAGCCGCGACAATCTACTGGCAGATTGGGAAGCGGTACCCAGCAGCAATGAGTGGACGGCAACACGGCTCTATGTCACCAACCGAGTCACCGGGGAAGTTGCCTGGGAACGGACGTTGGAAACGACAAAGGCGTTGCGGCTGGGCTGGTCGCCCGACGGCCGTTACCTCTTCTTCGACGATGGCAGCACCGACTCCCCCATCTGGCGGCTGTCGGCCGATAATAGCGAGCTGCACCCAATTTCGCCCGATGGCATCTTGCTCGGCGTTGTCAATCGTTGGGAATCGTTTCAACCGCCGCAAGCTGTCTCGCCAAACGGCCGTTGGCAAGCCATCAGCCAAATCGATCAACCCGTGGTCGTGCCTGAAGCTGAACTGGAGCAGTTCCCTACCGGTCAAAAATACCGCACGACCTTAACGGTACGTGCCGTGGATGGCAGCCAAACCTGGACGGCGGTTGATGAATGGCGCACCTATGGCCTGGGCTACACACAACCGGAACCAATAAGCTGGTCGGCTGACGGCCGTTACCTTTACTACGCCAACATTCCCAATCCGGATGGCTGTGCTGTGCTGGTGAATGGCGGTGACTTGTGGCAACTTGACTTGACCAACGGCACGATCACAGAAGTGGCGCCCTACATCGGCTTGGTGATGGCACTTTCACCAGATGAAACCAAATTGGCGGTTGATGCCTCGTATGGGCGTGGCTTTCTAATTCGCGATCTCGCTTCTGGTACAGAACTATCCGTGCCACTGCCCCAACCAGCCGAATCGTGGCAGATAGGTAGTTTAGAATGGTCGCCAGACGGCCGTCACCTACTCATCATTCAAGTGCTCAATGCGTGCAACGGGCAGGAGCAACAAACAGCGTTGGTACGGGTTGATTTGGCCGAAGAAACGGGGGAAGCAACGGCCGTTACCATTTTGGAGCCAGATACGCGTAACTTCAAGCTGGTGCAATGGATACGCCCAGATGAAGTTCGACTGCAAGATGCAGCAGGGAACATTTGGTACATGGACGTTTTATCTGGCACCATGGCTCAGGGCCAATGAGGAAACCCTGAACAACATATGGTTTACCAAGCTGGTGCCAATTAGTGGAACAGGTCCTCCACAGTTGGCAGCAGCTGCGACGGGTTAGCACCTAATCTAAGCGCAACGGCCGTTTCCCCCACCAACACCCCCGCAAATTCGCCACATTCTTCTGCCAGACATGCGGCTGATCTACGTACAAACCGTTTTGTATGAAGTCAGATCGCTAGATAAAAAAGGCACACTCTGAAAAAGGTGACAAACTGCGTCTACAAACGTGCCAATCGCCAGTTGCTTCCTGCCCGAATGATGAATATGTTACCGGTATGGCACGGACACAAATCGTATTGGCCGACGATGAAAAGGCCATTACCATCTATCTGGCTCCTATCCTGGAACACGCCGGTTTTACGGTACACGTGGCTGCCGATGGTCAGGCGGCGCTGCGCTTGATTTTAGAGAAGCAGCCTGACGTGGCCATTCTAGACGTTTTGATGCCTGGCCTGGATGGCCGAGAAGTATGCCGTCGCCTGCGAGCCGCCGGTGATTGGACGCCGGTCATAATGCTCTCGCAGGTGGACGCCACCATTGAGAGAGTGCTCAGCCTGGAAGAAGGGGCTGATGATTACCTGTGCAAACCGTTCGATCCGCACGAGTTGCTGGCACGTATAAAGGCCGTGTTACGCCGCGCCCAGGCTCGCCCCAGGCAGAAACCGCTTTCTCTGGCCGCCAAACTGCAATCCAGCGATCTGCTCCTAGATCGCAAGACGCATCGGCTGTACAAAGATGGCCGTCTTATTGAACTCACCCCCAAAGCATTGGCCTTGTTGGAATACATGATGCTCCATCCCGACGAGATTTTAACGCGGGATCGGTTGCTAGACGCTGTCTGGGGCTGGGATTACCCTGTGGCGACGCGGGCTGTTGACATGCGCGTGGCCGAACTAAGACGAGCGCTGGCCGATGAGCCGGATCAGCCACTTTTCATCGAAACGATCATTGGCGTGGGTTATCGCTTCCTGGCAACTGTAGAACCAGTTGGGGAAAGTGCAGCATCGTGAAAGCCCGCCGCTATTACGGGTTGGTTGCCCTGGTGGCTCTTCCCTTGCTCATTGGGCTGCTGCTTGCCCTGACGTTACAGGGAGGCCTAGCTCACAATCCGGTGTTTCGTCTGCAAACACGGATAGACCTGGGTACCCTGCTGCTACTTGTCGGCCTTGCTCTGACCCTCTGCCTGGCTATGGGGATAGCTGCCTGGCAATGGTTTGATCGCCATCGCCGAGCATTATTGACTGTCCAGCAAAAAACCACCCAAGCCCACCAGCGTTTCATTCGTCGGCTAGATCACGAATTAAAAAACCCCTTAGCCGCCATTCGTACCACACTCACCTATCTGACCATCAGTTCCAATCAAAAAAACCAAGCGCAGGCGTGGCAGGATATTTCAGCCCAGGTTGAACGGCTGGGCCGACTAACGGCTGACCTGCGCAAAGTAGCTGAATTAGAAACACGACCAATTGAGCACGAACCAATCAACGTGGCCGAGCTGCTGGACGAACTGGTCACAGCCGTGCCTACTTCCCCTGAAAACGCCGTCCATTCCATTCGCTTGCTTTTACCGCAAGCCCCCTGGCCCTTGGCTGTGGTAACCGGCGACCGGGACTTGCTGTGGCTTGCTTTCTACAACCTGCTCGACAACGCCTGCAAGTTTACTCGGCCAGAAGATGTAATTGAATTACGGGCAACCGAAGACGATCATTGGCTGGTTGTGGAAGTGGCCGACACCGGACCGGGTATTGCCCCCGAAGATCTGCCCCATCTTTTTGAGGAACTTTATCGAGGTAGCAATGCCCGCCGAGTTGCGGGCAGCGGCCTGGGACTGGCCCTGGTGCAGCGAATTGTAGCCCGGCATGGGGGAACCGTTAGGGCGCGCAGTCGCTTGGAGCAAGGCACTGTCTTTACCGTGCGTCTGCCTTTGTCTGCTTAAATACACTTTGTTACACACCTGTTACATGTTGTTACCCGAGTAGAACAGTATTGAAACAGAGGTGGCTTATCCTGGGAACTATGACAAGATGGGGAGGCCGGATGAGTATCCCCATAACCAAGATGAATTTAGTAGATTTTAGTTTTTGGAGGTGGCTCATGAGCAACATAAACGTGAAGCAAGTCCAAGTTTGGCTCTGGTTAGGATTCATAACAATCTTGATAGTTGGCGCAACTGCCTGTACGGTGACTGAAGAAACAATCGCATCTGCTCCTTCACCGGTGCTGACACCTGTTACTATTGTGGCTGATGGTGAAACGATTATCTTGTTAGCGGGTGAGAATATTTCACCAGAGAATTATGCCCTTGCCCAAGACGCTGACTTTTCAGCGCAGGTAGATTGGGTTCTGATTAATGGCCTATGGGAACCTTTAGCCCCTGGCGTGGAGGCTCTCATTGACATTTGCCAGGTAAACCCCATCCACCCGGACTGTGGTGGCATGTTGTCCCCTACGCCAACGGCGCTGACCGGTGTGCCAGAAGAATGGCAAACCTGGGCCGACCCGGCAGGCCGCTTTTCCTTTGATTTTCCAGCAGGCTGGCACACTTTGTCAGTAACGCCTGACCCGGCTGATGGAGTGCAGGTGATGGATGCATCCTCCCTGGATGAAGCGACATGGTGGATTAGCCTTAACATATTTGCAAACCCGGAGCAGGCATCCTTATCGATCTGGCTGGCTGAACGGCAAGGACAGGTGTGGGTCGGCCAGGTGGCCGAAGAACAGGAGGATATCATCAATGGTGTACCGGTGTTGCGCCAACGACTAGAGAACATCGCCCCAACCATAGGCGACCCTTATGTGTATGCATTGATGTGGCAACCAGTCGGTGAGTACGTTCTACTATGGACAGCCTGGCCAGGGGAAGAGCCGGAAACACTCAATCTCCTGGAGCGTATGGTGTCCGGCTTCAAAAGCAATGAGTAAACGCAATCACGCACGTTATCGGTACTTTCCACTGGTGCTTATAGTCACCTGGTTGAGTGCAACGCTGCTGTGGATTACAGCTTGTCAGGGTGTGCTGGACGTTCAAATTGAACAATTGCCAGCCACCCCGATACCTGTGTTGGGAAGAGTAGCCTACATTACTGGCGGCGATGTGTGGATGGTAGACCTGGATAGCTCACAACATACACGCCTGACACGCGACGGCCGTAACAGCCATCCACATTGGTCGGCTGACGGGCAGTGGATCGCTTACTTAAAACGAGATGAGCTATGGATCAATAAGGTAGCTACGAATGAAGAGCAGAAAGTAAGCGAGTTCCCTATATATGCCTTTGCCTGGTCACCGCAAAAAAGCTATTTGGCTTACATATCGGCCGCAGAAGGCCTGGCCGTATGGGATCATAGCACACAAACTACTCAAAATCTGGTTGCGCCGGACACAGCCCGCACAATAACAGCCCTTTCCTGGCATCCAGACGGTCATAGGTTGGCTTTCCAGACAGATGGCCTTACCCCGGGTCTACATCAGGTTGCATTAGATGGAGCAGATTCGTTGGTCATTTACTTGGCAAGCGATGCCCAGTCAACACCGCACCTGGGCAGCTGGTCGCCTGATGGCCGCCAGCTACTCGCCTGGCTCGGACCGAGATCGGCCCCATACAAAGCGGATGGATTGCCCCTGTGTCTGCTTCCGGTTACTGGAGGAGAACCCCACTGTCTTGAAGATAGAATACTGTTATGGCCTGACTTTATCACCTGGTCACCGCTAAATGAGATTGCTTTAATTGTCGGCATGGGTCGGGAAACCTGGGTCAATAAGGGGTTGGCAGTAATAGACTTGGAAACATTAGCCGTGCGCTGGCTAGTCAATAGCGCCGAACAGGCCGCGCTGCAGCCAGCGTGGTCGCCACAAGGAGAGCGCATTATCTACAGTGCTGGTCTGCCTACATCGCCGGAGATGGCCTATACGCAGCGAAATACGGCCCTGGCGCAGCGGCACATTTGGATCGTGGAGATTGCTTCCGGGCAACGCCGCCAATTGACTGGCGACCATCGTTATCGGGATGAGCGTCCACTTTGGTCATCAGATGGCCAGCATGTTTTGTTTGTCCGTTTGAGCGAAACAGAGGCCAGTTTGTGGCTGATGAGCACCGAGGGTCGTACTCTGCAACAAGTTGTCTCTGAATTGACACCTCGGCCAGACCCGGTGGGTGAGTACGGCTACATTGAATGGTCAGCGCTGTGGGATTGGTGGCGGCCGGACTGACGCTGGCGCGATGCCTCGGTTGGCTTGCTACTTGGCGATCAGCAAAGGTATTGGACAACCGCGCCAGCGTGGCTGAAGCCGACGTTAGGTCATAAGTTGGATCATTGCCTGGATCAAGCGTGCCGGATTGGAACCAATCTTGAGCGCTACGGCCGTTTCCCCCACCAACACCCCCCGTAAATTCGCCACATTTTGCTGCCAGACGTGCGGCTGGTCCACGTACAAACTGTTGTGCAGGATCGCCTGGATAACGGCCGTTTCCCCCACCTCCTCCACCACCGTTTCCTCTTTTTCATGGCGAGACAGCAGGCAGAGGATGATCTTTTGGGGGTGTACGGCCGTTTCCCACACAAATTCCGGGTTTACCGAACGTAGATCCACCCTATACTTCGTTTCCTGGCGCACGATTTCGGTTTGCAGGAACGGCCGTAACTCTGGAAACTGCGCCACCATGTCGCCGCGCAGCTTCACCACCCCCACCGGGTAGCCGTGCAAAAAGCCGTCGCCATCCACAAACACCATGCTGTCCGTCAGCAGGCGGAAGCCCGCCAGCGCCAGCCGCAGCGCGGTGGTTGATTTGCCCGTGTTGTGTGGGGCCAGCAGCAGCAGCGCCAGCCCATCCCGCACCAGGCAGGAGGCGTGCAGCATGCCATAACCCTGAGCTATGACAAGGTTCAACAGCAAGGTGTGCAGCACGCCTTGAGCGACCAGGTCGGGTCTGGCAGCCAGTTGAGGATCGAGAACGGCCGTTGCCCGCTTTGTCGTTAAATCCAGATGTGCCACACCCCAACCGCCCAGCTGCATCATCAACCAGTCGGCGCTGGCGCTGTAGCTAATTTGCTGCATCAAATCGTCTGGCGCAGGACCAGGGGATTGGCGCATGGGCTGCACCACGAGCTGAAGCTCACCCAACGTTGCTTTCGTCTGGCTGGTTTGAGTGTAATGTTGCAGCGCGAGATCAACGGCCGTTAACAGCGCTTCCTGATTACTTTTCAGTTGCAAAGGATGACCAAACAATCGTGCTTCTTTCTGAAACGCCAGACGATTGGCGCGGCGCTGCCAAAAATCTTCAAGTTCTCCCTCATCAAGCCGGGATAGCCAATCCGAGTCAGGAATTTTCATCAGGCAGATTGCTCCAAAGAAGGGCGCAGCCAAAACAAGTAAAGCAGTGTACCGCCAACAGCAGGCAGCCAGCCGCCCAGACCAAAAATCGCGGTAACGGTGAATAAATCGAGGGATGCAGTTTGCAAGAGGACGAGCTGCGTAACGGCCGTTCCCAGCAGCACAATCACAAAGGGCAGCGGCCGGGTAGCCAGGTAAAAATTGAGCCAGATGACGGTAATACCTACCCCCAGCATGGCCGCACCCATCCAGCCCAGCAGCGGCGCGGCCGCCACGTAGGCCAAACCAAGCGTCCAGCCAATCAGCGGCGCGCCAAACATGGTTAAAACGGCCGTCAACACCACCGTGGGCAAACTTACCACAACGGCCGTTTGCAGCAGCAGTTTGTCGGGAGATTCTCCGGCAACCACTCGCGCCACTGCTCGGGGAAACATGATGACAATGACTGCTCCCGGCAGCAAAAGCAGGATGCGACGCAGCAAAACGGCCGTAGCGTACAGCGCTGCCTCATCCGCGGCCAGGGTGCGGTTTACCCACACCAAATCGAGGCTAAGCAGCGCCATGTAAGCCGCGTAAGCAATCAGGGCGTTCAGAGTGAGCCTGCTGGCCGACCAGCGATAGTTTTGAGGAACGGCCCCTTCGACAAGCGCCACACAGTTGAGCCGCTCAGGGCAGGCTGTTCCTGCCTGCCGAACCAATCCGCCCAAACAGGCCATTCCCACCAACAGCGAAGCGACTCCTCCCAGCGGCATGGCCCCGATGGCCCCGTTCAGTCCCAAACCCAACGCCGAAATGAGCAGCAGTCCTACAGAAAAACGGCCCACCGCATAACCCAAACGCATCCCGCCAAACCAGCCAAAGCGATGCTGCCCTTGCAGCATCCCGGCCACAACGGGGCGCGTGGTGGCAATCAAAATCATGAGGGCCGCCAGGGAAACGGCCGTTACCGGCAAATTAAACCAGTCAGCCAGCGGCTGGCGAAAGGCCCACACTAGCAGCACACCCAGCAGACCAATCAGGCTGCTGCGGCCAAAAAAGTGACGGAAAATGGCAAAATCCGTGTTGGCAGGCAGTTCGGGGGAGAGATTGGCTTCGGCCACGGTGCGGGCCACCACCGGCTGCATTACTGCGGACGTGGTAAGGATCACCAGCAAGATGGTGTTGATGGTTTGGCCGGCGGCAAATTCAGCAGGCAGCAGCACCCGCGCCAGATAAATGTGGAAACCGTAATCAATGGCGTTGGTCACGGCGTCGATGGCCAGCAAAAAGGTGGCCTGCTGTGCGGCGGGCCGCTGCTGCCACAACGTGAGCCACGGCTGCCGCACCGCCCGGAAGCCGGTCACCCTTCAACTTCCAACCGATTAAAAAGAGAGGTGCTGTATTTTTGGCGTCGCAGCCGCCAATAGCGCTCCCAGGTGAAGTAAAAAGTGTCGATGGTGATACGGCCGTACTGCCCCATCGCCCTAAAAAAGTGACGTATCCCCTGCAAAACAGAGCCACTGCCGTACGCTCGCCGCAAATAATCCCGCCCCGGAAAACAATATTCCAGCAAATCAAGCAGGCGAATCGGCCGCAAAATAAACGCGCCGTTAGTGACGAGTAAAAAGTGCCATAGTTTGCTGCGCGGAGTGCCGAGGTAAACGGCCGTTTCATACGCCACCACCCGCTGCATCACTTTCTGCTTGAGCCAGTTTGGCCCCGAAACCGGCAGCGCCGCCAGCACCCAATCGGGCACAGGTGCTTGCAGATAGCCATAACAAACTTGCAGCACCGCGCCTAACATCGCTGCCGCGCCCCATGCTTTGGCCGAAGCAACAGTCTGCTGCCAATCAATTTCATCTTCGTACTGCTTCACCACTTCGGCCACGTCCACAAAATACATCAACATGCCATCGGCCAAAATGATGCGTGCCAGATGGGGATGGTCCAGCACGCTGGGCAGGTAGATGGCGTGCTTCACCAGATGAATCGCCAGGCTGAGCAACAAATCGGGCAGCGACAAATCGGCCACCGGCGCGCCAAGCAGTGTGCCGGGCGTGGTGCGATCCATCACTGCCTCGTAATCAATCGTCAGGCGCGTCAGGGGATGGTCCAGCGCCCAATGCACCTCGTACCACAGCCGCAAATCAGGCGTGCAGCGCTGCTGGTGCAAATGGTGCCGCTCGTAATAGCGATCGGCCATCAGGTTGGGCCAGTTTTGGCCAATTTCCATTTCATCTAAAATGGCGATGCTGCCAGCTACATCCCGCTGGCGCACCAACACATCAATGTCGCCGCCAGGGCGCACGGCCTTATCCCCGTAAATATTGGCCGAGACTGAGAGACCTTTTAAGACGGCCGTATCAATCCCCCGTTCCGCCGCTTTCTCCAGGTAAACTTGCAGCGACTCCCCCATAACGGCCGCATCCTGCCGGAACTTGGCCACGCCTTCCTGCAAGCTGCCCAATGCATCTGGCGGAAGCTGATCCAAAGCCTGACGGGCCGCCAAAAAACCAAGCAGCAGCGTTTGTGCCCGATTCCACAAGCCCACCCGGACCAACGTTACCCAATCCGCCTCCGCAAGCAAAAATGCACCGGCTGGCTGCCGCCAATGGTGGGCGCATTGCCATAACCACTGCTCGTGGGGCTGAAGATCGGTTGGGAATGAATCCAATTTTTTCATAAGCGCGTACAAATTGTCGAAAAGAGCAAAACGGTTATACTATCCACTATAGCTTCTGGCAAACAAGCCATCCGTTACCGGAACTTCATTGCCGCTTCATTATGAATTAACAAACCAGGTACGTTTGGAATGCGTCCAGAAACAGGTGATAAATTTGGTCAAAGGGAGGCACGTTACCGCCAGGTACGGCCCATTTCTTAAATTTAGGAGAGAATCCATGTACAAAAAACCAGCAATCACCAAGCACGAAGAACTCACCCAGGTTACTTTCAGCAGCCACTAATCAGGCATCCCCAATAAATTTGTAAAACAAACCCAATTTAGCTAACAGGAGAAAATAAATGTATAAAAAACCAGCAATCACCAAGCACGAAGAATTGACCCAGGTTACTTTCAGCAGCCATTAATTCCTTAGCTGAACACGAAGAATCTGAGATAAACCCGCTGTGTCGGTTGGTAATGTGCCTCTCTTTGACCAGAACTTGCGCAGATACATTGCATGACAACCCAAACAGCCACCACAATCACCCAACAACTATTAGACGTTTTACGCCCCCAACAACAGCCAGACAGTTGGTTTGAACAAGCCCAACAGCTCAATTGGGATGATTTTGCGGTGCGCGCGATTGCCTTTGGCCTTGCCCCCCAGGTGCATGCCCGGCTGCGGGCTTGGGAAGCCAAAATCCCCCCCAAGGCGATGGCCAAGCTGGCTATCACCCACAAAGCGCAGGCCAAGCGCAGCCAGGCGATTTATGCCCAGCTGACCCAGGTTTTAGCCGCCTGTGCCCAGGCAAAGTTGCAACCGGTTGCTCTCAAGGGAATTCATCTGGCGGCATGTTATTACGCCGAGCCAGCCTTACGCCCCATGAATGATATCGATCTGCTGTTCACGCCGGAGGAACTACCTCAGGCGGAAGCCTTGCTGCTGGAATTGGGCTACGGCAGCAAACACAAATCGGCCGAGACGGGCGCACGAGTAACCAAACACACCAGCACCTTCCGCCGCGAAGAAGCGCAAGAACGCAGCGCCACACCGAACCCGTACCTTTCTGCCAGCCTGGATCGAACCATCGAACCACACAGCTCATTAGAAGAATCCTGGTTTGGCTTGAAGGCAGATATTACGCCGGGGATTCGAGAGCGGGTGGAAACGGCCGTTCTCACCCCCACAGCCCCCCCCTGCCACGTCCTCAACCCGACCGACCTGCTGCACCACATCTGCCTCCACTTTTGCTTCCACCTCATCCAGGGCGCACCCTCGTTTGTGCAGCTCAGCGACATTTTAGTCATCACCCAGGCGGGCCGCGTCGATTGGCCACTCTTTTTGCAGCAAATACAAGCCGCCAACACCGCTGGCTACGTGCTGGCGGCGCTGACGCTGGCGCAAAAATTGGTCGGCGCCCCCGTACCTGCCGCCACTTTGGCACAACTGGCTGAAAAGACGCCTAGCCGCCTGCGCCAGCGCAGCAAACAGCTGGACCTGGCCTACGTGCTGCGCCGCACCCAGCAAAAACCGCTAATCACCCTGGGCGACCGGCTGCGGCGCGGCGTCAAGGATCGCATCGAGATTGCCCGCTGGGCGCCGACGTTGGGTGAAAAGTGGCGGGTGTGGCAAACGGCCGTACAGTTCAACCGTACCGATACGGTGCAGATGTTTAGAAAATGACCCCCTCCCTAACCCTCCCCCTAAATGGGGAGGGAATATGCCCCCTCTCCCTGTGGGAGAGGGCTGGGGTGAGGGTAAAAAACGGAGAAGAACAGTTTGAAACTTTCACGCCTGCTTTCACTTACTCTGGCAGTTGCCGGGGGTCTGGCTTCCAGCCGCGTCTTGCAGCGCCGCCAGCAGTGGGAACAACGCCACAACCGCGTCGCCATCTGCGTCGATTTTGATGACGCGCAGGCCGCCGCCATTCGCGCCGGGCTGCCCCTGGCCGAACTGGTGGCAATGTTGGCCAGCAACGGCGCAACGCACCTCTCCCTGCCCGAGCTGACGCTCAACCGGCTGCTGCACACCGGCCAGCTCACCCCGCAAGCTCCGGCCAAACCCCGCCAGGGCACTCCCCGCGTGGGGCATTGGAACTACCTGCACGGGCCACAGCCCCTGGTGCGCCATCTGGCCACCGAGCTGCAGGCGCGGCTGCCGTACACCCAGGCCGACGTTCTGGATGGGCAAACGCTCGCCTTTGCCGGTGATTTACCCACGATTGGCGAACTTGGACTGGGGTATGACATGGCGCTGGCACAGAAAATCCAGGCCAACGGGCTGGCGCTGCTGCCCCGCCCAGTGAGCTATGCCTGGCCAGAAAAAGAGCTGCTGGAACGGACGTTGGGGCAAACGGCCGTTCTCAGTCCCCTCGTCGCTTTTGCCGGAAAGATGATTCTGGGCCACGAAATGCACCTCGACGAAACGGTCGCGGCGATGGAAGCCCATGACCTTTCACTGGTCTATTTTGGTGAATCCCGCCACCAAAAAGGAGATTGGTTTGTAGCCAAGCGGCGCGCCCCAAACGTCATTTTGGGGCACCAATTCAGCCCGGAAGAGATGGTCCCGCTCGATTTCCACGCCGCCAGCCACAACTGGGCCCACTTTGCCCGCGAGCGGGGCATCCGGCTCTGCTATGTCAACTTTTTCCGGGTACTGCACGCCACCGCCCCGCTGGAAGGCGTTGATTACGTGCATCACCTGAAGCACGCGCTGGAAGATGCGGGCTATATTGTCTCCCGCGAGGTTGGTTTGCCCACGCCAGTGCCCGCACCAGACGCACCGGAATTGGCGCTGGCGGGGGTGAGCGTGGCCGGGATTGGGGCAACGGCCGTTTCCAACCTCCTCAACCTGCCCGAATCCCTCGCCCTGCCGCTGACTTTGGCCGCTGCAGGTGGCGCGGCGGCGCTCCCCTTTGTAGAACAACAGCGCAACCAGGCCGCCATCGCCCGCCTGACCCATTCGCACGACCCCGATCATCAACATCACCACCATGAGCATGATCATGGGCATCATCATGACCACGACCATGATCACGGGCACGATCACGGCGATTTGCAGGCGTTGTACCCGCCATCTTACGCGCCGAAGCTGCTGGCGCTGGGTGCAGCCGTGCTCACGCCGATTGCCGTGCAGCAGGCGGCGCGGCGGGACGGGGCTGCTGGCTGGCTGGCGGGATTGGTTTACCAGGCCACCGCTGCCGCCGCGCTGGCCACCAGCACCAGCGGCCAGGAATACCAGCTGCGTATCGAAGCGTACAAAGGATTTAATCTGGACTGGCTGCTGCCGCTGGCAGCGGCCATTCTGCAGCTGCCCAACTCTAGCAGCAAGGCGGCGGCTTTGGCCGTGCTGGGTGCAGGCTGGCTGGCGGCTCAACAGCGCCAGCTGGATCTGTTGGCCGCCATCGATCCGGGCCACGCGGAGGGGCACACCCACCACATCTCGGCAGCGATGGCCAAAATCGGGGACATTCAGATGGCCATCGGGCCAAAACCGGCCCGAAAATGGACAGGATTGGGTCCAGCGGCAACGGCCGTTTCACTCGTTTTAGCCAATCGAGGAGATAAACAGATCGCGGCGGGACCTGTGCTGAGCGCAGTCGAAGTAACGGCCGTTTTGGCCACGGTGGGGCAGGCGCTGGGGCTGGTCGGCTTCCGCCACCCGGAACGCGCCCTGAAGGACACCCTGCAGCAAGCCGCCCCCAGCTTCGCCCTTGGCGCGGGGTTTGGATTGCTAGCACTGATTTTGGGAAGAGAGAAGTAATTGAGTAATTGAGTAATTAGGTAATTGGGCAAATTACTCAATTACCCAATTACCTCCTCCAATGGCTCCCCCAAACTCCGCCCCCGCCACCCGCTTCTGCCACATTCCCGCCGGGCCGTTTGTGTACGGGCCAGAGGTTTGCTACGAGCGGCTGGCGCAATGTCCGCCGCTCCAACCGCAGCAGACGATGGAATTACCCGAATTTTGGCTGGCGGAATTTCCGGTAACGGTCCGGCAGTGGCGCGAATTTTTGCAGGAGACGGGGCATGGGTGGAACGGCCGTTGGTACGCCGTCATCCCTGGCTGGCGCGGGACGTTTATTCGGGCTTACGCGCCGGTTGAGACGTATCCCGCTGGCCACAATGATTTCCCCATCGTCGATGTGACCCAGGCGGAAGCGTATTTGTACTGCGATTGGCTATTCGAAAAAATTGGCGTGCCGCTGACGCTGCCAACAGAGTTTGAGTGGGAAAAGGCGGCGCGGGGGGTAGACGGCCGTTTCTACCCCTGGGGCAACCAAAAGCCGCGTCCCGAAATTCAGTGGCAGGCAACGTTCCCCGTAAAGCCCGCCAGCTACTTGTTCAGCCTGCTGGTGAAGCCGCGCCGGGAGTGGGCGCGGGCGGGATGGTATTGGCGCAATGGGCACCCGCTGCCGGTTGGCTCCATTCCACAAAACGTGTCGCCGTATGGCTGCGTGGACATGAGCGGCAACATTTGGGAATGGACCCGCAGCCTGTACCATCCCGACCTGCCCGATTTTCACGTGGTGAAGGGCGGCTCGTGGGGCTACACGATTCACCACGCGGCGTGCAACGTGCGCAGCGCGTGCAGCGTCACCACGCCCAGCCGCGATTACCATGCACAGGGCACGGGGTTTCGGGTGATGGCGTTGGCGGAACCGGGGTTAGTAAAAAGTAAAAAGTGATAAGTGAAAAGTGGAAAGTGGGCTACTTTTCACTTTTCACTTATCACTTTTCACTCAAAATCATGGATTAATTTACCCTCATCAGCATTGCCTTGCTGCTGCTGGGCAAAGGTGATTGATTCGATGGCCAGGCTCATTCGAGATGGGTCTTTATAGCTGAACGGGTAGGCATCGGGCAGCTTGAGCTGGAGTTCGTTGAGCTGGTTGGGTAAAAAGTGGTTGGCGTTCAGGGGGAAAACGGCCGTTTCCGCCACCAATCCCGGCTGCTGCACAAACGTTGCCTCGCCAATAAACACGCCATTGAGCCAAAGCTGCACCAGCTGGCTGCCAAACGCCGCCGATCTGAGCTGCAATTCATATTGACCTACTGGCACATCCGCAAGCTGGAACAAAACGGCCGCTTCGTCACAAAACAGCTCTCGGTCACGGGCGCGATCGTTGTCGATGGGTGCCCAACCGATGAGGGCGGCGGAGCTGCTGTTTGCTGGTGGAATGTTGCGCAGGGAGACGGCCGTTTCCGGGCCAAAGGTAATCGGTTCACCAAAAGTGTATGGCTTTAGCACCGGTCGTTCAACCACAATTTGCCGCGTGCGAGCGTCGGCCATCTGGCAGAGGCTGGCATTACTGGCGGCGAACTGCGGATACTCCCAGCTGAACAAATCGCCCAGCGGTGACGTAAACGGTGGCACCGGCTCGTGCGCAGCCACGGCGTTCCACAGCGCCGTGCTGTAGTTGTACAAGCCCTGGTAACTGTGCAGCCAGATGCCAATCAATCCTAGAAACAGGTAAGCAGCAGCGAAGATGGTGCGCATTTTAAGTAATTCCAGGCGAATTTGCTGCCAGGTCAAAACGGCCAGCAGAAACAAGGCCAGCATCAACTCTGTCAGGACGCGGGGGCCAAACGAGTCGCCACCCCACCAGGTGGTGCCACGCACCAAAACCAGCAGGTGTAGGCCAAGCCAGCCCAGGCAGAGCCAAACCAGCGGCTGCCGCCACAGCCAACGAACGGCCACCAACAGCAAAACGGCCGTTGGCGCATAGACAAATAATCCCCGTCCAGAACTGAACAAATTCCCCAGCAGCGCCACCCAAACCGAGCCACGACTGACGGCCAACCGGGCAGTGCTGTAGTAAATGGGCAGCCAGCTGCCAAATTCCAGTCGGGACCAAAGCAAAAAGAGGAATAGGAGCGTGCCAGCGGTAACGGCCGTTCCTGCCAATTCCCGCAGCCGCTTTCGCCGCTCAAAACCAGATTCCTGCCAGTAAGCATATGCTAAATAGACAAACAGCGTCACGATAAAAGCCGCAGCAGCAGCCCGAGTAAAGTAAGCCAAAAACAGACAAACTCCCAGCAAAATTGGATGAACGGTTGGGGTTACTCCCGCCTCCCGACGCACCAGCAGCAAAAGCGCCCCAGCAATCGTCAGAACGGAAAAGTTGATGCTCCACAGGGCCGTACCCATTGTGCTGATAAGCGTGCTGCCGAAGAGGGAAACGGCCGTCATCACCAAACCAGGCTTCCAGGGCAGAAAAGCGTGGGCAATACCCGCCATCAACCAGAGCAGCGCCACCAGCGACAATGAAGCGAGCAGCCGCTGGGCATTGATGTTGTCGGCAGCGAGGCGCATGTCCCAGCCCACCCAATTGGCTACGGCCACAAACGGCACAGAGAGCACCGAGGGGCCAGCAGGGAAATAGTTATAGAAACGGCCGTTCCGCTCAACGATATTAAAATTTTCGGCAAAATTGGCCGGTTCGCCCCAAATCTCGTCGGCGGCGTAAGCGTCCAGGGCGATAGTGCCGTTGTCGAGGATCGATTGGGAGACTATCAGCGTGTAGCGTGGGTCGGAGCCAGCGCCAACAATGAGGCCGTGCCACGACAGCAGGAAAATTAGTCCGCTCAGCAGCAGCAACATGGCGATGGGAACGGCCGTAAAAAATCGATCCTCCTCGGTTTTGGGTTGATACAATTTTGGTTCTCCTGCTATACTCGCTGCCAGCATGAAAGATTATACCTTGCGCCCCGATCTGCCCCACGACAACTTAGCTGCTATCACCAACACGCTGGCTCATTGGCTGCCCGGTTCTGCCGACGATACCGTCGTCGCCAACTGGTCGCTCGCTGAATGGGAAGCGGCCGAATGGGTGGTTTACTGGCAAAACGCCCTGCCCTGGCTGGCGGCGCGGGTGCGGGAGGCAGAAGTTGTGGTGCCGGAGGCGGTAAACGGCCGTCTCCAAACCATCGACGCTGCCAGCCGGGAGCGTACCAAAGTGATGCTGGACGCCTGCACCGAGATTTTGGCCGCGTTCCGGCAAGCGGGGATCAAAACCGTGCTGCTCAAGGGAGCGGTGCTGGCCCCACTCATCTACCCGGACCCGTTGCAGCGTCCGCTGGCCGACCTGGATTTGCTCATCCGCCCCCAAGACGTGGCCGCCAGCCGGGAAATTATGCTGAACCAGTTGGGCTACCGCTACTACTCCCGCTCGGCCGAGGACGAAGTGTATCTGCGCGGCGAGCGCAAAAGCAACATCTGGGCGCCCGACAACGTGCATCCGGTGGAGGTTCATTTCATGCTGCGCGAGGAATACGCGGGCATTGGGTATGAGCTGGCGGAAATCATGTGGCGGGAGAGTGGGGAACGGCCGTATTGGCATCCACCAACCACCGCCCGTATTCCCAACCCCGCCGCCCTGCTGCTGCACGTCTGCGCCCACACCAGCAGCGATTGGATAATTCAACGCGGCCGTCTCATGCACATCGACGACATTCGCCAGCTGTGCGCCACCATGCAGCCCGCCGACTGGCAAACGTTTGGCCACCTGGTGCAGCCCGGCACCGCCCGCTTCATCTACCCTGCCCTGGCATTTGTAGGCAAATACACCCAGTTGGCCATTCCCAGCGGCACACTTAACTCGCTACGCGAAAATTGCCCGCCTGCGCTGCTGGATTGGCTGGGCCACACCGAACTGGCCGACGCTTCCGAATCGAACCCCACCAATCGCAGCGGCATTGGCCTGGAGATTGCCCAACGGCTGGCTCGCTCCCGGCTGGACATGGTGCGCTTCTGGCTGCGATCCTTCTTCCCGCGCCGCTACAATTTGGCCAAGCGGTATCCCAAGCTGGTAGAAACGCCGTTTTGGTGGCTGGGGTATTTGTTGATTAATTTGGACCGGGTTTGGCACATGGTGAAGAAGGTAATTGGGTAATTGGGTAATTGAGCAATTACTCAATTACTCAATTACAAAACAGACATGAACGAAATTATCCAAGCCCATAATCTGAGCAAGACGTACCAGAGCCGGGGTAAGGCGTTAACGGCCGTTTCCAACATCAATTTTGCGGTGGGGGAAGGCGAACTGTTTGGCCTATTTGGTCCCAACGGCGCGGGCAAGAGCACGATTGTGCGCCTGTTGACCACGCTGCTGGCGCCCACGGGGGGAACGGCCGTTGTCAACAACTTCGACGTGGTGCGGCAGGAGATGCAGGTACGGGCCTCGATTGGGCTGGTGACGGCAGATGAACGCTCGTTTTACGGCCGTCTCACCGCCCGCCAAAATTTACAGTTCTACGCCGCCATGCAAAACGTACCGCGACCAGAGATTCCTGGACGCATCGCAGAAGTTTTAACTTTGTTTGGCCTCAGCCACAAAGCGGATGCCGCCACGCAGTCGCTTTCCACCGGGCAAAAGCAGCGGCTCAACATCGCCCGCGCCCTCATCCACAATCCACCCATTTTGTTTCTGGACGAACCCACCAAAAGTATGGACGTGCAAACCAGCGACTTTGTAAAGCAGCTCATTCGGGACGAGTTGGTGAACCGGCAGGGCAAAACGGTTGTGTTCATCAGCCACGAGCTGTACGAGATGGAAAATTTTTGCGACCGGGTGATTATTTTGGCTAATGGCTTAGTACAAGCCATTGGCACGCCCGCCGAACTCGGCGCGCTGCTGCCGCGCCGCGCCCTGTTCCGGCTGGTGGTGGAGGGCAATCCCGACCAGTTGGCCCAAAGCTGGCAATCCCTCGCTGGCGTGGAATCTGTGACAGAAATCTCGCGTGGGGCAACACAAACGACGTTTGACGTGGCCCTGGCGGATGAACGGGTCTGGTTTTTGGTAGTGGAGGTGATTGCGGCGGGAAACGGCCGTCTCGAATCCTATCACCGCGCCGACGACGAATCCCTGCGCCGCATTGTGGCCCATTTTAGTGGAGGAGAGAAGTAATTTGGTAATTGAGTAATTAGGTAATTTGCCTCTTGGCTTTCAATTACTCAATTACCTAATTACCCAATTACATGAATCCAAAAAGTCATGACTTTCACCAAGTTTTTCGCACTCATCACCCACAACTTTCGCCTGGCCTGGGCGTACAAACTCAACTTTGTCACCCGCTACCTGGGGATGATTATTTCGGTGCTGCTCTTTTTCTTTTTGGACCAGCTTTTGCAGCGGTCGGGGTCTGGACAGGTTGAGGGGGGTACTTACTTTACCTTTTTGATCATCGGTGGGGCGTTTTCCAAATTTTTGGAGCTGAGCAGCCATGCGTTTTCGGCCAATTTACGGGAGGAGATGCTGCAAGGCACCATCGAGCCGCTGCTGGTGACGGCCACGCCGGTAACGCTGGCGCTGCTGGGGCCGTCGTCGTGGATGCTGCTGGAGGGGGTTTTGCTGGTGCTGATTCAGCTGGGGGTGGGAACGGCCGTTGGCGCAGACTTCTCACAGGCGAATTGGGGAACGGCCGTTGTCGTCCTGCTTGTCTCGTTGTCCAGCATGGTGAGCTACGGCATTTTTTCGGCGGCGTTTGTGATTGTATTCAAGCGGGGCGACCCGATGAACTGGTTTATCAACTCCGTGGCCTTCGTCTTTAGCGGCGTCTTTTTCCCGGTGGAGCTGCTGCCCGGCTGGCTGCGGATCATCAGCTACGCGCTGCCGTTTACTTACGCGCTGCGCGCCTTGCGTGGCGCGTTGATGCGGGGCGAGACAATTGCCGAAGTTGGTGAGGATTTGCTGGTGTTGGGGGGATTTACGGCCGTGCTCCTCCCCCTCTCCTTTTTGGCCCTGCGCTACGCCATCCGCCACCTGAAGCAGACGGGGGAGTTGGCGCATTATTAGCCGGTAATCGGTATTCAGTAATCAGTAATCGGTTACGGCCGTTTTCAGTAAAAGTTTGAGAGGAAGAAAAAAATCAAAGATTTCGCAGATTAAGCAGATAAAATCATTTCAATCTGCGCAATCTGTTGATAAAAATCTGATTGGTTCATTTTGAAGGATTGCAAAATGGAGTTACATCCCTACGAAGATTCATGGGCAGCGGATGATCCGCATGCCAATTTTAAGGAAGAGGTGGCGCTGTACAGCGTGGCGGACCCGCTGCCGACGCTGGAAAATTTGAGCAAGGACACCGGCATTCCCGTCCCGGCGCTCATCCGCTACATTTTGGTGAAATACACCGCCTCCGGTTCCGATGCCGTTTTGGCGATGACACCCTACGCTTTGCGCCAAATGCAGGATCACATCGCCAAAGCGGAAAAGGCAAATACGGACAAAGCCCGACTGGCAGCATACGAAGCGCTGCGGCAGATGATTGGCTGGCTCGCAATTGGGCCAATTTCGCTGGATTAACCAAAAAGCAAACTAACGGCCGTTTCCAACCGTATCTATTCAGCGGAACGCAACAGCACTATTTATCAAAAAGTTGATAAATAGTGCCGTTTTGCCAAAATTGAGTAAGATAGAAACAGATTCAGCAGTTTAATTTGGAAGAGGAAAATCAAATGGCTCAACCGATGTTGACCTTACAAGATGTGCAAGTTTCCCCTGATTCCCTGCCGCAGCAGCCCTCCGACGCCAGCAGCACCATCTTTCTCATCAACTTTCGCAATCACCGCGACATGTATCCGCCGTTTGGCATTATGTACGTGGCGGATGCGCTGGAGCAGGTGGGCTTTACCTGTCGTGTGTTCCATGAAACGGCCGAATATCTAGAACAGTTTATAGCGCAGGTGGCCGAGGAACGGCCACTTTTCGTCGGCTTCAGCACCATTACCGGGCCACAGCTCCAACCCACCATCGACGCTTCCAAGCTCGTACACGCGCTGGACATTCCCGTAGTCTGGGGCGGCGTGCACGCCACCATCATGCCCATGGACGTGCTGAAAGAGGCATACGTCGATTTTGTCATCGTGAACGAGGGGGAAGAGACGGCGCAGGAGTTTGCTCTGCTGCTGGCGGGCCGCGTGCCGCCGCGCGACTGGTCCACCGTGCCGGGTCTGGCGTACAAGCGCGCCGAGGATGGCTTTCCGATGTTTTTTAGGGAACGGCCGTTCATCCAGGACCTCGACAAATTTTACCCGCGCTGGGATTTGCTCGATGACGTGGAAGCGTATCTCATCCCCAGCGGGCCATACCAGCGGGCCATCCCCGTTTACATTTCGCGCGGCTGCCCCTTCCGCTGCGGCTTCTGCTACAACGAAGTGGTGATGAAGCGCACCTGGCGGCAGCATTCCGACGAATTTATCATGACCCAGATCCAGTGGCTCAAGGACAACTACCAGGTGGATGCCATTGATTATGCCGACGATTATTTATTCGGCCGTATCAAGCCGATGCAGCGGCTGGTTGAAAAAATCGGCATGCCGTGGAGTGGGCAGGTGCGGGTGCAGCTGCTCAAGCCAGAGTTTGTGCAGTGGATGAACGACACCGGCTGCCAATGGGTCAACATCGGCGTGGAGTCGGCCTCGCAGGTAGTGCTGGACCGCATGACCAAAGACCAGGACGCCGCGCAAATCATCTGGGGCATTGGCAATCTGGTAAAGGTCGCCCCCCACATCGAGGCCAACTGCTCCTTCATTGTGGGGATGCCGGAAGAGCAGCCGCACGAAACCAAAGAAACGTTCGAAGCCATTGAAACCCTGGCCGCGATGAGCGAGAAGGTACGCTGCTCTGTCTGCGTCTACATGCCGTATCCTGGCACGCCGCTTTGGGGCAAGGCGCTGGAAATGGGCTACGTGCCGCCCGCCAACCAGGAAGGTTGGTGCGCCATGGACCTGAACCGGGGCAACACCCCCTGGATGAGCGACGACGAAGCCCAGGTTATGTGCGACATCAACGATATTTTGTTTGTGGGACGGTCACAGGGGCATTGGCTGCTGCAACCTTACTACAAGCTGCTGCGCTGGCGCTGGCGCAACCAATATTTCCGCAACTATTGGGAAGGGGCGCTGAAAAAGCGGCTCATCCACTCCCCGCTCAAGCCGCTCATCGCCTGGCTGACTAAACGAATGGTGACGTTCAACCAGACTACCCACAAAGGCACAATTTCTGAAGGGGCCGAGCTGCTGGGATTGGATTATTCCAAACCGTCTGGAGACTAAATCAGTATTTGACGCAAAGTGCGCAAAGAAAAAAGGGGCAAAGATTAATACATAATCTTTGCCCCTTTGCGTCTAAGTTTTTTACGAAGCGTTGGCCACGAAAGTGATGATCAAATCAACCTCATTTTCCACGTTTGCCACGCTGGGGACCTGAGGAATGGTGAGGCCGTAGGTGTCGCGCAGGACGGTGGCGGTGGCGGTGCCGGTGATTTGGCTGGCGGAAACGGCCGTTGCCACCACGCTAAAGGTCACGCTCTCGGTCACGTCCCGAATCGTTAGCTCCCCGTCAATTGTAAAACGAATTTCTTCCCCCACCGCAGCAGAGGCAGGCAGGCCGGAAACGGCCGTTGGCACAAACGTAATCAGCTCATAATTCCCCGTATCCAAAATTTCGTTCTGGATAGCCCGGTTGCGGAAATCATTGTCCGTAACCAGGGTGCGGGCGTTGATCTGAATCTGGCCAACCTGCGCTGTAGACAAATCGCTTAAATTCAGCGCTATCTGCCCGGCCACCTGGTTGGTCGTTCCCACCACCGTAATCCGATTGCCGCGCAAATCCTCGTCCAGCTCAAAGCGCACTTCAGAGTCGCTCTGGCTAATTTCATAGATAACCAGACCAGTTGAAGGGGCGGATTCGGCCGTTTCTTCCATTTCTTCCGTCTCTTCCACTTCTTCCAATTCGTCAGCAGCTGCTTCCGGTTCCTCTACAGGGGGCTGCTCCACCGCCGCCGTTGGCTCCTCGACAACCACAGGCTCATCGGCCGCTTCGATCGCCAGCGGAACTGCCTCCAGCGTGGCGCTTGGCTCCGCCGGTTCCTGCAAAAGCCCACACGCCGCAGCGGTGAGCAGTACCATAAACAATAGTAACACCACGACAAATTTCTTCTTCATATAATAACCTCCATGTTCAACACAGGTGCATTCAAAATAAAACTGGCTGTTGGCTGCACCAAAATACCAACAGCCAATTTTACGATTTGATTTTTCAGACAGATCTTTTATACAGTATCCTCTCAGAATTACTTAATAGACGGCCGTATCGCTGCTTCTTAAACTTTGGGCCACTTTTACAAAAAAACGACCTTGACAAATTGGTTCATCTGTTCTAATATCATTGCCTATACGAAAAGTTTTTCGCATGAAGGAGCATTTAAGCGTGAACGACCAACAACCCCTAATTCCAGCAGATCAACTCCCTCCAGATCGAACAAAATCAACCCCTCCCCTCTCGCCAGACGCTTCCATCCAGGCGGCCCTGGGCCTGTTTGAAACCCACATGCGGGATGAAGGGTTCGCCATCAACACCATAAAAGCATTTGCCAGCGATGTGCGCCTGCTGGGCAAATATTTAGGCATCGGCCAACCCATCGGCGAAATTGGCACCAACAACCTGAATGATTTCCTGAAGTGGCTGGTAGAAGAGCGGGGCGTGCCCTGCAGCCCAAAATCATACGCCCGGCGCGTCACCACCCTCAAAGTGTTTTTTGGCTGGCTGCATGAAGCAGGCATACTGCCCAACGACCCCTCTGTGGCTGTCATCCAGCACAGCGTCAAAAGCCCGCTGCCCGTCATCCCCACCGAAGATGATTTAGCAAAAGCGCTGGTCGTCACCGCTCAAATCCGCCAGGGCAGCCTGGAGCGCAAAGCGGATGCTCGCCCCCACTTGCTGCTGACCCTACTGCTGCAAACCGGCGTCAAAAAAGGGGAAGCGATGGCCATCGTGCCCAATCATGTAGATCGCAGCGATACGGCCCGGCCGATGCTGTTTATCCGCTACCCTAATCCACGCCTGCGCTACAAGGAGCGCAAGCTGCACCTGGAACCGGAGTGGCTGGACGTGCTGGATGAGTACCTGGCCCAATATGAACCGCCCGACACCATTTTCACCTGCACGCCGCGCAATCTGGAATACATTTTACGCGACATCAGCGACGAGGCTGGCCTGGAACGCGGCCTGCTCTCTTTTGAGAATCTGCGCTGGGCGTCGGCGCTCAGGGATTGGCGGGCCAAAGTGGAGCAGGACGACATCCGGCAAAAGCTGGGGCTTTCCAAGATCACCTGGCGCGAGACGAAGTCGAAATTGGAAAGGTTGACTGAGAATGAGGCATCCGTAGAAATGTAGATGGCAAGCAGGTTTGTGATTTAGCCTGTGACGAGGGCTATTTATCACGTCGGGGGTAGTCTGAGCGTTTTGCCAACCATTTGCGTTGATTTTCGGCGCGGGCGATTTTGCCGCTGGAGGTCTTGAGCAGCCATTGGCGCGGCACGAGGGTAACAAAGCTCACACTAACGGCCGTTTGCGCTGCCACCGCCTGACGAATAGCCAGACGAATCTGGTTTTGTTGTTGGGAATCGGCCGTTTCCACTTCGGCGACAATGGCGATTAGCTCAGTGCCTTCCCGTTCATCGGGTACGCCAAAGGCCACGACCCGACCTGCGTGAACGCCAGGCACCTCGTTCACAACTGCCTCAATGTCTTGCGGATAAATGTTTTTGCCCGCGTTGATGATTAAATCCTTGCTGCGCCCCATCACGTACAGTTCGCCTCCAGCCAGATAGCCGCGATCGCCTGTGTGGTACCAACCATTTTGAAACGGCCGTAAATCAGGTCGTCGATAATAACTCGCCAGCATACAGTTGCTGCGCACCACAATCTCCCCTACCTGCCTTGGGGGCAGCGGTTCACCCTGTTCATTCACGATGTTAACGGCCGTACCCGCAATCGGCCGTCCGCAAGAAACTACAGGAGTCGCCCGAGGGTGCGCGGGATCAACAGACTCTGCGGCTTCTTTTCCTGCCAGAGCTTGCCCATCAACCCAATCTAGCCGGGCGGGTGCACCTGGCAATGTTTGCGTCACGGCAAAGGTATTTTCCGCCATAGCGTAGCTCACTCCCAGCATGGCTGGCATAACACCCTGTGCGGCAAAAGCCTCTAGGAAAAGTTGGTGACTGGCCTGCCGCACCGGTTCCGAACAGTTGATGAACAGCCGCATCGAGGCCAGTGACGACCCCTCCCTGTCGCGGCGGCGCACGCGCCGGGCGCAGTGGTTGTAGGCAAAATTGGGCAGCCAGCAGAGGGTTCCGCCATAGCGATCAATCGCCTGCAGCAGCAGGGCCGGATGCTGCGCCCAGTCAAACGGGGAAAGCAGCACCAGCGGCAGACCCTGCACCAGTGGCAGTAAAAACCCGGCAATGAGCCCCATGTCGTGATAAAGCGGCAGCCAGTTCACCACCACATCGTCGGGCTGCAGGGCAATGGCTTCGCTGTAGGCAGCCAGTTGGTTGAGCACGGCTGTATGCGTCAGCGCCACCCCTTTTTGCAGGCCCGTTGTGCCCGACGAGTGCTGCAAAAAGGCAATTGCTTCCGGTTGAGGCTGCCAAATCGGTACGGCTGGCGCATCCAGCGGCAGGTCGCTGCGACCGTAGACAGGGCAAGCTGCCACTTCGCGCAGCGCTGGGGCAAAGCCGTCGCTGGTGAGCGCTGCCTGCACCTGGGATAGTTCAATCAGCTGGGCCATGTTGCGGCGGTAGATAACGGGATCCAACTTTTCGGTGAGGCTGGGAAACAAAGTGGGAACAGCACCCAGCAGCAGGGCACCCCAAAAGGCATAAACAGTTTCCAGATTCTGCGTGTGGGCAATGAGCACGAGATCGCCGGATCGGAGGCCGAGCTGGTGCAGCGCGTTGCTGTGTTGGGCGACGGCCGTTAACAAAGCCCGCCGCGAAACAACCACCGGTGCGGCAGCCGTCGCCATAAAAATGATGGCAGGCCGGTCATCAGGCTCGGTGAAAGAGAGCGCATCCAGCAGCGTATGAAACCGGGCGCGGGTATCAGGCGTCAGCATCAGTGGGCAGATCACGAGCCACGCGGGCCACCATCTGGTTCAGCGAATCCATTTTGGCCACGGTTAAATCCGCATCGGGGATGTAGATATCAAAGGCTTCCTCCACAAAAACGCCCAATTCTGCCAGGCCAAACGAATCCATCAAACCGCTGGAGATAATACCCTCCTCATCCCGCAGCGGATAATCTGGTTCGCGCATCAGTTCATTGAGAATAAACGCTCGCAGTTGGCGGCGTATGGTTGGTTCATCCATTTTGGTTCCTCGTCAAGTCACGGTTTATTTTTCGCCGGTGAGCCAGGGAGCCAGCTCTGCAGCCAGCAACTGGTTGCCCACGGCCGTAAGATGCACCGGACTGTCCGTAAACTCGCTGCCAGGCACAACGTTCCACAAATCCAGGTAGTGCCATTGGTGATTTTCGGCCGTTTCTGCCAGCAAATCCCGGTATTGGTCATAAGCCCAACGGGGATACCAGGCATTGTAGCGCAGATCGCTGTTCTGCCCATCGCTAATAAAAATCGGCTCATTGACAATGTAGAGGGACACTTCACCAGTCATGGCTCTACCCGCCGCCAGCAGTGAAAATAGCAAATCCTCTTCCGGGAGCGTAGTGGATGCAGTGTACTGCTGCCAGCTTTCGTCCGGGGCAAAGTCCGAAGCACGAGGCGTGTACGCTGCCGGAATGGCCTGATCAACGCCCGTGGCCCGCCAGGCAGCGCCCAACTGCTGCAGGCGCAGCCAGTTGGCCAGCTCCTGCCGCTGTCCTGCTAAAGTGCGCTGCCAAAAAGTGGGGACCACAAAACGGCCGTCTGCTTCATCTAGTGACAGATGGTACGTTTGGATCAGGGAACGGGTGCGTGGGGCATTGTGCCACAGCAGCGGATGATTCAACTGCTGCCCCAGGGCAAACGAATCGAGCGTGACCAGCCAGAGAATGAGATCTGGTTGGTAGGCCATCGCCTCATCCAGGAGCAGCAAATCCTTGCTGAGCGACAATATCGGGTAACCTAGGTTGTAGAATTCGAGGGAACGGCCGTCTGCACTGTGTAAATTCAGGCGGTTGAGCTGAGCCACCAGGGTTTCCTCGTTGGGCAGCAGCCAACCCCACACAGCCGAATCGCCCAGCAGCAGCACGCGAAACTCATCCTCTGCTTTGGGCTGGGCCAGGCGGTGGCTGGCAAACAGGGCAGGCACATTGTTCAGGCTAAGGTTGTACGATTCGGTCGGGTTTTCTCCATACGGCAGCCGTTCTCGCCCTGGCCAGAGGTGATTGTAGAGAGAAAGACGGCCGTAGCTTTCCGGCGTCATCACCAGGGCAAACATTAAATTGCAGGCCGCAAATAGAAGCGCTGTTTTCAGCAGCACGCGCAGCAAAAAATCCCAGGTGATTGGTTCGGATTGGTTCCTCATACGGCCGTTCCCATCAGTCTGGCAAATGTCTGCCAGGCCAGCGGCACCGTGGGCAGGGCAAACCACACCCACCCCAGCACCACATAATGAAAGGTCACAAACCAGCCAAAGAGCGACCAGGCGCGTTTTTGTCCCGGCTTGTCGGCCAGGGACCGGTACCAGCGGCGCGTACGGTCGCTCCACTGTTTATGCACAAATAGCCCCACGCCGTGCCACAAGCCCCAGACAAAAAAGTTGGCGGTGATGCCGTGCCACAAGCCAATCACCAGCATCGTGCTGAGGTGAGCTGCCAGTAGAATCACCTGCGGCGAGGGACGCGGCTTGCGGCGCAACAGGCTGCGCGAGAGCGGTGTGAAGATGTAAAAGCGGGCCCAATCGCTGAGGGTAATGTGCCAGCTTTGCCAGAAGCTGGTGAGATTGGTTTTGAGATAAGGTTTGTGAAAATTTTCTGGCAGGGTAATGCCAAACAAGAGGCCCAGACCAATGGCAATGTCGGTGTACCCACTGAAGTCAAAGTAGAGACGAAAAGCATAGCCATACAGCAGCAGCCAGAGACCGCTGGCAGAAGTAGCCTGTTGAGCCGATACGGCCGTTAACGACATCCCCAACGCCAGCGAATCGGCAATGACAAACTTTTTCAGCAGGCCGATAGCAATGCGCCAGCCACCGCGCCCCCAACGGGCAGCCGCTCCTGTCACATCTGGCGAGCGATAATCGTCCACAAAACGCTCCACACGGTCAATGGGGCCTGCTGTGTACGCGGGAAAGAACAGCACGTAGGTGGCAAACTCCGACAGGCTGCAGGCAGGCAGCAGTCCAGCCTGGCGGTCCCGCAGGGTGTGAATCAGGCGAAAAGCAACATAGGAAAAACCCAGCCAGGCCAGATCCGTGGGGGCAGCCAGGGCGACCTGCTCGCCCGTCCAGCGACGCCAGACGGCAGCCAGGGTCGTGGCGGCAGGCGGCCATTTCAGCAAAACAAAGATGCCCACCAGAGCCAATATCGCCCCGGTGAGTACCTGACGATACGGCAGTCGTCTTAAAAAATAGGCGAGACCCAGGCTGAAAACGGCCGTTCCCCCCAAAACCAGCAGCACCCAGCCGGCGTGCGGGGGGCGGTAGGGTAACAGCCGCTGCGTCACCGGCAGCAGCCGATCGGCCGTGACCAGAAGCACTAGAGCCACTAGTAACAGCAGTGCCAGCTTATCCTGGCGGAGCAGCGGCGCAGCATTGGGCATCAGTCGCTGCGTCAGCCACCAGACGACCACAGTGAACAAAATCGTGAGGGTTTGCAGGGCATAGGCGGCAAAACGCAAGTTGGTGAACGGCTGGAGTGCATAAATAGCCAGCACGCTGACAACAAGTAAAAAAGACGGCCGCCAGTCTGAAGGGAGCCAGGCATACAAAATGGCCAGCGCTGTAAAGATGGCAATGGCAGCCAGGCCAGCGCTCACGGCTGGTCATCCTCCAGCGCCTGGCGTAAGCCATCCAGCATAAGCAGGGCCGTCAGGTCGCTCACCGGATAGCCACTGTTCCAGATTTCGGGGTCGGTGTAATCATTGTTCAGAGCGGCGGTAAGATGGATTTGATCCTCCTCCAGGCCCCGTGCCGGCAGGGTGGCTGCCACGGCATCAAAATCCCAAAGCGGCACCCGATATTCTGCGGCCAGTTCGACCAAAATCTGGTTATTGTGATTATCCTCACCTTCAAACCGGTCCGCCTTGGTAGCCAGAACGGGAATGATGCCTTGCGCCAGGCAGTAGTCTAAAATGTCGCGCATATTGCGAGCGAAGGTTTCACCGTCGCCCACGTCGTTGGTACCCAGGTGAATGAGGATGATGCTGGGATTAAACAGGCGAACTTCGCAGGCGAGCATTACCTCGTTGGGACCGCAGTGTTCTTTGTTGGCCCAGGTGGGGTCCATGACACCCCAGGAGCTGAGTGCCACGCGCGTGGCCACTCCATAGCGCCGAAAAGAACCTGCGTAATAATCAATTGTCGGCTGCAGAAAGTCCCATTCGCCCAACGTGTAGCGGGAGGGATCGTCAAATCGTGTCAGGTAGCTGCTGATAAGCACAGCACTATCGCCCAGTTTGGAAAAGGCGCGGGGATTCCGGCCGTATTCCTGCCCTCTGGCAAATATTTCTCGAATGTGAACGGCCGTTTCCGGGGGCAAAATCACAATCTCGCTCACGGGGATGCCGTTCACAAAATCGGTGGCAGTCAGTGTTGGAACGGCCGTAGAGGAAGCGGTTGGGGAGTGCGACACGGCCGTGGTGGCTTCAGGATCTGGCGCCGAGATTTGAGTGGGCAAAGCTGCGGCTGTCTGCGTTGGTGAGAGAGTTGCCGTTAGGGTTGCCGTAGGTACAGGTATTTTATGGGTAAGTGTGGGGCCTGGTGGCGGAGAGGTAGGCGTGGCAGTTGTACAGGCAGAAAACAGCAGGAAAACAGCCGTTAGCCAGAGGCCAGTCGTACGGCAAGGCCATGGCAAAACAGGAAAGCGCGTTAGAAACTTTGGTAAATCCATTGGGGTGCACTGTTGGCAGTGACGATAATCAGCAACATCAGAATCAGGCAAAGAACCATCGCCAGCAGATTTTCACGCCAACGCCAGGACAGTGATCGAAAACAAGAGGACAACCGTTGGAAGAGCGACCTATTCGGTTTCACCACACCATTTCCATTCGCCATCTTCATTAACGGCACGATAGGTTGTCAAGGGAAAATCGGTCACTTCTGTGCCGTAAAGTGCGGTGATGTTGCCTTCACAGGCCACACGGCCGTTTCCCGTGTGGGTGCAGGCCATATTTTCCACGTTCGCCTCCGTGACGCTGGCAAAGGTCTGCTTTTCGCGCTCCAGGTTTTGCTCTAGCTCGCTGCACAGCAGGGCCTGAATCGTGTCGCCATCGCCCGCCACCTTGGCCTGCAAATAGGTTTCGACGGCTATGGCTGCATCATCATTGCGAGAAGCGCCTGCAGAACAGGCAGTCAAAACGACCGTTAAAGTAAGTAAAACCAGTAACCTGAAAAAACGCATTGCTTTATCCTCAAATACTCACCGGCAGCGTGAGAGAATTTTGCCAAATTATACGTGATTATTCATCTGGTGGCACTGCTGTTTTGGGATTGTTGAGTAGTAAGTTACTGCTCGCCCGGCGTGGTGCGATCCAGGGTGCGGGTGAGGGTATGGACGTTGACTCGCTCGGTTTCGGGCGTAGCGTAGTAGACAACGGCCGTTACCTCATAAGCATCCGTCGGCTCTTTATCCCGCAAATGCACCGTCAGGCTAAAGTTAGTTTGCAGCGTCTCGATGACGTGCAGCGAACCCGCTTCTTCGCCCCGCTCATTGATGAACGTGACCTGGAGAGACGGCCGTTCCATAAACGGCGTCATGTCAAATCCAACCGCCACGCGACGGCCGTCTTCATGCACGTACAACCCCAACTGCTTAATTCGCACCTCTTCGCGCGGCTTCGGCCCTTCAAACGGGTCATCAAAAAATTTAATGTCCATCTTTTGCAACATCACTCCGCGTCATCTTTCTGCTCAGCTTTGGACAAATTAATGGCATCTTCAATCGAAAATTGATCAAGCCACTGATGACGTTCTTTAGTGTAATCACCTTTTCCCGTTTCAAACATCTGCAAAAAACGAATCATGCCCACGGCACCCATCTCACGGGATAAAATTTCCAAGCCAGTTTCATAAATTTCCATTTGGGTCATCGAACGTGTATCTATCATCTAAATTACTCCCGAATCCAAGTAAGTGGATTGCTTACGGGTATCCTAACTTTGCCTTCCAAACGGTTTGCCAACCGAATTAGTCGATCATCAACTGTCAAAAAAATGTCAGCTCCACCATGCTCCGCCAATGCTAGATGCAAGGCATCAAATGGTTTAAAGCCAAGTTCAACCAATTCTCTTGAGCGCCCTTCTGATTCATTAGTGACATTTATTGATCCAGTGGCCATGCTCAACAAAGACAGCATTCTATAACGCCGAACAGGATCAGAGGTCTGTTTAATCTCAGCCGTCACTGCTGAGCTTGACAACCACTGTAAATCCTTAGCAGCAACCTGCGCTAAAGTTGATACAATGGCCTCCTTTTCCAAACGAATACGAGGCTGGGTCTGGTCATCAAACGGCCGATTCAAACAGCAAACATCAAAATAAATCTTCATCGCCTACCCTTTGCCGGGTATTATAACAAAACTTGTTCTTTTTATGATGACAGCTTCATTTTGTCTCGCTCAAACGAGGCGAGACGCTCCAGCACCTGCACCAGCGTCACCTGCCACTCTTTGGTACTCAGGTCGCGGGGCATCCAGATCGCTTTGCGGCTAACACGCACCGTCTCGCCCAGATAGCGCTGCAAGCGAAACCGATCGATACCCTCCAAATCCAGCAGGCGGATTTTTATTTGGCCCGATTCGGTGGTAACGGCCGTTACCTGCGCCCGTTCTGCCAAAGCTTTAATCCGGAGTTGGTACAGCAAATGATGCACCGGATCGGGAATCGGGCCAAAGCGGTCGGCCAGTTCAACAGCCATCTCGTCGATTTCAGCCAGGCTGCCCAGCATCGCCATGCGGCGGTAGAGCCGCAGCCGCAGCGCCGGATCCGGTACGTAGTCGGGCGGCACGTAAGCCGCCAGCGGCACGTCAATCAGCGTCGCTTCCGGCAGTTCGGCGGGTAAAATCTCGCCGCGACGCTCCGCCTTGCGCTTTTTCACCGCGTTAGACAGCAGCTTGGTGTACAGATCGAAGCCAATAGCGGAAATGTGGCCGCTCTGCTGCCCGCCCAGCAAATCGCCCGCGCCCCGTATTTCCATGTCGCGCAGGGCAATCTGGTAGCCTGCGCCCAGTTCGGTTTGTTCGGCGATGGTTTCCAGGCGCAGGCGGGCATCCTCGTTGAGGCTGCGCCACGGGGCGTGGAAGAAGTAGGCGTACGCCCGCTTGGCCCCACGACCCACCCGGCCGCGCAGCTGATACATCTGCGACAGGCCAAAGCGGTCGGCACGATCCACGATGAGGGTGTTGGCGTTGGGAATGTCCAGCCCGCTCTCGATGATGGTGGTGCTGATAAGAATATCAATTTTGCCCTCATCAAAATCGGTCATGATGCGTTCCAGCTGCCGCTCGCTCATCTGGCCATGGCCAATGGCCACAGTCGCCTCGGGCACCAATCGCTCAATTTGCTGCTGGATGATGTCGATGGTTTGTACCCGGTTGTGTACCAGGAAGACCTGCCCGCCCCGGTCCAGTTCGCGCTGCAAGGCACGCTTGAGGCGCGTTTCGTCGAAGGTGCCGACGTAGGTTTGTACCGGCAGCCGCTCGGCAGGTGCCGTGTCGATGATGCTGATGTCCCGCACCCCGGTGAGGCTCATGTAGAGGGTGCGCGGGATAGGCGTGGCGGTCATCGTCAGCACGTCCACTTCGGTGCGCCACTGCTTGAGCCGCTCCTTGTGGGCCACGCCAAAGCGCTGCTCCTCATCCACAATGACCAGCCCTAAATCTTTAAAAGCAATATCGTCGGACAGCAGCCGGTGCGTCCCAATGATGATGTCGATACGGCCGTTCTTCAACCCCTTCACAATCCGGTCCTGCTGCGCCTGGGTGCGGAAGCGGGAGAGCATTTCTACTTTGACGGGAAACGGCCGTAACCGCTCATAAAAGGTGTTGAAATGCTGCTGCGCCAATACCGTCGTCGGTACCAGGATCGCCACCTGCTTGCTGTCCATCACCGCCTTAAACGCGGCGCGCAGGGCCACTTCCGTCTTGCCGTACCCCACGTCGCCGCACACCAGCCGGTCCATCGGCTGAGACTGCTCCATATCCGCCTTCACCTCGGCGATAACGCTCAGCTGGTCTTCCGTTTCGCGGTAAGGGAAGCTGGCCTCCAGCTCCGCCTGCCATTCAGTATCGGGCGAGAAAGAGTGCCCAGAGATCGTTTCGCGGGTGGCGTACAGATCGAGCAGTTCGTCGGCCAGCTCATCGGCCGCTTTTTGCGCTTTGGCTTTGGCCTGGGTCCAGGAGCGCTCCCCCAGCCGGTGCATATTGGGCGGGCGCTCGTCGGAACCCACCCACTTGCTGAGCCGGTCGGCGTGATGGGCGGGCACGTAGAGAGTGTCGCCGTTGGCGTACTCCATCAGCAAATATTCCCGCTCCATGCCGCCAATATTGCGCACCACCAGCCCGGCAAAACGGCCGATGCCATATTCCAGATGCACCACATAATCCCCGGCGGTGATGTCGGCAAAGCGGGCCTCCGGGGCGATGGGGCGCGGCGAGCGCCAGCGGCGGGGAGCGGGCCGATTCCAGCCAAAAATCTCGGCATCGGTCAGCAAATCCAGCAAAATATGGCCATCCTCGCGCCGCCTCAGCACAAAACCCTCAGGCAGCGCCCCCTGTACGAAGGTGAGGCCGCCGGGTTCGGACAGGTTGGGGATAGTTTCCTCCGGGTAAAGCGGTGAGGGGGTGACGGGGTGAGCGGGTGACTCTTCATCACCGTTACTCTCTCTGGCAAGGCCGCCGCGCAGGAGGAGGCTTTCTGGCTTGATGTCGCGAATTTCCTCGCGCCACAGCTCTTTCAGGCGGGCGGCCTGCTGGCTGAGCACCACAACCCGTTCGCCTTCTTGTTGGGCGCTTCGGAGCTGGGTGAGCAACGGGCGTACCTGCCCGCCATATCGTGGCCCCGGCTCAAAGGAAGAGGCCAGATCGAGGTACGGCCGTTCCATTTCCACATCCTCTGGCCCATCCCCCAAAATCAACGGCTGCCACCAGTTGAGCAAATCCACCAGGTTGCTCCAGTCAAAAAGCGGGCTTTGGAAGTTGGGCGGCAGGCTCACCTGCTCGTTGGCCATCTGGTCGGCATGTTCGTGGAGTTCGGATACGGCCGTGGCCAACTCCCGCCAATCATCCACCACCACCAGCGCCTCGCTGGGCAGATAATCCAGCAGGCTGACGGGCTGCGGGTAAAGCAGCGGCAAATAATATTCCAGGTTGGGGAATGCGTTCCCCGCGCGCAAATTGGGAATATCGTCGCGCCAGGAGGGCAAACTGCCTTCTTCCAACTCCTGATCGAGTTCTTCGGGCAGGGTGAGGGCAAATTCCTGGGCGATGCCGGGCAGCGCCTCCCGCGTGGGCGGCACAATGATCGATTCGGCGGCGGCGCTCCCGTTCACCTCGATAGAGCGCTGCGTCGCCGGATCAAAGAAGCGCATCGTCTCGATCTCGTCCCCAAACAGCTCAATGCGCACCGGGACTAGGGTGGCAATGGGGAAAATGTCGATAATGCCACCGCGACGGCTGAACTGCCCCGCCGCTTCCACCACGCTGGCCTCTTCATAGCCAATGCCCCGCCAGGTAGTGATGAGCTTCTCCAGATCGACAATCTGGCCGACGCGCAGCACCCGCGTGTTGGTCATGAAGCGGCGCTTGGGCAGCGTTTTTTGCAGAAAAGCGCGGGCAGAAGTGACAATGAGGGGTGGCAGTTCCAGGGCGGGAATTTGGGGATGCTGCCCGGCCATCAGCCGGGTGAGGACGGTGAGGCGGTCGGCGCGGCAGCGCTCGCTCCACGGGCCGCGATCGTAGGGCAGCGGGGTGGGCTCGGGCAGACGGCGCATCACGTCACCGGGCGGCAGCCACATCTCCAGCGCCTGAATCCAGGCGGCGGCCGACTCCACCTTACCGGTGATCAGCAGGATGGGCACCTGCCGCTGTTGGTAGAGCTGGGCGAGAACGGCCGTACGCGCACTCATCGGCAGCGTCAGGGCCGGAACCGCTTTTTTCTCATCCAGTTCCGCCATGAGCTGACCAAAGGCGGGTAGTTCGTTAAAGATGTGGAGAAGTCCAGAAACAGACATAGGTATTTATGATTTGTGATTGACGATTGGTAATTGAGGCTAATCTATAATCGTAAATCTAAAATCGTTAATCGTCAATTAAATTTTTATTGTGGCGCGACATGGCCAGCTGAATGCCGTCGCGCAAATAGGCTTCGATAGCACGGATGGCTTCGGCCAGCACGTCGTCCAGCAGCGGCAGGTCGTCTTTGCCAAAATCTTGCAGCACGTAGGCGGGCACGGGCATCTGCCCCGGCGGACGGCCGATTCCCAACCGCACCCTGGGAAACTCATTACCCAGATGGTTGATGATCGATTTCATGCCGTTATGGCCACCTGCCCCGCCCTTTTCGCGCAGGCGAATGGTGCCAAAGGGCAAATCCAGCTCGTCGTAAACGACCAGGACGTTTTCTGGCGGCACTTTGTAAAAGCGGGCCAGCGGGCCAACGGCGTCACCGCTGCTGTTCATATAGGTTTGCGGCTTGGCGATGATGACGTTTTGGGATTGGATACGGCCGTTGCCCACAATCGCCTTGTTCTGCACCTTGCTGCTTTCAATTTTGTAGGCAGCCGCCAGCGCATCCACCGCCATAAAGCCGATGTTGTGCCGGTTGCCCCGGTATTTCCGGCCAGGATTGCCCAGGCCGACAATTAAAAATCGTTCTGCGTCGCTCATTTCGTCAATTTCATCCGCCAGACTTTGCTGACGGCCAAACCATCTGCGCCAAACGTTCACGTTTGTTTACGTCCTACTTTCTAACCAGAATATTCATCAACAGATTTCGCAGATTGCACAGATAATTACGGTGCCAATCCCGCGAAAATCCTGAAGACCCAAATCTTTCAAGACTTTCGCATTTATTGATTAATGAGCCGCGAATGACGCGAATTTTCACGAATTTCTACGCTATTTCGCGCCAATTCGTGAAATTCGCGGCTAAAAAAACTTCATCTGCGTAAGTCCTATCTTTTTAATCTGCGAAATCTTTGATCCTCTTCTTCCTCTCACAAACCTATTCCGCAATATCTATTTCCGCCAGGTTCCACAGCTCGGAGGGCTGGGAGGCGTCTGGCTGGAAGTTGAGAACGGTGGGTTGGGTAACGGCCGTTTTCAAATAATGAAACAGCGGAATAATCGGCAGCTCTTCGGTAAAGATCTGCACGGCGGACTGGTGGCTGCCGACGTACTCCGGCGTGCCGGGCAGCGCCGCCAGCGCCGCGTTGCAGGCCGCATCGTACGCCTCATCGCTCCAGCCGGTGGCGTTGATATTGCTCCAGCCACCAAAGCCGCGCTCCTCTGGTCCGGTGACGTTGCTGCCCAGGTACAAACCGCACGGCGGGCGGATGCCAGTGCGCCAGGCAAACGTCGCCAGATCAAAGCGGCGGCCAAACAGCGGGCTGAACGGACCATCGTCGAACCAGTCGTTGGCGTCCACGTCGTACAGATCGACATGAATGCCGCATTCAGCCAGATCAGCCGCCACCAGTTCGTTGATGCGCAGGCGAATATCGCTCTCGCTGTTGGTGCCCAGGGTGATGCTCATCGTGGTGGTAGCCACAACCGTATTGCCAATACCTCTCTCCACCAGCTCGCGAATGCCGTCGCCGTCGGTATCCACCAGACCAGCCTCAGCCAGAAGGTCATTGCCGGCAGCGGGGTCAAAATCCCAGGCCAGCGCCTCGGCTGGGAAGAGCGGGTGGTCGTCCTGGATGTAGGCGTGCAGAATGCGGGATTGACCGTAGGTAATCTCGTCGATCAGCTGCTGCCGGTTGGTGCAGCGGGTAATTGCCTGCCGCACCCGCACGTCTTCAAACCAGTCGGGACGGCCGTTTCGCGCCCCATCCCCATAATTTTCCCAGGAGTTAATGCCAAAATCGATATGTTCAAAGATGTTGTTGGAGACAAAAACGGCCGTGAGTGTGCCTGCATCGGCTGCTGCCAGCACGTCTGGGGTTTGGCTCAGGCTGATGGCGTCGTGCGTCACAACATCACACCCGGCGGCAATTTGGTTTACGGCCGTTTCCCCCGCCAAATCAAAACGAATCGTCAGCCGCTCCATGTTTGGCAGTCCCGAATCGCTGCGATAATAGTTCGGGTTTTGGCTCAGCTCCAGCGCCTCGCCGCGACGCCACTCAGCCACGACAAACGGCCCGCTGCTCAATGGCTGCGGCGCTGGTGACTCTTCGGCGGCCAGTTCGGCCGGAGAAAAACCGCCCAGCTGGCGCTGCGGCAGTGGCGTCCAAACATTGGTGAAATAGTCCGCATCAAGAAAGCCGGGCAGCCCGGTCCAGGCGACGGTGAGATCACCGGTGGCTTCGTACCTGGCGGTGCGCTCAATTTTACTGTTGTCACCGGGCGTGTCTGGGCTGGCGGCAATTTGGTAGCTAAAAACAGAATCGGCCGCCGTAACGGGCGTGCCGTCTGACCAGATCATCGGTTTGAAGCTAAAATCGACACTCATTTGCTGCATCAGCAGCGGCTCAGCTCCTTCGCCAACCAACCTGCGGTCAAAGGTAACAAACTCACCATCGCCGCGAATAAACTGTACGCCGGGCACCAAAAAAACCACGTTGCCCGCTGAATTAACGATGAGATCACCCTCGTCTACCGCTACCAAACCAATACGGGCATCCCCTTCAGCCAGACTGGGCAATCTTTCCAGCCCCTGCGGCTGGTAGCCATAGTTAAGGGTGGTGTACAGATTTTCGTAGATGGCGTGACGAACGGCCGTTGCCGCCAAACTGTCATCACCATACAAAAAGAGGCTGGTCGGTTCTGCGCCCAGGCAGACGGTCATGGTTTTGGGTGGCAGCGGCGTGGGGGTGGGCAGTGCGGGAGCGGTGGTGGCTTCGGGGGTAGGGGCAGCGTCTGGGTCTGGGCTGGCAACGGCCGTTTCCCCCTCCTCAGCAGCTTCATCCCCAACCGACGAAAGCACCGTGGTAGGCGCAGGCGTCGGTAAACCATCCTCGTTCTGGCAAGCTGCCAACAGCATAATCAAGGCACATATCAAGAAAATCGGCATTATTTTCTTCATAGTCTAGTCTTGGTTACGTCCTTTTTGAAAAAAGTGATTCAGTAAAAATGAGCCGTAAAAAGTAGCTTTTCACTTTTCACTTTCCACTTCCCCAGCCTCTCTGTGTGTCCAATAAAAATGCCACAGGCGGCGAACCGCCCAGCGCAGCAGCAGGTAGCCCCCAGCGGCGGCAAATAATGTGGCCGTGAGCTGAATCCCCAGCCAAAAAGCATTGCCTACACTGCTGGTCTCCACCGCTTCCAGCTGCCCCAGTAAGCCACCTTCACTGTCGCTGCCGCCAGTTGGCGGGGCGGCGGGTGCACCGCCCACCACCGTGGGTGGCGGTGTTAGCGTGGGAAAGGGGGTCAGTGAGGGCAGCGGCGTAGGCTGCTGAAAGCTGCTGCCGGTACTGCCTGTGGGCTGGGCCGGGATGGCTGAAACAGTGGCTGTTAACGCAACGGCCGTTTCATCTGGCGTAGGTATGGGCGTTGGCCCCTCATTTTGAATGATAAGGTCGGTGACGAAATATTCGTCGTAATTAAAATCAGTTTTTACCACGCGCAGCCGCAGCTGGTAACGCCCGTCTGGGAAAACGGGTGCGCCAATATCACGCCCAACCGTAGTGTTCCAAACCGCCAGTGTCCCATTTGTCACCGGTTCCGCCCCTTCGGCAAACACAATCCACTCAGCGCCGGGCACATTTTGCTGTAAAAAGGCCAATTCGTAGCGCAGATAGTTGGGATGAACGGCCGTCCCCCGCACCTCCACCACGCCGGCAATGGTTTCGCCAGAAGCGGGTGTTACGATGCCGCTGTTGGATTGGGCAGAAACGGCCGCAGCCTGCCAAAAAGCAAGCAGGCCGACTAATGTTAATGCCAACCCAAAAAGACACGCTTTCGTTGGTATCTTGTCCTCTTTTCGTTTAAGATACGAGCTATTGACCATGAGCAAAAAAGTCAAAATAAACATAAAAGTCTAGCACATCCCAATGGTTAAGACGAATAGACGGAGTGGAAATTAATGGTTTTTTCAATAAAGAAAACGGGGTGGTTAGCCACCATACTCATCTTTCTGGTGGCTGCCTGTGGCGCGGCCACGCCTGCCGCTCAAACGGAACAATCGGGGCTGCCGCAACTGTTAACCCCACGCGACGGCGGCAATCTTTTGCAAGGTGAGGTGGAGACGGCCGTACCTACCAACAATCCCCCCCCAGTCACCCTGTCCGGCAAAACGGCAGAGCTGGATGCCGACGGCATTGAGGTGGGCTTTACGGCAGAGGGACGGCCGTATCGCGGCAATCCAGACGCGCCCGTTGTCATCGAAGAGTTCTCTGACTACCAATGCCCATTTTGCGGCCGTTTTGCCGCCCAAACATTCCCAGCCATCAATGATAACCAGATTACCAACGGTGAAGTCCTGTTCATCTTCTACGATTTTCCGCTGAACAACCATCCGCAAGCACCGCTGGCCGCCAACGCCGCACGCTGCGCCGGAGAGCAAAGCGCCGCACGCTATTGGGAAATGCATGATCGACTCTTTACCAATATCGCCGAATGGAGCCACAACCAGGCCAACGTCATCTTCACCAGCTATGGCGAGGCGCTGGGGTTGGCACTGGAACCATTCAACACCTGTCTGGAAGAGAACCGCTATGCCGCAGAAGTACAGGCCGATTATCAATTAGGGTTGGCCCGTGGCGTCAGCAGCACGCCAAGTTTCTTTATTAATGAACAGCCGCTTATCGGTGCTCAACCGCTGGCCACGTTTAACGAGGCAATTACCCTGATTGGTGGCGGTGGCAGCATCGCCGCCGCGCCCGGCAGTGGCGAACTCCCGCCTGAGTATGCCGTGCCGACACCCGTGGCCATTCGGGTAGAGGCGAGTACCGTTGCCTGGTCGGCTGGCAACCCAGATGCCCCTGTGCAAATTGTGGAGTTCACCGATTACCAATGCCCGTACTGCCAGCAGTACGCCATGGAAACATTTCCGACTGTGTTTGCGGAGTTGATTGAAACGGGTCGTGTTTTCTACGCCCTGAAAGATTTACCGCTGGACGGTTTACACCCGGAGGCGATTGTGGCGGCAACGGCCGTTCGCTGTGCCGGTGAACAAGACGCCTATAAAGAGATGCACGACGCTGTGTTTGCCAATCAGGCAATATGGGGCGGCAGCGGCGAAACGGCCGCTATCAACGTTTTTGCTGATTTGGCCACCGATCTGGGGCTGGCTGCCAATGACCTGAAACGCTGCATCAACCTGGGCGAACAGCGCGACCGGGTGCTGGCTAATCAGCAAGAATCATTTGCCCTGGGCGTAAACAGCACGCCGACCTTCTATGTGAATGGCTATCCACTGCGCGGTGCCCAGTCGTTTGCCGTGTTTGAGGCTGTGTCTGAACTCATTGAAAATGGGGAGCTGGAAGCTGTGCTAGAGGCGCAGGCCCGTCAGGCCTATGAGCAGGCGCAGGCACAGGCGGCGCAGGCCCAACCCCGACCGCCCGCTGGTCCAGTGGAGGTACCCATCGAAGGCTCTTATGCCATTGGCGACCCCAACGCGCCAATCACCATTGTGGAGTACACCGATTACCAATGTCCGTTTTGCAGCCGCCACTTTGCCCAAACCTTCCCGCTGCTCAAGGAAAATTACATTGATACAGGCGTGGTTTATTACGTCTTTAAGGATTTCCCGCTGACGCAGATACATCCGCAAGCCGTCATGGCCGCGAATGCCGCTCGCTGTGCGGGGGATCAGGGCGCTTTTGTGGCGATGCACCACAGGTTATTTGAGAGTCTGACGGAATGGAACGGCCGTTCCGATGCCGACACCCTCTTCAACCAGTACGCCGCCGAAATGGCGCTGGATGAGGCCCAATTTGCTACCTGCCTGGCCGACGGCACTCACGAAATGAGCATCTACACCGATCTAGACGAAGGGATCAGCTTTGGCGTTAGCGGCACGCCCGCCTTCTTTTTGAACGGCTACTTTTTGTCTGGCGCGCAGCCATACAGCACCTTTGTAGAGGCAATTGAGTTTTTATTGGAAGAAGCAGGGGAGTAGCGTAATCACCGAGTACAAAACCAAAACCAGCCAGAGCTCCAGCTGTAATCCCTTCCTTCGGTAAGACCAAGCTCGCTTTTTTGCAGCGTGAAGGGGGCAAAAAGCGTTCGCAGCGCTGCTTCAGCTATGCCGCTGGGGCCATCGAAGGAATCGTCGTTGGGGTTGCGCAGGCGGGCGAAGAGCAGGTAGGCGGCTTCTGGTCGCAGCAGGCGGAGCAGCTCGTCTCGGTAGGCGGCTTGCAGCGGGGCGCTAAGCGAATGCATACAGCCAATATCAATGGCTAAATCAAACGGTCCCGCCACAAAATGCAAATCGGCCACCGAACCGACATGAAACTGAATGTTTTCGGCCACGCCGGCTGCTTCTGCCCGGCTGTTTGCCTCGGCAATGGCCTGCGGCACAAAATCAACGCCATCCACCTGCCAGCCGTGCCGTGCCAGATAGATAGCGGTACGGCCGTAGCCACAGCCCAAATCTAATGCCCGACCCGGTGGCAGCGCCGCCACCAACGCCTGTACCTCTGGCGGCGGCAATGTGTCGTCCCACGGCACCTGACCATTGGTATATCTTTCGGTAAAGCGGGTCAAAGATTCTTTCAGCTCTTCGTTCATCTCATCGTATCCTTGATCGATATTGGTTAATTGAGTCATTAACGGATTCAGTCTGATTTTAGGTATACTACGCGGCTATGAAAGACGGCCGTTTTAGTGGAACCCGCACCTACATTCTGGCCAACTGGCCCCGGTTTGCGCTGCTGTACCTGAGCATGGTTGTGGCGCTCATTATCATCGGGCTAAGCGCCATGCATGGCTGGCTCTCTTTTGTTCCGCTGGCAACGGCCGTTTTTGTCATTTTAATCTACTTCATCGGCGCAGGCATCTGGGAAGCCCGCCAACGGTACGATTTTGACGGCATCATCCCACATCACGTGCTGTTCGACATGGGACAGCTGCCCGCCACGGAGCGGTTTGCCTACATCGATTTAGGCTTGCAGAGGCAGGTGATTGGCCTGTCGCGCCGCCTCACCACCGGCCAAATCATCGTCATCGACATCTACAATCCACAGTGGATCATTAGCCCGTGGCTGGTGCGCTGGCGCAACCAGGAGCCACCGCCGCCAAGTGACCCCCGCCTGAGCTGGCGTGAAGGCAGCCTGAATCTGCTGCCCTTGCCCGACGAGAGTATCAATACGGTCATGCTATGCCACGTAGCGGGTGAATTTTGGCAGGAGGGGGACCGCCTCGCCTTACTTCAGGAAGTGTACCGCGTTTTGAAGCCGCAAGGACAGCTGCTGCTGGCCGAATCAGTGCGCAGCCAAACGAATTGGCTTATTCGTGGCCTGGCGGGTATTAGCCTGCCCACGGCCGACTATTGGCGCACGCTTTTGCAGAAATCCGGCTATCGCATTCGCAGCGAGAAGAATGTATCTGGGTTGTCTTACTGCATCCGCGCCCAAAAACCCACCCCGGCCGAAGCGCAGCAGCTTTCCTTTAAACTGGAGTTTTGACACAGTGCAGCATAAGTGAGAGATAAGAACGGCCGTCTTCCCACGTGAACAAAGCGTAAAGAAACGAGATCGTCAGAAATGTTGTAACTTTTTCCAAATAAGGTGAAACTCGCTAAAAACTCCCCGATTGACCCTATTTTGACCCCAAGCTCATAACAATTCCATAAATATTGATTGCAAATGCGGGCAATTAGGACGGCCGTACCATGCGTTTTTTCCTATTCACCTGCCCCCGGCTGCTGGCTATAGTGCGGCCATCAGCAAACACGGATTTGACATAACACAACCAACCTACCAAACGGCAACCAACCAACAACCAGGAAAAATCCGACCATAAACCAAGAAAAAGGAGGTGAAGCCGGATACATTTCCCAGCACAGCTTGCAAACAACACGCATATTAAGCGTAGCACAACAAACAACAGGTGAAGAAGAACTGTCAGGTAAAAGCAGGTTATAAGATGGCATCCCCAAAAGTCGTGAAGAAGCTAAAAGGGAATGCCATCTTACAAACAGATAAAGACAAGTTCCAAGCAAGAAGAAGCAGCACCAATTAAAAACTGTTAAACAAACCGAAAGAAGATCGCCATAAGCAAACCGTACGCTTATGGCCAAAAATGGAGCAGAGCATGAATAAGCAAAAGCAGTCGCAAGAACGGCGGCCAGTTCCAGGCGCCGAACAAACCAACATTCGTCGTTTAAAACCAAAATCGCGCCTTATTGTGGTAAGCGCTATTTTGATTGCAGCCATGATCATGGGCGTTTCCGCCTGGGCGCAATCGTTTAACCTGAGCCTGGTGAGTGGCGACAATGCCGAGATTGCCTGTGATGGGCGGGGCGTGCAGGTGCAGCGGTTGTCTCGTACGGCCGTAAACGTCATTTGCAGTGGGCCCAGCAGTGACCCCCAACCAACCCAACCACCCATCGAACCAACCAACCCACCACCCCAACCAACAACCCCGGCCCCCGAGCCGACTACCCCGCCGCCCGCGCCAACCTCACCCCCGCCACCTCCTGGCGGCAATATCCAACCATTTGCCGGCGCACCTGCCTGTGAAGCCATTGGCGTAGCCCACGACAATAGTGCCTTTCACGGCATCTGGAACTACGAGTATGGCTGTCACTACGATCACACCCACAATCACAATCCGTCCGATACTATTTTCGCTGAGGAAGTACAGAGCTGGGAGCAGCCTGTTTCTTATCCCTGGCAAACGCCCCATGAAAACGTACACAAACACGCCGGTTACAAATACGTCTACGTGGAAAACCCTGAATGCGCTGTGCTCGAGACCGGTGACAACTGCATTAAGTACGCTCTCGTCCAACTCCACAGCGTCGGCAGTACTCTTGATACCAAGGCACGCTTCCACTCATTTCGCGCCATTGCCCTTCTCTGCGACAGCACTGGCAACAACTGCGGCGTGGCACAAACGGGCGGTTGGGGCGACTTCGGTATTATGCACTGTGACTACAAAACGGAGCATTGTCCGCTAGAAACGGACCCGCCCGTGCCAGCCGAACGCTTTGGCCTGCCACCGTACCGGACATCTACCCAACTGGAAAACCTAAACCACGTGCTGGCCAGCGGCAAAAACGTCCAATACTGGAACAGCGGCGTCCTACCCGTTCAACTGCCTTACTTTCCTGATCCTCATAACCAGATCTTCGAGTACGATTGGCAGACCTACGATGCCTGGGACGTGGTCGATCCGGCCGATCTGGAGACTATCCATTTCATTTGCGCCGACCAACCGGATTGTCGCTTCAATCACAGCACCATACGCATGTACGAGATGGTTTTCAACGTGCCCGATCAACTAGGTGACGGCCGTGTCACCTTCAACGGCTTCACAGACCTCCAGGGCAATATTGACCCATCATGTACCGCGCCCGCCCCCGAGTGTATTCCTCTGATTCTCGATAACGTACCAGCCGACAGCGCCACCTTCCGCATACCCGTTGGCAATGTACCCATCACCGAGTTTGACGACTACGACATTTACTTCTGTGGCAATGAGCTTTGCGGCCCACATGATGCAGGGGCGACGCCTTCCGGGTGGATCAAATATCCCAACTAACGCAACACACCACCCCATAGGTTGGGTTCAACTCTGAAGTTGAATCCCTCAGAATAAGAAAGAGCTCCGGCAAAAACCGGAGCTCTTTTCTTTCAGGGGGCTCTTTTCTTTCAGATTTTTGGCTCTTTGGGAATTCGCGGGATCGAGCCTGACGTGATGCGTGACCAGAGAAAATCACGCATCACGTTTTACGTTTCACGGCTTCAACCCCGCAAAATCCGGAAAACCCAAAATAAATCAATATCCTTCTTGTCGATTCACCAGGTTGAGCAGCGGTTCGCCTGCCAGGTAGCGTCGCAGATTTTCGGCAAAAACATCGGTGGCCCGATCATCATAATGTGGCGTAAAGCCGCTGATGTGGGGCGTCATGATAACGTTTTCCAGCTGCCAAAGAGGACTGTTATCTGGCAGCGGCTCCTCTTCATACACATCCAGCCCAGCCCCAGCCAACCAACCTTTTTTCAGGCCGCGTACCAAATCGGCCTCTTTAATGATAGGGCCTCGACCAATGTTCACTAAAAAGGCGGTTGGCTTCATCGCCTTCAACATCTCTTCATTAAACAGGTGGTGGGTGCGCTCCGTTAAGGGCAGCGTAATAACTACAAAGTCGCATTCAGCCACCATAGAACGGGTTGCCTCGCTAGGATAGATACGGTCTGGCAAGTCGCCAGCGGGGTCACCCTGGCCCGGCATGCTGTACCCGGCATCGGTTAACTGGCGAGCATTGCGCTTGGTAACCAAAATTTTGAAGCCAAACGGTTTGGCCAGCCGGGCTAATTCGCGCCCGATGCTGCCGTAGCCTAAAATGCCCAAAGTCTTGCCGCGCAGCTCTTGTGGCACAAAATTTTCCCAACGCTTACTGGCCCAGCGGCGGTTTTGCTTGTAGGCAAACCAGTTTGGCACGCGGTGCGCCCAGGCCAGAATTTGGGTCATGGCGTATTGGGCCATATTGGCAGCATGGACACCGCTGGCAGTGGTGATGAGGGTGTCGCTTTGCCACAGTTCGCTATCTTCCAGGCTGTCTACACCGGCATAGTGAGTCTGAACCCATTGCAAGTTTGGGGCTTGTGCCAGCGGAGGGGTGTCGCCCAATGCGTAATAGATTTCGGCATTTGTGGTCCAATCGGCTGGCCAACGGCCGTTTGGCAACGTGCGCTGTTCAATCGTGAGATTAGGCGAAACAGCCCGAATCTTATCGACTAGATGTGAAGGGAAAGGAGCGGTTATTAATAGATGTCTCATTTTATTACTCCTGATGTTAACAAATGCAGTAGTATGATGCCCTGCTTGCAGTCAGGCAATTTTGGCGACCAGTTTAACACAATCAGCCCATCGGGTATACTGAGCGCGACGATGATTCGGCCTTTTCGTATAAGGTTAACAGAGGAAAATACAAGGAAATACGGAGGTTCTTCTTATGCACAAGCGCAGTTCAATCATCATCGGCACCATCCTTATTCTGGTCGGCGTTTTGTTTTTATTGATCCAACTTTTCCCAAACCTGGCAATGGGTTTAGACATCGGCCGTCATTGGCCGCTAATCATCGTTTCGGTTGGCGGCTTGCTGCTCCTGAGCGCCTTTGCAGGCAGCCCGCCCCTGGCTATACCGGGCTGCATTGTTTCCGGCATTGGCGGAATTTTGTACGTGCAAAATCTTACCAACAGCTGGTCTAGCTGGGCCTATGTCTGGACGCTCATTCCCGGCTTTGTGGGTATTGGGCTTATTCTGGCCGGTCTGCTAGGCCATCAGCGACGATCTTCCTGGCGAGAAGGCGGCCGACTTTTGTTGATAAGCGCCGCGCTGTTTTTAATATTTGGCGCATTTTTCAACGGGCTGGGGGGATTGGGTCGCTATTGGCCACTGCTGCTCATTGGGCTGGGTTTGCGGATGCTGTGGCCGCGCCGCAGCGTTAAACATTCTAAAACGCATAAAAAAGCACCTAAAGTGTAATGGTCACAAGTTCCTTTCCCAAAATTTCACCGCAAAGGACGCAGAGGGCGCAAAGTTCTTCTCTTTGATTCTTCGCGTTCTTCGCGCTCTTTGCGGTTTAACCAATCCTCCGACTAAATTTTGCAGGTTTGAAACCTTTTGAAACCTGGCGCGTAATGGAGTGCAAATCAACTTAAAGAATAAACACAACTGTGTGGAGGTATAAAAAATGAGTAACAAGCGATTGGTTCGTAATACAAATGATGAGATGATTGGTGGCGTTTGCAGCGGTATTGCCGATTATCTGAACATCGATCCTGTCATTGTGCGCCTGGTTTTTGTGTTGATGGCGCTGGGTGGTGGACATGGCATTCTGGCTTATCTGATTCTGTGGATATTACTGCCAGTAGATGAAGAGCCTGCCGCCAAAGCCCATGCTTTTGACGAGGAAGAGATCGTCATTAATTAAGCAAGTTAACTTTTTTGACGACCGTTTGAAACGGCCGTTTCCTACCAATTGTGGGGAAACGGCCGTTTTTTTTGCCTCACCTTCTCCTAAATCTGTATAATCCCCCGCATGGCCTCATTACTTCATAAACTCAGAACCCTGTTTAAAGCCCGGCTGCATGAAGCGGCCGACAAAGCATTGCAAAAAAGCGACCTCTCCGTCTACGACGAATATATTCGGCAGGCCGAGCGCGAGCTGGAAGAGTTTAAGCAAACCATCGCCCCCATGTTTGCCCAGGTAAAAACGTCGCGCCGCCGCCGCGAAGCGCTGGCCAACGACGCCGCCAAATACGATTTAGCCGTGGATACTTTTCTGCAGCAGGGCAAGCGAACCGAAGCAATGGTGACCCAAAAACAGTTCACGTCTGCCATGGAGCTGATTAAAACGTATGATGCCTCGCTGAAAAAGCAGGTATCCGCCCTGGAAATGCTGGATGATGTGCGGGTGAAGCTGGAAGGCCGCCTGGCCATCGCCAAACAGGAGCGGGAGGAGCTGGGCTTTTTGCTGCAATTGGCCAAATCAAAGGAAGTTTCGGCCAAGGCAATGCGCTCGCTGGATTCGCTCATGAGCCAGGGGGACAGCGAAGTGGCCAACGCTGCCGAAAACATTCGCAGACGGTTGGACCATGCCGATGCGGCCTGGGAAATACAGGCAAGCAGCCTGGACAACCAGCTGGACACTGCCATGCAAAGCCTGGAGGTAGAAGCTGCCCTGGCCGAACGCATGAACCGGCTGGGCGTGTAGCAGCAGATGAAAGTTGCGCTCGTTCATGACTGGATGAACCAGATCGGCGGGGCAGAAGATGTGCTTGAAACGCTCGTTGAGCTGTTTCCAGACGCGCCCATCTACACCTCGCTCTACGCACCAGATCGCATGCCCCCCCATTGGCAAAATTGGGACATCCGCACCAACTTTATCGACAAACTCCCTTTTGCGCATCGCAAGCAGCAGCTTTATTTCCCCCTCTATCCCTTTTCATTCGAGCAGCATGATTTGCGCGGCTACGATGTGGTGATTAGCAACAAAAGTGGCTTTTGCCACGGCGTGATCACCGGGCCAGAAACGGTGCATATTTGCTACTGCCTTACGCCAACGCGCTATGTCTGGCGGTATCATCAGTACGCGGAGCAAGAGCAGCTGGGGCGGTTGACGCGCCTGCTCTTGCCGCCGTTTCTGACGCCTTTGCGCCAATGGGACCGGCTGGCGGCGGATCGGGTGGATCATTTCGTGGCGATTTCGCAGGAAGTCCGTCGGCGAATCGCCAAAGTGTACCGGCGGGAGTCGGTTATCATCTATCCGCCGGTGGATACAGGCCGTTTTGCCCCATGCAGTGAAGTTGAAGATTATTATTTGCTGGTGGGGCGGCTGGTACCGTACCGGCGAATTGACATTTTGATCGAGGCGTTTAACAGGATGAAACGGCCGTTACGCATTGCCGGCAGCGGGCGAGACCGGGCACGGCTGGAAGCGTTGGCTGGCCCCACCATTGAGTTTCTGGGCTACGTGCCGGATAAGGAACTGCCCGATTTGCTGGCCAAATGCCGCGCCTTCATGTTCCCTGGCGAAGAAGATTTTGGCATTGCGCCCCTGCAAGCAATGGCCGCTGGACGACCAGTAATTGCCTACGCGGCAGGCGGTGCCCTGGAAACAGTCATTCCTGGGGTGACGGGTACGCTTTTTGCGGAACAATCCGTTGCTGCTATCATCGACGCCGTTGAGGGGTTTGATACAGACAAAATTGACCCGCAGCGCATTCGCCAACATGCCGAAAAATTTGACGCTGCATTATTTAAGCAAAAAATCTTAGCTCTGGTTGATGAGAAATTGCAGCAGAACAGCTAATCCAGCAAGCACCACCTTGTTATTGGCTTGTTACAAGGAAGCGCTTTGATTAAATACCTTTCCGCCGGACTCATTATCGCTCTTTTTCTTTTTGTTTTGGCTGGGCCTATTCCTGTGCCGCCTTCAATGGGTCGAGGAGATTTTCGAGCATACTGGAGTGCGGCTCATTTACTGGCTCAGTCTGAAAACTTTGCCGATGCGGAACAACTGCTCTGGGTGGAACAGCAGCAAACTGAGTGGCAGGAAGACTTTGCAGTTATCAGCTGGAATCCACCCTGGCTGTTGGCGCTGCTGCTGCCTTATACGGCCGTTTCCTTCGAACGAGCAACCTGGCTGTGGCTGCTAACCAATATAGCCATTGTGTTTACGGGCTCTGTTCTGGTGTGGAAAACGTTATCTGTGCAGGACAGCAGTCAGCGGTGGAGCCATCTGGCTCCTTTTGTAGGGCTGTTGTTTTTGCCCACAATGATCACACTGCTGATGGGGCAGGTAAACACGCTGGTTTTTTTGGGTCTCGCGGCATTTTTATTCTTTGCCAACCGCGATCAGCTTTTTATAGCCGGGTTGTTTCTGGTTTTAACTCTGGTCAAACCGCATTTAGTCTACCTGACCTTGCCTGTTATTTTCCTGCACATGCTGTGGACAAGGCGGGATTATCGAGTTTTGACCGGACTGATTGTGGCGATTGTAACTTTGACAACAGTTGTTTTTGTTTTACGGCCGTCATTTTTAACAGATTACACACAAGCCGTTAGCCAGGGGAACTTGTTGGCCTGGGAAACCCCAACTTTGGGCGGCGTTTTGGCCTTTTCCTTTGGCTGGCAGTGGGCCAAGCTGATGGGGATTATCATTTTGCCCCTAACTATTTGGCTCTGGTGGCGTTACCGAGACAAATTCGAGCTTAGCATTTGGGTGCAGGGCACTGTGCTCATTTCCGTCATTACCGCACCATTTGGTTGGGGCTATGATGTTATTGTATTATTGCTGCCCTTGCTGCAAATAGTTATCTGGATAACAGAGGGACGATACAGCCGATTAGAAGCTTTTGGTTGGGCTATTTTGTTAATTGGCATTAATTTCGGCGCAATTTATCAGCGTACTTTGGGCATTAATGAGCTGCAAACTTACTGGGTTCCCATCGCATTTGGTATCACCTATTTTTTTGCGTACCATCGCCTGAAAGAACCCAGCAGGTAAATTATGGAATTACGAGCATTTTACACAATTTTTCGGCGGCGCTGGCTGCTGGCGCTGATTCCGCCACTGGTGGTAGCATTATTTAGCGTGGTGACGTATCAACCGCCACCTGCGCCTGGGTTTAACGTAGGCGTCAACTTCATCGTGGCGCAATCCCCTACGCCTGGCGCAGATTTGGCGGATGAGGAGCGGTATTACAACTGGTTGGGGTCGGAATATATTGTGAATGGGCTGACGGATTGGGCGGTGAGCGGCAGTTTTAAGACGGCCGTTTCCAGCCAGCTCGCCCAGGAAAACATAGCCATCGCCCCCGGCAGCTTTAGTGTAGCAGCCGACAACGTGCGCAGCAGGCTCCAGCTTTCTATTCAGCATGGAGACGCAGAGACGCTGGCCCAGATTATAAACGCGGCCATTGTGGTGCTGACAGAGCAGAATGCGGATGCTTTACCGCAGCTTGGGGGGGAAACGGCCGTACTCGTCTTGCTCGACGAACCGATTGTTACGCCGCTGCCGCGCAGCCTGAGCAGCCTGCTGGACATCCCACTGCGGCTGGCTGTTGGCCTTGCTGCCGGGCTAGGGCTGGCGCTGCTGGTAGAGTATCTGGACCCCACCATCCGCAGCCGGGAAGAAGCAGAAGCTATCGGTTTTGCCGTTCTGGGCGAAATCCCCAAAAATAAATAGATTTAGCCTGGTGATTTATCACCAGAAAGAAGTGATCATGGAATTAAGCGACTATTTTCGTATTTTGCGCCAGCGGGGCTGGATAATTATTTTGCTGGCGGTTTTAACAGCTGGAGCAGCGTTTGGCTTTAGCCGGATACAAACGCCTGTCTATGAATCCAGCGTCAAGCTGCTGGTGCGGCCCGCCCGCTCCGACTTTGGGCAGTCCCAGGCGGCGCGGGAACTTTTGGGCAATTATGAGCAGTGGCTGCACAGCAGCTACCGCGCCCAGGCGGTCATCAATATCTTGCAGCTAGACATGCAGGCCAGCACCCTGTTGGGCGATGTTACGGTTGCGTCGGATCGATTGGGCCTGGTAGTACAGCTCAATGTAGAAAACACCGACCCCGACCTGGGCAACGACATCGCCCGCACCTGGGGCGAGCTGCTCATCCAGTGGCAAAACGAAGAAAACGACAAAAATTTGCAGGGAGATCGCATCAGTATTGAGTTCCAGGATGATCCAAAAGTGGTGGGGGTTAGCCCGAACGTGAAGGTGAATACGGCCGCTGGCGCTGTTTTTGGCGCATTGCTGGGCATCATCCTCATTTTTGTACTGGAATGGGTTGAATCTGGCGTGGTGCGCCGGGCGGAAGATGTGGAGCGATACCTGGATATTCCGGTGGTCGGCCGGATTCCGGGGCAGTAGGCAGTAATCAGTGGTCAGTAATCAGTGGTCAGTGGTGGTCAGTAATCAGTAATTAGCCTGGGGCTTCAGCCCCAGGTACAAGGTGAATTATGGATTTAGTAACAATTACAACCCCCCGTTCGCCAATAAGTGAGGCGTTTCGGACGCTGCGGACGAATCTTTCTTTTTATAGTTTGGAGTCGCCCTTGCGGTCGCTGGTGGTGACTTCGCCTGTGGCGGGTGAAGGCAAGAGCAACACGGTAGCCAATCTGGCGGTGACGCTGGCCCAAAGCGGCCGTAAAACAGTGCTGGTAGATTGTGATTTGAGACGGCCGTCTTTGCACACTCTTTTCAACCTGAAAGCGGAACCCGGCTTTACCGATGCGATTTTACACGATAGTGAGCCAGTTTTGCAGGAAACGGCCGTGCCCAACCTGTGGCTGCTCACCTCTGGCACCAAGCCGCCAAACCCGGCAGACATTTTAGGTACGCCGCAGGTGGATAAGCTCATCGCCCGGCTGCAAGAAAAGGCGGACATCATTTTGTTTGATGCGCCCCCGGTGAATGCCGTGACGGATGCGGCCGTTTTGGGGGCCAAAGTGGACGGCGTGCTGCTGGTGCTCAGCGCGGGTAAAACCCGCCGCGAACACGCCGAACGGGCTAAAGAGATTCTGGAAAAGGCACGGGTCAACATCATTGGGGTCACGCTGACCAATGCGCCGGTGGACAGCTCGATGGAAGCGTATTACGGTTGAGAAATGGGATTGGGTAATTGAGTAATTAGGTAATTGGCCCAGGTACAGTAGTACCTGGGTTTTTTCATTTTATGGGGAAGCTGTGTTACATTTTTGTCGAAGTCGTGTCTGAGTACCTGAGCAAAAGCAAACAGGTGTTTTCCTCGTGTAGGAATACTCAAAAACAATTGCTTGGGTACTTAAATCCTGGTAAACCTTATTGGCTATGCATTATTAAGCCGTACCGCGCTAAACTTACGCTTATGACCACAGCAAAATCCGTTCAACCTAAATCGCAACAGACCATCGTGATTGTTTTATTCATTTTGGTCATCTTTGCCCTGCTCACCTGGGGAATGTACGAAATGCTTACTGGTCCGGCCCGGTACAACAATCGGGACTTTATGAGTCTGTTTGCCTGGGGGAAAGCGATTTTGCGCGGGCTGGACCCGTACGATCCGGCGGTGTGGAATCCGCTGTGGGCGGAGCTGGGCAGCATCTGGATGCCGAATGATCGAACGCCGTTCCCGCTGTGGACGCTGCTGCTAGTGGTTGTGCTGCCATGGGGCACCTTCTGGCTGGCCGAAAACCGGGCCAGCGATACATTCACAGCGCCTGTCCCCCTGATCGTTGGGGTATTTTTCTACTATGTTGTGGTTGCCAAATTTCCGAAGCTAAAAAATACATGACCCAATTGCGTAATTTCAACTTTGAATCGTTTCGCCGCCGCGAATCGTGGTGGATATTACTGCTCTTTGTACTGCTCACCACCATTGCGGCCTGGAATATTGTCACCGATTTGAATGGCGTCATCGTTGGCCGAGATAACGATGTTTACATCAACCCGTGGGCCGATTGGTGGACATATAAGGCGTTCACTGACCCAGACATATCCCTGTGGCGCTCAGACTTTATGTATTACCCCATTGGGGCAGACTTGATTTACCACAGCTTTAGTCATTTGAATACGGCCGTTTCTTTGGGATTACGGCCGTTAATTGGCACCTTACCTGCCTACAACATTACCATCCTGCTAAACTATGTGTTGGCCGGATTAAGCATGTACCATTTAGGACGCTACATGACAGACTCCAGCGTGGCAGGCATTCTGGCAGGCATTGTATTTGCTTTCAATTCCCACAATCTATATCAAAGTTGCCACCCTGTATTGTTGAGCATTTGGTGCTTCCCCTGGATGACGCTTTATTTTATTCGGGCAGTACGGGAAAACAGCGTGAAGCTAGCATTGGTAGCGGCCATTTTTGTCTTTATAGGTGCAGCCACCAGCACCATTCTCATCATTTTAATGGTGTTTTGGATGGGAGTGCTACTCCTTTTCATGATTTCTTCTAACCAGTTTCCCCGACCTAGCTGGCACATCATCCTTATCTTCGCCACAGCGAGTGGACTGTTCATTTTGCCAACAGTCTTTCCTTTATTGCGAGATGCTATCCAAAGCAGCAACAGCGACTTTATTATTAATCCAGAAGATTCAATCCGCACTGATATGGGATCTTTCATGGTTCCTCATTGGTATTACTGGCTCATTCGTGGGATGTATTTGGGCCTAATGCCTTTTTTCTTGATGATGTTGGCCTACGGACGACAGCGCAGACAAGTGGCAGTATGGCTCTTACTTACAATAATTGCCTACTTATTCGCGATTGGTCCCACCCCAGTAATTTTTAATTCCGCTTTACCGATTGTTTTACCCTGGACATTACCCATTGCACCAATTTTGCGCAATATGTATCGGATGATGATTTTAATGTCTATGGGGGTTTCGATGATGGTCGCATACGGATGGTTAGGTCTTCTTGAATCAATAGGTAATTCCAGCAAACGCATTGCTATTTCGGCCATTTTTGTAGGTTCATTAATCTTTTTTGAATACACGGCCGTTCCCTTTCCCTCCACCCCTACTAACGTTTCCAATTTTTACACCGACTATTTAACAGATGTGCCCCAGGAGGTCGTCATTGCAAAGTTGCCCACTGGCAGGCAGCAGGATAAGCGATATATGTACTACCAAACTATTCATGAACACCCAATGACGGGCGGTGTAATCTCTCGTGCCGGAGAGGATGTATTTCGATTCATTAACGAGAATCCGCTACTGAGAGCAGGTGCAGTTGATTTAACACCTCAACCTTTTCCAGCCAATGCAGAGCAAGCATTAAACCAACTGGCTGAAGCAAATGTTGGCTTTTTAATCATAGACAAAGCGTTACTCAACGAATCAGTTGAAGAGGGGAAATCGCTTCTTGATGTGGAAGATTGGCGTGTAGCAATGCCGGTTAAGCCAATCTATGAAGATGATCTGCTGCTGGTTTTTGCAACCTCCGAGCAATTCCTACGCCAAGAAGATACATTTCTTCACTCGCCTGGCCAATTTAGCAAAACAGATGAATAACAATGATGATTTTGCAAAATAAAAGCCGATCTTTATCAGGCTTGCTTTTAATAATTGGCCTTGCTGTCATTCTACGCATTTCAAATCTGGGCCGGGACAGCCTCTGGCTGGATGAGGCGATTAGCTACCTGGCAGCCCAACTGCCCGTCGCCCAGATTGCCAACAACACGGTGCAAGATCCTCATCCGCCACTATATTATTTACTACTCCACTTTTGGCTGGATCTGGTTCCCAATACTGATACGGCCGTAAAACTCCTCAGCACCCTCTTTGGCATCCTGCTCATCCCGGCCATCTATTTTCTAAGCCAGCAGCTGTTTGCCAACCACACCGTCTCCCTGATGTCCGCAGCCCTGGTTGCCGTTTCCCCCTTTCACATCCTCTACAGCCACGAGCTGCGCATGTACACCCTGCTGATGCTGCTGGTGGTGGCGGCAACGGCCGTTACCCACCAGGCCCGGCAAAAAGAAAATAATGGCTGGTGGCTGGCGGCTGGTTTGCTCTTTTTGTTGGCGGTTTATACCCACTTGTTTGCCTTCCTGGCGCTGGCAGGCATTGGGCTGCATGCCCTGCTGAACATGCGCCAAAATAGACGCGCCTTTTGGGCCACAGCGGCACTGACGGCCGTTATTTTCATCTGCTTCATCCCCTGGCTTAATTTGATGCTGGCTGAAGCAGAACCGGCACTGGGCAGTTTACGGCCGTTGCAATCTACCACCGACTTTAATCCCCTCAAACCAACCACCGCCCCCGTTTTTCTGCTGTTTGGCATGTCCAGCAGCTTTTGGTACAGCGGGCTGATTCTGTTTGTCTTCTTTAGCACCCTCATCATCTTTTTGCTGGAGCTGCGCAAGCTGGGCTGGGCCAACCTGCCAGACGGCCTGGCGCTGACGCTGCTCATTATTGGCTGTGTGCTGGCTGTGCCGCTGGGGGTGTATGCGGTACGGCCGTTTTTCCTGCCCGAACGCACCCTGGCCGCCGCAGCGCCCTTCCTCATCATTTTGCTGGCCTGGGGGATGACCCGCCGCCAATCGCCGCTGCCCTATCTCGCCGGGCTGGCGCTGCTGCTGATGCTGATTGGCACGGTAGCCTACCACACCGGGCCGCTCGTCAAGCCACCCTACCGGGAGGCCACCGCGTTTGTCGCGGCCCAGGCGATGCCGGGCGATGCCGTGCTGCACACCAGCGATGGCTCTTATCTGCCTGCGCTGCGCTATGCGCCCCAGCTTAACCAGGCTGTGCTGGCAGGCGACCCCGACCCACGCAAGCCGGAAGCGGTCTATGCGGCGTTTGGTGGGCAGGTTTGGTCATTGGCAGAGTTAGAAGATGGCATGGGAAACGGCCGTTTCTGGCTCGTTGTGGCGCTGGAACACAGCGTCGAGTGGCAGCTGACCCAGGTCGATACCCTCACCGCTGCCTACCCCCTGCTGCAAAAAGAAGAGATTGGCGGCATCCAAATCTACCTATTGGGGCGGGTGCAGCCCTGAAACTGCAAAACACGTGGCTGCTTCTCATCTTGCTGCTGGCCTTTGGCCTGCGGCTGTATGGGCTGGATCACCAAAGTCTCTGGTGGGACGAACTAAAAACCATCGAGCGTGCCACGCTGCCCTGGCCCGCGCTGCTGACTGATTTCATCAACACCAAAGACCAGCTGCCGCTTTATTATCTGCTCATACGCGGCTGGGTCTGGCTGAAAACTTCTGCCTTTGTGGTGCGGGCTTTCTCACTATTTTGGGGCTTGCTGGGCGTTGCGGCCATCTACCAGCTAGGCAACCAAATCGCCTCACAGCGGGTAGGGCAGACGGCCGCTTTCCTACTGGCCATCTCCCCCTTCCACATCTGGTATTCCCAGGAAGCCCGCATGTACAGCTTCCTCACGACACTGTTAATCCTGGCCCATACTGCCCTGGCAGCGCTGTTGCAAGGGCGCAGCAGATGGTATTGGGCGCTTTACGCGACGGCAATGGCAGCGGCCGTTTTCACCCATTACTTCACCTTTCTCATCCTACTGGCCCACGCCATCTTCTTTATATTACATCTACGGCCGCTTCAACCATTAAGCTGGCGCTGGCTTGGCTTTACGGCCGTTCTCGCCATCACCTTTGTCCCCTGGATTTACCTGATTGTTGGCCGCAGGGGCTACAGCGAAGCCGTGCCAACCTGGATCAACTGCACTCACTGGGCCGAGCCTTTCTGGACCATGTGGAATTTTGCCAGCGGGCCAACCGTAAACCCGTTGACGCCTCCTGGCTTTTCAGGCATGGCAATTTTCAGCATTGGTTTTCTGGCTCACATTTTTTACGTTCGCCCCCAATCAGGCGTACCACGGCTTATCAATCGACTGCTAACCCTCTGGCTCTTTGTCCCGCTGCTGCTCATCTATCTTGTCTCTATCGCCGGAGCGTTTTCGCTCTATGTTGACCGCTATTTAATCATCATCCTGCCACCATTTTTGCTCTTTGTCGCCTGGGGCTGGGTGGAACTGAGCCGCAGCCGCCCAGGCTGGCTTTGGGGGCTATGCCTCATTGCAACGGCCGTTTCTACCACCGCACTGTTCAACCTGCACACCGACCCCAGCCACGCCCGCAGCGATTGGCAAACAATCTTTGCCACCATCACCGACCAGTGGCAGCCGCAAGACCATATCATCGGGACCCGCGATGTGCAGCTGCCGCTGGGGTATTACGGCCGTTCCACCATGCCCTACCTGGAACTCCCGCCAGCCGAAGCAGACGCCACCACGCCCGCTTTTAGCCAGGTGATGGCCGCCCAATTGGCAGAAGCACCAGCCGTGGCGACCAGCCGCTTCTGGTTCATTGAACCGTTCTATGTAACCGATCCCCACGGCTGGGCGGCCGAACGGAACAGTCTGGTCAATGGGCCGCTTACCAATCCGCACCACCAGTGGCTGGGCAGTGAATTCAATTGGATGGAAACCTGGCGCTTTCCTGGCGTCCGCCTGACCCTATATGCACACAATGACCAACCGTAATCTCCAAAACACCCAAATCTCCCGGCGCGAGTGGCTGTGGGCAGGGCTTGTGGCTGTGGCAACGGCCGTTCTCACCCTCGTCCCCTACCTGTTAGGCAACCTGCTCACGCCAGACGGCCTGGTTTACACCCAACTCATCATGAACCCGGAAGACGCCCAAACCTACTGGGCCAAGATGCTGCAAGGGTTCAACGGGGCCTGGCTCTACACCATTCCCTTCACGCCGGAGCCGCACGCGCCGGCAGCGATTGGCATTTTTTACGTCTGGCTGGGGCAGCTGGCGCGATTGTTGGGGCTGTCGTTAACGGCCGTTTGGCACGCCAGCCGCTTCTGCGCCAGCATCCTCCTTTTCCTCACCACCTTCCGCTTTGTGGCCGCCTTTTTGCCCGACAAACAAAGCCGCTGGACCGCTTACCTGCTGGCGCTCTATGGCTCCGGACTGGGCTGGCTGCTCTTTGCCATCGGGCAGCGGTACTGGCTGGGCGCGTTCCCGGTCGATTTTAAGCAGCCGGGGGCACATCTCTTTTTTACGGCGCTCACCTTTCCGCATATTTCGTTGGGAACGACCGTTATTTTGCTCGATGTGCTGGTCTTGCGAAAAATCGGTAAGCAAAAAGAATTCACCGCAGAGGACGCGGAGAGCGCCGAGAGTAAAATTGCCAGAGAGAAACTCAGCGTCCTCCGTGCTCTCCGCGGTAAAAATGCCTTTTCTTCAGTGGAGCTAGCCATCAGCAGTCAGTGGTGCTGGGTGATTTTAGGTGGATTGGCGAATGTGGTGCTGGGGGTGGCGTATCCGTTTTTAATCTACATTGTGGCGGGAACGGCCGTTCTTTACTACGGCATTCTCGTCTGGCAGCAGCGCCAGATTTTGTGGCAAACCGGCTGGCAAATCGCCGTCATGTTCCTCATTCCCGCGCCACTCTATCTGTACTATTTGTCCGTCTGGCGCAGCAACGAGGTGTTTCGCCTGTGGGATGTCCAGGCCGGCACCCCCGCCGCGCCGTGGCCCCATTACCTGGTCGCTTTTGGCCCCATGCTGCTCCTGGCGGCTCTTTTTTGGTGGAAACTGTCGGCAAAGCGCTCCGAGTTCAACGTCCTTTGGATCTGGATTTTCACCGCTGCCCTGCTGCTTTACTCGCCGCTTAACCCACAGCGCCGCTTTATCCAGGGGGTTCACGTGCCGCTGGCGCTGCTGGCGGCGGCTGGCTTGGTGCAGATTGTGCTGCCTCGCTGGCAAAACGGCCGTCTTTGGCAAAAACTCATTGCCCACCCCCGCTACGAAACGGCCAAACTGCGCCGCTTTGTCATCATGATTTTCCTTTTACTAATGAGCCTGTCTAATATTTACCTGTGGGTCGATGTCAGCCGCATCGCCGCCCTCACCCAGCCCGACCTCTTTTTTCGTCCAGCGGCAGAAGCGACCACGATAGATTGGCTGCGCGAAAACGTGGCGGAAACGGCCGTCGTCCTCGGCAGCTACCAGACGGGCAATTACGTGGCGGCGCAGGCCGGGCAGCGGGTCATGCTGGGACATTGGGCCGAAACGGTCGATTTTGTGGGGAAGGAAACGGCCGTTGCCCAATTTTTCAGCAGCAGCACCAGCCACAACTGGCGGCAGGCGCTGCTAGCCCAATTCGATGTCGCCTACGTCTGGTTTGGCCCACGAGAACAAGCGTTGGGGGCGTTTGATCCAGAAACAGCTCCCTACCTCACCCCCGTCTACCAAAACCAATCGATCATCCTCTACGCCGTTCAGCCATAGACAAACCGATCCATTTAACCTAAAATCCGTGGACCTGGGGTTGAAACCCCAGGCTAAAACCGATTACCAATCCCTGGGGTTGAAACCCCAGGCCAATATCAATTACCGATCTGATTACCGACCACCGATTACCAAAACATGCGCGCCCTATTGCAAAGAGTCTCCTCCGCCAACGTCACCGTCAACGGCCGTATCACCGCCCAGATTGAACGCGGCTTTGTCATCCTGCTGGGCGTTACCCACAGCGACACCCCCGCCGAAGCCGATTGGCTGGCCAACAAGATCGCCGGGCTGCGCCTGTTTGAAGATGAGGCGGGCAAGATGAATCTGGGGCTGGCCGACGTGGGCGGCAGCGTGCTGGTTGTCTCCCAATTCACTTTGTATGGCGATGCGCGGAAAGGAAAACGGCCGTCTTTCACCACCGCCGCCCGCCCTGAACAGGCCGAACCCCTGGTAGACTACTTTTGCGACCGCCTGCGGCAGGCCGGGTTCACCGTCGCCACCGGGCAATTTGGCGCCATGATGCAGGTCAACATCCACAACGACGGCCCCGTCACCCTCATGCTGGAACGGGAAGCCGACTAAACTGTCGCGTTTTTGCCCGAAATGAGGTAAAAATCAGGCAATCTGATTCGTTCAGAAATTCACAAACTATGAGGTCGAAGATTACTTATGAACAAATTTCGCTTGCCTGTATGGCTGCTTTTAATCACCTTACTCATCAGCTGTGGCGGCACGGAAACGGTTGAACCTACCGCCCAACCCACCACGGAACTGGCTGCGGTTGCAGAGCCAACGGCCACCAATACCGCCGAACCAACGGCCACGGATACGGCCGTTCCTGCCACCAACACCCCCGTCCCGGAACCCGCCACCGCCACCGCTCAGCCCACGGCCACAGCCACTGGTGAGGCAGAACCCACCGCAATTGAGCCAGAACCGACATCCGCAGAACCCAACCCAACGGCCGAAAGCGGCACCCCCAGCAGTCCGCCGCCGCCAGCCCCCCCTGCCAGCCCCGGCGGCGTCATTGCCCCCACCGATGCCAACTACCCGGCCAATACCGATAAAGCAGGCTGGGTCAACCGGATCAACGTGCCCGCAGGCTTTACGGTGAGCTATTACGGCCGTGTGGAAGGCCAACCCACCAGCATAGATTTCAGCCCGATAGACGGACAGCTTTACATCGCCGTCCAGGCAGGCACCATCTACAAAATGGACAGCGCGGGCGGGGTCAGCACCTACGTCGGTGGTTTCCAAACCCCCACCGGCATCGCCTTCCGCCCCGGCACAAACCAGCTCTACGTCTCCAGCCGGGTACGGGATGAAAACATCGACGGCGAGGCGCAAGTTTCCGTCGTGAATCGTGGGCAGCTGATTGGCGGCCTGCCCTGCTGCTACACCTTCTTCCACGCCGCACACGGCATCGCCTTCGGTCCAGACGGCTTCGGCTATGTAGGTGTCGGTGCGCGGGCCGATCATGGCGAAATTTTAATTGGCCCTAACGCTGGGGAGCCGGATGAGCTGCACCCGCTGGAAGCCAGCATCCTGCGCTTTAACCCGGACACAGGCGAAGTTTCCATCTATGCCACAGGCTTCCGCAACCCGTACGACATCGCCTGGGATTCCAACGGCCAGCTTTGGGCCAGCGACAACGCCCCAGACTACAACCCGCCGGAACGGCTGCACCGCGTCGTACCCGGAGCCAACCACGGCTACCCCTACTACGACTGCGATGTCTGCTTTAGCGCCCCACCCGGCGTCAACGTCATTCCGCCGCTGGTCACCTTTACCCCCCGCTCCTCCCCCACCGGGGTCGAGGCGTACAGCGGCGATCAATTCCCAGGCTACAGGAACGCCATCTTTGTAACGCTGTGGAGCGCTTTCCCCGGCGCGCAAAAAGTAATGCACATCGGCGCGGGCGGCTCCTCCCCTCCGGTCAACTTTGCCACCGGCTTTGCCGCCCCCATTGACGTACGGACGGGGCCAGACGGCAGCCTTTACGTAGCGGATTGGGCGACGGGGATTATTTTTAAAATTAGCTACACGGGTTAATCACCGCGTCTTCTCTGTGTAACTCTGTGTTCCGTTTCTTATTTTTGAAGGAGCGTGATTATCATAATTGAGATGAATGGCGGCGTATTGGTGGCTGAAGTGTTGCAAAAGCAGGGCGTGCGTTTTTTGTATACGCTGTGCGGCGGGCACATTTCTCCTATTTTAGTGGGGACAGAACAGCAGGGCATTCGGGTGATTGACGTGCGTCATGAGGCAACGGCCGTTTTTGCCGCCGACGCCACTGCCCGACTAACAGGTGTGCCCGGCGTGGCCGCCGTCACCGCCGGTCCCGGCGTCACCAACACCATCACCGCCCTCAAAAATGCCCAGATGGCCCAATCCCCTCTGGTGCTCATCGGGGGCTCGGCGGCCACGCTGCTAAAGGGGCGCGGCGCCCTGCAAGATATTGACCAAATGGCCCTGGTAAAGCCGATTGTGAAGTGGGCCCGCGCCGCCAAAAAGGTGCGCGACATTGTACCCCTGCTGGAAGAAGCGTTCCGGGTGTGCCAACAGGGGGTGCCCGGCCCCGTCTTCCTGGAAATTCCCATCGATTTGCTCTATCCAGAAGCGCTGGTGCGCGGCTGGACATTGGATTCGGCAGGCAAAGGGCTGCCGGGCAAGGTAATGAAGCTCTATTTTGAGGCTCATCTGCGCCGTACCTTTGGCCGCGCCTGGGAACAGCGCGCCAGCAACCCTCAGCCGGTCATTCCCACGCTGCCCAGCTCAAGCGGGATTAAGAAAGTGACGCAGGCGCTGTTGGCCGCCAAACGGCCGTTACTCATCATCGGCAGCCAGGCCCTCATCGACGCGCCGCAGAGTGAAGCGCTGCAGCAAGCGGTTAAGAAATTAGGGATTCCCACCTACCTCTCTGGCATGGCGCGTGGCCTGCTCAGGCGCGACGCGCTGCACCTGCGGCACAAACGCAGCAAAGCCCTGCGCGAAGCGGATGTGATCATTTTGGCGGGCGTTCCGGCGGATTTTCGGTTGGGATACGGCCGTACCATTCCCCGCAGCACCACCCTCATTTCTATCAATCGCAGCAAAGAAGATCTAAACAAAAACCGCCGTCCCACGATGGGTTTCCTGGCCGATCCGGGCGCCTTTTTGCGGATGCTGGCCGATAACTGGAGCCCTGAAATGCGCCACGACACCTGGACATCGTGGCGCGCCAGCCTCACCGAGCGTGACGCCGCCCGTGATGCGGAAATCAGCCAGACGGCGAGGGAAGAAACCGAAGGGGTGAACCCGGTCTGGCTGTGCCAGCAGCTGGAAACGGCCGTTGCCGCAAACAGCATTCTCATCGGTGACGGGGGCGATTTTGTGGCCACAGCCAGCTACATCGTGCGGCCCCGCGCGCCGCTCTCCTGGCTGGACCCCGGCGCGTTTGGCACGCTGGGCGCAGGCGGCGGCTTTTCCCTGGCTGCCAAGCTGTGCCGCCCGGAAGCAGAAGTGTGGCTGCTGTACGGTGACGGCTCCGCTGGCTATTCGCTGGCCGAGTTTGACACCTTCGCCCGGCACGGCGTGGCCATCATCGCCGTGATTGGCAACGATGCCTCCTGGGCACAGATTGCCCGCGACCAGGTGGAAATTTTGGGCACGCCGCTGGGCACAGAGCTGGCCCAAACCAATTATCATCTGGTGGCCCAGGGGTACGGCGGCGAAGGCTTTTTTGTGGACGATCCGGCTCAGGTGGTAGAGACGTTGGAAAAGGGCAAAATGGTGGCGGGGAACGGCCGTCCCGTGCTGATCAATGTGAAGATTGGCCCAACAGACTTCCGCAAGGGTTCAATTTCGATGTGATATTGAATCCTAATCCATCACCTGAGCTTTAGCAGCGCCCACGAATGGCATGAACATCTGGTTGGTTTACGGCCGTTTCAAGAGCGCAGCCTCAACCGGGTGGCCAACTTTCTGCAAAGCCAGATGGACGCCGGGCAGCTGCGTCCCAGCGATCCCCGGCAAGCCGCTGCCGCCCTGCTGGGGATGATTTTGTCGTTTAGCCTGATTATGCCCACGTACTACAATCTACCAGATCCGGAACCGCAGGAAACGGCCGTCTTCATCACCAGGCTCTTTTTAGACGGTCTGAAACAACCATAGGGAGAAAAAATGAGATCGATACTCGGCGTTTTTGTTGCTGCCCTGGGGGGTCTGGCCCCATTGATTGCCGCCTTTGTGCCCAAACTAGGCATTGGCTTCCTGGCGCGGCTGGGCAAAGTAAACGTCCTGCGGCGCACGCTTGGTTTAGTCGGCTGGGCGCTCATTTGGACAGCGTGGCGGCGCACGCCATCGCTGCCGCGCAAACTGGCCCTGATACCGGGGACAATTTTTGCGCTCCAGGCCCAATTTTTAGAGCCACGCCGCATCTTTGTAGACCTGATCAATCCGCCCCATGCTCCAGCAAATCGGGCGAATCTGGCAGAGACGGCCGTTATCCTCGGGGCCACCGTTGGTGATCAGCCGCACGCCTGGACCTACCACAATTTAGTACCGCGCCACCTCATCAACGACGTGATTGGCCAGACGCCCGTTTTGGCCGCGTACTGAGCGGCTTGCCGCAGCGGCCTCGTGTATGCCGCAGCAGTCCACGGGCAGCGCCTCACCTTTGAGGTACTGGGTGTCTGGCGACGCAACCTCATCATGCAAGACCGCGAAACAGGCACCGTTTGGCAGCAGGCGACGGGCGAAGCGCTGCACGGGCCGCTTACCGGCGCCCGACTTGAATTGATTGGTGGTGAACAAACCACCTGGCACGATTGGGTTATGCGGCATCCGGAAACGGCCGTTTCCCTCGAACCAGCCAATCCGCCAAAAGGTTTATTGTCGTTCAACCGGATCGAATTTTTGCTGGAGAAATTCGCCAGCAGCTACAAAACACCGGGGCTTAACCGCAACGACAATCGTCTCCCTTCCCATGAAGAGGTCGGTGGCCTGATTCTTAACGGCGAGCCGCGTGCCTATCCATTATCCCATCTGTACGCCGTAGAAATAGTGCAAGACAGTCTGGGCGGCGTTCCGCTCGTCGTGCTGTACGATCGACAGCATGACAGGCTGCACGCCTGCCGCCAGACCGAAGACGGCCGTCCCAACCTCAACCACCCGCTGCCCATCCAGCGCCAGTTTTGGCTTGGCTGGAGCGAATTTCACCCCACGACCACCATTTTTAACCCAAACCATTGAGGAAACCGATGAAAGATACGCCATGCATCCTTCCCTTCAGCCAAATTTCTGCCGCCGACCTGCCACTGGTGGGCGGCAAAGGGGCCAATCTGGGCGAGATGAGCCGCGCCGGTTTTCCCGTGCCGCCCGGCTTTTGTGTGACCACTCATGCGTTCCACCACTTTGTGGCCAACTGTCCCCAAATGAGCCAATTCTATGCCGCCCTGAGCGCAATTCCAGCTGAAGATTTAATGGCTACACGCAAAATTGGTGAAGAAATTCGGCAAACGCTGCACGCCGTGCCTATTCCCGATGCTGTGGCTACGGCCGTTCGCCACGCCTGGCACAATCTGGACCCCAACGCCGCCTACGCCGTGCGCTCCAGCGCCACCGCCGAGGATTTGCCCGACGCCTCCTTTGCCGGGCAGCAGGACACTTACCTGAACGTGCGTGGGGAAGCGGCCGTGCTCGATGCCGTGCGCCGCTGCTGGGCCTCCCTCTTCACCGACCGGGCCATTTTATACCGGCAGCAAAACGGCTTCGATCATCAGGAGGTGGCGCTTTCCGTGGTGGTTCAGCAGATGGTACTGCCGGAAGTTTCCGGCATCTTGTTCACAGCTGATCCGGTCAACCAAAATCGGCACATCACCTCGATTGATGCCAGCTATGGGCTGGGTGAAGCGCTGGTCGCCGGGCTGGTTTCCGCGGACCTGTATCGGGTGGATACACGAAGCAATAAATTGGTTGAGGTAAAGATTGGGGACAAGAAATTGGCCATACGGCCGTTGCCCCACGGCGGCACCATTCAGGAAGCCCTCAGCGATGAACAGCGCACGGCCAAGGTGCTCAGCGAAGCCCAGGCGGTGACACTGGCCCAACTAGGCAAGCGCATTGAAAACCATTACGGCACTCCCCAGGACATTGAGTGGGCCATTGCCGATGGCCAAACCTACCTGCTGCAAACCCGCCCCATCACCACCCTGTTTCCCTTGCCCACGCCGCGCCCGACAGACGACGCGCTGCACCTCTACGTCAGCCTGAGCCACGCCCAGGTGATGCTTGATCCCATCAAACGAATGGGTATCGACCTGTGGCGGCTGGCATTTCCCACCCTGAAGCCCGCTGGCCTCACCAGCCGCTCACTCAACATCAGCGCTGCCGGTGGCCGCATGTACCTGGATCTGTCCCACCTGCTCAACCTGCGGCTGGGGCGCAAAGTTGTGCCCACTGCCTTAACCATCGCCGATGAGATGATAGCTGCGGGCATCAAAGTGGTGCTGGCCCGCCCCGATTTTGTGCCCCAGCTGGCCCGGCTCAAACCGCAGCCAACCCTGCGCGATGTGCTGTTTTATATTGGACCTATTGTGAAAACGGCCGTTTCCTTCCTCTTTTGGCGCGATCCGGCAGCTACCCTGGCTGAGCAAACCGCTGTAATTGATCAGATGGTGGCCGCCAGCCGCCAGCGCATTTTGGCCCAATCTGCCGGTGAAGCCCGCTTGCGCCAAACAGAACAAGAGGTGGGGCAAATGTTCAGGCGCATCCTGCCCGCTTTCCCGGCGCTGGTGGCCAGCGGCATCGCTTCGCAGCGGCTGTTGGCTAAGCTGCTGGGCCATCGCGCCAACCCGGAGGATCTAACGGCCGTTGCCCGCGGCCTCTCCGGCAATGTCACCACCGAGATGGATCTGGCCGTGGGTGATCTGGCCGATTTGGTGCGCCAATCGCCAGAATTAGTCGCCCATTTTCAGCAATATCCCCCGCTGGCAGCGTTGACCACGGCTCAGACGGTGCCCGGCAGCTCTCCTTTCCTGGCAGGCTGGGCCAAATTTCTGGCGCAATACGGCATGCGTGGCCCGTCAGAGATTGACGTTTCGCGGCTGCGCTGGCGCGAAGACCCCACCTCGCTGCTGCAATTTGTGATCGGCAATCTACAGCACAGTGCCCCAGGCAGCCACCGCGCCCATCACGCCCAAATGGCCGCCGCTGGCGAAGCCGCCGCCAATCGCCTGATCGATGCCGCCGGGCACAGCCTGCTCGGTTTTGTGCGCCGTCCACTGGTGCGCCGCCTGGTGCGGGACGTGCGTCACTACACGCCGGGGCGGGAACATCCCAAATTTTTCATCATCAAGCTGTTTGGGGTGGTGAAAGAGGTGCTGTTGGAAACGGGGGAAGGGTTGGTGGCAAACGGCCGTATCGACCACCTCGACGACATCTGGCACCTGGATTTAGCCGAGCTGATCGGTTTTGTGGCGGAACCGGAGCGAGACATACGGCCGCTTATCACCCAACGCCGCGCCGAGTTTGCCCGCTTTCACAAGCTCGCCCCGCCCCGGGTTCTCACCAGCGACGGCGAAATTGTGTACGTACAGCCCAACCGGGATGGTCTGCCGGATGGGGCTTTGGTAGGCGTTGCGGCCTCCAGCGGCACCATTGAAGGCATTGCCCGGGTCGTGCTGGACCCCAACAAAGATATCCTGGCCAAAGGGGAAATCCTCATCGCGCCGTTTACCGATCCAGGCTGGACGCCGCTGTTCATCAACGCCGCCGCCCTGGTCATGGAGATTGGCGGCCTGATGACGCACGGCTCAGTCGTGGCCCGCGAGTACGGCATTCCCGCCGTTGTCAGCGTGCCAGACGCCACGCAGCGCATCAAAACCGGGCAGCGCATTCGGGTTCATGGCGATGCCGGGTTCGTGGAGATTTTGTGATAGTCAATGGAAAAAGAAAAACGGCCGTTTTCTACTCCCCAATCTCCTTGCTCCCAATCGCTTCAAACCAGCCTCCACCCCAGGCATCTTCCCGCCAATAGCCAGTGAGCCGGTAAGGCAGCCATGATTTGATTTTTGTTTGGGCAACGGCCGTTTTCTCCAGCTGCACAATCTCAAAACTGTCTCCATCGCCAAAGTAGAAGCCCCGCCCGCCCGTCCAGCCGGGCAGGCGCACTCCGGCAATCGTCGTTTTTTGGTTGCGCAGGCCTGGCAGCAGGCGCAGCGGCACATCATCACGGGTTTGCCCCTGTACCACCGCCAGCGGATTCGCCGACACGGGCCAGCCTAAAACGGCCGTTTCCCAGCCCAACTGCTCCGCCAAACTTTCCCTCTCCACCGTCACTTTCAACCCCAAATCAAACGCCAGCTGCCCGGCGCTGCCCGCCCGCGCCAGATCCGCCGCCTCCGCCAGCAGCGCCGCCCGGCTTTCGCCCAGCCCCGTCAGCGCCCCGCACTGGATCAGGTGAACAATCTCCTTCTTTTGCAAATCGACCCGGCTCAACAAATCACGCAGGTGGGTAAACGGCCGTTCCCGCCGCGCCGCCACAATCTGCCGCACCGCCGACCGTCGCAAATCCCGCACCTGCCCCAGCCCCATCCATAAAATGGAGGATTGGTTAATGGAGATTGGAGATGGGGTCGTCTCAAGGTCAACCTCCAATCTCCAATCTCTAATCTCCCCTACCGTCAGCGTAAACTTCCGCCCGCTAAAATTGACGTGCGGCGGACGCACCTCAATCCCCAGCCGCTGTGCCTCGGCCATGTAGATGGCCGGGTGATGAAAGCCGCCGTAATCCCGCAGCCGGGCGCACAAAAACTGGGCCGGATAATGCGCCTTCAGATACGCCGAGCGGTAGCTAACGTCGGCATAAGCGGTGGCGTGACCCTGGTTGAAGCCATACCCGGCAAAGGCAATCACCTGCTCCCACAGCGTGGCCGCCTGCTCCGGCGTGAAGCCGCTTTGCTGCTGGCAGCCCGCTTCAAAGCGCTGCTGCATCGTGGCCATCTCTTTGGCCTGAAACTTGCTCATGCCCCGCCGCAAATGGTCCGCCTCGGCCCAGCTGAGATGGGCAATCTCGGTGGCTACGCGCAAAACCTGTTCCTGGAACAGCATCACCCCCTGCGTGCTGCCCAAAATCGAGGTCAGCGCCGGATGCAAAAAGTGAACCGCCTCCTCCCCCCGATAGCGCCGCACAAACGCCTGGGCCATGCCGCCCGTGGCTGGTCCAGGCTTGAAAAACGCATTGGCCACCGCCAAATCCCGAATGTGCCGGGCATTCAGCTGGCGCAAGGTGCGCCGCGCCCCGGCAGATTCACACTGGAAAACGCCGATTGTTTCGCCTTGTTGCAGCTGAACGGCCGTTGCCCCATCATCCAGCGGTATTTCCAACAGATCAAAATCGGGGTCCAGGGTGGCACGAATCGCTTCGGCCGTGTCTGCCAGCACCGTCAGCGCCCGAATCCCCAGCAGGTCAATCTTGGGCAGCCCAATCAGCTCCACATCCCGATGATCGTACTGCGTCGTCAGGAACCCTTTCGGGGCCAGCTGCACCGGTACAAAATCGGTCAGCGGCCCTGGCACAATGACAATGCCGCCCGGATGAACACTCAGATGGTGCGGCTGGCCGATAATCTCAAAAGCGGCTGCCAGAATTTTATGCTGGGTGACATCTGTCACTTCGGCCAGCAAATCATCCAGCGTTTTTTCGCTGCGGCGACGCGGGTCAGGGTGCCAGCCACGAGGCAGCAGCGCCGTCAGCGCCTTGATCGCTGGTTCGGGCAGGCCATGCGCCTTGGCCGTCTCCCGCACGGCCGATTTTGGCTGCATCGTGCTGATCGTCGCCACCAGCGCCACCCGATCTTCGCCATATTTTTGGCGCACGTAATGCAGCACCTCGTCCCGACGGCGGCTGCAAAAATCGAGGTCAATGTCAGGCAGATTGGCCCGCGCCGGGTTAAGAAAGCGTTCAAACAGCAGTTCGTTGGCGATGGGGTCCACATTGGTGATGCCCAGGCAGTACGCCACCAGCGAATTGGCCACGCTGCCGCGCGTGTTTACCGGTACGGCCGTTTCTCTGGCAAAGCGGGTGATGTCGGCCACCAGCAAAAAGAGCGGGGCAAAGCCGTGCTGGTTAATCGACGCCAGCTCTTTTTCCAGGCGGGTGCTGATTTCTGGTTGGGGGGAACGGCCATATTTTTGCGCCATGCCATCTTGCGCTGCCAATGCCAGCGCCTGTTCGGGCGTTTGCGCTTCCGGCAAATCCAGCTTGGGCCAGATGGGACGGCCGTCCGGCAACGCCGGTTCACATTTGGCCACAATTTGGCCCACCACCGCCAGCGCATCCGGCAAGTCGGCGAATCGTGCCGCCACCGTTTCCGCTGGCAGCCAATGCAGTTCCGACCCTGGCAAGCCACCGCCCGGCAGCGTCTCGGCAGGCACCTCGGCCAGATGGCAGTTCTGGTCAATCGCCGCCAGCAGCCGCAGGCGGGGTGCTTCGGCCGCTTCCAGGCAGTAGACTGGCTGCAACGCCACCGGCTGAAGGCCAAACCGGGCCGCCACCCCCAACGTTTCCCGCGCCAGCGCCAAATCGGACGGTTGGTGCAGCGTCACCCCCAGATAGCCATCAGCCTCAAACAGCCCGGCCAACCGTGAAGCGTACCGGGCTGCCGCTTGTGGCTGCCCAGCCTGTACCAGTCGAACCAGCCAGCCCGTCTGCCCACTGTCGATGGCGATCAAACCGGCCGTGTATGCCCGAAGCGCATCCCAATCCAGGCCACGATCTAGCAGCTGCGCCCGCTGTGCACTCCCCTGCACCAGCGAGGAGAGGCCGCACAACGATCTGTAACCAGCCGCTCCTTTGGCCAACAGCGCCAATTCTCCCCAACCTGGGCCGGGCAAATTGAGCGCTTCTGGCAAAGTTACCTTGAGCGTCATGCCCAGAATCGGTTGAATATTGGCGGCACGGCACGCCTGGCTAAAAGCGACCGCGCCATACAGGGCGGCGCTGTCAGTGAGGGTCAGGGCAGGCATCTGCTCGGCAGCGGCACGGGCCACCAGCTGTTCCACGGTGGCAGTTGCGCCTAAGAGGGTATAATGGGAGTGGATGCGTAGATGGGTAAAAGTCTCGTTCATGCGTTGTGGATCATATGTTCGGGTAGGCCAGTTGGCAAGCCCAAAAGGATTTTTCATGATTTCTTTGGCTCTGGCGATGCAGCTAAAAGAGGCGGGTTTGGTGTGGCACACCAGCATCCACGATTTTTTCGCCATTCCAGACCGGGATATGGACGGCCGTATCTTTGTGCTGTCGGACATGATGGTAACGATGGAGCTGCTGCGCGGCTGGCCAGCGGTGGTGTTTCACGGCACGGCGGAATGGGCCATGGATTATTTACTGACGCATGAAGCGGTCTGGCTGCCAACGGAGAGCCAGCTGCGCGAACAGTTAGAAGTGGAATTGATGCCTAGAAACGGCCGTTTTCATCAACTCGTGCGCCTGCCAGAAGGGTACCAGTGCCAAATTTTACTGGCAGAAGATGTGGTGCAGATTACGGCCGTCTCCCCCAGCGAGGCATATGGCCTGGCGCTGCTCAATCTGCTCCAACAAAAAATGGATTGAATCAACCAGTTCACAGAGGGTATAATTACGCGATGCAAAAAAACGAACGCTTCGCCTTTATTTCAGCGCTGGTTTTAGGTGTGCTCTTGTTGGCCCTTGGCCTGCTTGCCATGGAATATGTGATAAACAGCTGGTGGCCCGTTGATATTAACCGTCTCGATTTGGTGCGGGCGGCGGCACAAGACAGGGCCGATGCGGCCTCGCTGCTGCAAGCGGCCAATTTCGAGATTATTCTGGTTTTTTTGGCAACGGTGCTAACGGCCGTTACGGGCCTAATTCTGCCTATTTCTTACCTGCTCAACCGCCGATTTGCCGCCTACACCGACCGCCGCTTTGGCGAAATGGAATCTTCCCATCTGATGGTAGCACTGCGCCAATCAATGGCCGCTGGCATCTGGGTAGCATTTTGCCTCTGGCTGCAAATGAACCGCTCCTTCGGCCTGGCAGTGGCCCTGCTGGTTGCCGCCATCCTGATCCTGTTTGAACTAATGCTGCAAATTCGCAGCCGTGCGGCCAGCACCAACTTGACATAATTCAATATTCACCAAACTGACCCACCGATTACCGATTACTGATTACTGACTCACTGATTACTGACCACCGCACACCGATCACCTCACAATCAAACTATGAGTAACCAACCGTTGACTGAAGAAAAAAACCAATCTTTACTCCGTGAACTGCCCAGTGTGGATCGTTTGTTGAATACGGCCGTTGCCGTAGACATGATTCTGGCATACGGCCGTAACCTCACTGTCGAAAGCTTGCGCCACAGCCTGGAAGCTGCTCGCAGCGCGATTCTCAACGGACAGGCCCGCTACGCCCCCATGAATGCCGTGCTGGTAGACAACGCCCGCCTCTGGCTAGAAAGCTTCCTCGCCCCCACCCTGCAACCGGTCATCAATGGCACGGGGGTCATTGTGCATACCAACCTAGGCCGCGCCCCACTGAGCGACGCCGCCCGCAGCGCCATCGACGCTGCCGCCAAAGGATATAGCACCCTGGAGTACGACCTGGCCAGCGGCCAGCGCGGCTCCCGCGCCGTTCATGCCGAGCAGCTGCTCACCCGCCTCACCGAAGCCGAGGCGGCGCTGGTGGTAAACAACAACGCAGCGGCCGTTTTGCTCATGCTCACCAGCCTGTGCCAGGGCAAAGAGGTCATCATCAGCCGGGGGCAGCTAGTGGAAATTGGGGGCGGCTTCCGTATTCCCGACGTCATGGTCCAGTCTGGAGCAAAATTGGTGGAGGTGGGCACCACCAACCGCACCCACCTGCGCGATTATGCCAACGCCATCACGGAAAATACGGCCGCTCTCATGGTAGCCCATTACTCCAACTACAAAATCATCGGCTTTAGCAGCGAACCGTCGCTGACGGAGCTGGCCGAACTGGCCCACGCCCACAACCTGCCGCTGCTGTACGACCAGGGCAGCGGGGCGCTGCTGGACAGCGCTCCCTACGGTTTGGAGCCAGAGCCAACCGTGCTGGATGGGCTGACTGCCGGTGCAGACGTGGTCGCTTTTAGCGGTGACAAGCTGCTGGGGGGCCCGCAGGCAGGCATTTTGGTTGGTCGCCAGGACCTTATCGCCCAGCTGAAGCGGCACCCGCTGGCCCGCGCCGTACGGGCCGACAAGCTCTGCCTGGCAGGTCTATCGGCCACGCTAACCCATTACTTAACTGAAAATGCCCTCGAAGAGATTCCGGTCTGGCACATGATTGCCCGCCCGCTGGCGGCAATTAGCGACGAAGCGGATACCTGGGCGGCCCGGTTGCAGGAGATGGGCATTAAGGCAGAGGTGATAGACGGCCGTTCCACCGTCGGCGGCGGCAGCTTACCAGGCACCAGCCTGCCGAGTCGTCTGGTCGCCATCAACCACAAAGAGCCAGACCAGCTGGCCAACCAGCTGCGACAGGAGAAAATTCCGGTGATTGGTCGGATACAGGACGGCCGTTTCCACATCGATCCCCGCACCATTTTGCCCGAACAGGTTGAAATTTTACTGCAATCCCTGGTAAACTGTGCGGCGGAATAAACAACGATTCAAAAAACTATGACATCAACCATGCAAAACAGCCGCATTTTAGCCATTGAAACGTCGTGTGATGAAACATCGGCGGCGGTGGTGGAAGACGGCCGTGTCATTCTCAGCAACATCATCGCCAGCCAGGTAGACCTGCACGCCCAGTATGGCGGCGTCTTCCCAGAAGTAGCCTCGCGCCAGCATGTGGAAGTGATTCACGCGGTGGTGCGGCAAGCGTTGGAAGAAGCCCACATGGGGCTGGACGACATCGACTGCATCGCCGTAACCCGTGGGCCGGGGCTGGTTGGCTCGCTGTTGGTAGGGGTGAATATGGCCAAAGGGTTGGCCCTGACCCGCAACAAACCGTTTCTGGGCATCAACCATATTGAAGGCCATATCTATTCACTCTGGCTAACAGAACACGTAGACCAGATCGAATTCCCGCTGCTGACGCTGGTGGTTAGCGGTGGGCACACCGAGCTGTATCTGATGACCGACCACGGCCGTTACCGCCATCTGGGTGGTACGCTGGACGATGCAGCAGGGGAAGCGTTCGACAAGGTGGGCCGCGTATTGGGCTTACCCTTCCCCGGTGGCCCCGCCATCGATAAGCTGGCGGCATCTGGCAGCGCCACTGCCTTTAAGTTTCCCAGGGCCTTAATGGAAGATGGCTTTAATTTTAGCTTTAGCGGATTAAAAACGGCCGTTTCCCGGCAAATCAAACATTTCGACAAGACAAAATTACCTGTTGAGGATTTGGCGGCCAGCTTTCAAACGGCCGTCGTGGAAGCCCTGGTTACCAAAACAAAACGAGCGGCGTTGGCTTATGGCGTAACGGCCGTTCATCTGGCAGGCGGTGTCTCGGCCAATCGCGAACTGCGACGCACCATGACAGAGCAGCTTGCCCCGATGCCGGTACGATACCCAACGCCTATTCTCTGTACCGACAATGCCGCTATGATTGGCGCGGCAGCCCATTGGCATTTTATAAACGGCCGTCGCGACGCCTTAAATTTAGACGTTATTCCCAGCTTGCAGCTCATCTAGCAGCCTGTCGGAGAAAGAAAAATAGGACACAGATTTTGACCTAAAATTGAGTAAAATCTGTGTTAATCTGTGAAAAACAGACTTTTCCGACAAGCTACTAGTACACAAAGCTTGTAAATCAGCAGTAGCGAAACAGCTGTGGATCGTGGTATTATGATTCAAATGGTTCACTCTATTCAAGATACAGATTTCATACCAGAGCTAAGAGACAGCGACCGATTGCAATCCCTCTATGTCGTCAACGACATGTTAAAACAGGTAGAAGCAGACGGTCTCAACATCAACCTCATCCTCCCACGGGTTCTCAATCTGTCTGTGCAGCAGCTTGAAGCAGATGACGGCAGCATCCTGGTAGTCAATGAAGCATTAAAAATAGAGTATGCCTGGCTAACAGATGATATAAGCCAAACACCCCCTACCTACTCTGAAGAATTATTAGAAACGATCATGAACAACGGCGTTGCTGGGTGGGTTATCCGCAATCAGATGCCCTGCATCATCAACGATACTCAAAACGATGAAAGATGGCTGCCCCGCCCTGGGCACGCCACCACCAACACCGCCTGGTCCGTTATTTGCACCCCTTTTTCAGTGCGCAATCGGGTCATTGGGTCGATTACCATCCACAAAGCAGGCGTGAATCAATTTGATGAACGAGACCTCAGCCTCCTAACCGCCATCTCCAACCAGGCTTCCAGCAGCATAGAAAATGCACGCCTGTTTGAGGCTTCCCAACGCCAACTCAAAATCTCTGCGCTGCTAAACGAAGCCAGCCGAGTCATTAATTCATCGCTAGACATTAATGAGATCATGCAATCTCTACTGGCGCAAATGAATGATTTTCTGAATGCCGAAGCGATTTCCATTGCTCTGGTAGACAAACAAACCAATGAGCTGGTGTATCGAGTGGCCGAGGGCATTGGGGCAGAAGAGATTGTGGGGCTGCGGCTGCCGGGGAATCAGGGGTTATCTGGTTGGGTTATGAATAATTCCGAACCTGCCCTGGTGGCGGATACCAGCCTGGATCCGCGCTTTCACCATCTGGGGGACAAGCGAACCGGCCACGAAACGGTGGCCATGATTTGTGCCCCAATGATCTTCAAAGGAGATGTTCTGGGCACGATTCAAGCGATCAATCCCATTGACGGCACGTTTACGGAAGAAGATTTGGACTTGCTGGTAAATCTGGCCAATATTGCCAGTACGGCTATTGCCAATGCGCAGCAGTATGCCCGCACGGTTGCGGCAGAATCGCGCTACATCAGCCTGTTTCAGGATACAGTTGACCCTATTATTTTAACCGATATGCGCGGCCGAATTGTGGAAGCCAATCGGCGGGCATCTGATTTGTTGGGGTATCATCGGCATGAACTGCTGAACATGGCAATACAGGATTTGCACCCGGATACGGCCGTACTGCCCAAAGCCAAAAAAATTCGCTCAGATAAAGTCTTGATGTTTCAAAGCAACGTGCGGGCCAAAAATGCCCCACCCATTCCGATGGAAGTGTATACCAAGCGCACCCTCCACGGCGATGACCAGCTGCTGCAATGGATTCACCACGACATCACCGAACAGGTGGAGCTGGAAAAAATGCGGGAAGATCTAACCGCCATGCTGTTCCATGATTTGCAAAGCCCGCTGGGCAACGTTATCTCTAGCCTGGAGCTGCTGGCATATGAAATTCCACCCGAGTCGATTAATACGCCACTCTATGCCATGCTGGATATTGCCCGGCGCAGCAGTCGCCGCCTGGAAACGCTCATCCATTCGCTGCTTGATATCAATCGATTGGAAGCAGGGCAGCCCATCACAGAACAAACCCGCGTCGATCTGAACCTGTTGGTACATGAAGTTTACGAATTTGAACAACCGAATTTTGATCAGCGGCGGGTGCATTTTGCTAACCAACTGCCCGCTGAGCTGCCTCACATCTTTGTAGAAGAAGATATGATTCGACGGGTACTGGTTAACCTGGTGAATAATGCGCTGAAATACAGCACCGAAGCCCAGACGATTACGATCACAGCCCAGATGCTGCCAGAAAATGACCGGATGCTTATTTCGGTTAGCGACCAGGGTAAAGGGATTCCCAAACAGTTTAGAGAATCGATCTTTGAAAAGTTTGAGCGGGTTGCAGCGAAAGATACCAATGCCAAGGGGCTGGGGTTGGGTCTTGCTTTTTGTCGATTGGCAGTGGAGGCGCACAACGGCCGTATCTGGGTCGATGATTCACCCTCTGGCGGCGCTCGTTTTAACTTCACGCTGCCCCTGGCCTGACACACTCCTTGACCCCTTTATCTTCCCTGTTTTGCCCTGATTTTGTGACTACTAAGCCTCTCTGGAGATTGGGCCAATTTGTGGCCGCCACTGCCCCCATTACCAGAGAAAATTGGCCCAATCTGGCTGAGTAGTTGCCTGATTTCTCTCCTGTAGACGGCCGTTTAAATCCACCTGTTACCGCTGCAAAGATGCACCCACCCATTATTCTGGTATCATTGTGCCTATTCAAATAATGAAACCCCACCCTGTGGAAAATTTGGCATGACAAGCAAACGGCTCTACTATCAAAATGCGTACACCACCCGCTTTGAAGCAACTATTGTAGAAAGAGTAAGGCAAGAAGAAACGGCCGTCATCCTCGACCAAACCTTCTTCTACCCCACTTCCGGCGGCCAACCGTTTGATAGTGGCACCATCAACAACATTCCCGTGTACCGCGTTACCATCCGTGAAGCAGATGAAGCAGTGCTGCACTGGCTAGACACCAAAGATCTGTGGCAAGACAAAATCGTTGGCCAGATCAACTGGGCGCGCCGCTTCGACCACATGCAGCAGCACACCGGACAACATATCCTCTCGCAATCATTTATTCAGATTGCCCAGGCGGAAACCGTTGGCTTTCACCTGAGCGATAACAGCGTCACCATCGACCTGCACATTACCCAAATTAGTCCATCGCAAGTTGAAGAAGCAGAATATCTGGCCAACCAAATCATCTGGCAAAATCGCCCCGTTCACATTCGCTCTGTAACACTGGAACAGGCTCAAAAGCTGGCCTTGCGCAAGCTGCCCCCAGTGCGTGGCGGCCATTTACGCCTGATTGAAATTGACAAATTTGATTTGACAGCCTGCGGCGGCACCCACGTCAACCAAACCGGGGAAGTCGGGCTGATCAAACTGGTAAAGCTGGAGCGCCAAAACAACCAGCTGCGCGTAGAATTTTGCTGCGGGCAGCGGGCATTGGTAGATTACCGGCTCAAAAACAGTATCGTAAACAAGCTCTCGGCGGACCTCACCACCGGCCAGAGCGAACTGGTAGAGAGCGTTTCGCGATTGAAGGAAGAAGCGAAAGAAAATCGGCGCATGTTGAAAAAGCAGCAAGAGCAGCTGCTCTATTTTACAGCAGTTGAATTATTAAAAAGCGGCAAAAAGGTGGGAGAAACGGCCGTTATCAACCATGTCTTCACCAGCGAAGAAAGCGACCCGGCCCAACTGCGCATTTTAGCCAACCACCTGACCCAAAACGGCCAGGTTGTTGCCCTGCTCGGTTTGGCCGGGGAAAAATCACAACTGCTCTTTTGCCGTTCCCAAGATGCCCCAGGCGAGATGAATCAGCTCATCAAGCCCGCCCTGCAAATACTGGGGTCAGCGGGGGGCGGCGGTTCGGCCGCCATAGCCCAGGGCGGTGGCCCCGGCTCCGACCGGGCACGCGTGCAGCAGGCCATTGACAAAGCAGAACGCCTGCTTCTGGGGCAAATCCACTAAGAAGGAACTGTATGCAAGAGATAGCCGACAATGTGTTTATCGAAACGGGATACGACGGGGTCAATGTGGGTGCGATACGCACCCGGCGAGGCATTGTAGCCATTGATGTGCCCTCCTATCCACGGCAAGCGCGTGATTGGGCGATGCGGCTGCACACCCTGACGCCGCGCCCTGTGCAATACACCATTCTTACCGATTATCACGGCGATCGTATTTTGAATGCCCGCTGGCTAAATGCGCCCGTCATTGCCCATGAAGCCACTGCCGACAAGCTGCGCAGCTACGACAAACGGTATCCACAGCTCCTTTTAGAAAGTCTGGCCAGCCGCAACCCGGAAAACGGCCGTGAACTCAGCCAAACCCCGGTAGAAAATGCCAGCCTGAGCTTTACCCAATTTATGGGTCTATGGAGAGGGGGTCGTGAAATTCAGCTTTTTGCCACGCCGGGACCAACGGCTGGCAGCATTGGCGTTTATTTGCCCGACACGGGGGTCTTGTTTACCGGCGACACGGTCGTGACCAACCTGCCCCCCTTAATGAGTGAGGCAAATACGGCCGTTTGGCTAGAAACCATCGACCGAATGAAAAACTGGCCCGATCCCATCTATCACATCATTCCAGGGCGGGGCGAACCGGGCAACCTGCAAACGCTTACCGTCGTTGCCAACTACATCCAGGCCATGCGCCAACGAATTCAGGATCACATCGACGCTCAAAGACCGCGTGACGAAATTCAAAGCTATCTGCCGGAATTTTTAGGCCGCTACCCCAATACACAGCTGCCACCCGATTGGCTAAAACGACAGATCAAATACAGTTTGGATCGTGTGTATGATGAGATACAATTAAATGCAAGCAATTAGCACCCATTTGCACCACAGGAAAGAGACGCGATGAAAAATCAGAAGTATGCCGCCAAGCAAGCCTTACAGCTGGTTCCATTTTTCAATAACATGCATGATGATGAAGCCAGAAACCTCTCCAAGCGACTGGTTATGCGGCGCTTTGGCCCCGACCAGATCATCTTTCATCACGGCGATCCCGGTGGGCTGCTCTACATCATCATCAAGGGAAAAGTAAAAATTACTCATTCCACCCTGGACGGCCAGGAAGCGATGTTGGCCATATTTGGCGCGGGCGACTTCTTTGGCGAACTTGCCCTGCTGGATGATTCCCCTCGCTCCGCCACGGCTGAAGCGCTGGAAGAAACCGAAACGCTCACCCTGCACCGCGAAGAGTTCATCCGCTATATCAGCGACAACCCCGATTTTGCCCTGCACGTCCTGCACACCCTGGCCCAACATATCCGGCGGCTCAATAACCAGATTAGCGACATATTTTTCCTCGATCTGCCCGCCCGGCTGGCACGCCAGCTGTTGCAGCTGGCCGCCCAACACGGCCAAAAAACCGACGACGGCATCCGCATCGAACTCTCCCTCACCCAAACCGATCTGGCAGAGATGACCGGGGCGACCCGTGTCAGCATCAACAAGGCGCTGGGCCGCTTTCGCCGGGCCCAGTGGGTCAAAGTCAGCGGTCGAAAATTCACCATTCTCGATGAAGAAGCGCTGCAAAACCTGATCCAGATTTCAGGCGGCTCTATTTAGGAACGTGAAACGTGAGTTACCTCTGGTCACGCATCACGTTTCACGTTTCACGGGCTGTCAACCCCATGCATTCCCAAAGAGCCCTACTGATTACTGATTACCGACCCACTGAACACTGATCATCGCCTATGAAATTGCTCGCCATCAGCGACCTGCACATCAACCATGCGGAAAATTGGGCAGCGCTGAGCCGTATGGCAGCGCAGCCGCATGATTGGCTGATTGTGGCGGGTGACGTGGCCGAAAAGATCACTCATTTTCGGCAGGCGATGGATTTGCTCAGCCACCGCTTTGCCCAAGTTTTCTGGACCCCCGGCAACCACGACCTCTGGACCATTCCCACGGACGGCGACAGCCAGCGCGGCCTGGCCAAATATTTTCAGCTGGTGGAAATTTGCCGCGAATTTGGCGTGCTGACCCCGGAAGACCCCTTTGCGCAATGGCCAGGCAGCGATCCCCCGCTTTTTATTGCTCCCATTTTTACGCTGTATGATTACAGCTTTCGGCCCGACGACGTGTCTACCGATGAGGCGCTGGCTTGGGCGGAAGCAGCTGGCGTGGTGGCCACGGATGAGATCATTTTGTATCCAGATCCGTACCCGTCACGGCAGGCATGGTGCCATGTCCGCTGCCAATTTACCGAGGATCGGCTGCGGGAAACGGCCGTTCTCGGCAACCTTATCCTCATCAACCATTTCCCCCTGCGGTATGATCTGGTCAACTTACGGCGCATCCCCCGCTTTTCGATCTGGTGCGGCAGCAAACTGACGGAAGATTGGCACACAAAGTTTCCGGTAACGGCCGTTGTCTACGGCCATCTGCACATTCCCGGCACCCACACCCGGGACGGTGTTCGTTTTGAAGAAGTGTCGCTGGGCTATCCCGTAAACTGGCAGCCAGAGCGCGGCATTCAGCCCTACCTGCGTCAGATTTGGCCGCTCCCTGGCGGGTAGAGGATGGGAAAACCAACAGCTGTTCCAATTGACAACAGCTTGGATTTCACCGGGGTACGTTGGAAAAGATGCCAGTTTCAGCTAAAATTCAGCCTTTGTGCTGGCACATCCTGGCAATTTTGAGCCAAAGCGTAACCACTCAGGTGCAAGGCACTGGCCGCAGGCACCTCAATGGGTTGGAATCGTTTGGCCAGTGCCTCGCACCACCCAGGCTTGGCAGTTACGCCAAAGCTCATGAATCAGTAAGCAAACTGTAAGGGTAACTGTGTATAAAAGAAGAAGCCTGGCGCAAAACCGAACTTGCTCACAGTGACAATTGATTGCCTATGACCGTTGTGGAAGAGAACACGCAGGAAATTGTGCCGGAAACGGCCGTTCCTGAACCAATTGAACCCGTAGCAGCACCCAAACGGCCGTTTTCCTGGGAATCGCTCAGCCTGCTTATCTTGCTGCTCATTCTGGTGATGGCCGCCACCTTTCGCTTTACCGGGCTTACCTGGGGCGAAGGCAACTTCTTGCATCCCGACGAATTTTTCCTGATGGACGTCGCCAGCCGCCTGCGCCCCGCCGACAGCTTCTTCCAATACCTGCGCACCTCCGAGTCGCCGCTGAACCCGTACAACGTGGACAAAGGGTTTTACGTCTACGGCAATTTCCCCATGACGTTCACCCGCTACTTTGCCGAATGGGCCACCTCGGCCTGCAACAGCTTTCTCGACGTATGCAGCCAAACCTACAACAGCTTCTACGGCTTGCAGCATACCGGCCGTTTCCTCTCTGCCCTGGTTGATTTGATCACCGTTTTCATCACCTTTCTCATTGGCCGACGGCTGTACAGCTGGCAGGCAGGCTTGCTGGCGGCGTTTTTCCAGGGAACGGCCGTTATGGCCATTCAGCAAGCCCACTTCTTTACGATGGACAACTGGGCCGCCTTTTTTACCACGCTGGCGGTGTATACGGCCGTACGCGCCGCCGGTTTTGGCGATGCCCGGCTGAAATGGCAAATTCATTGGTGGATTTTATTTGGCCTCGCCCTGGGTCTGGCGGTGGCGTCCCGCATCAACGTGGCCCCGCTGGCAGTCATTATCAATATTTCGGCCGTGGTCTGGCTGGTGCGGCGGGGACACACCTGGCACAGCATACGCCACACCAGCCTCGGCTCACTCGATTTTCAGCGGGTCTTCCTCGGCGTTTTGGTCGCCGCTACCGTTTCGATGGTGGTGTTCCGGTTGGCCCAGCCGTACGCCTTCGCCGATGCCACCATCGCCCGCAGCGCACTGATCACCCAAACCGGCGAAGAACCTGGCACCACTTCGGTGTTGCTGCGCGCCATCATGGGATTTAATCCGCAGTGGCAAAGCAATATGGAGGAGATTCAGCATCAACAAAGCCCGGAAGCAGTCTTCCCGCCTGCGCTGCAATGGGCGTCGCGGGCAAAAATTATCTTCCCCTTTACCAACATGGTGCTGTACGGCATGGGGATCGCCGCCGGGCTAACCGCCTGGGCAGGGCTGTTCTGGGCGTTGTGGCGCATTGTTCGCGCCCGGCCCGACTGGATTGCTCACGCAATTCCCGTCACCTGGAGCCTGCTCTACTTTCTGTTCATGGCCACCCGCTGGGTCAAATCGATCCGCTACTTTTTGCCCATCTACCCCACCCTCTTTTTGCTGGGCGGCTGGGCGCTGTGGGCCATCTGGCAGCGAGCGCGGCAAAGTGAACAGCAGCGCACGTTGAAACAAGCGCTGGCCGCTGGGCTGGTTGGCCTTGTGGTGGTGCCCAGCTTTTTGTGGGCCAATGCGTTTGTGGAAATTTACCGCCAGCCCATCACCCGCATCGCCGCCTCGGAATGGATGTTTGAGAATATCCCCACGGGCGCAACGCTCATTTATGAAGCAAACAGCGAGACGAAAGAGCTAGCGCTGCCGCTCAAAGGGTACGAATTTCAGGTGGGGGGCAATCCGCTCTTTTTAACGGCAGTTCTCCCCGAAGATGGCACCTGGACGGCCGTTCGCCTCAACAAACTGTTCATTCCCACCGAATCCCCCATCGGCCAGGCCCAGGCCATCACCCTGCAAGCCGGGCTGCTCAACGGCTCCAGCCAGACCACCGAGCTGGTTGTTAAGGAAGCGGCCGCAAGCTACACGCTGGCTTTGCCAGAAACGGCCGTTCCCGCCAACACCCCCCAACAGATCATCCTGGAACTCACCGCAGGCAGCCCCGTCCGCGCCCAAACCAGCCTGCTGATGAATGAGCATTGGGACGGTATTTTGCCTTATGATGTAGACGGCCGTTCCGCCTACGGCGCTCATTTTACCGAAGTCACCGGCGGACAGCGCCCCATCACCAACCCCGACGGCCCAGACAAGCGGCAAGAAATGGTGGATTGGCTGGAAGAGGCCGACTACATTGTGCTGAGCAGCCAGCGGGCGGTCTGGTCGCTGCCCCGCCTGCCGCTCACCTACCCGATGACGATGCGCTACTTTGAGGCGCTGTTCAGCGGCGAGCTGGGCTTTGAGCTGGTGGCGGAGTTCCACGCCCCGCTAAAAATAGGGCCGCTCTATATCAGCGACACTACCGGGCAGATTGGCTGGGGCGAAATGCCACAGATCGGCTGGCCGCCGCCGGGCGACCTGGCCGCCGAAGAAGCGTTCAGCGTCTACGACCATCCGCCCGTCTGGATTTTTGCCAAGACGGCAGCCTACAGCCGGGCCAATACGGTCGCTATTTTGGGCGAGGTGGATTTAAGCCAGGCGATTTTCCAAAATCCGGGTCAGGCGACCCAGGCACCCAATGGGTTGATGCTGTCGGAAACGGCCGTTGCCATCCAACGGGTCAACGGCACCTTCAGCGACATTTTTAACCCGGACAGCCTGCTTTCCCAAAATCCGGGGCTGGCAGCAGCGGTTTGGTGGCTGACGGTGATCGTTTTGGGAATGATCACCTTCCCGCTAACCTTTGCTATTTTCCGGGGCTTGCCCAGCAAAGGGTACATTTTGTCCCGCATCCTCTCCATTTTGCTCATTTCCTATTTCGTCTGGCTTAGCGCCAGCGTGAATTTGTTCCACAATTCGCGGGGCACACACCTGCTGGCGCTGCTTGTGATCATCATCTTGAGCGGATTGGTACTCATCCGGCGCGGTGGGGAGATTCGGGCCTGGACGCGGGAAAATCTGGCCTTCATCGGCGTGGTTGAGGGGGTGGCGCTTGGTTTGTACCTCGTGGCCATCTTCATTCGGGTGCGGAACCCGGACGTGTGGGACGTGATTTGGGGTGGCGAAAAGCCGATGGATTTGACTTATTTTACGGCCGTTCTCAAATCCGCCACCTTCCCACCCTACGATCCCTGGTTTGCCGGAGGGTACATCAATTATTATTATTACGGCTTTGTCTACGCCGGTGTGCTTACCCAACTATTGGGCATCATCCCCACTATCGCCTACAACCTGAATTTGTCGATGCTGTTCAGCTTTACCGGCATGGCGGTCTTTAGCATTGCGTATGATTTAGTTGCCTGGCGGCGGATTTACCCCCTCCCTGGCCCTCCCCGTGCCAGGGGGAGCGAACAAGCGGCCCCAACTCCCTCTCAGGGAGAGGGCTGGGGTGAGGGTCGAATTATCACCGCTCTCAACCAAAAGGCTATCACCGCCGGTCTCATTGCCGCCACGCTGGCCATTTTGCTGGGCAATCTGGGTGAAGTCGGCGTGTTGACCAATGCCTGGTACCGGGCGGGAAATCCGACGCTGGAAGAGACGATACCGCTGGTGGGAACGGCCGTACGCACCCTGGACGGCGGCTTTAAGGTGATGAGCGGCACGCCCGCTCCCATCTACCCCGGCGACTGGTTCTGGACCGCTACCCGCGCTCTCAACTGGAGCGAGGGCGAAGCCGCGCCCATCACCGAATTTCCCTTCTTCACCTTCCTCTACGGCGACCTGCACGCCCACATGATCGCCCTGCCGCTGACGATGCTGGCGCTGGCCTGGGCGGTGTCGCTGGTGCTTAGGGCCAGAGACGAGTCGGAAACATTGGCTGCGTCCTGGTGGGAAACGGCGCTGATCTGGTTCACCGGGGCGCTGGCGATTGGCGTTTTGCAGGCAACCAACGTCTGGGATTTGCCCACCTATGCCGTGATTGGGGTGCTGGCAATTGTTTATGCGGCGTTTGAGGGAAACGGCCGTATCCTCAACCTGCAACTGCTGGGGCAAATTGGGGTGAAAACGGCCGTGCTCATCGGCCTGGCCTTCCTGCTCTTCTGGCCGTTTGCCAGCAACTTTGGCGCTGGCTTCAACTCGATTGGCGTCTGGGATGGTTCTACCAGCTATCTGGGCAACTATTTAATCATCCACGGCCTCTTTTTGTTCTTCGTCCTCACGCACTTGGCGCGGGAGTTCCGCACCTGGACGCACACCTGGACGGAAGAAGGGCTGCGGCAGTGGGAACCGGCTGCCGCGCCGCTGCTGCTGGCTCTGGGGCTGTACATCATTTTGCTGCTCATTTTGTTCCGCATGGCCTACTGGATTGCTCCGGTGGTGCTGACGCTCACCGTCGTCGCCGGTCTGCTTGGTCTGCGACCTGATCTGCCCGTCGCTCGCCGCATTGTGCTGATTTTGATCGCTTCGGCACTGGGGATCACCCTATTTGTGGAGTTTTTTGTGGTGGAAAACACCGTGGGGCGAATGAACACCGTCTTCAAGTTTTACATGCAGGTGTGGCTGATGTTGAGCGTGGTGGGAGGGGTAACGGCCGTTTGGGCCTGGCCATCCATTCAAAAGAAAGAAACGACGCGCAAGGCGTGGCTGGCAGTGCTGGGCGTGCTGGTCGCCGCAGCCGCTTTGTACCCCATCCTGGCCACCAAGGCCAAATGGGACGTGCGCCTCAACCAGGAAGCGCCGATTACGCTGGACGGCATGGCCTTCATGCCCTACGCCACCTATTTCGACAACGGGGCCAACGTGCCGCTCTCGTTTGATTACGAAGCGCTGAAATGGATGCAGCAGCACATCCCTGGCTCCCCGGTGATTGCCGAAGGGTACAACGACAACTATTACCGCTCCGCCACCAACCGGGTGGCGATGTACACCGGTCTGCCCGGCATCATCGGCTGGAGCGGCCACCAGCGGCAGCAGCGGGCCATTTTGCCCGGCCAGTTTATCGACCAGCGCATTCGGGATGTGCATACGCTGTACAACAGCGAAGCCGTTCTGGAAGCCCAAAACATTCTGACCAAATATGACGTAAGCTACGTCTACGTTGGCCAGTTGGAATGGGTGCTATACAGCCCCGTCGGGCTAAACAAGTTTGACCAGATGGTGGAAATGGGGCTTTTGGAAGAAGTGTACCGGAATGCCGGGACGAGCATTTATAAGGTTTTGGATAACGATGCGATTTCGTTGAGTAATTGGGTAATTGGGTAATTACCTAATTACCAATTTCTGGTAATTGTATGGCTTGGGAAGACATTTTTGCGGCTTTAAGATGGTGGGGGGTGCTGTTTTTGTTGGGAACGGCCGTTACCCCCCTCGCTTTTTATCTCTTCAAACAGCTGCCAGACCGGGGCTACGCCTTTGTCAAGATGCTGTCGCTGCTGCTGGTGAGCTATCTGTTTTGGTTCCTGGGCAGCCTGGGCTTTTTGCAGAATAACCTGGGCGGCATTTTAGCGGCGTTTGCCATCGTGGTGGGGCTGTCCTACTGGGCGTACCGGCGCATCGGGGCGGAGCTGCGCGCCTGGATTTGGGGGCAGTGGGGCCATATCCTGCTCACTGAGCTAATTTTTGCCCTGCTGTTTGGTCTGTGGGTCTGGGTTCGGGCGCAAAACCCGGCCATCGCCGCCACAGAAAAGCCGATGGAGTTTGCCTTCCTCAACGCCGTGGGGCGCAGCGCCACTTTCCCGCCGGTTGATCCGTGGCTCTCTGGCTTTGCCATCAGCTACTACTATTTTGGCTACGTGATGACTTCCGTGCTGGCCCGATTAGCGGCCGTTTCCGAACCAGTTGCTTTCAATTTAGGCATCGCCTGGCTGATGGCGGGAACCGGCGTGGGCGCTTTTGGGCTGGTCTACAACCTGGTGTTCAGCTCTGGGCAGCATCTCAAGCAAAAGGCAGCCCGCCTGGCGCTAACTTTAGGTCTGATGGCCGCCATCGCCCTGCCCATTGGCGGTAATCTACAAATTATTCTGGAAGCGCTGCACGGCAACAATATCGGTTCGGCCGCGTTTTGGGAATGGCTCGACGTGCGCGATATCAACAGCCCGCCCAGCGAAATGAGCGCCCCGCGCTATGAAGCCAGCGGCTGGTGGTGGTGGCGCAGCTCTCGCGTCATCAACGAACATTCGCTGGCGGATCAGCTCATTGAGGGTCTGGAACCCATTGCCGAGTATCCCGGCTTCAGCTTCGTTTTGGGCGACATGCACCCTCACGTATTGGCGCTGCCGTTTGCCTTTTTGAGTCTGGCAGTGGCCATGCTGTGGTGGCTTGAAGACGGGGAGCTTGGTAGACGGAGATTGGAGATGAAGCAAAACCAATCTCCAATCTCCAATCCTTCGGCTACGCTCAGGACAAGCCTCCAAACTCTAATCCCCAACAAACCGCTTTGGCTCCTCACCGTCATTGTTCTGGGCGGGCTTTCTTTCCTCAATACCTGGGACGTGCTGATTCATCTGTTTGTGGTGCTGGGGGCGTTTGTGCTGAACCGCTGGCGGCGTTTTGGCTGGCGCAGCCAATGGCTGACGGAAGCGGTCTGGCTGGCCATCTTGCTGGCGATTCCGGCCATTTTGCTCTACCTGCCGTTTTATCTGGGCTTCCGCTCGCAGGCGGGCGCACCTTTTTTGCTGCCGATGCTGGTACGCCCCACCCGCCTGCCCCACTTTTTGATCATTTTTGGCCTGCCGCTGCTGACGATTTGGCCTTTTGTGCTGAGTCTGGTGAGCCGCAGCCGGTTTAAGCAGTGGCGGTCTGGGGTGGTTACGGCCGTTTCCCCCATTCTCGGTCTGTTTGGGCTGGCGCTGCTGCTGGGCTGGGTGGTCGCCAGCAGCGCCGATGGCGCGGGGCGGATTGTGGGGCTGGCCAATGAGCTGGGCCTGACGCTGCCACCGCGACCAGAGGGAAATGTGGCGTTGGGCTGGGGATTTACGGCCGTATCCACCCTCCTCCCCACCGTCTTGCAAGCCCGCTTTGCCTACCCCGGCGTCACCCTCATGCTCGCTGCGCTGCTGGGTTTGGTGGTGATGGTGTGGCAGGGGCTGTTTGAGAAAAGCGGAACACAGAGTGACACAGAGGAGGCACAGAGTTACACAGAGAATTTGTCATCCTCTCACCCTGTCACCTTGTCACCAAGCCCCTTGCCCTTCGTCTTGCTGCTGATCGCCACCGGGGCGCTGCTGACGCTGGGGCCGGAGTTTGTCTACCTGCGGGATAATTTTGGGATGCGGCTGAACACGGTGTTTAAATTTTATTACCAGGCATGGGTGATGTTTGGCGTGGCGGGATTGTTTAGCCTCTCCTACTTGTGGCTGGCGGCTAAGCAAGGCAGCCTGAAGCTGGTGCCTGCAGGAGTGACGGTATTGTATACGGCCGTTTTCCTCGGCACCCTACTCTTTCCCATCCTCGCCGTCCAATCCCGCGCGATTGAATATCGCGGCCCAGTGGCGTCGGCCAACCGGCTGCCCGCGACGCTAAACGGGCTGGCCCAAATGGCTGTCTTTAACCCAGATGATTACGCCGCCATCATGTGGCTGCGCGACAACGTCAGCGGCACGCCCACCATTGTGGAAGCGGTCGGCGGGCAATATTCACCCCAGGGACATGGGCGCGTTTCGGCCAGCACGGGGATTCCCACGCTGCTGGGCTGGGCGGGGCACCAATACCAGTGGCGCGGCTACAGCACCCCCGAACCCGCCGAGCGCGACCCGATGGTGCGCGATATTTACACCCTGCCCAACTGGGAAAACAACAATATTGCCAACGCCCTAAGCCAGTACGATGTCGCCTACATTTACGTGGGCAATCTGGAGCGGAACACGTATGGCGTAGACGGCCGTTTACCCGGCCTCAACAAATTTAACGAGCAGCTAGAAGTTGCCTACCAGAACGGCTCTGTTACCATTTACCGCTGGCAGAGTCAGTAGGTCAGTGGCCAGTGGTCAGTTAATTGAATACTGATTACTGATTACCGATTACTGAATACTGAAAATTGGAGATTGAAGTGGAAATTTTCCCCACACCACAAGCGATACACCGGCAGCCTGTCGCAGGCTGGTTAAGCCGACTGACTGTAGCCGACGGGCTGTTGGGGCTGGTATTGCTGGCGGCGGCACTGCTGCGACTGGCCAATTTAGGCCATCTGCCGCTGTCTGATGCAGAAGCGATGGAGGCATTGGCAGTTTGGCAGTTTTGGCAGCCAGGCACGGCCGTTCTCACCCCCATCAGCCCCGCCTATTTCAGCCTTACCGGCTGGCTCACCCAGCTGTTTGGCTTTGGCGATAACGTCATGCGCATTATCCCGGCGCTGTTTGGCCTGGGACTGGTTTACCTGCCGTGGCTGCTGCGCCACCGGCTGGGAACGCAGGGGGCATTGGTAACGGCCGTTCTCCTCACCATCTCACCGCTCAACTCCATCGCCGCCCGCACCGCCGGGGGAGACAGCATCGCCCTCTTTGCCCTGCTGCTGCTGATTGTCGCCTTTATTCGCTACCAGGAAACGGCCGCCACCCGCTGGCTGTACACCCTCTTTGCCGCCCTGGGGCTGGGATTAACCAGTTCAGTTCTGTTTTACAGCGGCTTCGTCACCCTGCTGCTGGCCTGGGTGATTCATTCGCGGCTGGGGCTCTCCCTGTTTGTGGCGGGCTGGCACGTGCAGCCCACCGAAACGAATTGGCGTCAGGGAACGGCCGTTGGCTTTGTGATATTTCTGCTGCTGAGTACCTTTTTTCTACTGCTGCCCACCGGCCTGGGCGCTTCGGCCAGCCTGACGGGAACGTGGTTCCAGCAGTTTGGCGGCCCAATCACGCTGAATCCGCTGCTGGCGTTTGGGCGATACGAGCCGGTTTTGGTGATTTTAGGTGCTGCGGGGTTGGTTTGGGCCATTCTCCGCAGCCAGTCGCTGGCCCTGTTTGCCGTCTACTGGCTCAGCAGCAGCCTGGTTTTGCTGCTGCTCCAGCGGGATTTTATGGGCAACGCCCTGCTGCTAACGCTGCCCGCTGCGCTGCTGGTCGGCATCATGACCAACGCCGCCTGGCGTCGCCGCTGGGATTGGTTTAGCGGCAGTGTGGGCCTGGTTGGGTTAGCTGCCTCACTCATTTTGCTGGTGAACCTGGGTCGATTTGGTCGCATCGTGCAGCAAGATCCGCAGCAAGGCACTGTCTACCTGCTGGTCATCCTGATGATCCTCTTGGTTGTAGGGCTGCTGCTCTATTTTGTGGCGTCAGAGGACAGTACGGCCGTTTCCCAGGGCGTTCTGTTGGCTATTTTGGGCTTCTTTATTTTTTACCAATGGGGCACCGGCTGGTGGCTGGCCCAGCAAGCCGCCAACAACCCCCGCGAACGGTGGGTGAGCAGCGGCACCGATGGCGCTATACGTGAATTAGACGGCATGTTGCGTACCCTGTCGCGGCAGCTGGCCAATTCCGACACCCAGCTGCAAATCGCCACCACGCTGGATGTGCCCGCCCTGAACTGGTATTTACGCGATTATGCTCGCCTGGAGCGGCTCAACGCGCTGCCGCTGGCGCCTACCCAGCAAGTGATTATCACCTCAGAAAGTGGCGGTGCGCCGCTGGCGGCAAGCTACAGCGGCACCGATTTTGCCATTCGCCGCAATCAGCCATTGGCCACAGAACGGTCGGAAACGGCCGTTTACGACACGTTCCGCTGGTGGTTTTTCCGTGACTCAACGGCCGTTGTGCCCTTAGAGCGGGCCATCGTCTGGGTACGGGCCGATTTGGTGAGTAGACAATGATAAGATTTTTTTGGAACACAGCGCTGCACGGAGGAGCCACAGAGGTACACAGAGAAAAAGCTCTCTGTGAAACTCCGTTTTTCTCAGTGAAACTCTGTGTTCCGGCTTTTCAATCATGAGCAACTTTTCCGACCAAACCTTGCAGCCGTGGCAGGCCAATCTGCCCACCTACGCCGACCCGCAAAGCCAGGCGCTCATCCAGCGCTGCCTGGCGGGTGAGGAAAGCGCCTATGTGGCGCTGTATAACCAATATGCCGGCATGATTTACCGGCTTTGTATGAGCCTGCTGCAAAATCGGGAAGATGCCGAAGAGGTGCTGCAAGACAGCTTCGAGTACGTCTTCCGCAAGCTGGTCCATTACGATGCTAACAAATCGGCCTTTAAAACGTGGCTGTATCAGATTGCCATCAGTCGCTGCCACAACAAGCGGCGGCGCAAATGGCTGCCCACTTTCTCGCTGGGCCAGCTAACGGGGCGAGACGTAACAGACACCGACACACCCACCCCAGCCGAAACGCTGCACCTGACAGAGCAGCAGCAGCTGGTGTGGACGGCCCTTCAGGAGCTATCGGAAAAGCTGCGGGAAACGGCCGTCTTGCGCTATTACGAAGGATTTTCTTACGTGGAAATTGGCCAGATTTTAGGGATTCCCACCAAAACGGCCGAATCCCGAATGCGTCTGGCACACAATGCCCTGCGCCAGGCGTTGGCGGAGCAAATTGACCATGATTGAGACGGAAAATAAAAAAGCCACAGAGAGAAACGAGAGAACAGTGAATTTGAAGCAAATCTCAAAAATTTCTATAGGCTCTGTGGCTAACAGCACCAATTTACTGCAAGAGTACGTGCTGGATTTACTGCCCACGGCTGAAAAAAAGCGGCTGACCCGGCAAATCGGGGCCGACCCGGCGCTGCTGACCCAGGTGCAGCAAGAGCGGCAGGTGGGGCAGCTGGTGAAGCAAACAGTGCAGCAGGTGGGATTGGCAGAAAACGGCCGTCTGGCCCAACGCATGCCCGCGATTCCCAGAAAGAAACGGCCGTTCTGGGCCAGCTTCGCGCCGCGCCAGCTGGCAATGGCGGCCATGATGTTTGTGCTGCTGCTGGGCGGCTGGCAATGGTTCAGCAGCGCGCAATCTGCGGTGTGGCAGTCGCCGCCCACCCTTGTGGCCATAACGGCGACGACAACCCACACGCCCACCGCCACCCAAACCCAAACGGTGCCTACGGAAACGGCCGTTGCCAACCAAACCGAACCCATTATCATCATGACACCGGCCCCGCCGCCGCCCACGCCGGTAGCGGCCATGCCCATGAATACAAACTGAGTAATTGAGTAATTGCGCAATTACTTAACCTGGACAAACCAGAACCAAAAAGGATTTTATCAACAGATTTCGCAGATTACGCAGATAAAATCTTTTCAATCTGCGAAATCTTTGATTATTTTTGCCCACTGTACAAGAATTTCACTGGTAAGATATTAATTACCCCATTACCTGCTTATTGATGGATATTTTATGACTGATCTGACCACACCTGAACCAAAACCCGACTTTTTATCCCGGCCGCTGCTGGCCAGCCTGAACCTCGACTGGGAAAAAACCGCCTACCTGCTCATCCTGCTGGCGGCTATCGTCACCCGCTTTTGGGGGTTGGGCGACCGGGTAATGAGCCACGACGAGAGCCTTCACACCCAATTTTCCTACCAATATTTCATTGGGGATGGCTTCAGCCATACGCCGCTCATGCACGGCCCGTTTTTGTTCCACATTACCCCCATTTTCTACTGGCTGTTTGGCGACAGCGACTTTTCGGCACGAGCGCCGGTGGCCATCATGGGCATCATTTTGGTGGCGATGCCCTACTTTTTGCGCCCCTGGCTGGGTAAAATCGGCGGGCTGGCTACCAGCTTCATTTTTCTCATCTCGCCTTACCTCACCTACTACTCCCGCTACATTCGCCACGACACTTACGTCATCGTTTGGGCGATGATTGTTTTTATTGCCATCTGGTATTACTTTCAGACGCGAGAAGATAAATATCTGTGGTGGTTTGCGGCGGGCAATGCGCTGATGTTTTCTACCAAAGAAGTGTCATTTATTTATGTGGCCATCTTTGGCAGCTTTTTGATTATTCGGCTGCTGCCCCAAATCTGGCTGGCACCGTGGCTGCGCAACAATTTAACCAGGCTCATCTCGCCAACGCTGCTGGTGCTGCTAGGGATGTTGATGGTGGGCGGGAGCTTGATTGGGCAGCAGTTAGCGACACAGCCGGAAACGGCCGTTTTGCCCACAAGCGCTGATGTTTTTGCCGTTGACCCGGAAACAGATGCGCTCGTTACCCCAGAAACTGACCCAAACAGCGCGGTACAAACCGGGCTGGGCTGGATAGAAATTGTGGGGATTTTTGCTTTTGCGGGTGGTTTATTCTGGATGGCGGCCCGTTTTCGGCCGTTTCTGAAAAATTACAGCGAATTTGACCTGATTGTGCTGTTTACTACCCTCATTTTACCGATGGCCTCGCCGCTGTTTGTGGTGCTGGCAGGAGGCAATCCCCGCGATTACACCCTCAATTCCTGCGTTCTGGCCGGGCAGGAAAGCATGTCGGCCATGCAGCTCTTTTTTGCCCGTCTGGGCGAAGGCGTTTGCCGGCAAGCCTTTTTCGATTCGTCGATATTTTTAACCGCCCTCTTCCTGGTAATTACCCTGGCCGCAGCCGTTTTGGTAGGGCTTTGGTGGGACCAACGTCGCTGGCTCATCGCTGCTGGTATTTACCATACCATCTTTTTTGTGCTGTACACCTCCGTCTTCACCAACATCAGCGATGGCTGGATTAGCGGCACCATTGGCTCGTTGGGGTACTGGCTGGAGCAGCACGATGTGCAGCGGGGTAATCAGCCGCCGTTTTATTACCTCTTTGTCGTGCCGCTTTACGAATTTTTGCCGCTTATCTTTTCACTGCTGGCCATTCGGTTCTGGCTCATCAAGCAGCGCATTAATCAGGTGACAGGGTATTGGTTTACGGCCGTTCTCCTGGCCATGTTGGGGTACAGCCTGGGCAACTGGCTGCTGAACCTGGGTAACGCAGCCATCGGTCTGGAAACCAGCCGTCTGCCCGGCATTTTGGTAGCGCTTTTCATTTTAGGGCTGGCAATTCTGGGCTGGTTCTTCTTCCGGCGCGGCCAGATTTTGCAGGCGTACGGCCTGGAAAAAGGGTTGATGGAACTGCTGGCCAAAGACATCATGTGCGACTTTGTCGCTTTTGTAAGCTGGTGGCTGGCGCTCACCTGGGTGGCCTACAGCGCTGCGGGCGAAAAGATGCCCTGGCTGAGTACCCATTTTGTCATCCCGATGGGGCTGCTGGCGGGCTGGTACATCAACGAGCGGTTCAAGGGTTTTCACTGGCGCGAGCTGTTTTCGCGGCAGGCGCTCATCTTTGTTGGGTTGACGCTGGGCTTGATTGTGGCCTTGTTTGTGGCTCTTGGCCCCATTCTGCTGGGTCAGGTGCAGTTGGGCAGCCAGACGCTGAGTAACCTGAACCAGCTGGGCCGGGTACTCGGCGGCATTGTGCTGGCAGCGGCCGTTTTCTGGTTCTGGCAGCAGGTAAGGGAGGAAGTAAACGGCCCTCTCCGCCGACCCCTCATCACAATGGCCATTTTTACACTGCTCAGCATCCTCACCATTCGCTTCATGTATATGTCCAGCTTCCCCAATGCAGATTACGCTCGCGAATTTTTGGTGTATGCCCACGGCGCACCCGCCGCCAAAAGCATGGTGCTCAACCAGATCGAAACGCTTTCCATGCGGCTGCATGGCGATAAAAGCATCAAGGTTGCCTTTGGCGGCAGCGGCGTTTCCTGGCCGTTTACCTGGTACATGCGCGAATATCCCAACCGGGTCTACTTTGGCGAAAGCCCCTCTGCCAACCTGAACGATTCCCCCATTGTGCTGGTAGGGCGCAGCAACTGGGACGAAGTAGACCGGCTGCTGGGCAACAATTACACCTACCGCACCTACACCTACCTCTGGTGGCCAATGGAGGAGTATCGCAATATCAGCTGGGCCGCCATTTTGGGCGATCCTAATCGGCCGGAAGGGGTGGAGCGGCGTGGCTTGCTGAACCCCAACGTGCGTGCCTCGCTGTGGAACATCTTCTTTCACCGGGATTTTGGCAAATATAGCCAAACCTTTGGCGGCACCTTAACCGATGGCCAATGGCCGCTGCGGGACGATTTGCGCCTGTACGTACGCAAAGATGTATTGGCCGACCTGTGGGATTATGGCCTGGAGGCAGTGGGGGCACCTGGTCTGGAAACGCCGTATGCCGAAGGTGAGATTCTGGTAGCTCCGGCGCTGGTGCTTAACCCCAGCGGCATTGCAGGGGCAGCAGAAGAGCAGCTTTTTGCTCCACGGAACGTGGCGGTGAGCGCAGACGGCCGCATCTACGTCCTCGATTCCGGCAACCAGCGGGTGCAGGTGTTTGATGCCGATGGGCAGCTTATCGACAGCTTTGGCAGCCCAGGGGTGGAAAATGGCCAGTTTAGCCCAGAAGGTCAAGGGCCGTGGGGCATGACCATCGACGACGAATTTATCTATGTGGCCGATACCTGGAACCATCGCGTGCAAAAATTCACCCTGGACGGGCAGTTTGTAGGCAGTTACGGCCGTCCTGGCAATACCGTCGATGATCCGCTGGGGCAAGGACTGGGGCTGTTCTTTGGCCCGCGTGAAGTCGCCATTTTGCCCGATGGCCGGGCGTTGGTGACGGATACGGGGCACCATCGCCTGCAACTCATGGACGCCGAGGGCAACTTTGTGGGGCAGCTGGGAGCAGGTAACGACCAGTTTGGCGTGGCCCTGGGGCAGTTTTATGAGCCGGTGGGGGTCAGCGTGAGCCGGGATGGTTTTGTCTACGTGGCGGATACCTGGAACGGCCGTATCCAGCAGTTCACCTCTGACCTCATACCGATTAACGAATGGCTGCTGGACACCGGCTGGCAGGCCAACACCTCCATCAACAACAAGCCATACCTGGCGGTAGACAGCAGCGGGCGCGTCTACATCACCGACCCGGAAGCGGCGCGGGTGCTCATTTTTGGGCCTGATGGCAGCTATTTGGGCAAGTTTGGCCAGTTTGGTACGGATGCCGGCAGTTTCAACCTGATCAACGGCATCTTTATCGATGCCCAGGACAATATTTACATTGCCGATGCGGGCAACAACCGTGTGCTGAAATACGCCCCGCTGTTTGCCCCCGTGCTGCCGGTTGAGCCAGTTGAGGAACCGGTAGACGAGGCGCCCATCGAAGCACCAGTGGATGAACCAGTGGATGAACCAGTGGATGAGCCAGTCGATGAGCCGGTTGAGGAATCAAGCGAAGAACCTGCTAACGAGTCGAATGAAGAGCCGGTAGATGAAGAAGTAGAAGAGATTGAGCCAACAGCACCCGTTGAAGAAGCTTTGCCGTAACCGTGCACCTAAAAATTGGGCCAGCGCCGCTCGGTAACGGTAACGGCGTCGCCGCTAAGGCTGAGGCAAATGTGGTGATGGAAGGTACGGCCGTCCCACAACCACCGCCACCTCACCGCCGCTGCCAGGCACGGCATGAACCGAGTAGCCGCCCACCTGCACCGGCCTCAACACCCGCTGCCACTGCTGCAAACGGCCGTTCTGCCCCCAGGCCAGCCAGCGGCGCAGCCGGGGATACGCCTTGATTTCTGCCAGCAGCTGTAAAGCAGTAAGCGTATCGTGGTTGCCAGGGATGATGAGGCTTGGCTTTTGCAGCTGGCTCATCTGTCGGGCCATAGCCAGCCCCTCTCGGTGGCGATAATTAGCCAGATCACCGGTAAAAAGCAGCAAATCGCAGCCAGATTGGTTGAAATGGGCTACATCGTGCAGGTCAAAATTGCGGTGGATATCGCCAACAATGGCAATCTGAATCGATTTATTCATAGACATTTGTCATTCAGCAATAAATCTTCTTTTCAATCTACAAAATCTGCTGCCATATCCTCCCCAGAGCGTAAGAGATTGACAACCTGCCCCAGCCTGGCCACACCCTGGGCAATTTCCGACTCGCTAAGACCGCTAAAGCCAAGCAAAACAGCTGGCGGGGATGGCTGGGTCATAAAATAGGCGGCAGCGGGGTAAACGCCTACTCCAACTTTTGCTGCTGCCTGCACAACGGCCGTTTCCAACAAATCCTCTGGCAGATAAAGCATCACGTGCAGCCCGGCTGGCTCATCGGCATAGCGCACCAGGTTGGGCAGATGGGTTTGCAGCGCATCAACCAACGTTTGCCGCCGCTGGCGATACGCCTGCCGCAAATGGCGCAGATGGCGCTCAAAATGGCCTTCAAGCATAAAATCGGCCACGGCGGCCTGGGTCAGCGTGGGGGCTCCCCGGTCGATGAGCTGCTTGGCCTGAACAAACGGCCGTACCAACCCCGGCGGCAGCACCACGTAAGAAAGCCGCAGCGCCGGAAACAGTACCTTCGAAAACGTGCCCAGATAAATCACCCGTTCGTCTGTGGCCAGCCCTTGCAAAGCGGCCAGCGGACGGCTGTCGTAGCGCAGTTCGCCATCGTAATCATCCTCAATAATGAGCATGTCGTGCTGCCTGGCCCAATGCAGCAGCGCCAGGCGGCGCTCTAGCGGCAGCGTGCCGCCGTGAGGGAACTGGTTCGAGGGTGTCACAAAGGCCAGCCGCGCCCGGCTGTGGGCCGGAATTTTTGCCACACAAACGCCCGAATCATCGACGGGAACGGCCGTTAGCCGCGCCCCATTCAGCTGAAACAGGGCAGCCGCATCGGCATAGCCCGGTGTTTCCATCAACACCTCATCCCCTGGTTCCAGCAGCAGCCGGGCCAAAATATCCAGCGCCTGCTGCGCCCCGTTCACAATGACCACCTGCTCAGCCTGGCAGACGACGCCGCGCCAGCGGTTGAGGTAATCGGCCAGCGCCTCGCGCAGGGGTAAAAACCCAGCCACGGAACCATAACGGGAAAGCATGGCATCGTCTGTGCTCAGGTAGCGGGCCAGCAGCTTGCGCCAGATGTCGTAGGGGAAGATGTGGTGAAAGGGGCGGCCGAAGCCAAAATCGATTTCGGGTTTGGGCTGTTTGGCGGGTTGGGGAACGGCCGTTTGCATAACGCGCTGCCCCCAGGAGGAAAATTGGGGTTGAAACGGCCGTTCCGCCAGCTGTGTTTCGGCAATGAGGGCCAGCGGCAGCTGTGTGGCAATAAAGGTCCCCGCTCCCGGACGCCGCACGACAAATCCCTCTGCCACCAGCTGATCGTATGCCTGAGAAACGGTGACGCGAGCCACGCCCAACTTTTTCGCCAGCTCTCTGCTGGGCGGCAGGCGGCGCTGCCCGCCAAACGCCCCCTGCAAAATAGCCTCGCGTAGCTGATGGTATAATTGCAGGTATAATGGTGTCCTGTTTTGTTTATCAAATGTCCAGCTATTTATATTCATGAATAATTTTCCGTTGTGGAATTTCAGAGGTCATAGGCATTATAGGACATTGACCTAAGGTTCTGCATCTTGCTATCTTTAAAAGGAATCGGCAAAAATTAGAATGGCCTACCGAAGCAGTGACAAAACGCGCCAAAAGAAGGATGCCAAACGAACGACCATGATGCAAGCGGCCGTTCAAGTATTTGCCGAAAAAGGGTATTATGCGGCCACCGTGCGCGACATTGTAAAGGCGTCCGATGTGGCCATTGGCACATTTTACTTTTATTTTCCCGATAAAGAGACTTTATTTGTCCATCTTTATGAGGAAACGGCCGATTTTTTGCTGCAAACCATTGATCAGGCGGTGCGCAGCCGCAGCGATTTGGCACAGCAGCTATCACGCGGTATTCAAGCCTACCTGAACATTGCCGTATACGAGCCAGCCGTGGTGCAACTGCTGCTGGTAGGCGGGGTGGGAGCTATCCCCTCTTTACAAGCCAAAAGAACAGCCTTTCGGGAGCGCATGGTACGGCTGTGGCAACGGCCGTTAGACCAGGCAATCAACGATGGTGTGATACCTAAACAAAACAGCCGCCGGGTTGCCGAAGCATTTGCCGGGGCGTTTGATGAAGTGATTTTGCAGCTGCTGGCTACCCCGGAACCGGAAGAGGCAGCAGCATCAGTTATTCAAGAAATGGTCTTGTTTAGCCTGCGAGCCACTGCATTTAAGGGTAGCCTGCCATAAGGCATCATTCTCAAGCGGACGAAAAGTGCAAGATTGATTAATGGATGATTACAACAAAACCAAAGATGAGCTAATCCGCGAGTTAAAGCAAGTACGCTCCCAGTTAGCCGCTAACCAATCGGCCATCACTACGCCCCATATCGAGCAATTAACTGCGCTTACCCAGGCTGCTAAATCGCTGTTGGGCGTACATGATTTGCCTTCGCTGTGGCTGCGGGTGGAAACGGCCGTAAAAAACCTCCTCAAACCCGATCGTCTGGCACTCTACATCTACGACGCCGAAAGCGACAGCCTGAGCTGCCCCTACACTTTTGGGCTATCCAACAGCTACATCGAATATATTAATCAAACTTTTCAAAATACCCCCGGCATTACGCTGCTGTACAATTTGGCACCAATGTGGGCCGAAGATGTGCTAAATGATCCAGCTTTCAGCCATATGCAAGAAATCATACAGGCTGAAGGATTTCGCACGCTCGCTATTTTCCCGCTCATCAACAACCAGGGTAGTTCTGGAGGTGGCCTGGCGCTGTATTGGGATGAAATACGGCCGTTAGACACCAATCAGATCAACACCGGCCACACTCTGGCCCACATGGTCGCCCAAACCATCAACACCATCACCCTCTTCACCCAGACCAATCAAAGTCTGCTGCGCGAAAAACATCTAGGCGAAATCAGCCGCACGCTAAACGCAACCCAAAACCTGCCAACGCTCCTGGGCAACATCGTCAAAATGGTAGCTGAACTCATTCAGGCCGATGCCGGACTGCTGGGTCTTATCATCGACCGGGAGATCATGACCTTTTATCCCCACAACGTCCCCAACTGGATGGCCCTGCGCCCCGCCCCACGGCCGCGCGGTCTGGCCTGGCAAATTGTCAACACCCGTGAACCCCTTCTATTAACCGATTACCCCAGCCATCCAGAAGCGATGCAAAAATGGATTGATGCAGGCGTAACTTATTTTATTGGGGCGCCGCTACAGGCTGGAGATAATTGCCTGGGAATGCTGGCTCTTTTTAATCTGAATCAATCATCCCGTCAAATTAGCCAGCGCGACCTCGATCTGGTTGTGTCTGTAAGCCAGCAGGCAGGTATCGCCATTCAAAATTTGCGACTGCTTGCCGAAACCCAGCAGCGGGCAGCCGCCCTGGCAGCCGCGCTCAACCGCCAGGCCGAGCTGGACGTCATGAAAAACAATTTCACCCAAAGCGTCTCGCACGAGCTGCGCTCACCATTGGGCATCATTTACGGCCATGCCGAGCTGCTAGCCAGCGGCAGCTTGGGCAGTCTCAATGACGATCAGGTTAAGTCCAGCGAAATTATCATGCGGCGAGTCATTATGCTGACCAATTTAGTGGAAGATCTCACAGCACTGCTGGCGGCCGAAACGCAGGAACTGCGCCGCGAAGAAATCGATACCATCCTGCTAATCTATTCGCTGCTGGCCGATTACCGCATGCGGGCAGATGATCTGGGCATTACACTGGAGGCCGAAATAGAAGAGCCAATGCCGTGGATATTGGGCGACAGCACACATTTGCGCCGGGTGTTTGATAATTTGGTCTCGAATGCGTTCAAATTTACACCGGCCGGCGGACGCATCGTTCTGCGACTAAAACCAGAAGGGAAAATGGTTCACATAGAGGTGGAAGATAGTGGCGAAGGTATTCCAGAAGACAAAGTGGGCCGGGTTTTTGAACGATTTTACCAGATAGAAAGTGGCCCAAAACGACGACACAAAGGTACCGGGCTGGGTTTAACCCTGGTAAAAGAGATTGTGGAAGCGCATCGCGGTACGATAACGGTGAGCAGCCACCTGGGCCAGGGCACAACCTTCTCCATTCTGATTCCTGGCTATTTCCCCGAATAGCTGCTGCTGTCAGGAAGAAAAGGAAAGCTGTAAATTTTTCGGGGTTAATTTAAAACGTAGTGCTGCTCAGCACTGATTTTACTATTCAAGATGGGCATTACCCAACTGGCTGAGGTAAAATCAGCCTATGCTTAAACCCGAAGAGAACCGATCAACGAAAAAAAAACCGTGGCGTAAAACAGTCAAACAAGCGATGAAGCGAGTGTCCGAAGTTGAGTCGGAGCTGCGCTTTGGTACGGCCGAACCGCTGTTTAACTATCGGTGGGAGCATGTAAAGGCCGTGGTCACCCTGGCGCTTAAACTGGCTGAACTTACCGGAGCCGATGTCGAAGTAGTAGAGGCCGCCGCCTGGCTGCACGACATCCGCAAAGATGCCGGGCCGAAACATCCCCGGGAAGGGGCCAAAATTGCCAAAGAACTGCTGCCCATCACGGATTTTCCCGAACAAAAGATTGGCCAGGTGTCCAAGGTGATTCGGCAGCATATGGGACTGTGGCGTAAAAAGCCGCTAGAGAATTTGGAAGCGCAAGTGCTGTGGGATGCCGACAAGCTGTCAAAAATTGGGCTGACATCGGTGTTTCATAATCTGCCGCTCGATGTGATAAAGGGAAACGGCCGTACCACCCAAGCCTTCATCAAGAACGTTCGCGCCACCAAAAAATGGCTGCCCAGAACGGTGGCCAGCATGCACACCGAACCCGCTCAACGGGCTGCCCAGAAACGGCTGGCAGACTACATGCAGCTGTGGGAGCGGCTGGCAGAAGAACTCAATGGGGACGATTTATTTTTAGACCATCAGCCCGAATTGCCAGTTGTCGATTAGTGAGTGTCTAGCAGCCTGTCTGAAAAAGAAAATGGGACGCAGATTTCGCAGATTTTCGCAGAAAAAAGAGCTAAAATCGGCGCTTATCTGCGTTAATTAGTGTCCTATCATTGTGGAACTTTGGTTCTTCCTTGCGGGATTCTTCCTTGCACTCAGCTTGACAATTCAAGGTCTCTTGTCATGCTGAGGTCCCCCGAAGCATCCCGACGCGATCCCAATGAGAGAAGTTTCCGGCTAACGAAGGCGCTTGCCAACCGCGTTGTACGGGATTCTTCGCTGCGCTCAGAATGACACGCTACTTAGCGGGAAGTTTTGTAGAAGAATTCGGTGACGGCCGGGTGGACAAAGCCGGGTTTGAAGAGGGCCTGCCACTCCCAGGTGCTGTCGTGGGCGCCGCCTTCGCTGTTGGCCAGCAGCCAGTAGCTGAAGGCCAGGAAGTACGGTTCAGCGTCACGCATATAGGTGTATTGGTAGCGGATTAACGCCAGCTCCACGTTGCGGTCGGGGCTGTAGGAGCCACCTTCGGTACCGATCATGGGCAGCGAACGGCCGAGATGGCTTTGCACAATTTCGTCGTATTTGCGGAAGAGCAGGAAGCCGTCGGGGTCGTCATACGGCCGTACCCCATGATAATTGTGCACCGACAGCCAGGTCCGGTTCAGCAGCGCCTCATCCCCATTAAACTCTATCGCCTGCAAGGTCCGCGCCAAAAAGTCGTAATGGTTGTATTCGCCCCCCGGACTGAGCGCCCCTAATCCCGGAAAGCCGCCGTTGGCAATGACCTCGCGGGCCGCCACCGCCCAGGCGCGGGCGTACTGGTTGGGGTTGGCAAAACTTTGGTGGTTTTCTACATTGACGTTTGGCTCATTGTACAGCTGAAAGTAATAAACCCCTTTGGCGCGGTAATGGGCCACCATCGGGCCAATATTGCCGTCGTAGGTCAGCACGCCGGAGCGATAGAGCCGCATCACAGGCATGATGCCGTTGGCCACCAGCCGCTCCACCAGATAATCGTTGTCGCCGATTTGGGTGCCTTCGTTTAGAAAAACAACCCATTTAATATGCATCCGCACCGCCTCGCCAACAAAACGATCTACTACCGCCCGATCCTGGCTAACAGTGGGAATCCAGTGCATCCCCCAACCGTTATTGCCTGGGGGCACGGGAAACGCCTGGAACGGGATGACTTCACCCAGGCTGTATTGGCCTAGCGGTTTAATCACCGGAGTGGGGGTGCCAATAGGGGTTTCGGTTGGCGTGGCGGTGGGGGTTGAGGTGGGCGTGACGGGTGTGTTGGTAGGGATGGGCAGTGGGGTGTTGGTGGCGGGCAGGGTATCGAGCAGGCCGGATTGGGCGATTTGGGTGGAAACGGCCGTTTCCGGCACTGGTGTAAACGTCACCGGAATCGGCGTCGATTCACCGGGCAGAGCAATCGCCAGTACGCGCGTCGGCAGCGGCTCCAGCTCCAACTGAAGCTGGCAGCCCAGCAGCAAACCCCAAACCACCAAACTCAGACCAAAAAACAAGCGAGAACGTTTCATCAGCGCCCCATTGTAAACGATCTTTGTGTTATGTCTAGCAGGAAAGAGGTAAGTTCAGGGAATTTTCACGTGCGTGTGGCGAGTGTAGCGAGCAGCGCCGGGGGCTGAAGCCCACCGGCTAGTTGGGGAAGTTCTGCCGGGCTGACGTGAGGGCCTCTTGTTTTGCAGCAAGCGTTTGAGTAGGGGCGACCCTTGTGGTCGCCCCCTTGTGGTCGCCCCCTTGGGCAGGCACAAGGCCGACCTCTCGCGTCTCGCGCACATGACAGGAAACAAATAAGCCATGTGCCCACTTTTCACTTCTCACTTTTCACTCGCTACGCAGGCGCATCATACTCCAACGTGGCAATCTTCACACAAAGGGCTACAACTTCCATCGCCTGGGCCACTTCGGACGCGGGTGGGCGGCTGGGGGAGAGGCGGATATTGCTGTTGTGCGGGTCTATTTCGTGGGGATAGGTGGCTCCGGCGGGCGTCAGGGCAACGCCTGCTCCTTTGGCCAGCTCCACTACCCGGTCGGCTACCGGGCAAACGGTGTCCAGGCTGACAAAATAGCCCCCTTTGGGGCGGGTCCAGGTGGCGAAGTTTGCGTCGCCCAATTCCCGCGCCAGCACTTCCTGCACAGCGTCGAACTTGGGGCGCAGCAGGGCGGCGTGGTCACGCATCAGCCCGTCCAGCCCGCCGGGATAGCTGTTAATGAACTTGACGTGACGATATTGCTCAATTTTGTTGGGGCCAATCGACTGAAAGCCGGTGAGCTTGTTCATGTAGGCAACGTTGGCCACGCTGCTGGCCATGAAGCCAATGCCTGCCCCGGCAAAGGTGATTTTGGAGGTGGAGCCAAACAGGTAAACCCGGTCTGGATTACCGGCCGCTTCGCAGGCGCGCAGCAGGTTGAGCGGCTCGGCTGGCTCATCCGTCAGGTGATGCACGCGGTAGGCATCGTCGGCAAAGATGGTGAAGTCGGAAGCGGCCGTTTTCATCCCAGCCAACCGTCGCACCGTTTCGTCGGACACGGTGTCACCCGTGGGATTGCTGTAGGTGGGCACAAACATGATCCCTTTGATGGCCGGATCGCTGGCGGCCAACTGCTCTACCGCGTCCATACCTGGTCCATCTGGGGTAATGGCCACGCTCACCAGTTCAAAGCCCAGGGCATCCAGCAGCGAAAAGTGGCGATCATAGCCGGGAATGGTCACGATCATTTTGGGGGATTGGTTGAACCAGGGCTGGTCGCTGTGCTTCAGGCCGCGCAGCAAGGCCCACATCAGCGTGTTGCTCATCAGCTTCAGGCTGGCGTTGTTGCCCACAATCATCTCTTCAGGGCGCACGCCCAGGATGGTGGCGAACAGTTCGCGGGCTTCCGGCAGGCCAGCCTGGCTGCCGGGGTAGTTGCGCAGGTCAACACCGCTGGGTGTCACCAGATCTTCCTCGGACAAAATATTCAGCATTGGATTAGACAAATCAAAATCCGAATCAGACGGCTGGCCGCGCTGCATATTCAGCTTGAGATTCATCGCTTGAACGGCCTGGTATTGATCTTTTAAAATTTGTAACTGGTTCATCATGATTGCTCCGTTATTAAAAATGATTTCTACAAAAAACAGACACCAAACTGGTGCCAAAGGTGGAGCTGAAAGAGGTTCGCTTAAAGTAGGTGTGGGTGTAGTGATTTTTAGCACAAACGGCCGTTTGTGCAACAATGCGCACTTTCCATTTTATCTTTACCTGGAGATAAATCCCCAGGCTATCTTTTCACTTTTCACTTCTCTAGTTCTAACAGATTTTGTTGTTTTGCCATAGGTGAGACAATATTGGCTAAACCCAACCAAGAGTCAAGCCAATATGTCTCAAATTCTTGGGCTTTGCGCCACAACTTCTGGCCTTATTGTCCGCGTGCCGAAGTGCGCGAAACGATTACTTCCCTACGGCCGTATCTTCCCCATTGACACGTTTTCCATTTTCCTGTATTTTTTCATACATTAGTAAGTTAGGTATTGAGGATTTAACGATGAGCTTACGCGATCAGATACGCAAAGGCAGTACGGAACTGGTTTTGCTCATCTTGCTCCAGGCACGGCCGATGTACGGCTATGAGATCAGCCAGGAAATGGCCAAAATGAGCGGCGGTTATTTTGAAATGAAGGAAGGCTTGCTCTATCCCACCCTGCACCGCCTGCAAAAAGAAGGGCTCCTTTCCAGCGAGTGGCGGCAAACGGAAAACGAACGGCGGCGCAAGTATTACGCTATCACCGCTGCCGGGCAGGAGCAGCTCAAAGAGCAATCAGGTGAATGGCAAACGTTCATGCACAAGCTCCAGGAGATCATCAGCAGCATATGAGCGCCCCAGAGCCATACGCCACCATTAACAAAATCCTGACCACCATTGAAGCGGAGCTGACCTTGAGCCAGGAAACAAAGCAGGAACTGCTGGCCGAACTGCGCGATCATTTGGAAGATGCCTGGGAAACGGCCGTCACCAACAATGAAGACCCGCAGACGGCGCTGCAAACCATTGCTAAACGCTTTGGTGGCGCAGAGGTAGGCAAGGCGTTGCAGCAGGTCCACGCCCGATGGGAATCGTCGGAAGCGATTCTGGCCTGCCTGATTCCCGTGCTGGCGGCGCTGGTGCTGCGCTGGCTGTTGTTCACGCCTGAGGGTGCCCTGGCTGGCTGGCAAAGCATCCTAGCACAGCCCACCTTCTGGATTGTTGCTCTCGCTGTTCTGCTTATACCCGCCCTACAGTTTCAGCAGTGGCGTTACGTGCTGGTAAATTGGGGCTTTTTCTGGGTTGTCACCCTTATTTTTATTCTCATACCAGCTGTGGCAAGCTGGTAAATTATGCTCTTTAGGAACTCAGGCAGTTGACAAGCCGTGATACGTGATGCCTCTCTGGTCACGTTTCACGTTTAACGCATCATCGATTTATTGATCAGCTGAATTCAAACATTTTTTGGAGGTTTTCCATGCGCGATCTTGGCGTTGTTGAAACAATATTGCGGAATCGCATTCTCTTTTTTCAGGAAATTCGGGACGGCGTGCGGCTGGGCGAAAAGATGCGTGCCATGCTCATCTCTAGCCTGGTGTTCATGGCACTTTATGGCGCGGTGATGGGATCTACCCACAGCCTGTGGCAAACGTTAAGCTCAGCGGCCAAGCTGCCCGTGCTCTTTCTAGCTACCCTGTTCATTTGTGCCCCCACACTTTACTTTTTCAACGTTTTGTTCGGTTCCAACCAGAGCCTTACCCAAAATGTGGCGTTGATTTTGACGGCGATTACGGTAACGGCCGTACTCCTCCTCTCCTTTGCCCCCATCATTCTCTTCTTCTTGCTCACCACCAGCCAATACCAGTTTTTCAAGCTGCTCAACGTCGGTATCTTCGCCATTTCCGGCACGATGGGGGTGGTTTTCCTAAGCCAGGGGATGCGGATTGTCGCCAACGATGCCGAGGGCGACAGCGCCCGCCGTAATGTGCTGCGTTTGTGGATGTTTCTCTACGCTTTTGTTGGCAGCCAGTTGGCCTGGACGATACGGCCGTTTATCGGCGCACCCAGTATTGAATTCGAGCTATTTCGCCAGCTGGGCGGCAATTTTTACACCAACATTTTTGCCAGCCTGGGCGAAATCCTTGGCTTCTTTATTGTGCAGTAGAGGCAGTCATGAAAAGAGATAACCGTTCCAAAACAGACCAGATTCTCGATTTACTTTTAGATGCCCTGCTGGAACGCCACTCCTCGCGCCAGTTGGTGGACAAACCGCACAACTCCGAAGCAGCCGACATCTCTATCACGCCAGCGTTTGTACGAACCGATCATGGCGTCGTGCCAACTACGCCGCAAACTGTTGAGCAAGCAGAAGCAGACCCAGCAGAAGAAATGCCGCAAGTTCAGGCTGAACAACCAGAAGACCAAACTGAAGAGATGCGAGCAGCCCAATTAGAAAAAGAACCCGCCCCCCTGGAACCGCTGCCCTCTATTCAGCTAGACCAGATGCTGCGCCGCCTGGCCGTGGCAGTAGGCGTGCTCATCCTCCTGATAAACATTCCATTCAACCGCCATGGCCTCAGCCTGGCGCGAGCCATGCCAGATGCCCAATCGCTGATTATCCGCGATGGTCTGGTCTTAAAAGGCAGCGATGAGCGAATTTACGTGTTGGAAAATAACCAGAAGCGCTGGATCACGTCGCTGGAAGCATTTGAATATTTTGGCTACCGCTGGGAGCAGGTGAACGTGGTGGATGATACGTTTTTAGACCGATTTGCAGACGGCGCTCCCCTGTACGTGCTGCTTAAGTGCCAGACCAGCCCCCACATTTATGCCCTGGAAGATGGGCAAAAGCGGTGGATTAAGGATATTCCCACCTTTGAAGCCGAGGGGTTCGTCTGGGAAGATGTCAAATTTGTAAGCTGCGGCGAACTGCGCCGCCTGCCCACTGGCACGCCTATTCCCCCGGATGCTGGGCCGTCGCCGGAACCGTAGGTTATGAAATGAAGCGTGAAACGTGACCGGAGAAAATCACGTTTCACGGATCACTTAAAATAATTTTCCCGCAAAATGCCCATGATGACGCGATCAACGTAACTGCCGTCTAGCCACAAATGTTGTCGCAATCGCCCCTCTTCCACAAAGCCACAGGCACGGTAGCAGCGCATGGCCCGCTCGTTTTCACTGTGGGTTTTGAGCCAGACCCGGTTGACGTGACGGTGGTTGAAGGCGTATTGCAGGAGAAGCTGAACTATTTCACGACCGTATCCCTTCCCCCAATGCGTGCTGTCGCCAATCTCCACGCTTAATTCGCAGGTGTGGTTGGTCTGATCAAAATCGTGCAGACCGCAATGTCCCACATATTGCCCATCAATCTCGATGGCAAATGAGACTTCATCATCGTTGCTCTTGTTCACACCTTCATCAAAATGGGCTAACAAGGATTCCAGTTTGGCTGGAGCTGGCGTATGACCATCCCAAAACCACAGTTCTGGATCGTTTTCAAACACCCATTGGCGCTCCACATCTTCCCGACGAAAAGCACGCAGCAGCACACGCTCACCGTTAAACATATCATTTTCCTAGTGTTAAACTAACCTGGACAAGCCAGAACCAAAATGGAAATACCCCCGCCGGGACTCGAACCCGAATCTATCGCTTAGGAGGCGATTGCTCTATCCATTGAGCTACGAGGGCTTGTAAAAATCTCGCTTTCAATAAGCCAAACCTATGCAAAAGCCAGCGCTTACCAATAATTTGCAGCATTTTCCCGCATGTTGCATATAATCATGCTTGGTTTGCTGCGTGGCAATGGTAGCGTAAACCAGGCATAGAATCAAAAACTTTCCGGGAACAGAATGCAACAACTCGAACAACTGCCATTTTTTGTCTACGGCACCTTGCTACCAGACCAACCGAACTTCTTTTTGTGGGGCAACGCCATCACCGGGATGGAACCAGCCACATTTTGGGGCGGCAGGCTGTACGATATGGGTTTTTACCCGATGCTGGTAGCTGCCGCCAATGGCAACCCGGTTTACGGCCAGCTGATCAGCGTAGACCCGGCACAGTACGAAGCTGCGGTGCAGCGACTGGATGAATTGGAAGAGTATGATCCCACGCAGCCCAAAGATTCAGACTATCAGCGGCAGGTGGTTGAGGCGGTTTTGGCAAACGGCCGTCTCCAACCCGCCTGGATTTACCTGGGCCAACCCCACTTTGTCCAGGACAAGCCAGAGGTAGCCAGCGGCGACTGGCCTGCCTACGTCGCTGAAACCCAGCCAGATTTACAAGATTGGTGGGACGCCATCAGCACCGTTGCCAATCTGCACAAAAAATGAAAAAAAGAGCAACGAGAAGCGCACAATTGTGTTACCTTACACAACACGAACAACAACAAATTCCCAACTAACAATTTCCCCCACTGTAGAAATTATCATTAAAAAACGGGAATCATAAAGATGAAAAAAATTGGTGTTTTAACCAGCGGCGGCGACGCCCCTGGTATGAATGCAGCGGTACGCGCTGTGGTGCGCGCTGGCATTGCCAGCGACGCAGAAGTTTACGCAATTTATGAAGGGTACCAGGGCATGGTCGATGGCCAGGACCAGATTCGCCGCATGGCCTGGTCAGACGTAGGCGGCATCCTCTACAAAGGGGGCACCCTCATTGGCACCGCCCGCTGTGATGATTTTCGGGAGCGACACGGCCGTTTACGCGCCGCCCGCAACTTACTTCTACACGGCATCGACCACCTCGTCGTCATTGGTGGCGACGGCAGCCTGACCGGAGCCAACATCTTTCGCCAGGAATGGTCCAGCCTGCTGGACGAACTGGTAGAGAAAGGTGAAGCTCCTTATGAACTGGCCCAAACCCATCGCGAACTGACCATCGTTGGCCTGGTTGGCTCCATCGACAATGACATGTGGGGCACCGACATCTCCATCGGTGCGGACACAGCGCTGCACCGCATCACCGACGCGATAGACGCCATCTCCAGCACCGCTGCCAGCCACCAGCGCTCCTTTGTGGTGGAAGTCATGGGCCGCCACTGCGGCTACCTGGCCCTGATGAGCGCCATCGCCACCGGGGCCGACTGGGTGCTCATCCCCGAATCCCCCCCCAACCTGGACGAGTGGGAAAACAAGATGTGCACCGTGCTGAAAAATGGCCGGGAAAACGGCCGTCGCGACAGTATCGTTATTGTGGCCGAAGGAGCGCAAGACCGGCACGGCAACGAAATCAGCAGCGGCTACGTGCAGCAGGTGCTGGAAGACCGCCTGCAAGAAGATGCTCGCGTCACCATTTTGGGCCATGTGCAGCGCGGCGGCTCCCCCAGCGCCTTCGACCGCAACCTGAGTACCCTGCTGGGTTCTGCCGCTATCGATGCCATCACCTCTGGCGAATTGGCTGGACAGGCCTTTTTAATTGGCCTCAAAGGCAACAAAATTACCCGTTATCCGTTGGAAGAATGCTTGCAAAAAACCCAAGAGATTGGTGACGCTATCAAAAAATGTGATTTTGAGCGCGCCATGGAGCTGCGCGGTCGCGGCTTCCGCGAAGCGTTTCAAACGGTGCGCACTCTGGTTCGGGCCTTGCCGCACGAACCGTCGCCGGGGCAAAAGCAGCGACGTATTGCCGTCATCAACGGCGGCGCGCCATCACCTGGCATGAATACGGCCGTACGCGCCGCCGTCCGCCTGGGATTAGACAAAGGACACGCCATATTCGGCATCGACAACGGCTTTGCCGGCTTTGCCGAAGGTGAAATCACCGAGCTAAACTGGATGAGCGTCAATGGCTGGGCCTACCTGGGCGGCTCCGAACTGGGCACCAACCGGCACATCCCCGCCAACAGCGACTTCTACAAAATCGCTCGCAACATTGAAGAGCACAACATCGAAGGGCTGTTGATCATCGGCGGCTGGTCGGCTTATGTGGCCGCACTGGAACTTTTTCAGCGGCGCAACAACTACCCCGCCTTCAACATTCCCATCGTCTGCTTACCCGCCTCCATTGACAACGATCTGCCCGGTGCAGAGCTGAGCGTGGGCGCCGACAGTGCCCTCAACACCATCATCGACGCAGTTGATAAAATCAAACAGTCAGCGGTGGCTTCCAAACGGGTCTTTGTGATAGAAGTAATGGGTGAGCGCTGCGGCTACCTGGCGCTCATGGGCGCCCTGGCCACAGGCGCTGAGCGCGTCTACCTGCATGAAGAAGGAATGCGCCTGACTGACCTGGCCAAAGACGTTGAAAATTTGGTGGATGGCTTCAAGAAAGGCAAACGGCTGGGGGTTATTATTCGCAGCGAAGGAGCCAACGACACCTACACAACAGATTTCATGTGTGCCTTGTTGGAAGAAGAAGGCAGCGATTATTTTACGGCTCGAAAAGCAGTTTTGGGGCACATGCAGCAAGGCGGTAACCCAACGCCCTTCGACCGTATTTTAGCTACCCGTCTGGCTACCAAATGCATCGATTTTCTGGAAGAACAAATTGGAGCAACCGAACAAGAAAGCGCCTGTATCGGTTTGCAAAGTGGTTCTTTTCAATTCACGGAGTTTCATGATATGCTGCGACTGATGGAAATGGAGAATCGGCGTCCCAAGCACCAATGGTGGATGGCGCTGCGCCCGATTGCCCGCATCATGTCCAATGGCCAATACAAAAAAGCAGCTGCCACTGCTGAAGTGAAGGATTAGTGTGAAAGACGGCCGTTTCCTTGACACGCAAATCCCCACAAGCCTACAATACGTGCATTCTTCTTTCTCTGGGGAACATGAATAAATGATCCAACAAATTCGCCCAAAACCCTTCCTATTCCTCATTTCACTTATGGCCCTTACCGCGCTGGGCTGCCAGCTGACAGCCGTCCTGCCAAGCAGCGAAAACAGTACCGCAAACGCCACCCTCCCAGCTGAAACCATCATAGAAAGCCCCGTGCAGGTCGAAACGGTCAACGTCGGCTCCACCGCGCAAATTGTTGAAGTGGTCACGACCGATCTGGAAAGCCGCTTCATCGAAATTTACAATCGAGTAAACCCAGCCGTGGTTCATATCTTTGTTTTTGACGGGGCTGGTAATTTTCTGGGCTCCGGCAGCGGCTTTGTCATAGACCAGGCAGGACACATCGTTACCAACAACCACGTTGTGGCCGATGGGGATGAATTTGAGGTCGTTTTTGCCAGCGGCGAGCGGCGGCGCGCCAGCCTGAGCGGCAGTGATGTGGACAGCGATCTGGCAGTGATTCAGGTAGACAGCCTGCCTGCAGAGGTGCAGCCCGTGCCGCTGGGCGATTCAGCCGAGCTGCAAGTGGGCCAGTTTGTCATCGCCATCGGCAATCCGTTCGGCGAAGCAGGCTCCATGTCTATTGGCATCATTAGCGGCCTGGGGCGCACGCTGGAATCACAGCGTGTGGTGGCTGGCGGAAACTTCTCCATTCCTCAGGTGATCCAGACAGATGCCGCCATTAACCCCGGCAATTCCGGCGGCCCTTTGCTTAATCTAAGCGGTGAAGTGGTTGGGGTAAACAGCGCCATTTTATCTACTTCCGGCGCGAATTCTGGCGTGGGCTTCTCTATTCCAGTCAACGCCGTGCGCAATATCTCTCCCGCCCTTATTGCCGATGGGGCATACAAATATCCCTACATTGGCATCAGCATGTGGCGGCAATCGTTTACGCTGCGACAGCTGGAACTGTTGGATCTGCCACCCAATGGGGTCTTTGTGACGGGGGTCACGCCCAATACGGCCGCAGATAAAGCCGGGCTAATTGGGCACAACTTGTCTGTTTCGTTTTCTGCCAATGGGGATTACATTACGGCAATCAATGGTCAACCCATCCGAAATTCCGATGATCTGTTGAGCTACCTTGTCTTTGAAACGGCCGTTGGCGACACAGTTGAGCTAACGGTAATCCGGAAGGGGGAAGAAGTTACAGTGCCGCTTACTTTGGGCGAACGGCCGTAACCAACCGCACCCCCTTTTCATTCTTCATTACGCCCACACTGCCCCACTTTTTATCTTGTTTCTACCTTTACAGGAGGTCGTATGATTACCCAGGAACAATTCCAGGAACTGCTCTCTTTTGAACCCAGCGAGACTAAAATCTTGAGCCTCTATCTCAGCACAGACAGTGGTCTGGAGCCAGCTGAAACGATTAAGCTCAAGGCCAAAAGCATGCTGCGCGAAGTGGTTGGGCTAGATAAAGATGTGCAGGCGATTGAAACGTACCTCAACCACAGTTTTGATTGGAGCTCACAGGGGCTGGTTGTTTTTAGCAGCCGGGACGGTGACTTTTTTCGGGCTTACCCAACGGCCGTATCCTTCCAAAACCGCCTCCGCATTACCCACAAACCATACCTGAAACCGCTGGCCCATCTGCTCGACCATTACGCCCACTACGGCGTTATCCTGGTAGACCGCGTTGGCGCTCGCTTTTTTGCCTATCATTTGGGCACGCTGGAGGAAACCAGCGGCCACATGGGTGAAGAGATCCACAAACTCAAGCAAGGGCGCGGCTCTTCGGCCGTGGGGCGACGCGGCGGCACCGGCGGAGGCAGCCGTGAAGAAGAAAATGCCCGACGCAACTTGCGTGAAGCAGTCACCGCTGCTGTAGATTTCTTCGCCAAAAAGCCAATCCGCCGCCTCTTTTTGGGGGGCACAGCCGAAACCACCGCCCAGTTCCGCGATCTGCTCCCGAAACAGATGCAAAGCTGCCTGGCTGGTACCTTTGCTATTGATATGAACGCCTCGGAACGCGACGTGCGCGAAGCGACCGTCAAAATGCTGCAGGCCGCCAATGTCGAACGCGAGAAGAAGCTGGTGCAAACATTGCTGGGCGCCTCGGCCAGCGGCGGGCAGGCTGTGTTGGGGCTGGACGATACGCTGCAAGCAATCAGCAACCGACAGGTACAAACATTAGTGGTCAGCGATGGCTTCCATATGCCGGGCTTTGTAGACCACAATACCGGTTTTGTCGTTGCCAATCTAACCAAAAGCCCGATAAGCGATAAGGATTTAACGGCCGTTGACGACGTCATCGACACCGCCTTTACCCTCAGCCTGAACCAGGGCGCTCACGTAGAAGTGATCCGGGACGATGCCAACCTGGAAAACGCGGGCAAAATCGGCGCGCTGCTGCGCTTCTAACCTTGGGTGAAAAAATCTGACGCAAAGGCGCAAAGAAGCAAAGAAAAAAGGGGCATGGTTCATTTCAGGCAATCTGTGCTTTACAAATCTAGCAAAAAAGCGTGTCATGCTGAGGTCCTCCGAAGCATCCCGTTCCTCTGTGTAAGCGGGATGCTTCGCTCCGAAGACTCCGCTCAGCATGACAATCTTCGGACTAATTTGTAAAGGACAACTTCTACTTTTTGAACCATGCCCAAAGAAAAAAGGCTTTGCCCCTTCCAGAACTTTGCGCCTTTGCGTCAAAAACTTAACCATCCCTGAAAACTGTTCTCCAAGTGACGATCTCTGATTTTGTTCACCAGTTGGCCACGGCCGTTCCGCCACCCAACTGCGTCAATCCGTACGCAGCTGAACGGCCGTTCACCCCCCAACGCCGCCACAATTTGCAGACCTATCTTGAATTGATGGTCCAGCAGCAGCCCGATCTGGTTCTCATCGGTGAGGCGCCCGGCTACGGGGGCTGCCGCCTGACGGGCATTCCCTTCACCAGCCCCCCCATTTTGAGCCAGCTCCACGCCAGCTTTGGCCAATCCCCCACCCCGTTTCAGCCAATCGCCGAATGGCCAGACGTGACCCGCGAAGCCAGCGCCACCATCGTCTGGCGCACCATCGGCACGTGGCAGCCGCTGCCCTTGCTGTGGAACATTTTCCCTTTTCACCCTCATCAACCAGAAAACTCCCAATCCAACCGCACCCCCACTGCCAGCGAAATTGCTGTGGGACGGCCGTTTCTCGCCAGCCTCCTGCAAATCTTCCCCCATATCCAGCTGGTGGCCGTGGGCAAAAAAGCGTCTGCTGGGCTGGCAAAATGGGAAATGGCGCATACGGCCGTACGGCATCCTTCCCACGGCGGGGCAAAACAGTTTCAAGCCGCCTTGCAACAGCTGGCATAATGCCAGAAACATCGCTATAGGGTGGCAAATTTTCGTGTATAATTTTCGCCATGCCAGTTTCAACTCCCCACACCAAACCCTGGAGGAAATTATGAATGCGCCATCATTGTTGGATTTACGGCCGTTGTCCGTCGCCGAATTGTTTGACCGCTCGTTTAGACTTTTTCGCAAACATTTCGTCACGTTTCTTAGCATCGCGGTCATCACGCAGCTGCCGATCATCATGTTCCAAATCCTCTCGACCACTTTTTTGGAAAGCAACATCAATCCCCGAACAACACCTTTGCAAGAGCCATTCCTGGCCCCAACCATCCTGGTGACGATTGGCGTATTTATTTTGTCCCTCATTTTTACTCAAATTGGCACCGCAGCCCTCACCATAGCCATTTCAGATAGCTACCTGGGTCGCCAGATCGGTTTTGACAGTGCCTTCCGCCGCATGGAAAATACCTGGTTCACACTCATTTTGGCCACCATTGTAGCCGTGCTGTTCATATTCGGAATCAGCATTCCTGTTATCCTCGTGGCCTTTATCCCGTGTCTGGGATTTCTAGTGGCAATAGTCGGCTTCTTTTTCATCGGTGCAGCAGCCAATATCTTGATCTCCCTGATTCCACCGGTGGTTGTACTAGAAAAAAAGGGGGCTGTTGAGTCAGTCAAACGCGCCTGGGCCTTAAGCAAGCTCCGTTTTGGGTGGGTATTTGGCTATTTATTCTTATTGGGCATACTAACAGGGCTGATTGTTTTTGCCCCGGCGGTCCTGATTGGCTTTCTTATTCCATTCATCATGGGCAGCACCAATGTGATGATTCAGACCATCATCGAACAATCGGCTACTTTGGTGTTAACGGCCGTTTTCCTACCTATTCGCCTTGCCGCAATCACCCTGATGTATTTTGACCTGCGCATTCGCTTTGAAGGCTTCGACTTAATGGTCTTGGCTTCTGACAGCGATGAATTTTCAATCGATGTATCTGATCTAACGACAAAGACAACTTTATGACCGCACTTCCGCATAACAATTTACAACCGCTTAGTATGCCCCAGCTGCTGGATCGCGCCATTCGGCTCTACCGCAGCAATTTTCTCATCTTCATAGGCATTGTGGCTCTGGCCCAGATCCCGGCAACGGCCGTAAACATGATCGGCCTCTGGTTAGCCCCTGCCCCAGAAACAATCGGCTTTTCTCCCACCGCCACCGTCACCGATATGTGGCTGCAAATCGCCGAAAGCAGTGGTTTTGGCAACAATCCGTGGGTTTGGGTGGGTCGGCTCGTGACGCTGCTGCTGGTGCAGCTGGCCACCGCCGCCATGACCAAAGCCGTCGCCGAGAATTACCTGGGGCACAAAATTGGCCTGCTTGATAGCTACCGCAAAATCGGCCGTTCCGGCTTCACCCTGCTGCTGGCCACCTTTCTCGGCCTCTTTTTCATCCTGGCCCTGGTCATCTGGTGGATTATTGTGCCCTGCCTAGGCTGGCTCACCGGCCTGGGCATGATTTTCTTCTTCGGGCTGGTGGTGCTGCCGCTGGTGGCCCCTATCGTGGTGCTGGAACGTCGCAGCGCCGGGCAAGCAATCCAGCGCGCCTGGGATTTGGGCCGGCGGCGAATCTGGTGGCTTATCGGCTTCATGCTGCTGCTGGGGCTGTTTGGCCAGCTGGTAGTTACTGGCCCCGCATTTTTATCTGTTTTCCTCATAGAAAGCCTGGTGGGCAGCGGCATAAACGCCACCACTTCCTCACTTATCCAGCAGGTCATCGTGCTGCTGCTCAACCTGATCTACCTGCCATTGCAGCTTACCTGCGTCACCCTGCTCTACTTCGATATTCGCGTCCGCACCGAAGGGTTCGATCTGGCTATCCTGGCCCTGACCGACGAGGTAGATGCCGAAGCCGTGCAAAAAACCGCTCCACCGCTAGACAAACAACTTTTCCCCAGTTGGGAAGAAATTGGCTATTTTGCCCTCATTACTATTGCCATTCTCGTGCTGTACATTGCCCTGATTTTGGGAATTTTGGTGGTGGGTCTGGGGCTGAGTGGATTTTAATGGTGAGGTGGGGTAGAAACGGCCGTTTCCAACCGTGGCTCATCATCCTGGCGCTGCTGCTTGTGGGGGTACGCCCCACCCTGGCCCAATCCAGTCCACTACCGCTGGATGCCTACTGGCAAACCCTGGCCGACATTCGCGACAATCTGAGCAGCGCTGAAGCCGATGACACCGCCGTGCGCCAAACGGCCGTCACCACCCTCGCCGCCATCACCGAGATTGAACTGCCAGACGGCCGTTTCCAGGCCATCGACCACAGCTACCTCATTCGCCAGCTGCAAAACGAAGACAACAGCCTGCGCGATTTGGCCGCGCTGCTCACCGTCACCCTCAGCAGCCGCCACGGTTGGCCGGAACCCAGCCTGCCCCAGCTGGACGAAGCCGCCCTGACCAGCATTTTGAGCCGACCGGAATTTAATTACACCCCCGACGAGCCCAACTTTTTGCAGCGGCTGTGGCAAAATATCCGCCAGGCCATTGAAGACTTTTTCCTGGGCCTCTTCCCAGAAGGCAGCACGATACGCCTGCCGCTGGCCAATCTGCTCGTCATTTTAGCTGCCGTGCTGGTGGTGGGGGTGCTGGCCTATGCCCTGCGCGGCTTCCTGGCCGACTTCACCAGCAGCGCCGTAATGAGCGCCGAGGATGAGCTGGGCGGCGAACCGCTCACCGCCGATCTGGCCCTGCAGCGGGCGCAGGCGCTGTCTGGCGGGGGGGATTACCGCACGGCCGTTCGCTACCTCTACCTCTCTGCCCTGCTGCTGCTGGAAGAGCGCGGCCTGCTGCGCTACGATCGCTCCCTCACCAACCGGGAATATTTGCGCACCGTGGCCCATCGCCCTGAACTCGCCGCCACCCTGCGCGAGGTGATCGATGTGTTCGACCGCGTCTGGTACGGCTTTCAAACCCTTACTGCCAGCGAGTATGAAGCGTACGCTCAACGGGTGGAAACGCTGCGGCAGCAAAAGGAGGCGCGATGAGACGGCTTTCCCGCGATGCCTGGCTGGCGCTGAGCCTCTTTCTGCTGCTGACGATTTTCACCGCCATCAATGTGATACAGCAGGCGCAGGCGGCGCTGGTAGATCCGCCGCTGGCTTCATTTTCCAGCCAACCCCAGGGCAGCCGGGCGCTCTGGCTCTATCTGGAGTCGCAGGAGATGACGCTGACTGATTCCGTAGGCACCACCTTTGGCGTGCCGGCAGGGGTCGATCTGGCGTTGGTGCTGGAACCAACCGTTCAATTTACCGCTGGCGAGTGGGAGCTGCTGCGCAGCTGGGTGGCAGAGGGCGGCACGCTGCTGCTGGCGGGCAATGGACAGGGCAGTATCAATCTGGCCCAACAGCTGGAGATTGGTTATGGGTTGGTACCTTCCACAGAAACGGCCGTTGCCAACCAGACCCCCCTCCTGCAAGCCCCACCTCTCACCACGCTCAGCGCCGAAACGCCCACCTTTTTGCGCCCCAACCGGGACGATTTTGTCACCCTGCTGGCCAATCGGGCCGGGAACCCCACCGCCATTGCCTTTGCCGAGGGAAACGGCCGTATCATCGTCACCAGCCTCACCGAACCATTCAGCAACGAAGGGCTGCACACCGAGGGCAACGCCGCGCTGGCGCTCAACCTGATCAACGCCGCGCCAGAGGTAAGCAGCATCTGGTTCAACGAGTGGCACCACGGCATTCGCCCGACCGAAGCAGGTGCGATTTCATCGAGCAACTGGCTCCAGCGCACCCCGGGGGGCCGTGCCCTGCTGCTGGTGCTGGCCATCATTTTTATTGGGCTGGTGCTGCGGGGCCGCCATTTTGGCCGCCCGGTGCCGCTGCGCAAAGATATTTCGCGCCGCGCTCCGCTGGAGTATATTACCGGTATCGCCAATTTAAGCAGACGGGCGGGACACCGAACGGCCGTCTTGCAGCATTACCACGATCGGCTCAAGCGGGATTTAGGCCAGCGCTACCGGCTCAACCCCAGCCTGCCCGACGACGAATTTATCAACCAGCTGGCCGCCTACCAGCCCAATCTGGACACCAACGCCCTGCGCCAAATGCTGCAAAAGCTCTCCCGCACCAACGTCAGTGAGAGCGAAATGGTGCAAATTGTGCGCGAAGCAACTTTGTTCGGTAATCGGTGACTTGTATATCTCGTTCCACGCAGAGCGTGGAATGACGTTGGCGACGCTCTGCGTCGCATGGGACGCGGAGCGTCCTGACACTCATTCCCACGCGGAGCGTGGGAACGAGCAACAAAGGAAAACAAAATGGAACCAATCCACCTCAAAACCATCTACCAGACCTTGCGGCGAGAGGCCGACAAGGTACTAGTGGGCCTGGAAGAGCCGTTTGAGATGCTCACCATCGCCCTGCTGACCGGCGGACATGTGCTGCTGGAAGGGGTGCCGGGCACCGCCAAAACGCTCATGGCCAAGACGCTGGCCCAGCTGGTGCAGGCCCGCTTCAGCCGTATCCAGTTCACCCCCGACCTCATGCCGTCCGACATTTTAGGCACCTCGGTGTTTGACATGAACAGCGGGCAGTTTTACCTGAAAAAGGGTCCGATCTTCACCCAGATTTTGCTGGCGGATGAGATCAACCGCGCCCCGGCCAAGACCCAATCTGCTCTGCTGGAGGCGATGGAAGAGCGGCAGGTGAACCTGGAAGGCACCCGCTACCCGCTGGGCATCCCCTTCATGGTCATTGCCACCCAAAACCCGATTGAGTACGAAGGCACCTACCCCCTGCCGGAAGCGCAGCTGGACCGCTTCCTGTTCAAAATCACGGTGCCCTATTCCGATCTGGCCACGGAAATTGAGGTACTGCGCCGCTACCACCACGGCTTCGACGCCCACGATTTGGCCGCCACCGGGCTGACGGCCCGGCTTCCGGCCGAAGCCATTGCCAAAGCACGCCAGGCAATTAACCAGGTGGTAGTGGAAGAGGGGGTGCTGAACTACATCGCCCAGGTGGCGGCCGCCTCCCGCCAATCTCCCGACCTGACGCTGGGGGCCAGCACCCGCGCCGCTACGCACGTCCTGCTGGCGTCCAAAACGTTCGCCGCCGTTCAGGGCCGCGACTTTGTGACGCCCGACGACGTGAAGTTTGTCACCCCGGCCGTCTACCGCCACCGCATCCTGCTCAAGCCCGAAGCCGAAATCGAAGGGCTCAATGCCGATGCGGTGATTCGGCGGCTGTTGGGGCAGGTTGAGGTACCAAGATAGGAATTTGTAATTAGAGTAATTGAGTAATTAGGTGATTTGCTGCCCAATTACTCAATTACCCAATTACCGCTTTATGATTGACACGGCCGTTTCCACCCCAACCCTCAAAGCAGTCAACCTCTCCCCGCTGCGCATTCCGGAAATTCAGCGAAATCCGCTGGCGTTCCTGGAGTGCAACGCGGCGGCGCATGGCGATTTTATCCATTACCCGCTGGGGTTGTGGGAGGTTTTTCAGTTGAACCACCCCGATTTAATCGAGCAGGTGCTGGTGACCAACCAACGCAACTACAGCAAAAACACGGTGCAGTACAACACCCTGGCCAAAATTACCGGGCGAGGGCTGTTGACCAGCGACGGCCGTTTCTGGCGCAGGCAGCGGCGCATGATCCAGCCCGCCTTTCACCGGCAGCGCGTGCTCGGCTGGGGCCAGACGATGCTCAATGCCACGCAAAACATGCTGCAAAGCTGGGAACCGTTCGCCCAATCTGGCCAGCCCATCGATCTCGACCAGGAGATGATGAGCGTGACGCTGAACATCATCGGCGAGGCGCTGCTGGGGCTGGATTTACAGGCCGACGCGGGCCAGCTCAGCCACGCCGTCCTGACGATGCTCGACTACGTCGTTTATCGGTCGCAGCAGCTGGTGGCCCTGCCGCTGATGGTGCCCACGCCGCGCAACCGTCGCGTCCGCGAGGGCTTGCAGCTACTCGATGACCTCATCGACCGGGCGATCCGCGACCACGAGCAGGGCAAAGCCAACCCGGACACCATTTTGAGCCAGATGTTAACGGCCGTTGACCGCGAAACAGGGGAAAAGATGAGCCGCGCCGAGCTGCGGGACGAGGTGATTACGCTGCTGGTGGCGGGCCACGAAACGGCCGCTTCCGGCCTTAACTGGCTCTTTTACCTGCTGTCGCAAAACCCGGCTGCCGAAGATGAACTGCTGACGGAGATTGATGGGGCGTTAAACGGCCGTCTACCCACCACCGATGATTTGCCCAATTTGCCCACCGTCCAGCGCGTCATCGCCGAGGCGCTGCGGCTGTACCCGCCCGCCTGGGTCATCACCCGCCGGGCTATCGCCGCAGACATCCTGTTGGGGGCACCGATTCCGGCCAACGCGCTCATCATCATGAGCCCGTACACCACCCACCGCCACCCGGCGTTTTGGGAAAAGCCGAACCAATTTTATCCAGACCATTTCCTGCCGGAAGCGGAAAAAGTCCGTCCGCGCTACGCCTATTTTCCGTTTGGCGGCGGGCCACGGCTGTGCATTGGCGATCAGTTTGCTAAAGTAGAAATGGGGCTGGTGGTAACGGCCGTACTGCAAAAATACCGGCTCCAGCTGCTGCCCAACCACCCGGTTGTGGCCGACCCACTCGTCACCATCCGGCCCAAACACGGCATGATGATGACTGTGCAAAACCGGAAATAAGAATTTGTTTGTTGTGGGCCCGGTGATTTGTTCACACTTTAAAGAGCGTTGGAGACCTCCTAATGATTGCTGCCACCACCACCCTAATAAGCAAAGAACGTATTAAGCCTATGGTTGGAATAATTTCTCTTTTTGCCTTCATAACGCTTGTTTTTTTTGCGCCGGTTTTATTCACGAATAAGTACCATTTGCCAAACGGCAGCGATTTTGTCAACTTCAACTATCCTAATGATGTTTTTGCGGCCCGGTCGTTACAAGCAGGGGAAATTCCATTATGGAATCCATTTGTCTCAGGTGGACAACCATATGCAGCCGACCCTAATATCGGTTTTTTCTACCCTTTTCGTCTATTGCTTACCCTAACCCGATTTGATTACCAGAGGATGGTTTATTTATTGATCGGTCATTATTTTCTTGCGGGATTATTTACCTATGGACTGGCAAGAGATTTGGGAGCATCCCGGGCGGGAAGCATCGTAGCTGGCATTGGATTTATGTTTTCTGGTTTCCTCATTGGACAGATGGATCATATCAACATCATCATGTCTTCCATATGGCTACCAATTACTTTTTTGTTGTTTCGTCGAGCTATCCTACGAGAAGAAAAAAAGTACGCTTTTATGGCAGGTCTGACTTTATCTCTTTCTGTGTTAGGTGGTCATCAGCAGTTTTCCCTATTTACTGGCTATTGGTGCGGCTTTTGGCTGCTTATTCACATGATTCAAGAACGAGGAAGAAGCCTCATTAGTAAGGCAAAATCGTTTGGCATTATGCTAATTGTTGCTTTTGGGGCCGCAGCTATACAAATTATACCAACCGTAGAGTTTTTTCAGTTCACTCAGCGCAGCGCACTGGACATTGCTCAGGCGTCTGCTTTTAGCATGCCGCCAATAGCGTGGCTCCTATTACTTTTCCCTCACTATTTTGGCCACACTCATCGTCAGGGGGGCCTTTTTTGGAATACCTTTCCTAATGAATTTTACGTTTATGTCGGTGTTATTATCTTGTTTGGGGCTATTTTAGGTAGCTATACCTGGAAATCTCGTGAAAAACCTTTCTTAATATCAATAGTTTTACTGTCATTTTTTCTTGCAGTTGGTGACATTACGCCAATTTATCGAATCCTATATTATCTTTTACCGGGGATGAAATTCGTCAGGGTGCCAGGACGTTTCGTGCTTTGGGTTAATCTAGGTTTAGTGTTATTGGCCGCATTTGGGGTAGATTGGATTTTGCATCAAATGGGTAAAGCTGAAAGGCGCTTGAGCCGTGACACAATTTTCTTGTCTGTACTTGGCGTGCTGACCGGCATCTCATTTTATCTGATCTATCCAATGTTACGGCCGTTTCAGTATCCTCCCGAGATTGAGCAATACCGTTTGGCCGATAGCCTTGTATTATCGGCTTTATTTGTAGGGCTAACGGTTTTGCTCTGTCTACAACGATATCGGCCAGGTATCTACCCTTGGAGACATGTTTTCTTGATAAGTCTTGTAATCCTGGACCTGTTTATCGCTCAATGGCCTCGCCATTTTACAAGCCAAAACACGTTACAGACATTTGAGCATCCAGAAATTGTCCAATATTTAAACGACAATCATGACTTACAAAGAATAAGCTTCACCAATGAGGCATTTGAAACAGAAAAATGGGGCCCCCTGAGTGGACTTTTATATGGCTTTTATCAGCACCGTGGTTTACCCTGGAATCCATTTAATTTGTATAGTTTTGACAATTTCAACGAAGCTGCTGGTTATGAAGGTCCTTTTTACAACTTTTTAGGCGTAAAGTACCTTGTAGCTGCTCAGGATGAAAACATACCAGAGCAATGGCAGCAGCAACTCTCGTCCGGTGAACTCAGTGTATTTGAGAACATTCAAGTCATGCCACGTGCATTCATGGTTTATCAATCGAATGTTGAACCAGATCGGCAAATAATTTTGACTATGATTGAGAAAAATCAATTTGAGCCGCTTACTGTTGTTCTGTTAGAAAATGGTGAACCATTTTTAAGTCAAATCGGGACATCTCAAGTAAACATTACAAGCATGACAAGTAATACAATGACCGTAGACATCATGAGTGACCAACCTGGGTATCTGGTTGTAAGCGACATTTTTTACCCGGGCTGGATTGTGCTGGTTGACGGCAAGGAACAAGAAATCCAACGAGCAAACTATGCTTTCAGAGCTATATTTGTACCAAGCGGCCAATCAACTGTTCACTTTGAGTTTAAACCCGCCTCAATTATTTGGGGATTGTCTATTACACTGTTAACCTGGTTTATTATTATTATCAGTGGCATTTTTTACATAAAAAAGAAAGTCCCAAGTTTCTCATGCACCTAACAAATCGCGGTATCATTATTATGCTATTGGCTGCCCCTCTTTTGGCGGCCGCAACCTGGCTGCCCGCGCTGCAGTGGCTGGCGCTGGCCTACCTGCTCGTTGTTTGCCTGCTGCTGGCGTTCGATTGGAAAACGGCCGAATCGATCCAAAATCGGTTCGACATCCGCCGCGAACACGACCAGAAGCTCAGCCTGGGGGCCGACAATCCCATCAAAATTTTCATTCGCAACCGCAGCAACCGCCCCGCTACCGTCTGGCTGCGCGACGAACCGCCCGACGCCTTTACCATCTCGGAGCGGCTGCTGAGCGGCCACATTGCCCCGCGCCGCACCTGGCAAGCCACCTACACCGTCCACCCCCTGCGGCGGGGCGACTACCAGTTTGGTAACCTGAATTTGCGCTGGCAGGGGCCGCTGGGGCTGGCCATCCGTCAAGGCCATCTGCCCCTCACCGAGCCGGTAAAGGTCTATCCCAACCTGCTGGACGTGCGCCGCTACGATCTGCTGCTGCGGCGCAACCGGCTGCAAGAGATTGGCCTGCGCAACACCCGCCAATTTGGCGAAGGCACCGAATTTGAGCGGCTGCGCGAATACCTGCCCGACGACGAATACCGCCGCATCGACTGGAAAGCCACCGCCCGCCGTCATCGCCCCGTCACCGTGGAGTACCAGACAGAGCGCAGCCAAAACGTCATCGCCCTGCTGGACGTAGGACGCATGATGCAAAGCCCCGTGGCCCAGATGGCCAAGCTGGATTACGTCGTCAACGCGGTGCTGCTGCTGGGCTACGTGGCCACCGGCAAGGGGGACAAGGTGGGCATGATGAGCTTTGCCAACGACGTGCAGCATTACCTTTCGCCGCGCCAGGGACGCGGCCAGTTTTACCGCATGTTGGAGCTGCTTTACGCCCTGGAAGCCCAGCCGGTAGAGTCCGATTACGGCCGTGCCCTCAGCTACCTCTCCGCCAAACAGCGCAAACGCTCCCTCGTCGTCATCTTCACCGATTTGACGCATGGCGTGAGCCTGGCCGGGTTGGTGAGCCACGTTTCGCTGCTGGCCAGGCGCAGCCTGCCGCTGGTAGTCACCATCAGCGACCCGGACGTAGTGCAGGCGGCCCAGCAGTCGCCAGAGGACTCACAATCGGCCTACCAGCGCATGGCCGCCGCCCAACTGCTGGACCAGCGCCAGATCACCCTGGACCGCCTGCGCCAGCAAGGCGTCCTCACCCTGGACGTCCCGGCCAACCAGCTCTCCATCGCCGTCATCAACCGCTATCTGGAGCTGAAAGCCAAAACAATGCTTTAGATCGATATTATTGGATAAGCTTGAGTCTTAATATCTTATTTGTACAAAATCGCCCTATGAGAAAATTCCGTTTCACACTTGAACAAAAATTTGCTCTTTGGCTTACATACAATAAAAAATGTTTTTATTGCTCGGAGCCGATAAAATTCAATGAGCTAACCATTGATCATATTTTGCCAGAGTTCTTATTGAAAGATTCCGAAAAGTTGAATTCAGTAAAAGAAGAATATGGCCTAGATGACAGCTTTTTAATCAACGATTACTGTAATTGGGTTCCCTCTCATAATCATTGTAATCGAGAAAAAGGCGCGACAATTTACGAAGCCTCCCCGGCCATGATAAAAGCTTTAGCAAGTGTTGGAAAGAAAGCTCAGACAGCGAGAGCAGAAGAAGAAAAAATTACAAGAAGTCTTAAAAACGGTGAATTGTTAGGCAAGTTGGGAATTGCTTATCAAAAGGGGACACTTCGTAAAGAAGAATGGATTGCAAAAATTGAGCATGATTACCACCAAGAAATGCAACAGATCAAACTTGATTCAGAATATTACAAAGTAGAAGCAGCTCGGAAAAACGATGCAATTGCCTTCTTGAGGATAGAGCGCGAATATGCATGGAAAAGAAAACATGCGGAAGAAAAAAGGGAACTAGCGTTAGCATATATAAAGTCGATAGTTTGATTGGCTGTTCGTAGACAAATCTTTCACATGCTGTAGCTGGTAACCATATAATATCATTCTATATAACCTTTGGTGCTAGTTCATAAGCTGAACTCAGCAATTGACAAGTGAACGAATCCATCAGCAGCAGGGTGCAGACCATGCCATTGAACCAAAATGTTGAACAAGGCCATCGTGTACCCAACCCGGCTTTTGAAA
>JBGTCV010000002.1:0-53209 GCA_041748655.1 Promineifilaceae bacterium (SeqCode) | reverse complement strand
CGATTATTTTGACCAACGCCGCAAAGATGTGAAGGTCAATGTTTTGACCAAACAGTTGGAAAGACTGGGTTATGCTGTCCAACTGGAGCCCATCAAGTCTCAGTTGGTACCTGCCTGACCCACTTTTATTTTCGAAGGAGTGACCGAATGAAAATGCGTATACTTTCTGCCAGGGACGTTCGTCAGGCGCTGCCGATGGCTCAGGCCATTGTCGGGATGAAGCAGGCTTTTGCCCAGCTTTCCACCGGGCAGGCGGTCGTGCCGCTGCGCAGCCGGGTTGATGTGGCCCCGCAGCAAGGCACCACATTGATCATGCCCGCTTTTCTGGCACAAACTGGCGATCTGGCGGTGAAAGTGGTCTCCGTCTTTCCTCAAAACAGCGCCCGACGCGAACCAACAATTTATGCGGCCGTTTTACTGCTAGATGCTGAAACGGGCCGACCACTGGCCCTGATGGAAGGGGGGGCGCTCACCGCCATTCGCACCGGCGCGGGTGCGGGCGCAGCGACCGACCTCCTGGCCAAACCAGACGCCAGCGTCGTGGCGATTTTGGGCAGTGGCGTGCAGGCGCGCACGCAGCTGGAAGCGGTGTGCACGGTGCGGCAGGTGCGCGAGGTGCGGATCTACAGCCCAACGCACCAACATGCTGTCGATTTTGCCCGCGAGATGCGCGGTCAAGGCCCCATTCCGGGGCTGATTCGCATTATGACCAACCCGGAAACGGCCGTACGCGGTGCAGATATCATTTGTGCCGCCACCACCAGCAGCAAGCCCGTTTTCAAAAGCCAGGACCTCACCCCCGGCGCACACATCAACGGCGTTGGCTCCTACAAGCCCACCATGCAGGAAATTGACGCCGCCACCGTGAAACGTGCCCTGGTGGTGGTGGATTCCCGCGAAGCTGCCTGGGAAGAAGCAGGAGACCTGATCGTGCCTCTGCAAGCGGGGCTTATCACCGAGGCACATATTCATGCCGAGTTGGGCGAAATTGTCGCCGGACTGAAACCAGGACGCACCAGCCCGGAGCAAATCACTTTTTTCAAATCGGTTGGCGTGGCGGTGCAGGATGCCATTTCCGGGCGCATTGTGCTAGAGAACGCGGTAGCCCAAGGTTTGGGGACAGAGGTAGATTTATAGCTTTTAGGCAGCGCCTCACCCAAAGAGTTTTCGCCAGGCGCTCTTCACCTGCTGCCACAGGCGCTGCCAGAGGGTGGGGGTTGGCGGGGGCGGGAAAACATCGTCGGTGGGGGGTGGGGCAGAGGCCGGTGGCGGTGGCACAATCGGATCTGGTTCAGGATCAGGATCGGGGGTAAACGGCCGTTGTGCAGGCATCAGCACGTTAAGGCGGGTTAAAACAGGTTGCAGCTCATTGGCCAGGCCATGTTCTGGCGCATCGCCCACTTCGCCAGCAAAGTGAAGCCCTACCCCTTTACCACTCGCCTCATCCACCCAAATTGAGCCTGAGTCGCCCCCCATGCTAATTTCCACATTGCCTGCCCCTGGCCGGGGCACAATGCGAAAAACTTCCTGCATCATCCGCACCCCAGCCGCACCATAGTTGATCGAAACCGTCATCTTAATGCCATCGATAAACCCTTTGGTACGCTCGGTAGTACGGCCGCTTTTCCACACCATCATGCCCAACTGCGGCGTTGTCGCATCTTCAATCACGTCGCCATCCAGCGTCTCGGTGAGCAGTTCACGGCTGTTGGTAAGTTGGGCCACGGCCGCATCATACGGGCTTAAGACAGAACGGCTGAGCGTGGCAAAGGTGTCGGCGCTGTGACCACCGTCCAGGGGCCCTGGCTGCCAAATGGGCTCCCCTGTGGCGCCGGAAGGGCTGCCCACAAAGACATGCCAGTTACTCAGCGCCATTGGCTGTAGGCTGGTGGCATCATATACCCTGGCTCCCACGGTGCCAGCGGTGATGCGCGGATTGCCTGCGCTTACGCCTAGCGGGATGGGATCGTAACGAGCTTTGCGTGCTTCGGGGGCGGCTTCCAGTTGGGAATAGTCGGGCAGCAGTTGGGGGGCATATTCCGCTTCAATGACATCAACCAGAATACCTTGCAATGTTTTGGGGAAAAGCTCTGCTTCGGGGAGCGCGGCCACAGGCAGCTTTTCCGCCACATGAACCCGAATGGCCAGCTGCCCGGTCATAAGCCCTTGTGACCATTTAAAGCCGAGGTCAACGGCCGTTACGCCGTCACGCGCCAACCATTCTTCACGAACCGAATTGAGAACGGCCGTTGCTTGTTCCATTTGTTCTGGGTTAAAAGTTGCCATTTGCTTGCTCCTTGTGTGTACCGCCCAACAAGACACAGCTGCATTATATCGTGAAAAACAACAATCCGTAAAAGCTGCCTCTTGATAAAGCAAGCCAGCGCTCCTGCTTGTCACTTGCTACTTTTCACTTCTTGCCCCTACCTAACCTATTAAACGACAAAACCCGCGTTTTACCGTCATTCGTCCGCCGGTACCCTTGCCAGCAGCGGCTACTTTCAGTATGCTATGCACAATTGTTGCCATTGGTCGCTTAATGGTTTGCGTTTTTTCAAGGTAGTTGTAATGAATTTTTGTCGTTGTTTGCACACTATTGTTTGGGCATAGTTTCACAGCCCCGGCGATAGTTTGTGCTGTCATATCTTCAAGCTCTCCACGGCCAGTATGTGGAGACTTTCGGCGGTGGTTCTAGCGGAACGGCCGTTACATTTAGAAGAGGTGTACCATGTTTCCACCAGTTTTGCCATCCTTTCCTCAACCGCCCCAAACTCTTGCCACACGCCAATTAGAGTGTGTACGCTGCCACGAGATTTTTACCATTGCAGAAGATTTGCCTAACCACTTTGGCAATCGCACTCAGGATTGGCGCGTACCCCAAGACCAATACCCAGCGACTCCCTTGCGCTATAACAAAAACCGTGAGCAAGTTAGTGTTATTCCGGAGTTTCGCACAGAACCTGCCAAACAAATTCAGACAGATAACGATCCAACTCTAAGGTACCATCTAAACTGCCCGCGCTGCGGTGCAGATAATCGCAACTGGTTGTTTGTTTCTACGCGGCTGCGCATTCACCATGAGCCAACGCTGCTGATTGGTGGGGCGATCACGTTCATTTTGTTGCTTCTCGTTATTTTTTCAAGCTGGTCAACCCTTTTTGAAGGGCGCACATTGGCGCTTATCTGCCTGGTATTGGCTGCAGCTTTGCCGTTGTTTTTCATCCCCAACCAGTGGGGTGGGCTACGAAATTTCCAAATGGTCAGCCGCTTTTTGCCGATGGTGCCGCAGCCGCGTATTCCACCGACCTTACAAACGGCCGTAACTTTGTACATTGGGTTAATTTTGGTACTGCCAGCGGTACGGTATGCTGTTTTACCCGCTGCTCAAAACACGGCAGCCGCACTTCAACAGGCCATCAGCCAAACAGAAAGGGATGACGTAGTGGAAAAGCCCAGCGCAAACCGTGGGGAAGCGGAGTTTTGGGAAGATTGGCTTTTTCTGGGCACGGTAGTTAGCGTCTTTTCCTCCTGGGTGGCGCTTATAGCTGTCGGCGCTATTTTCGGCCGTGTCAACAACCAGTTGCCCCGCCCCATTTATGCCAATACGTCCAATATGGTTCGCGTGGTGCTGTGGGAAGCAAAGCGAGCTTTGGAGATCGATGTCAATTTTCACCAGATTCAATGGATGATGACCCGCAGAAATGAGCAGGGCGGCATCGATATGGTGGGCTATTTCCGGGATCCGCCAGAATTTTCAGCAAATGGTCATTTGGAAGAGCAGGTGCGGGTGCAAAAGTACACAATCAGCACCGACCGCTGGTGTGTGATTACAGACGCCAAAATCGAAGACACCAAAGAGCAACGTCCGGCCAAAGGCGACTACAACTTTTTGTTTGGCCCAAAATCTGAAACGCCTGTTCCGATAAGCCGGCGGAAAAAGTATTAAAATAACGGCCGTATCTCCCCTTCCCCCAGATACGGCCGTTTTCCCATTTCCCCCAATTGCGTATAATTCATCCGTTAGCCAAAACCTATACCTACTCAGCAGATTTCGCAGATGTGGCCCAACGCCTTAAACAGATTTCCTCTGCACCTCCGCGTCTCTGTGTTAATCATCTTTAAGGAGAGCAACCCATGAGTTATACCAAAATCACCGTGCCCGAAGGCGAAAAAATCACCTACGCCAACGGCAAACTAACCGTACCCAACAATCCGATCGTCGCCTTTATTGAAGGGGATGGCATTGGGGTCGATATTACCCCCGCCTCGCTGCACGTTTGGAATTCGGCCGTAGAAAAAGCATACAGTGGCCAGCGCAAAATTGCCTGGATGGAAATTTATTCCGGTGAAAAAGCGGCCGACCTGTACGACGGCAACTACATACCAGAAGAAACCTTCGAAGCGATGCGTGAATTTGTGGTGGGCATCAAAGGCCCCCTCACCACCCCCATCGGCGGCGGCTTCCGCAGCCTAAACGTAACTCTGCGCCAGGTGCTGGACCTGTACGCCTGCGTGCGTCCTGTGCGCTACATCCCCGGCACTCCCAGCCCCATGATCCACCCCGAACGCATGGACATCGTCCTGTTCCGCGAAAACACCGAAGATGTCTACTCCGGCGTGGAATTTGTGGCCAACTCTGCCGAAGCCAACAAGCTCATCGCCTTCTTGCGCGACGAGCTGGGCAAGAATGTGCGCGAAGCCTCCGCCATCGGCATCAAGCCCGTAAGCGAATTTGGCACCAAACGGCTGGTACGCCAGGCACTGCAATACGCCATCGACAACAACCGCAGCACCGTTAGCCTGGTACATAAAGGCAATATCATGAAGTTCACCGAAGGCGCTTTCCGCGACTGGGGTTACGAACTGGCCCGCGACGAATTTGGCGCGCAACCGCTGGATGGCGGCCCCTGGCACACCATGAAAAACCCCAACACCGGCAAAGATATTGTCATCAACGATGTCATTGCCGACAACATGCTTCAGCAGCTGCTCACCCGCACGGCCGATTACGACATCATAGCCACCCTGAACCTGAACGGCGACTACATGAGCGACGCCGCAGCCGCCCAGGTGGGCGGGTTGGGCATGGCCCCCGGTGGCAACATCGGCGACGGCGTGGCTCTGTTTGAAGCCACCCACGGCACCGCCCCCAAATATGCCGGCAAAGATATGGTCAATCCCGGCAGCCTCATCCTCAGCGGCGTGATGATGCTGGAGTACATGGGGTGGACAGAAGCTGGCGAGATGATTGTTGAGGCAATGACCAAGACGATCCAGGACAAAACTGTCACTTACGATCTGCATCGCCAGATTGAAGGGGCGACCAAGCTGTCTTGCTCCGAATTTGCCCAGGCCATTGTAGACAACATGTAAGACTTAACCGCAAAGGACGCAGAGAACGCCAAGGAAAAAACTTTGCGCTCTTCGCGTCCTTTGCGGTTTTTATTCTACAACTTCTGTTTGCAGCCGCTGCGCCAGGCAAAGTGTGCCATCCGCCAGGCAAATATCGATCACCCCCCCAAATTGGCCCACCGCTTCCCCCACAAACTGCAATTCAACAACCGTGGTTTGCTGTGCCGGAATGGGTACCGCAAACTGGTAGCTGGTAAACCGGGTCAGCGGCAGCGTGCGCACCGCCCGGTAAGCAGGGGCGCTCTTGTTCAGCGGCACGTGGTTCAGATAGTTCCTGTCTAAATCAATACTGTGCAGGGTCTGGTTAACCGTCACCAGGCTGCTCACCTGAATGGAAACGGTAAACGGTTCGTTGAGCGTCACCTGCGCGGGCGCTTCAACTTGCACCTCGACCGTGGTTGGTTCATTCAGCGCCGTGCCTGCCAAAATACGGGCAATGAGGAGGAAAACGGCCGTTCCTCCCAAACAAGCCACCCCAATTGCCAAAACCAACTTTATGATTTGAGTTCTAGCCATTTTTAATATTCCCTCGCCGTAACATCAAGCGCCCATTAGCCTGGGCACATTATGGGGTAGTATACGGCCGTTATTAAAAAATCCCCTTAAAATTACCGTTTTGACACGATATTGACATGGAATTGATGCTAAACAACCTGTTATCTGCTTGCTCATTTGGTGAGCAAGTTGTAAACTCCTGAATACCTTAGAGAAAGATGAGGGGAATCATATAAGTTAATCCGAGCCGCTGCACCCGCTACAGCTTTTTATATCTTCCCCCCTAGAAAATAGCAGTAATTAAAAATTTATGACCACACCAATACTCGAAGTATCTGATCTGGTAACCCGGTTTTACACCGAAGATGGCATTGTCCACGCCGTCAACGGCATTAGCTACACCCTGAAAGAAGGGGAGTCGATGGCCATTGTCGGTGAAAGTGGATCTGGCAAATCTGTCGGCGTGCTTTCAATTATGGGGCTCATTCCCAGCCCGCCCGGAAAAGTTGAGGCAGGCGAGGTAATGTATAACGGCCGTGATCTCCTCAAAATGTCCGCCAGCGAAATACGCCAGATACGTGGTCGTGAAATAGCCATGATTTTCCAGGACCCCATGACCTCCCTCAACCCGGTCCTCACCATTGGTAAACAACTCACCGAAGCGCTCAGGCTCCACCTCGGTATGGACGAAGCCCAGGCAATCAACCGGGCCATCGAACTACTCAAAATCGTAGGCATTCCCGATTCCACCGACCGTTTAAACGATTTTCCGCATCAATTCTCCGGCGGTCAGCGGCAGCGCATCATGATCGCCATGGCTCTTAGCTGCAACCCCTCCATCCTCATTGCCGATGAACCCACTACCGCACTGGACGTCACCATTCAGGCCCAAATTGTAGAGCTGGTCAAGCGGCTTCAGGCAGAGCTAGGCATGGCTATCATCTGGATTACCCATGATCTAGGCGTTGTGGCTGGCATGGTAGACAAAGTTTCTGTCATGTATGCCGGATTTATCATTGAGCAAGGTGCCGTCCGCGACGTTTACAAAAAGACAAGCCACCCCTACACCCTCGGCTTACTGGAATCTATTCCTAAAATTGATAACAAAGATAAAAGCAGACTGTATACCATCAAAGGTTTACCCCCGGATCTGCTGCAAGAACCCATAAGCTGCCCCTTTGCTCCCCGCTGCCCTTTTGTCATCGACAAATGTTGGCAAGAAAACCCGCCGCTTAAGCCAGTTGGCCCCAATCATTTGGCAGCGTGCTGGCGCTGGGAAGAGGTTCGTGAACAAAGTTTAGCTGGAGCAACTGCATGACACACTCTGAAAACGGCCACGATTCTGAAAATCACGATTCCTTGAATCGCGAGATTCTTATCAAGGTAGATGATCTAAAAATGCACTTCCCCATACGTCGGGGTGTTCTAAAGCGACAGGTGGGGGCCATTCGCGCCGTTGATGGCATTACCTTTGATATTTACAAGGGTGAAACCCTGGGACTTGTTGGTGAAAGTGGCTGTGGCAAATCCACCGCCGGGCGTACTATTTTGCAGCTATATGAACCAACGTCTGGCAAAGTAACCTTTGGCAACGAAACGCTGACTCAGTTAGGGAAAGAACAGCTGCGCAAAGCCCGACGCCACATGCAGATGATTTTTCAGGATCCCTACGCCTCGCTCAATCCCCGTATGACCGTCGGCAACATCGTCAGTGAACCGCTGATCATTCACGGTATTGGCAATGCCAAAAGCCGCAGAGCGCGAGTAGAAGAACTGCTTTCATTGGTGGGGCTAAATCCCTACTTTATTAACCGATACCCCCATGAATTTTCCGGTGGGCAGCGCCAGCGCATCGGCATAGCCCGTGCCCTGGCAACCAACCCTTTATTCATTGTGGCAGATGAGCCAATTTCAGCTTTGGATGTTTCTATTCAGGCCCAGGTAGTAAACTTGCTGGGTGATTTAAAGAAGGAACTTGGCCTCACCTATCTGTTCATTGCCCATGATCTCTCCATGGTGCGCTACATCAGCGATCGGGTAGCGGTTATGTATTTAGGCAAAATTGTAGAGCTAGGTGAACACAACGATGTATACGATCAGCCGCTGCACCCTTACACCCAGGCGCTGCTTTCCGCAATTCCCTTGCCCGATCCCGATAAAGAAGAAAAGCGGCAGCGCATCATTCTGGAAGGCGACGTCCCCAGCCCAGACAACCCACCTCCTGGCTGCCGCTTTCATCCGCGCTGCATTCACGCCACCGACATTTGTCGCCAGGAAGATCCTGTTTTTCGGCCGTTGGGCAGTTCGAAATATCAACATATGGTGGCTTGCCACCACGCCGAAAAATTCCTGTAAGTATTCCAAATATTAGTCAATACGGTATCACTGCCGCAAACCATAGCTTACATAATATCTTTTAAAAGGAGGTCGCAAATATAGAAAGATTTCATTTGACACACCAGAAACTGTTAATAATTGCAACATTCAGAGGAGGAATACTCAAACCTATGAACACAAAAAAACGACTTGGATTACTGGTGGCATTCATGGCAATTATTGCCGTGGTTTTGGCCGCCTGTTCTCCCCAAACAATAGAAGTACCTGTAGAAGTCACCCGCGTAATCACCGAAACAGTCACCCAAGAAATTGAGGGTGAAACGGTAACAGTTGAAGTGACCCGCGTTGTCACAGAAACGATTATCGAGACTGTTGGAGCCGATGACGATGCAGAAATGGCACCTTCAGGCGCCCCGGATCCCACAACCTACACAGAACTCATCTTTGGTGACATCGATACCCTGGACCCGAACCTGGCCTATGATACCGCCAGCGGCGCTGTGATTCTTAACGTCATGGAACCATTGATCTTCTACAATGGGTCAGACCCGACGACCTACGTCCCCGTTCTGGCTGAAGAAGTACCAAGCCTGGAAAATGGCCTCATCTCCGAAGATGGCCTGACCTACACCTTCAACATTCGCGAAGGTGTTACCTTCCACGACGGTGGGACCCTTGAGCCACACGATGTTGCCTACACCTTCCAACGTGGCTTGCTTCAGTCCGATCCCAATGGTCCACAGTGGCTTTTGCTGGAACCGATCCTGGGTTACAACGCAACTTATGATGTCACCGAAGAAATCGCTGGCGGCGAATATGCTGGCGATCCAGCCGGTCTTGTTGCCAACGCTACCGCAGAAGAGCTGGTAGCCGTTTGTGAAAAAGTACAGTCGGCTGTTGTGGCAGATGATGCTGCTGGTACGGTTACCTTTAACCTGACGCTGCCGTGGGGGCCTTTCCTGGCAACCATCGTTCAGACCTGGGGTACCGTAATCGACCAGGAGTGGGCTGTAGGACAAGGTGCCTGGGATGGCAGCTGTGATACCTGGCAGAACTATTACTCGCCTGGTTCGGAGAATTCCGAACTGTCATCAGTTATCAATGGTACCGGCCCCTACATGCTGGAAAGCTGGACGCCTGGTGAAGGGTACGTTTTGGTTGCTAACACCAACTACTGGCGTTCTGACGATCAACCTGCCTGGGATGGTGGGCCAGCTGGCGCGCCAGACATCGAAACAATTGTTGTAAGATTGGTTGATGAATGGGGCACTCGTTTTGCCGCATTACAGGCGGGCGACGCTGAAGTAGTAAGTGTCCCCATTGCCAACCGGCCGCAGGCTGACCAATTCGTGGGCGAGTTCTGTGACTATGCTACCGATGCCTGTGAAGCGAACCCGGACAATCCCAATGGTCAACTGCGTAAATGGGGCACGCTGCCCACGACTTCCCGTACAGACATCTTCATGACCTTCGATGCGGGGGAGAATTCGCCTTACATTGGCAGCGGTCAGCTGGACGGCAACGGTATTCCGTCGAATTTCTTCAGCGATATCAACGTGCGTCGCGCTATGAACTACTGCTTCGACTACGATGCCTACATCTCTGACGCTCTGAATGGCGAAGGTGTGCGCAATAACGGGCCAATCATTCTAGACATGCTGGGTTATAACCTGGATGGACCGATGTATGAATTCGACCTGGATCAATGTGCTGCGGAACTGGAACTAGCCTGGGATGGCGTTTTGCCCGAAACTGGTTTCCGCTTCCAGATTGCCTACAACACCGGTAATGCAGCTCGCCAGACCGTTGGCGAAATCTTGCAGGCTAACCTGGCCAGTATCAATTCAGCCTATCAGGTTGAAACAGTTGGCCTGCCCTGGCCTACCTTCTTGCGCTCCTTCCGCGCTGGACAGGTGCCGATGTTGGCCAGCGGCTGGATAGAAGACATCCATGATCCGCACAACTGGGTTCAGCCGTTTACGGTTGGCACTTTTGCTGGTCGCCAAAATATGCCACAAGAAATTCTGGACCAATTCGGTTCTCTGGTAAATGATGGTGTTGCTTCGGCCGACCCGGCAGAACGTGAGCAAATTTACTATGAGCTCCAGGAACTGCATCATGAGCTGGCTATTCAGGTTACCCTGGCGCAGGCAGCAGGCGCTCGCTATGAGCAGCGTTGGGTTGATGGCTGGTTCTACAATGCGGCGCTCTTTGGCCCATATTACTATGCATACAGCCTGACAAGCGAATAATATTCTCGTTTAATTAAAGGTAGTAGGGGCGGCATATGCCGCCCCTACTACCTTTCTTTTCTATTAAAACAACTCCACTGCGGATTTGAACCAAATCAATAGTGGAGTTGTTTTAACAGCGGGTCACAAATAATTCTTGAAAGCGAGAGGCTCTTATGACTGCGTACATCATTCGTCGTTTACTGATACTACCGTTTATTATGCTTGGGGTAACCTTACTTATTTTTAGTATGTTACAAATCTTGGGGCCTGTGGAACGATCGGCTCTGTACGTGCGGGATATTCCCAAAACCCAAACCCAAATTGACTCCATTATTCGTCGGTATGGTTTGGATGAACCGATTCATGTGCAGTATTGGACCTGGATGACCGGGCATACGGATCCAGAAACAGGTGTCCGAATCGGTGGTGTTTTGCGGGGGGATTTAGGCTATTCGCGTACCGGGCGTGAACCAGTAACGGATATGATCAAGCGGCGCTTTCCGGCTACGCTGGAATTAGCGTTATGGGCTATGGTCCCCATTATTTTTGGCGGTATCTGGATGGGGATGCAAGCGGCGCTTCATCACAACAAGCTTTTCGACCAGATTGTGCGGGTATTTGCCACAATTGGCTGGTCTTTCCCTACGTTTGTGCTGGCTTTGTTATTGCTGCTTGTTTTTTATGCCAGGCTGAACTGGTTTCAAACGGGCAGGCTTTCGACGGAATTTATATTGCTGGTGGGCAGACCTGGCTTCACTCAATACACAGGAATGATGACGATAGACAGCTTGCTGAACTTACGCTTCGATGTCTTTGTAGATGCCCTACAGCATATGGTGCTGCCCGTAACTACCCTGGCGGTGGTGCAGTGGGCGCTGCTGCTGCGCGTAACGCGCTCTTCTATGCTGGAAGAGATGCGCCAAGATTATGTGCGAACGGCACGGGCCAAGGGACTTTATGAATCTACGGTCGTCAACCGGCACATTCGGCGCAATGCCTTAATTCCGGTCATCACCATTGTGGGGGGCACATTGGCAGGGCTGATGAACGGTGTTGTCGTTACGGAAGTGATTTTTAACTATCCTGGTTTGGGGCAGATGGCTGCTGCGGCAGCTGTTCAGCTGGATGTATTAACGATGTTAGGCTTTGCTTTGTTTAATGGCGTTCTGTTTATTTTTGCATATCTGATTGTGGATATTATGTATGTGGTGATTGATCCACGTATTCGTCTTTCTTAAATGAAGGTCTGAAATTGACTTTGGGTTCTTTTAGGAAAGTGGAGATGGGTGGTTGTGGTTTTTGACTTATTAATCTCCTGGATTTGTTTGAATTTTTTAGTTGGGCTGAGGGAAAATTGATGACAACACCTGATGCAGTAGCTGGTTTAGATTTAAATCAAGGCCGTTTGAACGAGCAAAATCGTTTAGAGCAGTTGGTTGGTCCAGAATGGTACCGGCTAATCAAGGGAATTTTCACGAACCCCCTGTCTGTTGTGGGTTTGATCATTGTGGCGATGTTTGTCTCAACGGCCGTATTCGCCCCCACACTAGCCCCCGCACCTAATGAAAACTGGAACCCTTACAAAATCCCGCGCGATGGGTTTAAGCCTGAACCATTGCCCCCTGGCACACCCTGGAACCAGAACGTTCCCGCAATTGTGCCCGGTTGGTATACCCTAGTCACGAACAATGAAGAGTGGGTGCATTTGTTGGGTACCACGAGTGGGCAGTATGACATTTGGTACGGTATTGTGTGGGGATCACGGACGGCGCTGCTGGCTGGCACCACGGTTGTCGCTATTTCGGCCTTATTTGGCATATTGGTTGGTTCGATTGCCGGTTTTTATGGTGGCTGGGTTGATGAACTGCTCATGCGAGTTGTTGAGGTTTTTGTTGTGTTTCCTAGCCTGGTAGCAGTCCTTGTTCTTTCCTCTGTGCTGGTTCCCATTTTTGGGCAAAGTTTAAGACCCGCCATGATCGCCCTGATTGTGTTTGGCTGGATGGGGTATGCACGCTTGCTGCGTGGCGATATTTTGTCGAACAAAGAGCGGGATTATGTATTGGCCGCACGAGCCAGCGGAGCCAAGGATATTCATATCATTTTGAAGCATGTGCTGCCCAATGCTATCTTTCCTACCCTGGTTTTTCTGTCGCTGGATATGGGAGCCATTGTGCTTTCCTTTGCGGCGCTGAGTTTCCTGGGCGTAGGTGTGGAGCCGGGGTATGCGGATTGGGGCCAGATTGTGAGCTTTGCCCGCGACTGGATTTTGACGCTGGATACCCATTGGTACATTGTGCTCTACCCTGGTTTGGCCCTGCTTTTGTATGGCTTGGGCTGGAACCTGATTGGGGACGCCCTGCGCGATATTCTGGACCCGAAACTGCGCAAGGGGTAAAGGGCTACTGAGTAATTGAGTAATTGAGTGAGCGGGTTGCATGAGTGACCCGCTCATTTTTAATTTGGTTATGTTATGAATCGTTTGTTTTTTGTGGGGGTAACGGCCGTTTTCCTCACCACCCTCCTTCTTTTATGGCCCAACCGCCAAACCCAGGCCCAAACGGCCGTTCCCACCCCAGACCGTCTGGCTGCACCCCCCACCGTGCCCGCACCTACCCAGGCCGATGAAGGCGCTCAGCTGTTCTGGCTGCACTGCCAGCCCTGCCACGGTGACCAGGGACAAGGGCTAACAGATGCGCCAGACGACGATTGGCGGGCGCAGTATCCTATGGAAGACCAGTTTTGCTGGAATTCTGGCTGCCATGGAGAACGGCCGTATGAAAATGGTTTCATCCTGCCCAGGCAAATCCCCGCCGTCATTGGCGAGGAAAGTCTGCATAAATTTGCCACAGCCACCGACCTGCACAACTATGTCCGGGCTGCCATGCCGCTCCAGGCCCCAGCCACGCTGGCGGATGATGAGTATTGGGCAATTGTGGCCTTTTTGGCCCAGGCGCATGATGCCTGGCAGGGTGTACCGATTACGGCCGTTTCTGCCCAAACCGTCATCCTCAACACGCCCCAACCCATTGCGGCTGCTCCCATGCCAACGGTATTGGCAACGGCCGTTCCCCCCTCAGCCGCCACCTCTGCCCCCAACCAAACCATTTGGCTTGTGGGCGGTGGTTTAGCGGCTCTGCTCATTATGGGAGGAGCTGCATGGCTCAAACAGAGTCGTTAAGTTCAGGTTTGCCGGGCACATTTTTGAATCGGCCTCAAGAAGTTGATGTGGAAACATTGCCCAGTTTTCACCGCCTGGGGCTGGTTTACGGCGGGCTTCTTGGTCTGGGCATTGCCCTGGGATTTTGGCTGCCCAAGCTAATTGTATTGGCCGGATTACCGCTCTGGTTCCCATACGGTGGCGCGATTGTAAGCAGCGTGGCTGTACTGCTGTTGGGGGCAGCTGCGGGCTGGCTCACCAGCCATATGCGCTACGCTGTTTTGGTGATGATTAGCTGGCTGGGTACGGCCGTTCTCATCTGCCTGGCCCTGGGATACCTGCCCGTGTTGGGGCAAAACTGGGCTGTCTGGCTGGCAGACGGCCGTTTTGCCAACCTGCCCATTTACCAGACCCCGGCGCATCTCTTCTGGTGGTCTTACGTTGTTGCCGGTTTTTTGCCGATTGTCCTGCTTACCTTAATGGCCGTTTTGCAAAACTTCAACCTGGCCAGAGTGCATCAGGAATTGGTAAACGGCCGCAGCCCAAGCCTGAACGCCGCCCTGTTCTTGCTGCTGCCCGTCTTGCTAGCCGGTATTGCCGGGGCGATATTCCCCGACCTCACCAATGCTGGGCCGCGCGATGCCCTGGTTTATACCAACCAGGGCATTCAGCGGGTGCGCAGCCACCAGGGCGAGCTGTTCCAGCTTTCCCGCGACACCGGCTTCAACTACAACGCCCTGGCCAGCGTGGCAGACCAGCTTGAAGGGGCGTATACCTTGCAAATTAATGAGGTGGATGACGCCTGGAGCAGCGCCATTATCACGGCCCACTTTGAAAGCGAGGCGTGGATCAACTGCCGGGTCAATATTGATCAGCTGGGGGCAACCTATTTCAGCTTTTGTTTTGATGCGGCCATCCCATTCACCGATGGCCTCAACCAACTGCTGCAAGGCGACACGCCACCAGACACCTGTCGCCGCTGCAAAGTGACCGCCAATCCCACCTGGCAGCAGTGGCTGCAAGCGCGGGCCAGCCGCTTTGAGGGCAATCCAGAATGGCAGCGGCTGGCGCAATACGGCCGTTTCATCCTCATGCAAGCCACCAACCCCAACACCGGCACCACCCTTACTTGTCATCTGGAAGGCTCTGAAGATGTGCGGCTGGTTTCTTGCGAGGCGTTTGAAGATTAGAGTTGTTCCTGATTAATAGGATGAAGAATTTCGGACGCAGATGAACACAGAATGTAGGAACAGGTTATGTGCCCGCCAAATTGAGGGCGCCCACATAGGATCGCGCGCCGGCGAATGTTTCTCGCAAATGGGGCACCGCCTGCACATCATCCACGTAAATGCCGTTATGGCTGCGCGAGGAGTGGATGAGCTGCCAGTCGCCCAGGCTGACACCGACATGGGTAATGCGCCGATGGCCGTTGGGGCTGGCAAAAAAGAGCAGGTCGCCGGGCTGGAAGGGAGGTTCAACAGGACGGCCGTTATCAAACTGCAAATCGGCATCACGCAGCAGCTCAATGCCAGACAAGCGATGCACCAGCTGGGCAAAACCGGAGCAGTCGATGCCGTAACCAGAGCTGCCGCCCCACAGGTAGGGCACCCCGGTGAAGGCGTGGGCATCGGCCACCAGCCGCTGGCGCAGCTGCGGCTCTGGCAAAACGGGCAGCGGCAGGGCGCGCAGAGAACGAGCGGGCAGCCAACCAGAAAATTCACCGACCAAATTGAGACAGGCCCAGCCATTTTGCTCCTCACCGACGGTAACGGCCGTTCCCCCCAACACGCGGCTGGTCAACGGGGCTGCCGCATCCGGCGCGATGTGCAGCAGGGCGACCGGTTCACAAACCAGGTGGGTGGGCTGTGCCGCTGGTGGCACGGCCAAATAGGGCCGGTGGACCCAGCCCAGGTAGCCATCCGGCTGCCGCACAAAGGCCCAGTTTTCCTCCGTTCGCAGCAGTTCAACCATTTGCCCGTTGCGCAGCTCGCTGTCTAGCCCGGAGCCAAACCCTGGCTTGTTGTACAGCCCGGTCAGGGTGGTGCAAACCGCCAGCCATTCTGGCGTTGGCTGCCGCAATACGCGAAGGTCCATTGTGGCGCTGGGAAATGCGTTTTGTACGGCCGTTTTCGTTCCATCATCCAGCACACTGCCGGTTACGTGGATACGGCCGTCTACCACCTCCGCCGTCACGTCACAAATCTGCGTCCGGCGGTCGCCAAACTGTGCCTGAAGATCATTTAACGTCTGCTTGATTTGAGATTCCATTTGCCACCTCTACCTTTTTGTGAATTGTATGTTGGGAACGGCCGTTGCGCCATCTACCCTCAATCTGCCAGCTGAATACTTGCCTCATCCAGCCGCTCATGCACCAGCGCCAACAGCTTGGGGCGCATCTCTGCCCCCATGGCATATTTAGCCTTGGCCAGCAGCGTCAGCTCCGTCTGCTGCCCAATCGAGCCAGATTGGCTGATAATCTGCCACGGCTCCAGCAGGTTGGGCAGCAGCAGCACCGCCTCCTTGCCCAGCTCTTCCAAAATGGCCAGCGCCCGGCCTAAATCTTCGGCATTAAGCTTCAGCGAAACGGTGGCGGAGGAAAAGCGGCCCCGGCTGAAGTTGCGCACAATGCGAATTTCGCCGTTGGGCACCACTAGCAGTTCGCCGCTGGGCGCACGCAGCGTGGTCGTGCGTAGATTCACCGTTTCTACCACCCCTTCGTTGCCCAAAATGTCCACCTTTTCGCCTACATCAAACGTGTCTTCAAACAGAAAGCCTATCCCGGTAAGATAATCGCTCACCAACGGCCGTGCGCCCAAGCCGAATGCAGCTGCAAACAAACCCACCATCCAGATAAGCGTTTCGCCCCCCACAAACAGATTGAGACTGAGCAAAACGGCCGTTACCACCGACAAAAACGTAATCGCACTGGCCACCAAACTGGTTAAGGTCCGCTGCCGCTCAGAACGCATCGCTCGCCGCTTGTTGGCCAGGCTGCCAATGCGCAGCAGCCGCCGGGCAAACCGACTAGACAGCCGGTATACCAGATACGCCAGCAAAAAGTAGACGCCAATCCTCAGCAGATAGCTCCACCAGGCGTTAGCCGTCCAAATTGTTACAAAATCTTGCCACATAACTGCCTCCAGACAACCATTTTAACACCAAGTTAGATATCCTGGTTAGGGGTTAGTGGTTGGTGGTTGGTGATTCACAGCGGGTATCAATCACGAACCACAAGCCACTACGCCTATCTCCCCAAAAAATCTCTTGACCAATTTCCAATTCCGCTTACCATATGATTATGACAAATAACGGTGGTTACAAACTGGAATATCTAGAAAAATACCAGAGTCGTCCCCAAAAACCGTCTGGCAACAAAAACAATGGCAACAAAAAGCCACGCGGCTGTCTGGCGAAAATATTCATCTTACTGGTGCAGCTAAGCTTGCTTGGGCTGCTGCTGGGCATTCTGACCTTTGTGGGCGCTTACATCTACTTCAGCAATGAACTGTCTGGCTCAATCAATCAGGTGTTGGCCTATCGCGGCACGGGTGTGGGGGGCACGCCCCGCTACTTCGACCGCAACGGGGAGCTGCTGTTTGAGTTGACCACAACCGAAAAACGGCTCTGGCTCTCCTACGCAGAAATTCCTCGCACGGTAATAGATGCCACCGTCTCTGTAGAAGATGATACCTTCTGGACCAACTACGGCTTTAATCCAGCCGCCATTGGGGCTGCTGTGTTGAGCAACTATCGCAATCAAGACGGCCGTCCCGTCGGAGCCAGCACCATTACCCAACAGCTCGTGCGGCATATCGCCTTCACCTACGAAGAGCGGGTCAGCGTCAGTTACGAACGCAAGCTGCGCGAACTGTTCCTCGCCTTCATCATGACCCAGCAGCGCAGCAAAGAAGCGATCATCCAGATGTACCTCAACGAAATTTATTATGGCAATCTGGCTTATGGCATTGAAGCGGCTGCTCAAACCTACTTTGGCAAACCGGCGCAAGAGCTTACCCTGTCTGAAGCCGCTTTTCTGGCGGGGCTGCCCCAGGCGCCGCTGGATTGGGACCCATACACCAATTTTGAAGCCGCCAAAGCGCGTCAGGAGTTTATCCTCGATTTAATGGTAGATGATGGTGTCATCACCTCACTGGACGCCGCCATTGCCAAAGGGGTATCGCTGCGTATTGTGCCCCGCATGACCGCCAACGAGGCAGCCGGAAACGCGACCCTGGAAGCGGCTCACTTTGTCCTGTACGTGCAAAATCAGCTGGAACGGCTGTATGGGCCAGATGCCATTGCCCTGGGCGGCTGGCAAATCACCACCAGTTTAGATTTGAACATACACACGATGGCCGAAACGGCCGCTCGTGAACAGGTCGCCGCCCGTGCCGCCGCCCATAACGTCAGCAACGCCTCGGTTGTCATCCTCAAACCCGGCACGGGTGAAATTTTGGCCATGGTAGGCAGCCTGGATTATTTCGACGCCTCAATTGATGGCCAGGTCAACGTGGCCCTCAGCCCGCGCCAGCCCGGCAGCAGCATCAAGCCCATCACCTACGCCACCGCCCTGCAGCGCGGCTGGTCCACCGCCGATGTGCTGTGGGACGTGCCCATCGAGCTGGATTTGGGCGACGGCGAAAAGATGGTGCCCACCAATTACGATGGCTATTATCGCGGCCCGATCTTGTTCCGCGACGCCCTGGCCAACAGCTACAACATCCCGCCTCTCCAGCTGCTGCGCGATGTGGGGGTGCCCAATTTTGTGGCCACCGCCCGCAGCATGGGCATCGAATCGCTGCGGGAACCGCCTGGCTTTTACGGCCTGGCCCTCACTCTGGGCGGCGGCGAAGTGCCGCTGCTGGAAATGACCCACGCTTTTGCCACGCTGGCCAATCAGGGGCAAAAGCCGCGCCTCACCTCTGTGCTGAAAATCACCGACAGCCGGGGGAACGTAATTTTTGACGCGCAACAAAATCAGCTGCCCGCCGTCAATGCCCTGGACGCCCGCATCGCCTACATCATCACCGATATTCTGGACGATGATCAGGCGCGGGTGGCGGCGATGGGGCACAACAATCCGCTGGCGCTGCCCTTTCCTGCCGCTGTAAAAACGGGCACCACCGACGATTTTCGGGACAATTGGGTGATAGGATACACGCCGGGGGTGGTGGTGGGCATCTGGATGGGGAATGCAGACGGCCGTCCCATGGTCAACTCCTCCGGTTTACAAACCGCCGCCCCGCTGTGGAACAATCTCATGCAAACCATCCACAATGATCCAGAGATGATGCAAAGTTTGTGGGTAAACGGCCGTCCCCCCGCCACCGGTTTCATCCAACCTCAGGGCATTGAGCTGCGCCCCATTTGTCATCCTTCTGGCACGGGTGGCAGCCGCTGTACGGCCGTACGCAACGACTGGTTCATTATCGGCGCACCCATCCACGGCAACGCCCGCATCAGCTACAATCCCAACATGGGCGAAAACCTGGGCGCGTGGACTCTGGCCACCATGCCCCTGCCCGCCGACGAGGGTCAGCGCATTTTGGACGCCCAACCAGCGCTGAGCAACGGCAGCAAAATTCCCCGCCCCACCGAATGTGTCATCAACACCACGCGCCCGCCTGAAGGGGCTGCGGTGCGGCTCTACCTGCCCGTCCCCCCGTTTTACCCGGACGAGGTCAAAGCCCGACAGTGGGCCCAATCATCCGGCTACCGCATGGCACCGGCGGCCGTTTGCCCCCTCAGCGTTTTGCGCGGTGGGTCTTCGCCTACTTCTCCAACGAGCACGCCGGGGGGATGAGTGAAAAGTAAAAAGTGATAAGTGGCTCACTTTTCACTTATCACTTTTCGCTTTAGCTTTTCTGGCACGAGTTACTACTCAGCTGCCCCAAAATTCAGTACACCGTCAGGGGTGTGCAGCGTGAGCTGACTGCCAGACAGGGTGTAGCTGGTCACCTGGGCCAGGGTGGCCAGAAAGTCGCTCTCCTGCTGCATTATCGCTTCGTCCATGCAGGCCATGAGCGTGCTGCCGATCATCCCCACCGTCATCGTGCCGTCATCGCCAAACGTGACCTCACCAAAGTAGCTGTTGCAGCTGGCATGGCCGTTGATCTGCCCATCCTCGAAGTTCAGCGTCGGTTCTGTGTTGGGCAAGACGGCCGTTAATTCCCCCGCAGGCCCAAACTGTTCAAGTATCCAACTTGTGCCCTCCAGGCCAGGTTCCACCCCATTGCCAGACCCCGCCCGGCTGCACGCAGCCAGCATGAGTATCAACAGGAAACTTATCATTAAAACTTTTACAAACTTGCTTTGAAACGTCATTTTTCTTTTCTCCTTGAAAGATTAGGTATCAATTTAGGCAGCGGCTTGTGAAACATTTACCAAGCCCTGCTGTGTATCTAACGCCAAAGTTTTTGCAAAAGTTCCTCAAAATCACCAAAAACAAAAAAGACACCCTGTTATGGATGTCTTTTTCAAAAGCTATCAAAATTTTGCTGGGCCGCAAATTAATGGTGATGCCCATCGCCATCGTGCGCATGGCCGTGGGCCAGTTCCTCTTCTGTGGCCAGGCGAATGGCTGGAATATGTATTTCAAAGTGCAGCGTTTCGCCAGCCAGTGGGTGATTAAAATCTAGCATCACCTCGGTTTCCCGAATTTCTGCAATGGTGGCATCATACGGTTCATTCGTTTCTACGTCGCGCAGGCTTAATTCCAAACCTTCTTCCAACTCCAGGTCGTCTGGAAACATGGATCGGGACACTATTTCAAACGCTTCCATATCCACATCGCCATATGCTTCAGCCGGTGGAACGATAACTGTTTTGCTATCGCCAACGGTTAAGCCCACCAAAGCTTTTTCCAGCCCAGGAATAATTTCGCCATAACCATGCAAATAATGCAAAGGGGCATCACCTTCCGAGGAATCAATGACTTCGCCATCATCCAACCGGAGCGTGTAATCGAGAGTAACGACAACGCCCTCTTTAATTTTTAATTGTTCATTCATAGCAATCTCCCATTGGCAGTTTCAAGTCGGGAAAAAGAAAGACTTTCGCCCCTTGATAAGAACGAAAGTCTTGAAACTGCAATTTTGTGCTTTATTGCCACCCACCCATCAGACGACAGACAGGTAACTCAAAACGCGGTAATAACCTTAAACGGCTTTTACATTTGCAGCGGCTGGGCCTTTGGGGCCAGCTTCGATGCTAAACTCGACACGTTGACCTTCATACAAGGTTTTGCGGCCGAAACCATCGATGGCAGAATAATGAACGAATACATCATCGCCACTATCCGTTGCAATAAAGCCGAAGCCTTTTTGGTCGTTGAACCATTTGACGGTTCCAGAGGTAATATCAGACATTGAAAAAAAATCTCCTTGTGGTTCTACGTAAACGGCCGTTTTGTAACCACTTGTACTATATTTCTAAATTTGGCCATTTACAGGCGCGGTTTTGTCCAAATAAAAAAGCACTTTCCCGACTTGTTGCGTCCAGGTAGTGCTTTTAGGTATCCAGGACAAAACTCGCAAAATCTACACGCATAAGCGTACACGATTCTTAAGTTTCCGTCAATAATCTCTCAAAACTGCTCGACGTGAACGCTTAAATTGCCCAAAATCAAACGCAACTCTCGCGAATAAAGAAATATTATGCGTTTTTGGATTGGTTTTTGCCCAAAATCGATCAGCGAGGAAGGGTTAGTCCCAATGGATTCACGGCACAAGTTGGGTGAATTTCTACAGCATTGTTGAGCAGGGGTTGTCCTGCCCCATCACTGACGAGCAGCCGTTCACCGGTGATTGGGTTGTAGAAGCCAATGAGCAGGGTATATTGGCTCAGCACGGCGCAAGAAATATCTCCTTCCAGCCAGTGTGCATCGGGAACAATGGCACCAACGGGCCACCAGGAGGTAGGGAAGTTACCGTTGTGCGGGACACTATCTCCCTGAGTGAGCAGTTCACCATTTTCGCTGACCAGATGGATAAAAACGGTCCAATCGACCGTTGGTTGAGCGAGGGCTTGCCAAAACAGCGTCACTTCTATACCAGACTTGGCGTTGTCTGTGATCGTGTAGCCGTTGAGCTGGATTTGTTGGTTAAAGTTGTAGTGTGTGATGTGGTTGGGGGTGGAAACGGCCGTTTCCCCCATCAATACCGGCTCCGGCCCAACCCGAAATAAATCTTCTATCAGACGTTCACCTTGCCAGACAACCGGCAGGCGCGCCTGTGCGGTTTCATCGAACAAAACCACGTCGAACCAGTAAAGCGACGGCGCGGGCGCGTCTGGTGCAATTTGCAGCTGGTGGCGCTGCACAATGACCTCATCCGGCTGCCAAAACGGGGCGGGATAGCGGGGTGTTCCCAACAGCTGCGATGTTTCGGCTATCTGCGCTTCCAAGTTAAGCGGGGCCAGATGAATATAAATGATAATTGAATGCGGGTTGGCAGCTGGCTGGGTACGCTGCCAGAAAAGGGTCAGGGTTGCATCAGCGCCAGGCTGTACGGTTTGTGGTTCAAGCGTGTAGCCCAGGAGATGATAAACATTGCCAAAGGTAGCATTTAGGGGCGAAAAATCGCCCACTGCGCCAGCGGGAACCGCCACCGAAGCCAGGGCGGGTTGTATGTGATATGTCGGGGCGAGCAGCGCCAGCGTCGCCAGGGGCAATACCAGGAGCGATTGGCCCACCTGTTGCGGCCACCGCAGGTATACCAGCCAGCGCTGCCAGCCCAGCGTCAGCAGGCAGGCAATGGGAGCCATGACGGAGAAGAGCAAACGGCCGTATGGCGCTGCCGTGCGCCACAGCCAAACTAGCATCAAAGCGGCGTTGAGCAGGACAGCCAGCCATAATATCCAGGTAAATTGGCTTTTTGTGGCGCTTTTAGCAGCTGGCGGCGGCCAAATCCAGCCCGTTATTCCCAAACCGCTCAGCAGGACAAAAAACAGATACCAGCCTGACTCTACAAAAATGGTGGCCCAACCAAAAGCGGCCCAGTAACTTTTGAATGCTCCCCAGCTTTGTTGTAAGCAGAACAGCAGCCTCTCTAAAACATTGTCTGCGGGCGGCAGGGGATTGTGGCTTCCTAAAGCCAATGGATCGCCATAGAGAAAGCCGTTGCGCAGGTACCACCAGCCGCCAACGGCCGTAATTATTACCAATCCTATCCCCAAAACCATCAGCAACCGGTGACGCGACCACTGCTGCCGCCGGGCACGCGTGAGCATCAGCCAAAGCGCGGGAGGCAGCAGAATAAAACCAGTTTGCTTGGTAAGAATGGCACAGCCCAGCAGCAGCGCCAGCGCCCACTCACGCCAGCCAATTTGGGCCTTGTTGCTTTGCAGCAGGCTGCCCATCAGCACAAAGCTCCAGGTAGACAAGGTGATGAGCAAGGCATCGTTGCTAACGCCGCTGCTGAGATAGAGGAAGGTGGGATTGAACAGAACAAGAGCAACGGCCGTTGCTTGCCAGCGCCAGTTTTCTGGCCACAGCTGTCGAGCAAGGGCACAGCAGCCTGCCACCGTCGCCATGCCCAAAAGCACAGAAAGCAGCCGAATACGATTCATGGAGATGGCCCACGGGGCCAGATGGGGTGGGTTTTGTTCGGCCGTATGCACATACATATTCTTGTTTTCGGGGCCATCGCCCAGATTGATGCCGATGCCTCGTGCAAAATTGGGGTTGGGAATGACCGTCTGGGCAAACCGAGCGGTATCGGCTTCGCTCACCAGCGGAGAGGCGAGCAGGTAATAAAGCGGCGGCGCATAATAAAAAGGGACGTCGCTAGAGACGGTGGGGGCCGGGCCGGTACGGTTGAATTCGGAGCGAGGTGGCAGACTGCGGTGCTGGGCAATGTAGTTGACGACGGCAAAGTGAGAGGGTTCATCTGGCGTTTCCAGCAGCGGTGTTTGCTGCCGGTACAGCCAGCTGAGGCCAACAAAAAGCAGCAAGCTGGTTACAGGCAAAATCTTTCCAGAATGGCGGCGCACAATACCCAAGAAATCTTTAAACATGACCCTCATTTCAAGTGAAAACGGCCGAATTGGTATAGTGGGCTGGTAGCTGATGACGGCGCAGTTCGCCCGCCTGCCCGCAGTCGTAAGCAGTGAGGCTGGCGACATGATAAAAAAACAATCAACGAGGGGAATGCTAAAGTTGCCTGTGGTGTGGTCTGTTTTGTCTGGCGAACTGAGATTTTGCCTATTATAAACCTTGTTGGACAGTTGTGAAACGGCCGTTTGCCAGCCAAAAGAAACAATTTCAGTTTTCATCGGCAGCTCAGATCCACTGAAATTTTTATTTCTCTTTGCTTCTTTGAGCCTTGGCGTTAACTGTTTTTCTGGCTTGTCGAGGTTTCGTGAGAGGGAAAGAAACTGAGTGGCCGTCCGCAAATAAGTTAGCGGAATTATACGGACGGTTTAGCAGTAAGCGGTCACCTGAAAAGGAAATTGGCCACTTACTTAGTCGAGGAGGATCAGGGTTGCAGGAGATGGTTCTTGACCAAAAACATCCTGTAAAATTTGGCGGCAGGCGGCAAGCTGGATCATGGCTTGCTGACGTTGGCCAGCACAAAGATGAAGTTGGATAAGCTTGCGGTGCCAGCCTTCGTGGTGGGGTTCGATGGTGACAAGTTGTTGGGCAAAGGGAATGGCTTGCTGACATTGGCCGTTGGCTTCGTACCTGTCTACCAACTGCAAAATAGCTTCCAGCGCCATCAGGCGGTGTTGTTCGCGCCTCAGGGCAACCCATTCGATAAAACCTTGGGCATCCTGTACCTGAGTCGTTTCTAAAAAATCACCGCGATAGAGTTTGAGGGCGTTTTCGGGCTTTTGGGGGAGGGTTTGTTGGAAAACGGCCGTATCCAACCACACCTCATACGCTGGATTCAACCGCACCGTTTGCCGATTGATCAGAATGGTATCTTCACAGACGCGGCGCAGTCGGGAAAGCAGCACACGCAAATTATTGTTGGCCTGATTGCGTGATTGGGCGTTGAACAGCAAAGAAGCCAATACTTCGCGCAGATGGGGGTACGGATGGCAAACCAGGTAGGCAAACAGCGCCTCGACCTTGTGTGACATTGTTTCTGCCAAAGGTTGTCCGTTTATGAGAAAGGAAGGTATGCCAAAAAGATGGATTTCTAAATAAGCTGGCGTCTCAACCATCTCATTTTGCTCGATGAAATGCGCTCGTTCTAATGGTTGCATGGATTTCTTTGATGCTAGAACATCGGCTAAAATATTTGCTTCAGCCAGTAGGTTGAAAAGATTACAGAGCTGCACAGAGATGACCCAACGCTTCAGAGCAATACATAGAGAGAAAGAAGGGAAATCTGCGCTATCTGCGAATTTGTATTGATGGTATTGGGGCAAGGTTACTATTAGACTTACGTCTTACTTTTACAGTTGGGAGGGGGGACAAAAAGAAACGGCCGTCTCCCACAGACGGCCGTTTCTCTTACCAAGGAGTGAAAAGAAATAGACTCTTAGGCATGCGCCGGCTGCGGCGCATCATCAAACTGGGCTTCTTCGGTGGAACCCTTTAGGGCAGCGGTAGACGCCTCGCCACCGGAAACCGTCAGCTGAACCTCATCAAAATAGCCAGCGCCCACAAAGCTCTGGTGCTTCACAGCCCGATAGCCGTGGCTGGCTTCCAAACCAAACTCTTTTTCTTGCAGTCGGGAGTAACCCGCCATGCCTTCTTCTTTATAAGCCAGGGCCAGCTCGAACATGCTGGTGTTCAGGGCGTGGAAACCGGCCAGGGTGACAAACTGGAATTTGTACCCCATGCGCCCCAGCTCCTTTTGGAACTTGGCAATGGTGGCCTCATCCAGATGCCGCCGCCAGTTGAACGACGGAGAGCAGTTATAGGCCAGCATCTTGCCAGGGAACTTCTCATGGATGGCGTTGGCGAACTTTTCGGCCTCTTCCAGGGTGGGGGTGGAGGTTTCACACCAGATGACGTCGGCGTAGGGGGCATAAGACAGGCCGCGAGCAATGGCACCCTCGGTGCCACCCTTGATGCCGTAGAACCCTTCGTTGGTGCGTTCCCCTGTCAGGAACGGCTGGTCGCGCGGGTCGATGTCGCTGGTGAGCAGCTCGGCTGAATCGGCGTCGGTGCGGGCAATGAGCACGGTGGGCACGCCCATGACATCGGCCGCCAGGCGCGCCGAGACCAGCTTCTGAATAAATTCGCGGGTGGGCACCAGCACCTTGCCGCCCATGTGGCCACATTTCTTGGCCGAGGAGAGCTGATCTTCAAAATGGACGCCCGACACCCCGGCTTCAATCATCATCTTCATGAGTTCAAAGGCGTTGAGCGAGCCGCCAAAACCGGATTCGGCATCGGCAACGATGGGGGCAAACCAGTAGACACCGTTCTGGTTGTTCATGTGGTAAATCTGGTCGGCCCGCATCAGGGCGTTGTTGATCCGTTTGGCCAGCTGCGGGGCGCTGTCTGCCGGGTAGAGGCTCTGGTCGGGGTAGGTTTGGCCCGCATTGTTGGCGTCGGCAGCCACCTGCCAACCGCTCAGGTAGATCGCTTTCAAGCCCGCCTGCACCATTTGCACCGCCTGGTTGCCGGTTACGGCACCCAGCGCATTGACATAATCTTCTTTTTGCATCAGCCGCCAGAGCCGTTCGGCGCCCATGCGGGCCAGGGTGTGTTCCACCTGAATGCTGCCGCGCAGACGGCAAACGTCGTGGCTGGAATACGGCCGTTCAATTCCCTGCCACCGCTTATCAAACTTCCAACTATTTTCCATCTGCGATACATCGTACTGTTTCAACATGCTCACTCCTCCGAGTTTTTTAAGAAAAATGATTATCTGAAAATAAGCGGCGGGCCTGCGGTAGAGCATCGCGCCGCGAAAACCTTAGCTTAGATATTCGTAAGCAGGCAGCGTCAGAAATTCGGTAAAGGTTTTACCTGTCACAATTTCTTCAAACAGTTTACTGGCGTCTTGATATTTACCCTGAGCGAACTGCTCTGGCCCAACCTGCCCTTTAATTTGCTGCAGAACAGTGGACATTATTTCCTGAATGAGTTGTGAGGTGACGGAACGGCCGTCTGCCAGCCGCGTTCCCGGATTGTGCAGCCACTGCCACACCTGGGCGCGGGAAATTTCGGCCGTGGCGGCATCTTCCATCAGGTTGTATATTGGCACGCAGCCATTGCCATTCAGCCAGGAAGCCAGGTATTGAATGCCCACATCAATGTTGAGACGCAGCCCGCCTTCCGTAATATGGCCTTGCGGCACCGCCAGCAAATCTTCGGCGGTGATATGCACATCCTGCCGCAGCCGGTGAATCTGGTTTGGCTCCGGCATCACCTTGTCGAATTCGGCTTTAGCCAGGGCCACCAACCCCGGGTGGGCCACCCAGGTGCCGTCGTGACCATCCTGAGCTTCCCGCTCCTTATCGGCGCGCACCTTGGCCAGCGCCATTTCGTTGGCTTCGGGATCATGTTTGATGGGAATTTGAGCCGCCATACCGCCCATGGCGTGAATGCCGCGCCAGTGGCAGGTTTGGATGAGCAGCAGCGAATAGGAGCGCATCATGTGGCTGGTCATCGTCACTTCGGCGCGGTCTGGCAGGACAAAGTTGGGGTGGTTGCGGAATTTGCGAATGGCGCTGAAGATGTAATCCCAACGGCCGCAGTTCAGCCCGGCGGAATGGTCGCGCAGTTCGTATAAAATCTCGTCCATCTCGAAGGCGGCCAAAATATTTTCGATGAGCACCGTAGCCCGGATGGTGCCCTGGGGCACGCCGAGCAGCTCCTGGGCCAGCACAAACACATCATTCCACAGGCGGGCTTCATGATGACTTTCTAATTTGGGCAGGTAAAAGTAAGGGCCGCTGCCCTTGGCGATGAGCTTTTGGGCGTTGTGGAAGAAAAAGAGGCCAAAGTCGAACAGAGAGGCGGAGATGGAACGGCCGTTCAGCTTCACATGTTTTTCGTCCAGATGCCAGCCACGGGGGCGCACCAGCAGGGTGGCCGTGGTTTCGTTCAGTTCGTAAAACTTGCCGTCGGGGTTGGTGAAGGTGATGGTGCCGTCTACGGCATCGCTGAGGTTGATTTGCCCCAAGATGGTGTCTTGCCAGGTGGGGGAATGGGAATCTTCAAAGTCGGCCATGTACATATTGGCCCCGGAATTTAGCGCGTTGATGACCATTTTGCGGTCAACTGGCCCGGTAATCTCTACCCGGCGGTCCATCAGGTCGGCGGGGATGTGGGCCACTTGCCAGTCGGTGCTGCGAATGACGGCCGTTTCTGGCAAAAAATCAGGCATTTCTCCCGCATCCAGCTGCGCCTGACGAACCATCCGCTGCTGCAACAGTTCATGCCGCCGCACGCCAAACCGATCTTCCAGCGCGGCCACAAACGCCAGCGCTTCTGGTGTTAGAATGCGTTCAAACTCAGCATGAATAGGGCCAGTAAGCTGTAAATCGCGGGTCATCAGGTGGACTCCTTCTCTACTTTTCAAAAGTTCGCTTTCTGTAAAAACCTATCAAATAGCGAATATTCGCTGTTTGTGAAGAAAAGTATAAACCAAAGACGTACTGTGTCAAGGGCTAACCAGCAATTTTTTGGCTAATAGCGAATATTCGCTAAAAGTTGTATCATTGGCAGGATACAAAAAAAGCTCTTTGGGATTTCAGGGGGTATCTACAAATGTAGGGGCTGGCCTTGTGCCTGCCCAGACGAGGGCGACCACAAGGGTCGCCCCTACAAATGGTATCAACCCCCTGACATCCTGTTGAGCCACAAAAATAGATCCTTAAAGCGAGTAAATGGTATGACCAATAATCTTATCAACATCATTTTTGGCATGAAGCTGCGTCAGGCGCGTATGGAAACGGGCCTGACGCTTTCTGAATTTGCCAGCCAATGCGAACTTTCCCCTTCCTACGTCACCGAGATTGAAAAAGGGCGCAAATATCCTCGGGTGGACAAAATCATGCGCATGGCGGAAGTGCTGCACAAGTCATACGATGAACTTGTCTCGATAACGCTGTCACCCTCTATGGCGCACCTCAGCACAACCCTGAAATCGATGACGTTTCAGCGCTTTCCTTTTGAAGAGTTTGGCCTGGAGCTGAGCGATTTGGTGACACTGCTGACGCGGGAGCCGGAAAAGGCGAGCGCTTTGCTTCATGCGGTATTGGAAATCGGCCGTCGCTACAGCTTGCATGAAGAAGATTTTCTACGGGCGGCGCTGCGCTCTTACCAGGAAATCCATGAAAATTATTTTCAAGATCTGGAAGATGCGGCCCAGACGTTTGTGGAAAAATTCGGAATGCAGTTTGGTCTGGGGGACAATCCGCCAGCCAGCCAACAAGCGCTGAAATTGATCTTGGAGACAAAGTACGGTTATGAGATTGATCTGGAGACAATTCAGACGCGGCCGGCTCTGATAAAGTATCGGTCTGTCTTTTTTGAGGGCAAAAAACCTCGTTTACTGATCAACAACTCCCTGAGTGAACCGCAGATAACGTTTATTTTGGCTCGCGAGATTGGGTATCAATATCTCAAGCTGAAGGAACGCTCGTTTGCCTCTACGCCAGACCAAATCAACTCTTTTCAGCAAATCCTCAACGATTTTAAGGCGGCCTATTTTGGCGGGGCGCTTCTGATGCCGCGCCAGCATATGCTGTCTGATTTGCAGCATTTGTTTGAGCAGACAACCTGGTCTTCCCATTTACTGCTGGCGATGCTGGATAAATATCACGTAACGCCTGAAATGTTGTTTTACCGGTTTAGTGAGCTGATCCCCCAATTTTTTGGCGTGAAACTGCACTTTTTGCGCTTTCATCATCGGGAAAAGAGCCGTACCTATCAGCTGGTTAAGCAGCTGAACATGAACCAACTGATTGTACCTACTGGCATTGGGCTGCTGGAGCATTATTGTCGGCGGTGGCTGTCTGTGCGGCTTTTGCGCGAGATGGAAGATGCTGAACAGGTGCCAACTATCTCGGATCAACCGTATGTGGGCGTGCAGATGTCGGAATTTGTGGAAACGCAGGATAAGTTTTTGTGCCTGGGTTTTGGCCGGGAGCTGAGTTTGTCGCCTGGGGTAACAAGCAGCGTGATTATTGGGTTTCGGGTTGATCCGGAGTTAAGGAATACGATTCGGTTTGCCCAGGACCCGGCGATTCCCCAGGTAATTATTAATGAGACGTGCGAGCGGTGCCCGTTAACGGCCGTTCAGTGCCGGGAACGAGCCGTGGAACCAACGATTTTGTGGGAAGAGCATAAAGAGCGAGATCGCAAGCTGGCGCTGATGGAAATTCAAAATCAAATTTAGCAGCACAAAAATCAGGCGATCTGCGGGCTGTCCTGCTTTTTAGCTTAATCGGAAGTAGCGGGTTCTAGCGTAACTTTTTCGATGGCTGCGGCTAACGCTTCCAGGCGAACCGGTTTGCTGAGGTAGTCGTCCATACCGGCAGCCAGGAAGCGTTCGCGGTCTCCTTTGAGGGCGTTGGCGGTCAGGGCGATGATGTAGGGTTGGCGGGGCAGCGCCTTGTTTTGACGAATGTGTTGGGTGGCGGCCAGGCCATCCATTTCTGGCATTTGCACATCCATGAAGATAATGTCATAAGCCTGTTTTTGCAGTGCAGCCAGGGCCTCATGGCCGTTGCTGGCGACCTGGGCATTGTAACCGAGCCGTTCTAACATCCGCAGGGCTACTTTTTGGTTGATAGCATTATCTTCGGCCAGCAGGATTCTGAGGGTGTTGTAGGGGAGAGCCGGTGTGGGGGGAACGGCCGTTTCCAGCGCCACCCTCTCTTTCTTTTTATCAACCAACCCTTTTTCCAAGGCGCGAAACAAATTGTGCGGCTTGACGGGCTTGGTGATTTGCATGGCAAACAAATCGTGAGATTCCAGAGTAATCATCTGGCCCAATGAGGTGAGCAAAACAAGCGGAAACGGCCGTAATCCCGCTACCCCCTGCATTGCCTTCGCCAACATGACCCCATCCATTTGCGGCATTTGCATATCCAAAATGCCCAGATCAAAATGTTGGCCCTGGGCTAACATCGTCAGCGCTTCTTCCCCGGAAGCCACCAGGTGAGATTCGGCCTGCCAGTGAAACAGATAATGTTTCAAAATAAGTCGGTTCACGGCATTGTCATCAACAACCAGGATACGTTTGCCGTGTAAGGTGCGGGGAGAAACGGCCGTTTCTGCCTCAGCTGTTTTTGCTAGCGATCTGGCCCAAATGGTAAAGCTAAACGTAGACCCAATGCCCGGTTCGCTTTCTAGCCACATACGGCCGTTCATCGCCTCGGTCAACCGCTTACTAATCACCAATCCTAGCCCTGTGCCGCCAAATTGGCGCGTTGTCGAAGAATCCACCTGGCTAAATGATTGAAACAATCGATCCATCCGTTCCGGGGGAATGCCAATGCCCGTGTCTAGCACTGAAAAACGGAGTTCATGCCTCTGGTTTTCAAACGCCAGCTCTGTTACAGAGAGAAAAACTTCGCCCTTGTTGGTAAATTTCACCGCATTGCCCAGCAAATTTACCAAAATTTGGCGCAGCCGGGTTACGTCCCCCAACAGCAGGTGCGGCACCTGATCATCAATCAGATAAGCCAACTCCACGCCCTTTTCCCCCGCCTTGGCGGCTACCAGATCCAGGGCATCCTCCACACATTCACGCAAATTAAAGGGGAAGTTTTCTAGCTCCAGCTTACCCGCTTCAATTTTTGAAAAATCCAGAATATTGTTGATGATTTCCAATAGACCATCGCCACTGACGCGAATTGTGGTGAGAAAATCTTGCTGTTCAAAGGTAAGCGGCGTTTCCAACAGCAAGTCGGTCAGGCCAATGATGGCATTCATGGGCGTACGAATTTCGTGGCTCATGTTGGCCAAAAACTCACTTTTGGCCGCATTGGCAATCTCAGCTGCCTTTTTCGCCTTTTCAGACTCATCAAAAAGGCGCGCTTTTTCAATAGCGCCTGCCAATTGCCCGGCAACCGTTTCGGCAAGCCGCACATCTTCAGCCGAAAAGGCGTAGCCCGGCACGGTGCGGTCGATGCCAATGCTGCCAATAATTTTACGCTGCGCCCGCAGGGGAACCGCCATCAGGCTTTGCGTGCGGCGTTCGGCCATTATGCTGTGCAGCTCTTTGTACAGGGGGTCTGTTTGGGCATTTTCTACAAATACAGACTCTCCCCGCAAAACGCGACTGGTTCCCGGATTGTTTAACGGCAACAAAATGCCAACAGAATTGGGTTCGCCTGGATTCTGGTTATAATTGGCCGACACGCGTAATTCTGAGCCATCTTCATTTAATAGTGCAATACCCGTACTGCGAGCGTCTAGCAGGTAAGTCATTTCCCTGGCCACAATGGAAAGCGTGGTCTGTAAATCCAGGGTGTCGTTTAGCGCCTGTGAAATGAAATTTAGTGTCGTCAAATGGAAAATGTGATTTTTTAATTTCTCGTTAGCTGCATTGCTCTGCACAATCGATGTCTCCAGGTCCTGCGTTCGGGCAAGAACTTTCATCTCCAGCTCCTGGCTCAAAGTCTGAAGCTCCAGGTTGCTTTGTCGGGCCGTGTGTAGTGCGCTCTGCAAGTTACTGATAAGCAAGTAGATCATGACGCCACTCAAAAGCAGGATAAAGGTGTAATCTATCATGATTGCATGGACGGCATCTGGCGCAGACACCGCTCTTAAGCCGACTGATTCCAGGTGAACCAGACTCCAGCCGGAAGCAATGGTTAAGCCAATAAATACTACAGCCAGGCGCCAGCCAGAAAGCAGGCTGGCCACCAGAAAGACAATCAAATAGGCCATAAAGGTAGAGTCTCTAACACCCTCTGCATTCCAGGCAAATATCGTCACTATCAGCCAGCCAACTAAAACCAGGGCATAGATACCAACCTGTATGTAGCGAAGCCTCGTCACGATATAAATTCCTATAAAGATCACGATAGCTCCGGCCAGGATAAGCGAGGCGTCTGTAGATGTCTGGCTAATACCTGTGAGAAGGCGAACAAAATAGAGAAACGTCAGTAAACCTATGAGAGAAAGAAGAATAACGTTAAGAAGACGAGCACGGTCGTTTGTCACCTCACATTCATAAGCGGGTGGCGCTAACAGTTGTTTAAGCCTATCAGGCATCATATTTTCCTTGTATTAATACGGCCGTTATGGGCGAGCTGAAGCAGGGCATAGATTTATTCTTGTCCACAAAACAACCCGGCAAAATCGATTTATTTTGTTACAGCTGGGAGGCTCCCATTAAGTCAAAATGGAATCGCGGTTGGACAGAATATCTTTGCTTGTATTTTGAGGGGTATCATCTGCCCTGACAAGCTGACTTTAGTCCCTGAAATCAGGAGTGAAACAATTAGGCAGCTGAACGAAGGAAGGTAGTTTATTCACGTTTGTACATGATTAGCTTGCCAGCGGTTAAGATGGGTCTGGATGAAATCAAGAACTTGATGGTGGGCTTTTTTGCTATTTTCTACCAGAAACGGCCGTCCAAAAGTCAAGTGGATGGGTTGGCGGCGATTTAGGGGACCAAAATCGCGCAGGTAACGGCCGTTGATCACAAAATCGGTCTTGATGGCAATGGGCAGCAGCGGCACGTTGGCCCGGCTGGCCAACTTCACCCCCAGCGAGTTAAATTCTGAGGGGATAAATGCGGGGGTGCGGGTATGCTGGGGGAAGAGGATGATGGAACGGCCGTTGGCCAGCTTTTCTACCCCTTCAACCAACACTTTTTGCAAATCGTCACGCGGCTTGGCCCGGCCCACGGTGATGGGGTCTTGCGAGCCAACAACAGGGCCAAACACGGGGTAGCGGGTGAGCGACTCTTTGATGACAAAGCTGATTTCCTGCGGCTGGGGCAGCAGGCAGCCAAAAATGTTGCCCTCCAGGCTGCTCATATGGTTGCTCACAAACACCACTGGCGTCTCTAGATGGCGAATATTGTCCAGACCGGTGATGTGGAAACGGCCGTTGCACCTTTCCACCATCTTAAAAATGGCGTACGCTGTCCCGCCCCAGGCCGCCCGATCATATTTATTTTGGGCCACCAGCCACCGCGCCTTGGCGATCTCCCAAACAAAGTAAGTGTGCAGCGCCAGTCGGCTGCCCAAAAACAGTCGATCCAGCCAGTGGCGCGGCGTGTCTGGGGGCGTGTGGTAGGTGTCGTGAGGGAAGTAAGGATTCATGCCGGGGATTATACCCGTAACAAGGGGGGGATCAGCAATTCAGCCGACCTTGCAGCCAGAGCAACATCTCCCCCGTGGGGGTTCCTTGCTGCCCCAACTGCCACAGCGCACCGCTGGTAAAAAGCCGCTTACCCAGCTCAATGGCCGGTGATGATTGGGAAACGGCCGTCTCAACAAAATCGACCCAACTGCCACGACCCGTACGCAGCATCGCCTCCACGCTCAGCACCAGCAGCAATTCGACCAGCGTTTCATTTTCGGGTGGGTGAATGGGTAGTGGCCCCAACGCCTGATAGGGGGCCGTTTCTACGAGGCAAGCGCTGCCCGCAAATGGATCGTAACTGGCAAACCACACCGACCTAATCCGCATCATTCGGATGGCACCGAGGCACATCATGCATGGTTCCATCGTGCTGTAGAGGGTGCAGCTTTGTGCGGGCACGTTTGTGGCGCTGAGGGCAACCAGGGCATTCATTTCCGCGTGCGCCAGACGGCTGCCGTGTAGGGGCGATGTGGATGTCGCTTCTGAGATGCTGTTGCGGCCTTGGGCAACGATACGGCCGTCTTCCGCCACAATCACCGAACCAATCGGCAATGACCCGGCGCAATACGATTCCCAGGCCAGGGAAACGGCCGTTTGCCAAGTAAGGGAAAGCGTTTGCCAAAGCATAAAAGAGCGTAATTGAGTAATTAGGTAATTGGCCATCCAATTACTCAATTACCGAATTACCCAATTACCCATAAGAAAACCAATCATCAATCTCATCCCCCGTCGGCTCTGGCGTGCTGCTTTTGCGCCCTTTCATGTCGGCGTAGAAGGTTTCGTCGTAGCGGCGGGAGCGCACGGGGATGGGCATCTTGACGCCCCAGCCGAGCAGCAGCACCTCTTCCTTTTCTTGCAGACGGGCCAACATGCCGCGCAGCTGGTCCCGCCCGGCCAGGCCGGTGAGCACGGCGCGGATGTCGTCCTCATCCCCCAACCAGCCGGTGATGCGGGTGCCCAGCTGGCTCATCACCTCGTCGTCGATGCCAGACGGCCGTTGATCCACCACCAGCAGCGTGACAAAATATTTGCGCAGCTCGCGGGCAATAATGCCAAAGGCCGTCTGGCTGGAAAGCTGCGGATTGAGCAGCTTGTGCGCCTCTTCAATGGCAATCAGCAGCGGGCGAGGCGCGGCGTCGCCGTGGGTCTTGTGCCGCTCTGTCTTCTTCACCCAATGCTGCCGGATGCGCCGCGTGAGGATGTTGGACACCAGCAGGTAATCCAGGTCGTTGTCGTATTCGCCAAAACCGAGGATGACGTGACGGCCGTTTTCCAGCTTGTCCACAATTTCATTCACCGAATCGGTTGCCGGTCGCTCCACCACATACGGCCGATCGTAAATGACCGCCAGCTTGCGGTGCAGCGCCTCGGCCGCCTTCTCATGGACGTTATTTTGCCGCGCCCAGGCCGCCACCGAGTTGTCGGCGGGAAATGTTTTGCCACTGTCTGGGTCTGTCTCCACCGCGCCCGGCTCCAGCTTCATAAATTCGGCAAACCAATCCTGGTTAAAAGAACGCACCAGCGCATTGAGCGTCACCCCCGCCGTGTCCGTCAGGTTCAGCGCTTCAGACAGCAGCTCGATGTCGTTTGTCTGGAAATCTTTCAGGGCAATCTCCAGGGTAAAGTCGGGCGATTTGCCCCGTACCTGTGCTCCCTTGCCTAGCGCCGCCACCTGCACCTTGCTGCTGCCAAACAGCCCGCGCAGACCGCGCACCGTCACCACGCGGTCGGTGTCCGTATCGTCGAAGGCGTATTCGTTGTGCATGTCGAAGACGAGGGCAGCGGCCACGTCTTCCAGCATCAGCCCGGCCAGCACCATGCGGGTGAGGAAGCTCTTGCCGGTGCCGGTGGCCCCAAAAATGCCGCTGCTGCGCTTGACAAATTTCTTCAAATCCAGCCGCACCGGGTAACCCTGCTCGATGGTATGCCCGACGACAAACATGCCGTCCCCCTCACCGCCAAAAATCTGGGCCACGTCGGCCTCATTGGCCTGGCGCACCTCGGCGTGGTGGGCGGGCACCGTTTTCACCGGCTTCGGACCGGGATTTTCCTGCTGATTGGCCACCCGCGCTTCCCAATCGGACCGTTCGGGCGAGCCAAATTCTGGGCCGATGTCCATGAGCAGGGTGGGATACATCATCAGGGTGGTGTAGAGGGTTTTGCCCAGCAGCGCTTGCTGGATGGCAGGTTGGAGCCGGTCGGTTTTTTCGTCGGCAAAACGAGGGTCGGTGCTGCCCAGTTGCAGGTCGGTGATGAGGCCGTAGTAATGGAAACGGCCGTTTTCACACACCACAAAGCTCCCTTCCTGCACCCGGTCCGCCGGAACCGTCAACCGAATGCGAAACCCTTCCTTCAGCCCACCGCCGACGATGTAGCCGATTGGTTCGTTGATTACGTCCATAGAATTCCTCAGAAAGTAATTGGGTAATTGGGCAATTAAGTAATTGGCGAGGCAACTCAGTTGCCCAATTACACAATTACTCAATTACCAAATTACCGATTCTTAGCTCAGGCGCAGGCAAACATTTCCTGTAAGGTATCACACAGAGCTTCTTGTGTGGCTTTGTTGATCGTACCTAGTTTCTGGTAAAGACGGCGTTTGTCCACTGCTCGCATTTGATCAAGTAAAATGAATCCTTGTTTGCCTTGAAAACTCGTTGAAACTCGCCCGGGAAAAGAGAAGCCCTTGCTTGTTAGGGGCGCAATGATAACTGTGGAGAGAGCGGACATTTCATCTGGAGAGACAATGACGCACGGACGGGTTTTGTTAATCTCACGCCCAATCGTAGGATCTAAACCCACCAACCAAACTTCAAAACGTTTCACCTTACCACTCCCACTCCTCATCATTGGTCAATGGCGCATCAAGCCATTCATTATCTACTTCTTCGCTGCCATATTTTTGTATAGCTTCCCGAATTTCTTTTTCCCAATTCTGGCGAACACGATATTGAATCGGTTTAATCAACAATCCATCTTCTACCAGGGCAAACTCTAGCTCAGTTTCCTCTAAACCAGCTTGTTCGATAAGCGCTTTAGGAATGCGGATTCCCCGCGAATTACCGATTTGAATCAAATGGGGCATTTTTCACCTCCGTTGCGACAAACCATAGGCCAACAATTGCGATTGTAACTATAAAGTAATTACAATTTATGCGCAATAAGTAATTGGGTAACTGGGTAATTGAGTAATTGGCGAGGCAACTTAGTTGCCCAATTACCCAATTACTCAATTACCAAATTACCAACCCCTAACGATGGCAGCGCATCGCTCAACGCTTCCAACGTGGGAATCAGCACATCATAGTTGCTGCGTAACAGTTCAATCAGTTCGTTGACGACTTCGACGGCCCAGGCCTGGTCGTTGCCGCGCAGGGTGTAGGCGCTGCTGATGTGGGCGACCAGCAGCTGATCGACCGGGACGGGGCTGCCCACGGCGCGCAAAATGAGGCGCAGGTAGCCTAAATTGTTGGTAAAGTCGCGGATGTCGCTGGGGTTGGTGACCAGTTCGACGGGGTCGAGGTTGAGCGGGGGTCGTGGGGGGAGGCCGTGCTTGACATGCCCATTGAGCTGGTACCCCACCGCCAACACGCTCATCTCAATCGGCAGCAGCCGGTTGTTACGCTGGTCCTCAATCACCGACGGCGCGGGATTTTCCGCCAACACCAGCCGCCGCACCAGTGGGTCGTCGTCGATGCTCATGTTGTAGATGAGGCCGTAGATACATTCCCGATCATCCACCGGTTGGGCGCGCACCAGCCCGCCAAAGGCTGGCACGCTGAGCTGCCCCACGCGGCAGCCCACGGCAAATCCCGTCGTGCTGGCCCGCAAAATACGGCCGATTTCCTGATTCTTGCTCATATGTCACCTTTACCTGGCGATAAATCGCCCGGCTAATTTGCTGCCTGATTCACAGTTGCCTGGCCCGAATGTGAACCTTTTGTGCCCGCCGCGTACCTACAATGACAAATGGTGGCTCTAACTCAAATGTTTGATTAAGAATCGCGGTCAAGGTATCAATGGTAAAAGAAGGTTGGATGTGCCCTGGACGAACATACAAAATGCCAACTATTGGTTGGTGATAAGCCAGGGCCAATGTGCCAAAATCGCTATCGTGCGTCAGGACAACTCGTCCTGCCGCAAAGGCAAATTGAAGAATGGGCTCATCGGAACTGCCAATGAGTCCGGCTTCAATTACAGAAATCATATCAAAATCCAGGTCTCGCAGATAAGCGATGACATCTGGATGGATATTTTCGTCGGCAAGGAAGGGATATTCAGCTAAGTTCAACTGGCAATCTCGGTAGTTAAGAGTGAATCATGCTTTAACGATTCTGCGGCATAGCGCAATGCTTCTTCCACGGCTTCCCGTTTCAGATGAGGATAACCTTTCAACACATCATCGAACGTTGCACCGCTGGCAAAAAGCTCCAGGATAAACTCGACGCTTATCCGCGTTCCCTTGATACATGGCTTGCCACCCAAAATAGCCGGATTTGTTGTGATGTGGTTAAACATTTTTATGCTCCAAAATCGATTTGTTTGATTTTACCATTTTTTACGAATGAATTGGAAGCTATCAAAATCCTTCGTGGCGGGTACGGCCGCCTCGGGCCAGTTCTTTGCTGCCTTGTTTGGAGGTAATGTCGCTGCTGATGCCGTGCCGCTCCATGATGACGTCGATCATGAAGTTGAGCTCGCTGGCGTCTTGCCGCCCCACCACGGCCATCTCGTCGGCGCGGGCGATGACGTAGGGGTAGTCGCCCAAAATGCGGCATTGATCGATGAGCAGGCTGTGTACGGCCGTTACACTTGCCTCAGCCTCCGCCACCCACCGGGGAATATCCACCCGGGCAATGTTCTGGCCCGACAGCCCCGGATTGAGGTAGAAAAAGCAGACTTCATTGGCGGCGTCCTGGGCCGTGAACACGTCGTTGGCATCAGAAATGTTGGCAAAGACGGCGCTGCGTTCGCCCGGCCCCAAAATCTGGCTGAACACGTCGGCGTCGGTTACCCCCTGCGTTGCCTTGCGCTGGCCGAGTTCCCGCCAGTTGAACTGCGCGTCGGATAATCCAACAATGGAGCGCAGCAGCGTCATCACGGCGCTGGTGCCGGGGCGGTCGATGTAGCCGCAGAGCAGCGCCTCGGCCTGGTGAATACCGCTCATATGGCTGCCCCATTCGGTTACGGCCGTATTGTCCGCCACCCCGGCTGAGCCAATGGGCCAATACAGCAGCCGCTGGTCCAAAATGGTCAGCAGCGGCTGGGCGTTGTGCCGGTTGGCTACCGATTGCCGCGCCAGCGTTTCGATCTCCTGAATGTCCCGCTCGATGCTCACCGCACCTGGCGTGCTGTTAAAATCGGCAATCGCTTCGTCGCTTTCCGGGTAGAAAATGTCTGGCTGTGAGAAGGTTTCGGGCGTCTGGCCGCTGCCGTGGTGGTAAATGATGCCGCCGACGTTGATGAGGTAGTACAGATGGGCTGCATGCCGGTCGGGCATGATCTGGCTGCCGTCGGCGGCGATGATCGTGGCTTGGGGCGGCGGCGGCGGGGCGGGAATGTGGCTGTCGAGCGGTTCGGATTCGGAAAACGGCCGTGCCGAGCGGTAAAACTTGGGATCGGATAATTCTTTGGCGGAGGACAGGGCGCTGGCAACGGCCGTCCAGTTGGTGCGGTAGGTGTGCAGGGTATCCAGCGCCTCCGCCACCCGTTCGCGTCGCTGTGATAGGCGGCGGGCGGTGGTTTGGGCCATCTTTTCTAAATCGGCGGTTAGCTTTTCAAATTCCAGGGTCATGGGCGCTATTGTAAACCGTTATCAAACTGGCGTAAACAGTCGTTAAATTTAATACGAAGGAACGAAGAAACAAAGGGACAAAGAGAAAAAAATCGTAACTACTCAGGTGCAAGGCACTGGCCGCAGGAGTTTCAATTAGCTGGAACCGTTTGGCCAGTGCCTCGCACCAATAAAAAAACCTTTGTTTCTTTCTCCCTTTGTCCCTTTGTATAAATTCCTGCTCACTTCTCGCGGTAAAGGTCAGACGAGACAAACGGCGCAAAGGCGTAGGCTGTGGCCAGGGCAAAGGTCTCGCCGCGCAAGACCAGGCCGTTGGTGAGCGCCCCCACTGCGCCCCCTTTTTGCTTGATGTTGTGATCGCCCAGAATTTCATCCATCACGTCACCGAGTTCGGTGCCGGCCAGCACTTTTTGGGCGATGTGGTCTGGTAATGGCAGCCTACCGCCGCCGCCGATGCCGATACGGCCGTCTCGCGCCACCACCACCACCCAGCCATGCAGCGTCAACCCAAACGGTTCTGGCTGCACGCCCCCCTCCAGGCCGACGCCAAAATCGGCGTCCAGCGCGTCGCGGGCGGCGAGGGCTCGATTGTGCGCCCCGGTGCGGGTCTCTTCATCAGACATCGGCATTTCGCTGACGCCGCTCGGCACGACAACGGACACAATTTCCGCCTCTGGCCAGATGCGGCTGATGGTTTGGCGAACGGCCGTTACTTTGACTGGATTTGTGGAGCCTACGGCAATTTTCATAGCGTAGTTGTCTCTATAAGCAAATTTTCAACGCAAAGGATGCAAAGAAGCAGAGAGCGCAAAGAGATTCTTTAACTTTTTCTTTGCATCTTTGCGCCTTTGCGCCAAATTTTTTTCAGCCAATTTCTATCTTGGTGACAGCTTCAAAATCGAGGGTTTCCTGGCTGCCCAGCACCGTTTCCAGCGCCATCTGGGCAAATTGGAAAAACGCTTGCAGGTCGTCGATGCGTTCCAGGTAATATTTGGCCAGCTCCTGCTCTTCTGGCGTTAGCGTTTCGTTGGCCGATTGCAGCTTTTCCACACTTTCACTCAGCACCTGCAGCGCCATCTGCACCTCGCGCCGCTCGCGGCTGTCCAGCACGTTGCGGATTACCTGCCACAGGTCAGATTCGGCCTGGTAATACTTTTTGCGCTCGCCCCGCATCCACACCTCGGTGGCGACGCCCCAGCGCTCCAGATCGCGCATGTTCATGCTTACGGAGCCTTTGCTGATGCGCAGCGTGTCGGCGAGATCATCCAGCGAGAGCGGTTCTGGGTTAAGGAGCAGCGTGCCATAAAGCCGCCCCATCACTTCACTAAAGCCAAAAAAGCGGGCCAATCGCCCCAAACCTGCTACGGTACTGTCGTTTACGGCCGTTAAACTATTGTGCATCATCTTTCCCCTGCGTTCAGAACGTTTTGAATGTACCTGATGTTAGCAAAGTTCTGAAAGCGCGTCAACAGAGGGAAGGGATGAAAAGTGATAAGTGAAAAGTAAAAAGTGGATTACTTATCACTTTTCACTTTTTACTTTTCACTAAAAATAGCCAAAGGCCCGTGCCCGCCGCCGAGCCGCCACTCGACCGCCTGCTGGATGGCGTGGTGGGTGAACTGTTGGGCGTGGGCAACGGCCGTTTCCATACCCATCCCCTGCCCTAAATAGGCACAAATTGCGGCAGAGAGGGTGTCGCCAGAGCCGTGGCTGTTTTGCGTTTCGATGCGCGGCTGGCGAAAATCAATGAATTGCCGCCCATCAAACAGCACATCAACCATTTCTGATCCATCCTGGAACCCTTTGATGAGAACATGCTTCGCGCCAATTTCGTGCAGGCGTCTGGCGGCGGTTCGGAGGCGGCTGTAGGAATCAATGGCGGCAGTTTGCAGCAGAACGGCCGTTTCTACCAAATTCGGCGTTACCAGATCAGCGATAGGCAGTAGATAGGCTAAATAGAGCTGTCGAACCAGATCGGGGAACATGCTTTGGCCGCGATGATTAACCAGAACGGGGTCGATAACAATGTGGGCCGGTTTGTATTTTTGCAGCAGCGCGGAGACGGCAATGACCAGTTCAGCCCGCCCCAAGAAACCCGTCTTTACCGCCGCCGCGCCGTAATCAGACAGCACCGCTTCCAGTTGGGCCTGCACAAGTTGGGGCTTCAGCCAGGCCACGTCCTGCACGCCGAGGCTGTTTTGAGCGGTAACGGCCGTTAACACGCTCATGCCGTAGCCGCCCAGCGCCGTCCACGTTTTTAAATCAGCCTGAATGCCCGCCGCCCCGCCGCTGTCGGAGCCGCCAATAGTGAGGAGTTTGATAGGTTCGTTCATTGCTCACTTGGGCTCAAAAATTAAGGACCATCGTGAAACGTGATTTCCCTCACGTTTCACGTTTCACGCATTATTCCGTAAAAATCACCTCAATCAGCGGGCTGCCAGTCACCAATTCATCGAGCGACTCGACCTGTTCATGGTACCAGGCCATCGACGGATCGCTCAAAATGGCGCGTCGCTCGATGGGATTAAGGATGAAGCGGGCGCGGGCGGGTAAATCTGCCCGCACCGACCCCTTCAGATGGAAGGTGAAGTGGGGATTTTCCAGCAAATTGGCGTACCAATCTCGCGTCCCTGGGGTGCCGGTGATGTAGATACGGCCGTTTACCTGCTTAAACCAAATCTCAATCCGCCTGGGCTGTCCGCTTTTGCGCCCTCGTGTTGTTATGTCAATTATTTCGCCCGTTGCTAGCACCTGCCGAATTTTTTCGTCCATAAATGCACCTTATTATTAAATCATAGAGTGGTGCGAGGCACTGGCCAAGCGATTCCAACCAATTGAAACTCCTGCGGCCAGTGCCTTGCACCTGAGTAGTTACCCTGAACTTATTTTTAGCATTCTAGCATATCCGTTGCCTATTGCGGCAAGAAGGGATAGCATTCAGGCTTAACTCGATATCAATACGCGGTCTGATTTGAAAAACGGCCGTCGGGGCAACCATCCCCACCTATTCACAACAGGAAAACCTTATGTTAGTCGCCAACGACATCACCCTCTCCTTTGGGCAGCGGGTGCTCTTTAAAGATGTCAATCTAAAATTTCTGCCCGGCAACTGCTACGGCCTCATTGGGGCCAACGGCGCGGGCAAATCCACCTTTCTCAAGGTGCTGGCTGGTGAAATTGAAGCCAACAAAGGCAGCATCTTCGCCGATTCCAACGCGCGCATCGCCATGTTGCAGCAGGATCAGTTCGCCTTTGACGAATACACCGTGCTGGAAACCGTCATTATGGGGCACAAGCATTTGTACGACGTGCAGCAGGCGCGTGACGCCATCTACGCCAAGCCAGACTTCTCGGAGGAAGACGGTATTTTGGCCGCCGAGCTGGAAGCCACCTTTGCCGAGCTAAACGGCTACGAAGCCGAATCGGAAGCCGCCACCCTGCTGAAGGGGTTGGGCATTGAAGAAGAAATGCTGGATCGCACCATGCGCGATCTGGAAGGGACGCAAAAAGTGCGCGTGCTGCTGGCCCAGGCGATGTTTGGCAATCCAGACATCCTGCTGCTAGACGAACCGACCAACCAGTTGGACCTGGACACCATCCGCTGGCTGGAAGATTTTCTGTTTCGCTTCAACAATATCGTCATCGTTGTGTCGCATGATCGCCACTTCCTCAACAACGTCTGCACCCACATCGCCGACATCGATTTTGGCAAGATTCAGCTTTACGTGGGCAACTACGAATTTTGGTATGAATCGAGCCAGCTGGCGATGGAGCAGCGCAAAAATGAGAAGAAAAAGCGGGAAGACAAAATCCTGGAGCTTCAGGCGTTTGTGCGCCGTTTTAGCGCCAACGTGGCCAAGGCACGTCAGGCCACCTCGCGCAAAAAGCTGATCGAGAAGCTGACGGTGGATGATTTACCAGCCAGCATCCGTCGCTTTCCCTTTGTGGGGTTCGAGCCGGAACGGCCGTGTGGCAAAGTAGTCCTCCGCGCTGAAAATCTCAGCAAATGGGTTGATGACCAGCCCACCCTTACCAACTTCAATTTGGAAGTGCGGCAAGGGGATAAAATCGCCTTCATCGGCGACAACGATCTGGTTAAAACCACCCTGTTTGACGTGCTGGCAGGCGAGCTGAAGCCAGACGGGGGCAGCTTTGAATGGGGCACCACCATCACCATGTCTTACTTCCCCAAAGAAAACAGCGCCTACTTCGACACTGACCTCAACCTGGTGGAGTGGCTGCGCCAATACGCCACCGTCGATGACAGCGAAACGTTCCTGCGCGGCTTTTTGGGGCGAATGCTCTTCTCTGGTGAGGAGGCGTTGAAAAATACGCGGGTGCTCTCTGGTGGCGAAAAAGTGCGCTGCATGTTGTCGCGCATGATGCTCAGCGGGGCCAACGTGCTGATGCTGGACGAGCCCACCAACCATCTCGACCTGGAAGCGATCACCGCGCTGAACAAAGGGCTGATCAAGTTCCCCGAAGTGGTGCTCTTCGCCTCGCACGACTACGAATTTGTGAACACCATTGCTAACCGCATCATAGAAATCGCCCCCGGCGGTATCATCGACCGAATGATGAGCCTTGAAGCGTACCTGGAAGACCCGGAGATCGCCGCCATGCGCCGCGAGCTGTACCACGGCGAACACGCCCTGACGTTGTAGGAATAAATCCACAGATTTCGCAGATTACGCAGATTTTTTCATTCTCTGTGCAGCTCTGTGTGATCTCTGTGTTCCTCTTTTTAAATGGCAATTAACGCAGTTGCGCCACGGCTTCAGGCAGCCAGTCCGCAATTTCAGAGGCCAAAAGGCCGGACTTTCGGCCGCTGAGTTCCCCAGCCCGGCCGTGCAGCGTGCTGCCCAGCCGGGCTGCGTCGTAAGGGGCCAGCCCCTGCCCCAGCAGCGCAGCGATGACGCCGCTCAGTACATCGCCACTGCCGCCGACGGCTAGCACCGGATTGGCAAAGGGCAGCACCGTCGCCCGGCCATCTGGCGCGGCGACCACCGTGTAAGCCCCCTTAAACAAGACAACTTGATGCCACTTTTTTGCCTGGATCAAAGCCGTTCCAATCCGATCCTTCTCCAGCAGTTCAGCCAAAGAAATCCCCATCAGCCGGGCCATTTCGGCCGGATGCGGGGTGAGAACGCACCGAGCGGGCAGCCGTTCCCACCAATTTCCCAAGCGCGACAAACAGTTCAGCCCGTCGGCGTCGATCAACGTAGGCAGGTCTGGCGCTGCTCCGTCGGCGGGGAAGAGGGTGGTGATGAAGTCGTCGGCGTCGCCCAGGCCGGGGCCGACGAGCAGCGCGTTGTAGTGGGCGGCTGTTTGGTGGATGTGGTGGGCGGAAACGGCCGTTAACCACCCTTCCTCCTCAATCTCCGCATAAGTCGCCTCCGGTAAGGCAATAGAGATGCCCAAGCGCAGCGCCGGGGGCACAGCCAGGGCCACCAACCCCGCCCCTGCCCGAAATGCGCCGCGTGCCGCCAGGGCAGGCGCACCACGATATTGGTCAGAGCCAGCAGCGATGAGCAGCTTGCCAAAGGTGCCTTTGTGGCCATCTTTAGGGCGCAGCGGCAGCAAGTCGCGGGCCATTTCCAGCGTGGCCACTTCCACCGGCACGTCGGCCACCATCTCTGGGGTGATGCCAATGTCTGCCACGACCAGTTCGCCAACTGAAGCCGCCCCCGGAAAAATAAAGTGCCCCCGCTTCGGCCCGGCAAAGGTGACGGTCAGGTCGGCGGGCAGGGCCAGTGGGTCCAGTTCGCCCGTGTCGCAGTTAAGGCCGCTGGGGCAATCTACCGCCACGGTGACGGGATAGGGCGGCGTCTTGATTTGCCTGACGTTTGTCAGGCTTGTCAGCGGCGGGCGGGCTTGTTCGGCGAGGGCAGCGCGGCGTTCGGCCAGTCCGGCGGCGGTTTGCCGCAGCAGTTTGGCCAGCTCGCCGCCGATGGGGCGGGTAACACCGGTGCCCAGCAGCCCGTCGATGAGGATGTCGGTGATGTTGAGCCGGGTGCGCAGCACGCGGAAGCGCTGGTCGAAACCAGCCTCGACGGCAAACAGACCCATCTGCTGAATTTTGGCGGAGTTAGCGTCGCTGGCGGGGTCGCGCGATTTGAAGAGGTAGAAGGCGACGTTGGCCCCGGCTTCGGCCAGGTACCGCCCGGCGACCAGGCCGTCGCCGCCGTTGTTGCCGGGTCCAACCAGCACCAGGACGCTGGCGTCTGCCACAGGCCAGCGGACGATAATCGCTTCGGCCAGCCCACGCCCGGCGCGCTCCATCATTTCGGCGTAGGTGGTGTTTTGGGAATCGGCCGTTTTTTCTGCAGCCACCATTTGTTCAACGGTAAATAATTTCATGAACTACCGGACGATTCGGGAAAAGATAACCCCTTCGGTCGGGGCAAGTAATGTCAACACAGCAATGACAATGATGGCCAAGATAACAAAATAAAGGGAAAAAAGCCAGACTCTGCGCCAAAATTTACTTTTGCTCTTCATGAGTTTGTACCTCCGGGTTACGGCCGTTTCAGCCAGGCGCATTTGTTGTTAAAAACCATTCAATCTGAGGAATGAGCTGGCTGCTGTGTACCACAAAAAAGATGTGTCCGCCATCCGGTAATTCCACAAAAATCGCGTGGGGCAGCCCGGCTGCCAGTTCCCGAGCCTGCGCGACAGGTGCCAGCGGATCATTGGCGGCATGCCCGATAAAAACCGGACCATTGAGCGCATAATTTGGCGCTTCTGGCAGCGCGTTGATCTGCTCGTGGTCCAGGCGCATCCCCCCACGGCGGCGGCTGGCACTGGTAATGGGTTGGTAAATACCCTGTACCACCCGGCGTAAATGGGCATCTTGCAAAACCTGATTTGTCTGATCTGGAGTGAGCCCATTTGAGCTTACCAGTTGCTTCAAGCCAAATTTGTACGCCAGGCGCCACAGCGGATCGACGCGCATCATGACATCCTGGAAACGTATCATGGTGCGGAAAAAGGCGGGCATAGGCGGGGGTTTGGCAACAATGGCGGAGAGCAGCACCAGGCAAAAGCAACGATCGGGATAATTTTGGGCAAAGCGGATCGCCGCAAGCGCACCGCCAGAAACACCCAAAAGCGCGACCTTATCAATGCCTTCGTGATCAAGCAGTTCGGCATAGGCATGTGCCTGTTCGTCTGGTGTGCGGCCGGTTTCTGGTGTGGAGCGAAGATAACCGGCGCGTGACACGGGCAGAAAGCGAAACTTGTCATGGTCAAATAGGGCGGCGATGGCCAGCCCCTGATCGAACCCACCCAGGGTGCCGTGTGACACCAAGATGGTAGGACCTTTGCCCACGAGATCATATTCTATCCGCCCACCGGATACAGTTGTTGTTTGGCTGGTATGATTTTCCATATGCTGTTTTTTACTAAGTGAGCGTCTAGAAATAACTTCCCGTTTTTCAGATTGGTCCAATCTTGAAGATTGGACCAATCTCGGTAAGTAAATTTTAGACGGTTACTAAAGGTTACGGCCGTTGCCAAATCACCGCTTTTTTTTCTCTCTGGCCAGCGCCTTGGGTGATTTGCTCAACAATCCTTGCTGCCAGTACCATTCTAACGTTTGTCGCGCGCCTTCTGCAAACGGGGTAGGCTGGAAACCCAGCTCGTCGGCCGCTTTTTGGTAGGAGACGTGCCAATCCTGAAAGACGTAGGGGGCCATATTGATGGGGTAGAACGGCTCGCGCCGGGTGAGTTTGGAGAGGGCGGTCCAGCTGCGGGCCAGCAGCAGTACGCTCCAGGTGGGAAAGTTGAGCCGCCAATGACCAATGCCTGCCAGATCGTTGACGATGGTGTTGACGCGGTTGTGCTCCAGCGACTCGCCGCAGATGTTGTAGATTTGGCCGAAACGGCCGTTTCTTAACGCCAGCTCCACCCCTTGCACCACATCGGGCACAAAAACGGGGAAGGTGATGTGACGGCCGTTGTCCACCTTGATGCGCCACCCTTTGAGCGGTTCCTCAAAAAAGAGGCGGTTGAAGGCGTAGCGCCCCCACGGGCCGTAAAACGCGCCGGGGCGCAGCACGATGGCGGGCAGTCCGTCCTGGGCGTGGGCGGCCAGCACTCGCTTTTCCGCCCCCAGCTTACTGAGCTGGTACGGCTCTTGCGGATTGCAGGGTGTGGTTTCGTCGATGGGGCGGTTGGTGGGGGTCTTGCCGACAACGGCAATGGTAGAAATGTAGATGAACCGCTTGATGTTGTGACTGCGGATCGCCTGGAGAACGGCCGTTGTCCCCTCAACATTGGTTTGCCAAAACTCATCCATCTCGCCCCAAAAGCGAAATAGCCCGGCAGCGTGGATCACCTGATCGCAGTCCGCGCACGCCTGGGTGATGGCCGCCACATCGGTAATGTCTTCCGCGTAGGCCAGCTCGACGCCGAGTTTCTGCAAAAATTGGGTATCGCTGCTGGGGCGCACCACGGCACGCAGCGGGTAGCCCAATCCAACCAGGTGGGGAACAAGATGATGGCCCAAAAAGCCGGTGGCACCTGTAATTAAAATCATGTGGCGTTTGCCAGTTTGCGAGGGGGCGAGTGGGCGAGTATGCCAGTTTTACTCGCCTACTCGCATACTTGTTTGAAGAGCATAAGTGTCAACTTAAGCAGTAATCAGTGGTCAGTATTCAGTAATCAGTGTGAAATTTCTCTGGATACTGATTACTGATAACCGATTACTGATTACTTGTAACCCCCTTAAGTTGACAGAAATGGTTTGAAGAGGTACCCCAGGAGGGAATCGAACCCCCAACCTACAGATTAGAAGTCTGGTGCTCTGTCCGTTGAGCTACTGGGGCAAGGTGACTCAGGGAGCAATTCTAAACGGCAAGTGGGTGGGCGTCAACTTTGGCGGCGGGCCAATGCCTGGGGGACGATTTCCTGGAGGAAACGGCCGTTTTCCAACAATCCCATCAAGCTGTCCATGTCCGATAAAATTTCATTGGCGGTAAAACGAATGGCCCAATGGTTGACATAAGGTGTTATAGCAATGATATACGTATTTCCCTGGTACGCCTGCCACATCTCCATGGCGGTGCCCATGCTGGGCAGCGGCAGGTAGGCAATAAGCAGATCGGCTTCGCTGGCTTTGGCAGTCATGCTCAGGAAGGTGTGGCGGGCCTGCTCTTCGTCGTAGGCCAGGCTGCCGGGATTATCGGCCCAAGGGTCGATGAGCTGCACGTCGGGAATGTACTGCCGCAGCGCTGCGTGAAGCTGAAGGCGATAATCCTGGCTTTCGATCTCCGCATCGTGGCGATTGGCCTGCATGACCCCGGCAATAAAGACGCGCAGCGGCTGGCTGCCCCCGGCGGAGGGTGGAAAGAAGCTGATCTGGTCGCCCTCTTGCAAGACGGTATCCAGTTCGGCCGTTTCGCTGTTGATGGCAACGGCCGTTACCAGCCCTTCTTCCAGGCCTAATTGGTGGATGATATGAACGGCCGTTGCACCTTCTTCCAGGGTTATCTCAAATGGGTGATGGGGGGCACCCGCCACCGCCGGGCGGTTGGCCCGCAAAATACCATATAGCTTTACTTCTACCTTCACACGATTCACCTTTAGGAACGTGGGTCAAGTTTGAAAACTTGACCTACAGCTTAAATAAAAAACCGCCGAGCCTGGCGCACCAAACTCGACGGTCATCAAATCATCTTCAAACGGCTATTCGTCCAGAATGGGGCGAACGCCCTGGTAAACTTTGGGGCCACCCATCGTTTTCAGAATGGTTTCGGGGGGGCGCTTCACCTTTTGGGCAATTTCCAGGGCGGTCATGGGCTTGTTGGCGTTGGCCAGCAGCACGCAAAAGACAGCATCCACCAATGAGGTGCGGGTGACAAAATCATCCGGCAGCTGATTAAAATAAGCCTGAATAACATATTGAAAGCCATCAACACGGGTGACTTCGCCCGTTGCCGCATCCACCAAATCAACTTCGTCCATATTGGACTCCAGGTTGATATCTTCGCCAATATCCAAACGGGTAAGCAGATAGGTTTTCAGGTCGAGATCAGATCTATCCCACCAATCATAATCAATATAAAAGCGGGTATCGGGTGTGGCCCGCTTGAGCATAGACGGACTTAGTTTCGGTCGTGGACTATTAGCCAAGGTATTTCTCCCTCATGTTAGGCCCCTTCTTGCCAGCGATTTTTGTCGAACTGCCAGTAATGATCCCCTACCGTCACAAAAGCTGGGTGGCGCACCAGCTCGGCAAAGAGCGGGCCGGGCGGCATGCGGCGCAGCATGTTGATGGCGCTGTAGAGTGTTTTGGCGTGAACGGCACTTTGCGGCGTCAGCTCAGTCAGTTTGGGGAATATTTCGGCCAGCAGCGAGGAGACGGTACGCTGATGGGATTCGGCACGCCGCCACAGCAGATCGATAGCTGCGACAACGTCGGTACCGACAATCATTAAATCATCAAAGCCACAGCCGACGGAGCGGCGCAGGAGTTCAAAGTGAATGCGGTTATCAACGGCCGTTGCCAATCGAACCCATTCCCGCTGGGGCCGCCGTCTGTCAAAGCCCAGGCTGAACACACCCGGCTCTGGCCCTGGCTGAATGTGAACAAAGCCGCCGATGGGAATGCCGTTTTTCTCGTACCAGTCACCCAGGCCATAAATGCAGCGAGATTCGTGCACCACCCAACCAACAACCTCTTCCTCGCTCTGGTCGTCGATGAAGCGGACCCGTTGGCGGGGAGAGCTGGTGGGGGGGAACAACGGCCGTATCCGGGCACTTAGCGGAATCACCCCGGCATAGCGATGGGGGAACAGCAAGGTAAAAACCACGGGCTGCGGCGTAGGTGGCTCAGGCAAGTCCGACCATTCATCATCCAGTTCCCGCTCCAGCAGCAGCAGCTGCGGGCTGAGCAGGGCGCGGTCGTGCGGAATGGGCTGGTAGATCAGCCGTTCAGGTGATTTTTGCACCTCGTCTGGCTCCAGACGGCGCAGGAACCAGGCCACTTCATCTTTGGGGGCGACCTGATCGAACCGTGGGTCAGACAGCAGGTGGTAGTTCAGGGAAAAATGCTGCACCGATGGGTCCAGCGTGGGATCCATATCCAGGTGGGGCACAATTTCTGCGGTGGGCAGCGGGCCGCCTTCGTTAATTTCCAGAACGGCTTCGGCCAGGTGCAAATGGCCGGTATTCACCTCGGCCATAAGCTGTTTAACAAACCAGACATCGCCTAATTCAACAAATTCGGGGCGATCTTTGAGTTCTTGGGTAACGGCCGTTTTCACCCGCGCACTATACAGCGTCACCAATTCATCGACGTCTACCGGCAGCAGCTCGGCCAGGGACTGGGCATCGGCAGCGTTCAAGACATGGTCACCTTGAAGCTCGGCGACAAATGTACGGGCTACATTATCTACCTCCACGGTGATCACTTTGAACTGACCATCTTGCGGATTGTAGCCATCGCGAACGGCCGTAACGGCCCCATAAGCAAACTGTAACGCCGGGAACACCAGCTGAGCGCCTATGTCGTAGCTGCTTTGCGGCTGGTAAATGGTGCGGCCAGACAGCTTCTTTTTCACCGAACTGGCCTCTTCCGCTACGCGGTAAGCGATAATCATACGGGTAATTTCATCCGTCGTTTGCGGTCGTTCTACCTCCAGAAAATGATTGTAGATCTGTTCGATGTCTGTATTGGTTAGGGCAAAATTCGGTCCCCAATAAGATTCATTTTGGGTACGGGGCTGAATCACAACGTTCTCCTCGTTAACAGGGAAAATTCGGTATTTAAGCATTGGCCAGCTTGCGCTTGCTAATTTGGTTAAGTAGCCAATGCTTACAGGGGTGTTTCCTGTTTCGGAATTTATTTATCAAAGCTTTTTGCAGCGCCCAACTCACACTGTTATTGGTTTCAATTCGTGTAGATTCGAGTTGCAGCACAGGGCAGGATTATACCAATCTGCCCCCCCTACGCCAAAGCAAACTAGGGAAAGCTGGTCTCCAGCCATTGCAGGCCGTTCACCGGCACGCCGTGAACCCGCAAATCCCAGTGCAGGTGCGGCCCGGTGGAGAGCCCCGTCGAGCCGCCCGCCGCGATGGTTTGACCAGCGGTTACGACATCATCCACGGCCACAAACGTCTCCGACAAATGGAAATAGGCAGACATCACACCCTGCCCATGATCCAGAATGAGGGTACCGCCGCGCAGCCGCAGTATATTGTTGAAGACGACGGTGCCGTTGGCCGGGGCCAGAATGGGTGTGCCGATGGTGCCCGCAAAATCGACGCCGGTGTGGTAAATCTCTACCGGGCCGCCGTTGTAGGAGCGGGGATCACCATAGGGTGCGGTGATGATAGCGTCGGCTACAGGGGAGGTAAAGATGCCTTCCCACTGGCGCGGTTCGGTGCTGCGGTTGTAAAAGGTGGCCAGGAATTCATCTTCGGTCTGGCGCACGAGGGGGTCCAGCAGGTCGCTTTGATCTTCTGGTACCGGGATTTGCTGCAAGCTGTAGTTGGCCGCGCCCACCTGCACATTTTGGGCAAACGGCCGCCACGGCTGGCTGCCGGAACCTTCCAGCCGCAGGGTAAACAACCCCGGCTCGGCAAAAGCGTCGATGCCGACGAGGGCCGCAAAGCCATCATCCTGGGGGAAAAATTGCAGGGATTGGTCACCAAACTGGCCAGACGGCCGTCCTGCCAGCGCATTCTCGACGTAGATGGAAACGGTACTGCCGGGGATGATGGGAAACGGCCGTATCACCACCTGTCGCCACTCCCCGGTTAAATATTGGTACGGTGCGTTGTTGGGGATGCGCAGCCGCTGCCCGGCGAGCAGATACGCCGGGTAGGGCAGCTCATTGGCCGCCGCCAGCGCCGCCGGGCTGATGTTGTGCTGCGCCGCAATGGTAATCAAGGTCTCGCCGGGGGCCACCAGGTGGGGCGTGCCCGTCACGCTTTGGGGCTGCGCCGAGCCGGTACGGCTAACGACGGTGATCGTCTGGCCCACGGCAGGGGGCTGCGCCGGATTGATCATCCGGTTGGTTTGCAGGATGGCGGTGGGGGAGGTGTTGAAAACGGCCGCAATCTGGGTCAGCGTGTCACCCCCTTGCAGCGTGTACACCGTGGCCACCGCTTCCCCCTCACCGCCGGGAACAATGAGCGTCTGGCCAATAAACAGGGTGTCGGCATTGTTCAGGCCGTTCAGCGCCAGCAGCGCTTCGATGGTAATGTCGTACAGGCTGGCGATGTAGGTGAGGTTTTCCCCCTCGGCGACGGTGTGGACGCGGGGAATGGGCAGGCTGCCGTCGTCTGGATTGGGGGTGGGAGTGGGATCGGCCGTTTGCGCCAGCGCGGGAATGGGCAGCAGCAAAAGCAGTAGCAAAAATAGTCCAATACGTTTCATAAAAGAAGCTTAAAAAACAGGGTTCTCTGAGGAATTCTGTGGTCAACCGCAGACCCACAGAATTCTCGCTCTGAAATGAGCAAAAGATGGCAAGCCAAAAGCAAGGCGCTTGATTAGCCGAATCTTGTTGTTCATTCCTTCAACAAAACCGCTGGTGATG
>JBGTCV010000001.1:0-23828 GCA_041748655.1 Promineifilaceae bacterium (SeqCode) | reverse complement strand
CCACGTCAAGGTCCATTAACCCCATCGCTTTGGTCAAAGCTTTATGGGCATGCACGTCTTCTAATGTCGCTTCTATACTCTTTGCCATTTTTCGTTTTTGGCCAATTTTACCACTTCACCACACAAAACCTCAGAGAACCCTATTTGTTACAATCTGCTATTGATTCTGTCTCATAAAAAGGTGAAATCTCATCTCAAAGTTAACAAAAAGCAGTTTGAGGAAGGGTTATGAACGACAGTCCGCGAACCATTCAGGGGCCGCACGGCCGTTTCGTTCGGCAAGAGAATGGGCTCATTTATTTCTACAAAACCGATAACGTTACGATAGACAAAGCCACAGCGCTCGAGTACCTCAAGAGTATTCGGGCACTTGATGATTCTGGCATGATCCGACTTATTGTAATTCAAGGTCATCATGTAGAATACACCTTTGACGCTCAACACGTCTTACTTACCAACACGCTTCTTAGCGGGTTGGCCTTCGTGATCCAAACCAAAACTCAACTTCTGACAGCCGGGCTGCTTAAAGACCTGGCAAAAACCTTTAAGGCTAAGTATCCGGTTGCCATCTTTAATCGCATTGAAGACGCTGAGGATTGGCTGCTTGCCCTTTCAGACTGAATGGTTGGTTGACTGAAAAAATTTATTTAACCGCGGAGAGCGCAGAGAAAAATGAAGGCGAAATCTCCGCGTCCTTCGCGCCCTCTGCAGTAGAAACCTGGGATTTGTCCGTCAATCAGGACTGAATGGTTGTTTCCCAGACAAATAAAAAGCGTGAGCGTCTTATAGATGCTCACGCTTTTTCATTCATACACTGCACGCTCCAGAGCCGCTGTTCAGTCAACGGTTTAGCGAATGCTAATCGGGATCTCCTGGGACAGCGTGAAAAAAGTGCCGCCGCCGTTCAGGCAGTTCTGGTAGCCATCAAAGCAAACCACCAGGCGCAGCGTGTAATCACCTGCTTCTGGAATTGCCATCCAAGACGGCCAGCTAAGACCTTCCGGTGGCATCACGTCGTTGTTGCCACCCCAGTTGTTTTGGTACCAGGCCACAACATCCTGCCCGTTGCGGCGGGGCATGACGCCAATGGTAGAGTAAGGCACACCCCCGCCAGAAGTATTCCCTACCCGCCATTCATACCAGATTTGCCCCCCTGGTGTCAGCGAGGTACGCCAATCTTGCAGGACAAAGCTTTGCCCCACCAGGCCGTTGGCGTTGGTTGGCTGTGGCCCACTAGGAACGGGGGTGTTGGTAGGCGGCACCGGGGTGTTGATGGCCGGTACGGCCGTTGGCAGCGGTACATTGGTGGGGGGAACGGCCGTTGCCGTACTGGTCGGCAGCGCCGTTTCGGTTGGCACAGGCGTCTCGGTTGGCGTCGGCGATGGCAGCGGCGTATTTGTTGGTAAAATCTCGATCACCGCTGGGGGTAAAATGGTGGGCGAAACGGGTACGCCCGTTTCCGTAGGCGCAGCTGTCGGCGCTTCAGCCACTGCTTCGGCCGTTGGTTCTACAGAAACGGCCGTTTCCCGGATATCCTGAATGACCAAAACCACCGCCACAATCAGCAGCAAAACCAGGACGCCTAAAGCACCAATCAAAACGCTGCGTAACGTCTTATTATTCATACACACTCCTTATTCGTCAGCAAAAATATTATTGCGGATACCAAAAATATTTTGCGGATCGTTGGCTTTTTTAATCTCTTTAATCAGCTCAGTGGCGGCCGGCGAAATAGTGTGCTGCATAAAATCCTTACGGATCTTGCCTACGCCATGATGGTGCGAGATGGAGCCGCCCGCTGCCATAATCGTCTCCCGCAGCGTATGCTCAATCTGGCTAAAAATCTCATCAGGGTTCTCTACGCCCATAGCAGAAAAGCCGTGGGTGAAGTAGATACAAACCCCAGTGTGGTACAGCTGGGTGATGCGGGGGGAGATATACGGCCGTCCTGGCAGCCCATACTCCTCATGTTTTTGCGCTACCTGCACCGCCACCGCGTCAATCACCGCCTGCACCTTGTTCCACGGCACCGTCGTCTCGTACGTCTCACCAATAATGTGGAAATCCGTCAGAAAATCCCGAATATAAGCAATGGCATAGGTGAGCATATAGCCCCGCTTGCCGTTGGTTTCACCCCCGGCGATGCCGCCATACCGCTTCGCCAGCCGATTAATCAGCCTGGCCTGGTAATCCACCTGCTCTTTCGTCCCTTCCATCACAATCGTAGCGGCGCACAGCTCGTTGGGATCAAACTTTTTCACCTTCAGCAGGAAAAACTTTTGGATGCGGCCTATAATCGCTTCCATGCGGGTCGGCTCCCCTTTCAGGGCCGAGCCAAAACGGAATTGAATATTGTCCAGCAGGCGAATGCTGGCAGGCAGCGTGCCGGTCTGAGCCAATTCATACAAAAATTCGGTACCAGCCTGGAAGGTGGGGAAGACCAGCGAGCCATACTTTTTGGCCTCCGGCAGCTTGTGAATCCGAATCACGGCGCTGGTAATAATGCCCAGATTGCCCTCGCTGCCAAATGCAAGCAGATTTGGCTCAATGCCCATGGACTGGCGCGGCATCGCTGGCCCCTGCTCGATCACGCCCTTGGCCGTCACCATCGTCACCGATTCCACAATGTCTTCGATATTGCCGTACTTGTTCTTTTTCATGCCGCTGGCGTTGGTGGCAATCCAGCCACCCAGCGTAGACAGCTCCAGGCTGTCCGGCTCGTGGCCGCTGGTGTAGCCCACCCGCTCCAGCCGCTCTTCCAAATCCTTGCCGGTAATGCCAGCCTGCACCCCCGCCCGGAAATTTTCGTGATCGATCCACAAAATTTTATCCATGCGGCGCATATCCACTGAAATGATGGAGCGCGCCTCATTTTGCGGCAGCTGCAGGGCGCAGCTTACGCTCGTCCCGCCGCCGTAAGGCACCAGGCAGACATCATGCACCTTGGCCAGCTCGATAATTGTTTCCACGTCTTCCTGGCTTTCGGGGAACAGCACCATATCCACAACGCGGTCGAGTGCACCATACAACACTTTGTACACTTCATCGGCCGTGGTTTGGCCGTGGCTGTGAATCAACCGCTGACGGTCGTCGGTGGTAAACTTTTCTGGGGACAGCCTGGCCTGGAGCGCCTGGTGGAAACCTTCGTTAAGACGCGGCGCGGCCACAGGCTTGTTTTTGACTTCTGGCTTCAGATTGCCAAAATCAATTTTGATGTCGAGCATTTCCTCGACAAAGGGTAAAAATTCATGCATCACCGTGCCAGACAGGGCATATCGGTTACCCGTCACCGTCACGGTTTGGTCTGGATTAACTTTAAAATAGGTGTCGGTAAAACCCCATTTGTGGTCGTAGCGAATATCTTCGCCACTTGAATTACCTTTATCAAGTGATTTATCTGCCATATTGCTTTCTCTCTTCCTAGATTGTTGTATTACGGCCGTACCCTCAAGCCAGTCTATGCCAACCAGCTTCAAAAGTTAGCCACCATGCATTATCAGTCAGATTGGCAATCCTGGCAAAATGTATCCGCGCAATTTGCTCTGAAATGGCTGATAGGTTTAGAAATAATTGGCAATAACGGCCGTTTTCCCCCAAAAGTAAGTAACATCTTCAGTATTCCCCTGCTATAATGGCGCATACGGTTTTTTATTATGACGGTTACGGAAGAACCCACCACGCCTGACGGCACCCTGATACAAACGGAAGAGCCCGCCCCGGACTCCAAGCCAGAGTCCAACGGCCACGGCTTATTGGATCGCCTGCGCTTTTGGCGGCGCGGCCAAACCTGGCTGGAAATTGTAGGCTACCACGTTGAAGATATTCAGGCCGAACAGCCCGTGGCCATCCAGGAAGGGGCCACTCTGGTGGGCAACGTCTTTGCGCCCCGGCTGGTGGTAGCCGGTTTGCTCACGGGTTCGGCCGTTTGCCGCGATATTCGGGTAGAGAAAAACGGCCAAATTTTGGGAGACGTGTTCACCGTCGAACTGGCCATCGTGGCCGGGGGCAATATTCACGGCTGGACTAGCAGCGTTGATGAAGATGATTACCTGAAGCTCTTCCAAAACGGCCGTCTCCCCGACGACACTGAATTTCCCCGACTAGAAAGCAATGGCGACCTGTCCGAAGGACACCTGCTCAACCGAAACGACGCACAGATTGAGGCGCTGCATCATTTGCAAGCAGAAGCAGCCATCGCGCTGGCCGCCCGCGCTGAACTGGAGCAGGATTTTCAGCGCCGGCTCACCGAACTGGCTGGCGAATCGACCAGCACCATTGCCAGCCTGAAGCAGGAATTAACGGAGCTGCGCACGGAGCTAACCACCAAACAGACCCAGCTAGACGAAGCTCAGGAAGCGCTGCGGCACCGCAAAAGCCAGGTCGAGCGACAGGCCAATGAGTTAGCCATTGGCCGCGACCTGATGACCGAACAAAATGACGAGCTGGCCAACCTTCATGCCCAGCATAGCCAGCTGCAAAACAACCATGCCCAGCTGCAAACGCAAAAAACGGCCGTTGATGATGAGCTGGAAACGGCCGTGCGCGAAATCAACAGCCTGCGCGACCGCATTCACAGTTTGGAAGTGGCCCACAAAGCCAGCCTGGTTCATACGTCAGAACAAGAAGAATCACTCATTCGTTGGCAAGAACTGGCCGAGATTACAGAAAAGAAAGCGGCCAATTTAGAAGCTGAGCTGAAAAAAGCACAGCACCAGATAGAAGAAAGCAGCAACGTTATCGAGATGCAGCGTGAACAGCGGCGTGCCGCCGAAAACGAGCTGGATAAAGCAATTGATGAGCTAACTAACCTGCGCGAACAAAGCGCCGAACCGCTGGCCAGGCTGGCGCAGCTGGCCGAAGCACAAACCAAAGTCAGCAGCCTGGAAGCAGAATTAGCAGATGCTGAACATGCTCATTTTGAGCGCGTTTTGTGGTATAAAGCGGAGCTGGAAGCCAGCCAGGCGTCAGCTGCCACAGCCCAAAAAGAGGCCGCTGAACTGGCGGAAAAGCTGGCCCAGCTGGCAGAAACGATGCAATCGCAGCAAGATGTCGTGACGGAATGGGAAACGGCCGTTACCGAAACCCAAACCGAGCTGGCAGCCAAACAAGCCGAGTGGAACACGCTTCACGAAAAACTGGTTGAACAAAACATGGGCTTGCAAACCGTCATCCAGGAACAAAAGATGCAGCTGGAAGCGGGCGAAAACGAACTCAACCGCTTCCTCAACCAGGCCAGCGCCCAGGGCAATCATCTGGCAGAAATTCAGGCCCGGTTGGTAGAGCGAGAGCTGCAGCTAAAGCAGGCCATTGAGCAGCTAAAACAGGCACGCAGCATGATCGAAAAACAAAATCTGGCCATCAAACAAATTCAGCAAAAAGCAGGCGAGCGTATTCGCACCCTGCAAGCAGAGCTTGCTAAACGATAAACCCTAAGCCACGGATTGACGCGGATACCAAACAGGTCTGTAAAATCTGGGGCTGACCTCTCAAGGAAGAAAAAGTTGTCTAACTCTAAGATTGAATTAGCCATCATTGGCGGCAGCGGTCTTTATCAAATGGATGCGCTGACCGATCTGGAAGAACTGAATATCATCACCCCGTTTGGCCAGCCGTCTGATGCTATTATGGTGGGCACGCTGTACGGCCGTCGCGTAGCCTTTTTACCGCGTCATGGGCGCGGACACAGGCTGAACCCCAGCGAACTCCCCTACCGGGCCAATATTTTTGCCCTCAAAACGTTAGGGGTGCGCTACATTGTGGCCGTCAGCGCCTGCGGCTCCCTGCGGGAAGAGTACGCGCCCGGCCACATCGTGGTGCCAGACCAGCTGTTCGACCACACCAAAGGGCGCGCCAGCTCCTTTTTTGAGGGCGGCCTGGTAGCCCATGTCAGCCTGGCCAACCCATTTTCGCCGGAAATGAGCCAGACAATCGCCACCAGCTGCCTTACCGCTGGCGGTACCGTTCATCAAGGGGGCACCTTTATCACCATAGAAGGGCCGCGCTTTAGCACCAAAGGGGAATCCAACCTGTACCGGCAGTGGGGCATGAGCATCATCGGCATGACCACCAGCCCGGAAGCGTTTTTGGCGGGCGAAGCGGAGATCGCTTACGGTGTTATGGCACACGTCACCGATTACGACGTGTGGCATGAGAGCGAACAGCCGGTGACGGTAGAGATGGTGATTCAGACGCTGCAAAAGAACACCCAAATCGCCCAAAACGCCATTGCTCATCTGGTGCAGACGATGGGCAGTTGGGCAGGAGATTTCCCAGCACACCACACCTTGAAAGATACCTTCCTCACCGACCCCAGCAAAATTCCGGCGCAGCTCAAGCAGGAGTTAGCGCCGCTGGTGGGTAACTACCTGGATTGAGGGCAGGCTCATCTGCCTATCCGGTTTTTATGCGCAGCTTTTCTTTTTCCCTTCGATTTTATGAGGAACACGGCCGTTCTGAACCAATCTTGTTATTGGTAGCGGCCTTTTTTGTGTTTAGCAACGCCCTGGCGCTGGGTCTGGCACGAGACGGCCGTATCGATGGCAGTACGCTGTGGGGGCCGCTTTGCTGGCTGTTGGCGCTGGGGACGGCCGTCTGGCTGCTGCGCAAATACGCCCCTAACCACGACCCCTACTTGCTGCCCCTCATTGGCCTGCTAACCGGCTGGGGCATTGTGCTGCAAGACCGGCTGGCTCCCAATTTTTTGCTCCGGCAAGTGGTGTGGGTGGTGGTAGGAACGGCCGTTCTCGTCGGCATCACCCTTTTACCCCGGAACCTGCGCTGGCTGCGCCGCTATCGCTACACCTTGCTGCTGCTGGGGATTGTCCTGCTGGCCGCAACGCTGCTGTTTGGCATCAATCCCACCGGAGCCAGCGTGGCCCGTTACTGGCTGCGCCTGCCCATTCCCTTCTTCACCCCGGTCTATTTTCAGCCGTCGGAACTATTGAAACTGCTGCTGGTCATCTTCTTGGCCAGCTATTTTGATGAACGAGAGGCAGTGCTGCGGTTGGCGGGGAACGGCCGTCTCCAACGCATTTCCTACCTGGCTCCCCTGCTGCTGATGTGGGGCTTTTGCATGATTTTACTGGTATGGCAGCGCGATTTAGGCGCGGCAACCCTCTTTTTTATTCTGTTTTTGAGCCTGCTTTACCTGGCCACGGGAGATTGGCGCATTATTGTGGGGGGCTTGGGGCTGCTGCTGCTGGCGGGCATCTTTGCCTACTTTGCCTTCAGCCTGGTGACTTTACGCATCGACGCCTGGTGGAACCCGTGGCCCGACGCCGACAACCGCGCCTTCCAGATTGTGCAGTCGCTGTACGCCGTGGCGGCGGGCGGCATTTGGGGACAAGGCGTGGGGCAAGGCTTTCCGCAATACATCCCGGTGGTGCATTCCGACTTTGCTTTTGCCGCCATTGCCGAAGAGTGGGGGCTGATTGGCAGCCTGGGTGTGGTGGGCTGTTTTGCCCTATTGGCGCATCGGGGAATGCGATTGGCGCTGCTGGCGGAACGGCCGTTTCGCCGTTATCTGGCCGCAGGGATCACTATTTTGCTGTCGGCCCAGGCGTTTCTCATCATGGCAGGTGTTACCAAGCTGCTCCCCCTCACCGGCGTCACGCTGCCCTTTGTCAGCTACGGCGGCAGTTCCATGTTCATCAGCCACGTGATGGCCGGTTTGCTGCTCTATCTTTCTACCAAAAGCAGGCAAATTTACTTGTAATTGAGTAAGTGAGTAATTGGGTAATTGGGTAATTTGCTCAAATTACCCAATTACCCAATTTCTTTTTATGAACAACCACTCTCCTCAAACCCATCTGCAAAAAATGCAGCGAGCCATCTTGCTAGGCTTTCTGGCCGTGGGGCTGTCGCTGGTCTTTTGGAGCGTGGTGCGCAGCGACAACATTTTAGCCCGCGACGACAACCCACGGCTGGTAGAGGCCACGCTGCGCATTCAGCGAGGGCGCATTTTAGACCGAAACGGGGTGGTGCTGGCCCAAACCATTGGCGAGCCAGACGCGCTGCGGCGCGATTATCCCTTCCCTACCATTGGGCCAGCGGTTGGCTATTACAGCTTCCGGCACGGCACGGCGGGCATCGAATCCGGGTATGATACGGTTTTGCGCGGAGAAAGTGAGGATCCAACGGCCGTTTTTAGCCAACAACTTTTACGCAACATTTTACACACGCCGCAGGTGGGGCAAGATGTCCAGCTCACCCTCGACGCCGGGCTGCAAGTTACCGCCGAAGCCCTGTTTGGCGAGGCACAAGGGGCGCTGGTGCTGCTTGAAATCGGCAGCGGTGACGTGCTGGTAATGGTAAGCCATCCCGGCTACGATCCCAACCGGCTGGGGGCGCTGTTCGATGAGCTGATGGCCGATGAGTCCGCACCGCTGCTCAATCGGGCTGTTCAGGGGCAGTATCAGCCGGGATTGGTCCTGCAGCCCTTTATTTTGGCTGCCGCACTGGACGCCAACCGAATTCAGCTAGACGGCACGGTGCTGAATGCCAATCGCCCCGTGGCCATAAATGGTGAAGTGAAGCGGTGCCAGACCCCCCCGCCAAACGATGCCACCTGGGCCGACGTGCTGCGCCATCACTGCCCTGGCCCCATGCAAGATTTAGCTGACCGCCTGGGTCTGGGCGGACTGGACGACATTTTCCTGCGCTTTGGCCTCTCTGCGCCGCTGGAGCTGCCGCTGAACACAGAAACGGCCGTACTCGTCCCTCTCGCCGACCCTTTGCAAGCAGGTATTGGGCAGGACAATTTAACGGTGTCACCGCTCCAGGTTGCTTTAGCATTGGCGGCATTTGGGAATGACGGCCGTTTACCCACACCCCGATTGGTAACGGCCGTTCAGGACATAAACGGCGTCATGCAGCCTCAGCCAGCGGCTCCCACCGCCGGGGATACCACTACCAGCCGGGCCGCCCGTGAGATTCGTCAGCTGCTCAACGCTGACGGGACGCTCAGCTTTGCCATCTCTGCTCTGTCCGGCCCAAACAGCCGCGATGGCTGGTATCTGGCCCTCACCCCCGCCGACGCGCCGCAGTACGCCATCGTCGTCGTGGTGGAAAACAGCCAGGATCTGGACATAGTGATGGCAATTGGGTTGGGGTTAGAAACGGCCGTAGCCAACAACAACAATCCGTAAGACTATTTTTTTTGAGCTTTTTTCCTCACTTTACCTGAATCCTGAACCGATCCATCCCAAACTGTAGCCTGATTATCACAATTTCGTTGTATTTCGCCGTACGTACAGGAAAAAATCGGTTACAATGAAAGCTGCAACGCACCTGCAAAACACCTTCAATACACCTATCAACTATCGACGCTAACACGAATAAAACCAACCTACAAATCAATAACAAGCGACTCCTGAATTGCTATGCCTACCGTTGATGACCTGAGTTTGCTCCCCTTTCACAGCCTGTGCAATCGCTGCCGTCGGGAAAGCGAACGCTTTTTCGCCCAAAAAGAACACGATCCCCGATTTTGCTATGAGCTCTTTCGGCGGGCCTTTGTGCATGGCAACCAGCAAGCCTGGGGCTGCCTGTATGAACGGTATCACAAGCTGGCGCTTTCGTGGGTTACCCGGCACTCCCTTTACGCCGGCCTGGGTGAAGAAGCGGAATATTTTTTAAACCGCGCTTTTGAAAAGATGTGGCAAGGCATTCCGGCCGAAAACTTCAGCAAATTCCCGAACCTGAAATCGCTGCTGCGCTATTTGCAGATGTGTACCCATGCCGTGCTGGTTGATTTTGCTCGCTGGAAAGAACAGGCTCATTTGTGGGACCGGGCCCAAGCCAACAATGGCGAAGATGAATTTGATCCACTTGCCACCTTTATTAGCGAAGCGGTTTTACCAGAGCGGGCAGTCTCCCAGCAAGAAGTGCACAAATTATTGTGGCAAAAGCTGCATTCGCTGTGCCACAGCCAAAAAGAAAGTTTGGCGATCCATGGCTACTTTGTGCTGGACCTGAAGCCACGTGAAATTTTTGATTTATATGCCACACATTTTGAGGATGTGCGGGATGTGTCGCGCACGAAGGATAATTTTTTGGCGCGGCTGCGGCGTAACGCTGAATTTCGCGAATTTCTGGATGATGCGTGAAAAATAGCGCAGCTATCGTTTATATCGCTAACAAATTGCGCATTAACTAGAAAAATGGCGCAATGATGAGGAGAAGAAATAATGGCGCATATTGATGACAGTCTCAAGGCTGCCCTTTACCGAATTACCTGTCCCGATGGCGCAACTTTAGGTAATTTTCATTTGGGGCTTTTACCAGAAGCGACGGCCGCAGCTATTTCAACCCACCTGGCAATTTGTCCTCATTGCACGCAAGAAGTTGCTCAGTTGGAACTATTTTTGGTAGAAACGGCCGTTTCCAACCCCACCCCCACCACCGCCGACCGGATTAAAATCTGGCTGGCCAAACAACTGCCAACGGGCGGGCAGACGGGCGAATTTTTAGGAACCCCCGCATTTGCCGTGCGCGGCGGCGACAGTGGCCCCCTCATGTTTGAAGCAGGCGACGCCCAACTCTCGCTAGAAGTGCAGGAGGATCCGGAACATCCAGGGCGCAAGGCAATTTTGGGGCTGGTTTTAGGTATTGAAACAGAGACTGTCGAAGCGCAGCTGATTCAAAAGGAGATGATGGTAACGGCCGTATCCCTGGACCCAATCGGCAACTTTACCATTTCTAACCTGCAACAAGGCGAATATGCCCTTGTTCTAAGCGGTCCAACCATAGAAATTCATGTTCCATCTTTAGAGATTTAGCGATAGACTAAAAAACTATGCGAACAAACGCACCTCCAAACTACCGAAGCGCCCAACCTATCCCCTCGGACCTGGTTGAACAGCTGCTGTCTTTGGAAACAGCGGCTCAACACCCCTGGCTATCTGAAATAATGCCTACGCTGTCGCCCCAAACGGCGGCAGCCGTGGCCCGTTTGCTCAAAAAACAAGCCGATTTAAACCTGCGCATCAGTCTGGAAAACAGCGCCCATTTTGCCGATCTCATCCAACAAATGGGGCAGATAAACTTCGACAGCCGCCTGGTTGCCCTGGGGTACCGGGCCAAAGGCAATATTCACGCGCTGGGCTATGGCGATCATCAAAAAGGGATCGCTTTTTATGATGATGCGGCCACCATTTATCGCGAACTGGGTCTGCGTTATGAAGAGGCGTTGTCACAAATTGGCAAAATCTGGTCATTGGCCAGCCTGGGCAGGGCGGAGGAAGCGTTAGCCACGGGGGAATGGGCCACAGGCGTTTTGGCCGAAGAAGAAGATTGGAACTCTCTGGCCACGTTAACGGCAAACATGGGGGCGATTTACGGCCGTTTAGGCAACGATCAAGGCGCTCTCAAACAGTTTAACAAAGTGCTGGCGCTGCATGACAAGCTGGCTGACTCGGCTAAACCCACCCTGCTTATGATTCAAGTTAACCGGGCCATCGTTCTGCGTAATTTGGGCCGCTTCGACGAATCAATCACCTCGCTCCAAAACGCCATTGAGGCATATCGCGAACTCAAGCAGGGCGTGGGCGTAGCCCGCGCCCAGCAAAACCTGGCCATGACGTATTTTGTGGTGGGTCGCTACAACGAAGCCCTGGCCCTGCTGAACGAAGCCCGCAGCCTCTATCTGGCAGACGGCCGTCAGCGGGACGCCATGCTGGTGGAAATTTTCACCAGCGACTGCCTGCTTCAGCTGCGCAGATATGCCGACGTTTTGACCAAATGCAAAGAGTGCCGCCAGCTTTTTGCTGAATTAGGCACCCAGCTAGAAATGGGTCAGGCGCTCCTGAATGAAGCGATGGCCTACGTAGGGCTGCAATCTTATGAAGCCGCTCTGAATTCCTTGAGCCAGGCCCGCACCCTTTTTCTGGCCGAAAAAAACCCGGTGGCGGTAGCAGATACCGATTTACAAGAAGCGGCCGTTTGGCTGTGGCAGGGAAACAGCCAGCCCGCACTCAAGCAAGCGCTGGCCTGCGCCAACCTGTTCCAGGCACATCAGCTGCCCATTGGGCAGGCCAGAGCGTATCTCATTGCGGCCAAAGCCGCCCTGGCCCAATCCCAGCTGACCCAGGCCGAAGAGCTGGCCCAGGCCGCCCTGCACATCGGGGAAAAGCACACGCTGCCCGCCTTAAAGCACCAGGCCCATTATTTGCAAGGGACGCTGGCGGCGCGGCAGGATGACCGGGCCACAGCCCTGAGCCGGTTGGACCTGGCCATTCAGGAGCTGGAGCAAATGTACGGCCGTCTCATGATTGAGTTCCGCGCCGATTTTGTGGCCGATAAGGAGCAAATCTACGAAGATGCCGTCTTGCTTTGCCTGGAATTGCAGCAGCCGGGTAAGGGACTGGAATATTGCGAACGGGCTAAATCACGCGCCCTGCAAGATATGCTGGCCCACCGCCTGAATTTGCGCATTGAGGCCCGCAGCCCGGAAGATCAGCCCACTGTGGCCAAACTGCTAGACCTGCGGCAAGAGCGCGACAGATTGTACCGGCGCTGGGCTACCAGCGAAGAGCCAGGGCAGCGGGGCGGCGCGGAGGAAGCGCTTTCGGCGCAGCATCGTGTGGGGCAAGCGGTGCTGGACCTGGAAAAACAGATTACAGATTTGTGGCACACCTTGCTGATTCGCAATGCAGATTATGCGCGTGACGCCAATTTGTGGCAGGTGCAAACAAAATCGGCCCAGCCATATTTACCCAAGAACACGCTTTTGCTTGAATATTTCAGCATTAAAGAGCAGCTGGTTCTCTTTCTGGTTACGGCCGAATCGATTCAGGCAGTCTGGCTGCCGGGCTCCATGCAAAAAGCGCAAAACCTGCTTCAGCTGTTCCGGCTCAACCTTAAAGCGGTCTCACGCTCCGATACAGCCAGGCTGCCCCTGCTCGAAAAAAACGCGCAGGGCATTTTGCACAAGCTGTATCAGCTGCTGCTGGAACCGGTTGCCGCCAGGCTGGCCCAGTTCGACCAGCTGATTGTTGTGCCGCACGGATCGCTCCATTATTTGCCGTTTCATGCCCTGTTTGATGGCCAATCGTACCTGATCCAAAGCCATCAGGTGAGTTATTTACCGGGGTCCAGCCTGATTGCATACGGCCGTACCGCCAACCCCAGCAGAACCAACACCGTTTTTACCGTCGGCCACTCCTACGAAGGCAAGCTGCCCCATGCCCCCGCCGAAGCCACCGCCATCGCCCAGCGCTGGCAAGGGGAAGCAAGGGTCGAAACGGCCGCCAAACTGGATGTTGTTAAACAGGCGGCCGAAAAATCCAGCCTGCTGCATCTGGCCACACACGGCGATTTCCGGCCAGATAATCCGCTTTTCTCTGGCCTGGCACTGGCGGATGGCTGGCTGACCACCCTGGACATCTTTAACCTGCGCCTGGGCGCTTCGCTGGTGACGCTGAGCGCCTGCCAGACGGGTCGCAGCGTCATCGGTGGCGGGGATGAGCTGCTGGGGCTGATGCGGGCGTTTCTATCGGCTGGGGCGGCTTCGCTTGTTTCCACGCTGTGGGCGGTTGAGGATCGATCAACGGCCGTATTCATGAACCTCTTTTACGAAAAATTATTCGCCAACCAGACCAAAGCAGCATCATTACAGTTAGCCCAGCTGCAATTTTTGGCAGACGGCCGTTTTGCCACCCCCTATACCCACCCCTATTTCTGGGCACCCTTCTTTCTGGTTGGCGATTCGGACAAACTTTAGTTTTAGTTAGAAGGAAGTGTGTGCCATGCGTTATTTGATCTACCTCATCAGATTTTATTTGGTGCGTCCCCGGCTGTACCGCTGGGTTTTAGCCAGCCTGGTGCTGTTGGGCATTGCCGCCGCGCTGCTCCAGGCTCCTCTCTGGCTGCTGCTGCTGCTCCTGCTGCTGCTCTTGCTGTTGATCCTGTTTCGGCGGCAAATCTACCCTAATTTTTATCCGCCAGAGGAATATTTTGTCCAGGATCAGATTATCATCAGCGGGCCAGCTGCTCAGGTAGATCAGCTAATCGCCCGGGCAAACCAGCAAACCAATCTGAACCTGAGAGAGGTTACGGGGGCAGATGCCGGGCCGGTACGGCTGCGCTTTGGCCAGCTGCCAGAACCGCTGCTGGCCTGCCTGAATCGCTGCTACGAATTTGCCACGGCCGAATTTGTACTGGCGCTGTTTCGTTTGGAAGGCAACCGCCCTGACGTGGCGCGGGCCATCCACCAGCTGCAGAAAATGGCGGGAACGGGCAGCCAAATCCGGGTGGAACCGAACTGGCTCACCGGTTCACCCTGGGACATTGGCGGCTCACCCTGGGACATCGGCGGTTCGCCATGGGACATCGGTGGCTCGCCCTGGGATATTGGCGGTTCGCCCTGGGACATCGGCGGTTCGCCGTGGGACATCGGTGGCTCACCCTGGGACATTGGCGGCAGTTCCACCAACGGGGAACGGGCAGCGGCTTTGCCGGAACAATTTGCCCAACAGTGGGCGTTCCAAAACATTGAGTTAAACGGCCGTAACGACCTCACCGGCAGGGGCGTGCGGGTTGGCGTGTTCGACACTTCCCCATTCCCCGATGACCAGCTGCCTCAGGTAAGAAACGAGCTGCTGGCTGTGGCCGAGCTTCGGCCCACCCAGCAGCTGCACCTTCAGCTGCGCCATCCCGACAGCCCGGCAGCGCTGCAATCGGCCATTCCAGACAGCAAAAAGCTGGATGTGCGGGACCACGGTTTGTTTGTGGCCGGGCTGATCAACGCCGTGGCCCCAGAAGCCGACATTCGGCTGTGCCGGGTGCTGGGACCAGACAATCGGGGTGATTTGTTCCTGCTATTGCGTGAACTGTTTCTATTTTTGGCGGAAACGGCCGTTACCGACCCCAAACCGCCCACCCTTATCAATTTAAGCCTGGGCATCCGCATTCCGCCAGAGTGGGTGGGTATTCAGCTGCCCAAGCAGGTTGAATCGCTGCAGCTGATGATGCAGTTGGCCAACTGCCTCGGAGTCGTCGTGGTTGCCGCAGCGGGCAACAATTCTGCCGGGGCGACACAGCCAGAAGTGGCCAATCTGCCTGCATTTTGGCCTTCTGTACTTGGCGTGGCGGCCAGCAACAAGAGAAACGGGCGTGCCTGCTTTTCCAATTCCGGCGACATTGGCGCACCCGGCGGTGATGGCCAGGTAGATACCTGTGAACCCAATCTAGCCAACTGCACCGATGCCGAATGCGGTGCGGGGGTCATTGGGCCAGTTTTGTTGTCCGTAAAGAGCAAAAATGGCGCAGCTTCCCACTACATTTTTTGGCACGGCTCCTCGTTTGCCGCGCCGCTGGTGGCTGGCCTGGCGGCGCTGGTACAGCAGCGTGGGCGCGGCCAGCTGACGCCCAGCCAGGTGCGCCGAATTATTGAGTGCGGTGCAATGCCTGCAGCCGGGGAAGACCCGGCATTGGGTGCAGGTATCATCAACGTGCGCCAGACGATGGAACGTTTTGACGAATGTGCCGCCGGGTTTGGCCTGCCGCCTGAAGAAAATCAGATGGTTGATACAAAAGCGAGTGACGGTTGACTCTACTGAAAAAAGCCACAGAGGACACCGGCAGCAGTGAGATTCCTTGTTTGAACTCTGTGTTCTCTGTGGCAGAAACAACCTTTTTTCAGTGGACCTCCTGTTGATTATTCATCCATTGCAAGGTAAGCTACGCACTAATGCCGAAGATGGCGCTGGAAAACGTAGCTATGCCACAGACAAGACCTGCTTCCCAACCGTTGCTCACCTGGCTCCTCGCTACTGGCGGGGCGTTGATTGTTCTGGCTTTTTATCTGGGTTACGTGCTGCTAAACAAAAGCGCCATAGTGCAAGACAATGCCGAAGCAACCACCATTGCGCTTATTGCCACGCAGATTGCCACCTTGCAGCCCAGCCCGCCGCCCCCCACCCGCTTTATCACCGCCACGCCGTCACCCACGCCGCGCCCCAGCTCTTGCGCCATGCTCAAACAGCAGCAGCCCAACGCGGAAGATGGCACTTATACCATTTATTTGCAGGGGAAGACGGCCGTTTCCCTCTACTGCCACAACATGGCCAACAATCCCACAGATTACCTCAGCCTGCCCGCCACCAACAGCGGGGGTAACTTTAGCCTGATCAGCTACCCAGAAGGGGCAATTGTTACCCTATACGAAAAAGTGCGGCTCAATCCTAGTTCGCTCATCATTGATGCTACCGATAGAAGTTTTACGATTCTGGCGGAAAGTTTAGCTGGCTACAACGCTATTTCCGGCGAACAGCTGGCCAGCTATCCGGTAACGGCCTCCGATTTTGCGGTAGCTACGGGCTGCAACCGCAACCAGGAGAATGCCCCACTGGGGCGGGCCAATATCGATCTCAGCGGCACGCCCTTTGTTGTCAGCCAGGAAATCAGCTTTACCAGCTATGGCGGTGAGGTCCAGGAAGCCAGCAGCGTGGTGAGTGAGGATGGCAAAACGGTGAATCTGGCAGTAAACGGCCGTTGCGGCATCATCCGGCCCAGCAGCCCCATCCAGCTTTTATACCAACAACCCTAAAATCACCAGGGAGGCAAGTATGTGTCGCAGTATTAAACAGTTACGTCAGGCCGAAACGCCAGCCACACCAGATGAAATTGAAGCCGCCGCCCGGCAATTTGTGCGCAAGGTGTCTGGATATAGACGGCCGTCTCGCGTCAACGAAGCCGTTTTCGAACAAGCTATCATCGAAATCAGCGCCGCCACCCAAAAATTGCTCAACAATTTGAGCACCAATCCTTGAAAAATAAGCAGCGAATTGCGCGGATTTATAAATATCTGCGTTACGCTTAAAGGAGTTTTGCCATGCCCACTGGCCCCCTCAGAGCCACCACTCCTACCATTGATGCCTACATCAAGCTGGCCCAATATCCCATTTTATGCGACCGGATTCGCCTGCGCATGCGAGAAGAGTTGTTTCGACGCGGCATCATCAACAAGGTCGATTTTGAGCAGGAAGTAAAAAATTTAGCCATCGAATCGCAGCGACGCGAAGGGCTAGATAATCCCACCGTTCAGGAGGACGAAGCAGCCTGGCAGCGTCGGCTGGATACGATTCGCGATCTGCACACCGACAACTATTTTGCCAACAATCTGGGCAGCACGCTGCTGGATCGGCTCATTGAAGAGGTGCTGAACAACCAGGACAAAGCCCCTACAGCAATGGAACTCACCTTCAACCCGGAGATTGCACCCTGGGCCATGCTGTTTGAACAAGGTGGCATTTACGATGCCCTGCCCCCGCCCGAGCAGGAAAAGGTGAAACATCATCTGGAAGAGATCAAGGTGGTTTTGATCAAGCGATTGCTCAGCGATCAGCTGCCGTTTATTCGGGTGGCCAAGCAGGTGTTTTCTATTAAAGATTTGAACTGGATTTATGAGCGGCTCATTGGCGGCGGCAAAATTGGCGGCAAGGCGGGTGGGATGCTGCTGGCCTGGCGCATCCTGGAAAAAGCCAGCCACGATTTTGGCCCAGACATTACCAGACAAGTAACCATTCCCGACACCTATTTTATTGGCTCTGAAATCATCTATGAATTTATGTTGCAAAACAAGCTGGAGCGGTTTGTAAACCAAAAATATTTGACCCTGGAGGAAATGGAGGCGCAGTTCCCGGAGATTGTGGCTTGCTGCCTGGCAGGCAAGATTCCCAACTACATTATGGAACAGCTGCGGGACGTGTTAAATCGGTTAAACGGCCGTTCCTTCGTCGTCCGTTCTTCCAGCCTGTTAGAAGATCACCTGGACTACGCCTTTGCTGGAAAATACACCAGCATATTTTGCCCAAACCAGGGCAGCCAGCAGGAAAATTTCGCGGCGCTGCTGGATGGCATTCGGCGCGTTTATGCCAGCACCTTCAATCCAGGGGCGATGGTAGCGCGGCAGGAACACGGGCTGATTGATTACGACGAGCGCATGGCGATTATGATTCAACCGCTGATTGGGCATCGATACGGCCGTTACTTTCTCCCCACCATCGTCGGAGCCGGGCTCAGCCAAAACCCCTGGTACGATAAGCAAGACAGCCGCGCCAAAGATGGCTGTCTGCGCCTCAGCCTGGGGCTGGATGAGCAGGTTGGCCTCCCTCTGATAGATAGCGAAGCGTGCCGCATTTCCTTGAACACCCCAGATTATCTAGACAACAGCAAAGAGCTGATCCAGAAAAGGGTCAAAGTGGTGGATTTGCAAGAAAACAAGTTCAAAGTTTTGCCCATCTCAGAGATATTGCAGGCAGATTATCCATACGGCCGTTACCTGCTAGACCCCCAAACCCACCAGCTCACCTACGACCATCTCATCAACGACGAAAAGTTTATCCGGCTCATGCGTACCGCGCTCACCCGCCTGGAAAAAACCTACAAAGTGCCCGTACAGTTCGAGTTCGCCCTGGAAATTCTCGACACCCCCGGCGGCCCCGACTACAAGCTGTATATCCTGCAATGCCACACGGCACAGTTTTAGGTAATCAGTGATCAGTAATCGGTTTTCAGTCAGCTATACTTTCAAAGGGCATAAACTGGCGTTTTCTTGGAGATTACTGCCCCACATGGCTGCAAGCGTGCCGCCAAACGCGGCCTGATCGGCTGAGCAGCGCATCCGCCTCGGCTGGGCCCCAGCTGCCCGGCACATAATCCGCCATCGGCGGGGCGTCTGGCGCATTTTCCCAACCGTCGATCACCGGGTCCATCAGCCGCCACGATGCCTCGATGCCGTCGGCACGGGTAAACAGCGAAGCATCGCCCCGCACCGCATCCAGCAGCAGCCGCTCATACGCATCGGGCAAAGAATTCCCTTTAAACGACGAGCGATAATGAAATTCCATATCCACCGGTTGGGTTTTGGATGAATCGGGCACTTTAGCTTCCAGCTTCAGGTGAATCCCCTCATCTGGCTGAATGCACATCGACAGGATGTTGGCCGTAAAATCCTCATCATCAATATCGTCGAACATCAGGTGAGGCGGCCGTTTAAACTCAATAATGATCTCGGTATTTTTGATGGCCAGACCCTTACCGGAGCGCAGGTAAAACGGTACGCCTTGCCAGCGCCAGTTGTCGATATACAGCTCCATCGCGGCGTAGGTGGGCGTTTGCGACTCTTTAGCGACCTGCTCGGCTTCCAGGTAACCATCGTATTGGGCGCGAACGGTGTGGCTGAGGGGTAACGGCCGTATCGCATGAAACAGTTTCGCCTTCTCATTCCGCACCGCATCAGCCTCAAACGAGGCGGGAGGCTCAATCGCCACCAGCGACAGCAGCTGCATCAGATGATTCTGGAACATATCGCGCACCACGCCCGCCTCATCGTAATACCCGGCCCGACGCCCCACATCCACGCTCTCCGTCACCGAAATTTGCACGTTGTCTACGTAGTTGCGGTTCCACACCGGCTCGAAAATGGTGTTGGCAAAGCGGAAGTACAAAATATTTTGCGCCGTCTCCTTGCCCAAATAATGGTCAATCCGGTAAATTTGATCTTCCTGAAAAATGGTGTGAATCGCCTCATTCAGCGCCACCGCCGAGGCCAGATCGTGGCCAAACGGCTTCTCTACCACCACACGCCGCCACCCATCTGCCTGCTGCACCATATCGGCGGCGCCCAGGTTTTCCACGATAGGTATAAAAAAGTTGGGCGCTGTGGCCAGGTAATAGAGTCGGCTGCCTGGCCCAGCCTCAATGCCAGCTAGATGCTGGCGCAGCGCCTGATAATCTTCTGACGTACTCAGGTCCCCTTCAGCATAGCTAATTTTGCTGGCAAACAGCTGCCACTTTGCCTCGTTGTACGCTTCCGGGGCAAATTCTTGCATTCCGGCCTGCAAAATCTGGCGAAATTCGTCGTCGTCCCAGGGACGGCGGGCAAAACCCACAATGTTAAACACCGCTGGCAGACGCTCTTTGCAGTAAGAATTAAACAAGGCAGGAATCAGCTTGCGCCGGGCAAGGTCCCCCGAAGCGCCGAAAATGATAAAAGTGGTTGGGTTGGTTTTGGACATACCGTTTCCTTTGGGGAAGTAATTGGGTAATTGGGTAATTACCGTAATTACCCAATTACCTGTCTCATCAAGCCAGCAGTTCTTTCAGCCTGTCCGTCACATCCGTACCCAAATCGAAACGGATAAGGCGGCGGTTTTCGTCCAGCAGCGCCTGGGCGTCGCCAAGCGCCTGGGCGCTTTTTAGCACGCCGAAGCTCATGCCGCTGGCAGCTTCACCGGCCGTGTCGGGAATGTCGATGTCGCTTTCCGGGTCTGACACAAACTGGATGAAAAGGCCATTGCCCCCGTCCCCTTTGTGCAGCTGCCCGGTGGAATGCAAAAAGCGCGGCCCGTAGCCCACGGTGGTAGCACATTTCGTATTTTGCAGCAGTTGAACCCGCAGCTGCTGCAACAACTCGTCTGTTTCCGGCGTGGGCGGTACGTAGGCATGAATGGAGATGTAATCGCCCGGTTTGGCCTGAGCGACGAAGTTGTGCAGATTGGCAGCGGTCGGTTCGGCGCTGTTCAGTTGGCGCAGCTGGCCACTTTCCTGGTAGGCGGCAACCATTTTGCGGGCCAGCACCTTGGCCGATTCCACGTTGGGCTGGTCGAATGGCTGAATGCCGAGAACGTGCCCGGCAACGGCCGTTGCCAACTCCCACACAAAAAATTGCCCGCCCACATCATACAAATCGCGCAAGTCAAAACGAATCACGGGCTGACCCGCTTGCTCTAGCTGGGCTACGGCGTCGTCGAAATGATCATCCAGCCGCAAATAGACAAACAGCCGGTCTGTACCATAGCCAGATGGCTCCAGCACCGGTTCACCCACGACGGGCAAGATACCCTGGCCATTTTTGCCGGTACTTTCGGCCACCAGCTGCTCTACCCAGTCGCCAAAGCTGGCAATGGCAGCGGGCAAAATAAACGTCACCTTGTCCCGACCAGCCTGGGCCGCTGCCCCCAAAATCGCGCCTAGCCTGGCCGAAACGGGGGAGTGGGCTGCTGCCTGGGCGCTCGCCAGCAGCCGGGCCAGATCGACCCCCACCAGCGCCGCCGGCAGCAGGCCAAAGAAGGAGATGACGGAGTACCGCCCGCCAATGTTGGGATCGTTGATGAACGTTTCGCGGAAATTGTAGGTGTTGGCCGTATCGCCCAGGCCGCTGCCCGGATCGGTAATGGCCACAAATTGGCGACCGGCGTTTTCCCGGTCAACCAAATCGGCGATGCGGTTGTAGAAATATTTGAAGAAGGAGAACGTTTCGACGGTGCCACCAGATTTGGTAGAGACGATGAAGAGGGTATGGGCTAAATCGGCCGTTTCGGCGTAGGTTTTTACGGCCGTTGCGTCCGTACTGTCCAACACCCGCAGCTTCAGGCCGCCGTCCCCATAGATTTTGGCAAACAGCTCTGGCGCCAGGCTGGAGCCGCCCATGCCCAACAGCATCACCTCGGTGAAGCCGTCGGCCTTGATCTCTGCCACAAACTGGTTGATGCGCTCAACCTCGGCGGCCATCTTTTGTGGGGTGTGAAGCCAGCCCAGCCGGTTGGTTATTTCGGTCGGCTCGGGGTGCCAGACGGTGTGATCGTGCTGCCAGATGCGATCAACTATCTTTTTTTTTACCAGGTCCGCTTCGGTGGCGGAAACGGCCGTTTCCAACCCACCTAAATTCGCCGAAAACCCGTCTGCCTCAGCCAAAATTGCCGCCCGCTTGCCCTCAATGCTGGCCATGAGCGATTCAAACGATTGGGCAAAGGCATCGACACCGTCATCCTGCAATTTCTGGGTAATGGCAGCCAGATCAACACCTGCTTGAGCCAATGCATCCAGCTGCCAGGCGGCGCTTTCCACGTCATCGGTGAGCGTTACCGCCACGGTGCCGTGGTCTTTGAAGGCATCGACCGTTGCTGGAGGCATGGTGTTGACGGTGTCTGGCCCGATGAGCGTATCAACGTAAAGCGTGTCCGGATAGGCGGGATTTTTGGTGCTGGTGCTGGCCCACAACGGCCGTTGCGCCCGCGCCCCATTCCCCGCCATCGCCTGCCAGCGAACGTTGCCAAACACCTGCCGAAAACGCGCATAGGCAATCTTGGCATTGGCAATAGCAATCTTGCCCTGGAGATCCTGGTTGCCTACCGCTGCCAGCGCCTTGTCCACGGCCGAATCGACCCGGCTGACAAAAAAGGACGCCACCGAGCTGATGTTGTCAATCGGCTGCCCCGCTGCCAGCCGCTTTTCCAGGCCGGTGATGTAGGCATTCATCACATCTTCATAGCTGCTCAGCGAAAAGATGAGCGTTACGTTGATGTTGATGCCGTCGGCCGTCAGCGTTTCAATGGCCGGTATGCCTTCTGGCGTGGCGGGCACCTTGATCATGATGTTGGGGCGGCTGAGGGCGGCAAACAGGCGGCGGGCTTCGGCGATGGTACCCTCGGTGTCCCGCGCCAGCGTGGGGCTCACTTCCAGGCTAATGTAACCATCGACGCCCCCTGTTTTTTCGTAAATGGGACGCAGTAAATCGGCCGCTTCGCCAATATCTTGCAGCGCCAGCGCCTCATAAATGTCGTTGGTCGATTTTCCAGCCTGGGTCAGTTCGCGGATTACGCCATCATAATCGCCGCTCTTGGCAATGGCGGTTTCGAAGATGGAAGGGTTAGAGGTAACACCGACAACGCCGTCGTCGATGAGGGTTTGCATTTCGCCGGAATCCAATAATGCCCGGCTGATATTGTCGTACCAAACAGATTGGCCGAGTTGATGCAGTTCATGCAGTTTGCTCATGGTTTCTCCTTTTTTAGTCAGGTCAAATTGATAAATTGACCGGTTTGCAAAATGTAAGTGGCTGGTTCCCGGGTTGACTTACAAAACTTATTTAACCGCGAAGAACGCGGAGAGCGCAGAGAAAAATGAAGGAGAAATCTCCGCGTCCTCTGCGGTAGAAATCTGAGATTTGTCCGTCAATCAGGGCTGGTTCCTGTGGATTAAGCAGACAATTGGTAAACTACGCCGCCATTATAACATGGTTCGGCGCATCATTCAGACACATTCGTCTCAATACCCCAACGTCGCCACCCACTCCGCCACCCCGGCGCGTGTCCACAAGTTATCGTCTACCAGCTTGATCATCTCATCGGCCAGGTTATTGTGGCGGCCAGTAGGGCCAACCACCTGGCGCTGCCCAATATCGAAGCCGACGCGCTGGCTCAGCCGCCAAATCGCCATGCTGTAGGAAAAATCGGGCTTTTCAATGGATTGTGGGCCAAACGCGCCCGCATAGGCCGCCGCCAGGGCGCAGGTGCGCCACTCTTCGCGCCGCTCGTAGGCATAATAGCCCAGCTGCACCCGCTCTACAAAGGCGTTACGGCACAGCGGGTGGTAAAGGCGGCCCATGTGCAAAAAGTTGGAGAGGGTGTCGGTTTCAATTTGGGGCTGGCTGGGGGGTAAGTTGATAATGATCGGTTTGGGTTGATGAGGGATGAGGGACGGCCGTTCCGGGACAATCAGCTCCGTAGTGGTATGTACCGAAAGGGCAGTTGAGGCTGGCGCGGGGGTTTGCAGCCCCAGCCAGCGGGAAATTGTTGTATAAGTTTTCATATGTAGCTCCATAAAACAATGCAGGCGGCTGTGTAGTCTGCCCACATTGACAATTGACGGCTTTTAACCTTAAAAATAATGCTCAAACAAAATACGGTTCTCTGAGGAATTCTGTGGTCAACCGCAGACCCACAGAATTCTCGCTCTGAAATGAGCAAAAGATGGCAAGCCAAAAGCAAGGCGCTTGATTAGCCGAATCTTGTTGTTCATTCCTTCAACAAAACCGCTGGTGATGC